>CAVTND010000010.1:0-459299 GCA_963735955.1 uncultured beta proteobacterium | reverse complement strand
TCGAGGCGCACGCGCGCCGGCCGCGGCGCGTACACCTCGAATACCTAAATTCTCATCGGCATCACAACGTACCGGAACTTTTCGCTGTCGGGCATCGTGATGAGCACTGCCGAGCGCATCACCCAGAGCAAACCGCACCTGCTCGGTCTTCAGGTTTCCCGACGCATCGAGCGGATGCGCTTCGACATTGAAGCCGATATCCAGCCCGTCGCCCGCGTACTCGACCTCAAGTTCTTCCTGCGCATCTTCCTGATCGGCATTGGTCGAAGTGATCTTCAGGCTGCCCTGCGCAAGCACCATGCGCACGCCCTTGAACCTGTCGGTGGTCAGAATCGCCGCCCTCTGCATTGCATGCATCAGGTCCTCGCGCCGAGGACGAAGACCTTGGTGTTCGCGGCCGGTATCACGCGCACGTAATCGGGGAACTTGCCCTCGACCAGCTTGGACACGAGCTCGAGATGTCAGCGAAGCAGGCTTCACTGATTGGCAGCCATCTGGACGCGCACGGCATCGTCCGTGTCGGGCGGCAGGCGCAGCAATTCGAGAATCGTCTTGCGCGGAATGATGGCCTCGATCTTCGAGGTGGCATCGTCCTTCAGTGACTTCGGCCAGCGCGAGGCGATGCCCATCCGTAGCCACCGCGCGCACGGTCTTGCCGTCGACCACCAGCAACATTCCGTTCAGGTAGTAACGGATATCCTGCTGCGCCATCGAGAAATGCACCATGGCAAGCAGGTGCTTCAGGGTTGCCGCGGGCAGGCTGAAGTCAGCGTTGAACTCGGAGCCCCGCGACCGGTCGGAAATTCTCGGCGGCCAGGGTTTGCAGGTTGAAGCGGCTCTTGCCGCTTGTCACCGTCAGCTTCTTGCTTGCAATCGACAATTGAACATCGGCCTCGGGCAGCGCACGCAGGATGTCCACCAGCTTGCGCGCGGCGATCGTGGTCGCCGCCACGTCCTTGCCAGGTACCGATCAGCGCTGAAGTCTGGATCTGGATTTCAAGGTCGGTGGCCGTGAACGAACACGTTCGCCATCCTTCCGCACCAGGATGTCGCGACGGCAGGGTCTGCCGGCGTTCAACGATCCCGCCCCCTTCACCACCTGCAATGGCTTGAGCAACGCATCACGGAATATTAACAAGTTGCATTTCTTATTTCCTGTTCATAGATAGGTAGTAGTAGGTCCGTGTTCAATCTGGGGACAAGCCCTGGTTTGCTTCCTGTATCAGCAACTTGCGTACACGTAAGCGATGTGGACAGGCGACCCTGTCCGCCTGTTGACGGCCGGTATGAAGGTCTAACAACTCAGCACCTTGTGGACTCCGGGCGGACTTTCGTCCACAGCTGTCCACAGGCAGGACACAGGGAGACACTGCCACCTCAGCCCTTCAATGTCTGCTCGAGCACGTGCAGCGCATGGTTGAGTTCGGTGTTTTTGGCACGCTCGCGCCAATCTTCGCACGGCGTGCAGCACGGTTGTGTGATCGCGGCCGCCGAACTGCTCGCCGATCTCGGGCAGACTCTCTGCGTCAGTTCCTTGGCCAGGTACATGGCGACCTGCGCGAGCGGTCCGGCGATCACCGAGGAAGGAGTTGAGCCGCTTGCTGTACATGTCGGCGACCTTCATCTTGTAGTAGTCCGCCACCGTCTTCTGAATCAGCTCGATCGTGACCTGCCCGGTGGAGGCTAACAGCCGCAGGTCCCTTGAGTGCTTCACGCGCGACGTCGACGGTGATCACGCGGCCATGGAACGAAGAGAACGCCATGATCTTGCGCAGCGCCCCTCGAGTTCGCGAACGTTGGAGCGCAGATTCTTCGGCAATGAAGAATGCGACGTCTTCCTTCAGATCGACATTCTCACTTTTATCCGCTTCTTCAACAGGATCGCGACCCGCATCTCCAGTTCTGGCGCTTCGATCGCGACCGTCAGGCCGGAGGCAAAGCGGGACACCAAGCGATCCTCCATGTCCTTCAGTTCTTTCGGATAGGTGTCACAGGTGATGATGATCTGCTTGCGTCCAGCCACCAGGGCCTCGAACACATAGAAGAACTCTTCCTGGGGTCCAGCCTTGCCGGAGAAAAACCTGAATGTCGTCGATCAGCAGCAGATCGAGGGAGTGGTAATAGCGCTTGAAGTCGTCGAATGCCTGCGCTCGTAGGCCCGCGCCACATCGCTTACGTATTGCTCGGCGTGGATGTAGCGCACCTTGGCGTCCGGCTTGCGGGCGAGGAACCATTCCTGCGTGAATCAGATATGCGTTCTGCCCAGGACCAACGCGCCGTACAGGACAGGGGGTTGTTGCAGACCGGGTACTTTGTCGGAAACCTGCATCGCCGCGGCACGCGCCAACTGATTCGCCTTGCCGGTGACAAATGTGTCGAAGCTCAGGTTCACATTGAGCCGCGCCCGGCTCGCGGAATCCTCGGGGATGGAACCCGCATCCGCCACTGCCGCCGACTCGACCGGGGCGGCAGCGGGAAACTGCAGGGTGGCAACGGCGGCCCCGTTTTCGACCGCGAACACGTCGCGATCGGCCGCTGCATGACGCGCGCTGCGACCTGGGCGATCTGTTGCGAAAACTGGGCGCGGATCGCGTCGAGCTTGAGCCGGTTGGGAGCCTCGATCGTCAGGGTGGCGGTCGACTCGTCGAAGTCGATCGCCTTGAGCGGTTTGATCCAGCCGGTATTTGTTGAGCATCAGCTCGCTCTCCAAAAGGCGAGCGAGCAGTCTTGCCAGAGGTGCTGCATCGAATGAAAGGTGAATGTCCAGCTTGTTGTTATTGCGAGAGAGCCAGCGACTTGATGAAGCCCCGCTTCGCACTCCCGCCCGGTCGCCCTGAAGCAAGGGCCAGAAAAGGCTCCAAACTCCTGAACGCAGCGGCGCATGATACCGGAAGCGTCGGGGTTATCCACAGGGCCAGCCCATTGCCGACGTCCGTGACGTAGCTTTGGAGACAGCGATGATATGGGTGATCTAAGGTAGTGGTCGCTCACACTCCATGAAGGATAGTGCCCGGCGACGGGCGATTTTCATAATGCACTGCACAATCAACTTTCCACAGTCATTTCGCCAAGTTGTGCACCGTAGCCAGACGCTTGCTAACTCCAGGCGCGGGTGCGCCATTCGGTTTGACAGCGTCTTGCCCGGGATCGCGTCTGATAGCGCCCTTCCGCGCGGCCCCGCCTTGGTACGGAAAAGCGGCGAAAAAATCCGCAGCTCCAGGTAAACCCGGAAGCACTCGGGAACACTTGGGGCGCTGCCTCTTCGCGGCGGGCGAAGGCGACGTCCGCTAGCTTCTCAATTGAAGAACCAGTGCTCCAAACACGGGGTGAGCCCCGCGTGGGCGAGCTCCGTCCAACTTACGTGGCAACCAAACGCACTTATCAGCCTTCCAAAGTCGAGACGCGCGCGCATGACCTGACCGACGTTGGTCAGCGTGAGGAAGAACTCGTCGTCCTCGTCGATTGCCATCAGCGGCGCCGGGATATTGCCGTTTAGAGTCCCGACTTCCATGATCATGCGGGGATCGACGTGACCGGTGAGGCAGGGCGCCCCGGCCACCATTGGCGCAAATCGGCGGCCGAAGTTGGCGTTGCATCCAGCAGGCACGCCCGGCGACGGTGCACTGCGTTCCCGTCTGGTCGAGCGGCGGTTCCGGATCAGGCACAAGACCAACCGCCCCATTGAACGTGTCCCCTGGTTGGGGAGCGCCGACCACGGCCTGCCCATTGCCCGTCATGCTGTTGAACACGGTCTTGGTCTGCGTGCCCGGCAGACCCTTGACGTGTTCAGCCATGCCCGACAGCGGCCCGAACGCGAACAGATAGGTCTGCGTGCCGTCGCCCATCGTGGCGAAGCCGTCACCACCGGAGATCTGCTGGCACTTCGTCTGGCCGGCGGGGATCGTGATCAGACTGCCGGGGGCGGTGATTGGGCCGACCGGGTTGGGAGTCGTCAGCGGACACTGCACCTTGAAGCTCTGCGCACAGGCGCCCCCGGCGAGCAGTGACAGGAGCAGTACGGGCAATGGGCGAACGAACCGCAGGATCCTCAGCATGGTGTGTCCTCCGTCCCGATGGCGGCCAAGCGCGCCGTTGAGTGCAGTGCGATACATGGAGTGAAGTTCATTTGCTCGCTCGATCGGTGTGGCATGACGTCAGCGCAAGGCGATGGCCGGACGCAACTCGCTGGCTAGTTGGTCTGCAGTTGCGAAGCCGTCGATGCGGACCCAGTGGTTGCCCGGCGCCACACGCAGCAGCGTCACCGGCGTATGGCTCATCTTTCCGCCGCGATACACACTGAAGGCGCGCTGGACATCGAGGCTCGCCTCGCGCGTCCCGGTGTAGTGCTGCCACTCGGGTCCCGCTCCGAACCGGTTGGCGTACTCGCGCAGGCGCGGCGGCGTGTCTTCCTCGGGATCGATTGAGATGGACACCAGGTGCACCTTGTTGCGTCCCTCGCCCAGTCTGTCCTGCAGCTCGGCGAAGGTCTGGCTGCTCAATGGGCAAACCGAGGTGCACGTGGTGTAGATGAAGTTCAGGACAACTGGTCGCCCGTCACCGAGTTCCTGCTTCAGCGTCACCGCCTTGCCGTCGTCGCGCACGAGCTTTACGTCAGGAACGACGTACTCGGCGGTCGAGCGAACGGTCTTGGCAACTGCCGCATGGTGGTGCGCATGCGGATCGGCTGGATCGTGCGCATAGACCGCGGGGATGACTGAGCAGGCGGCGAGCGCAAGCACTCGTCGAAGCAACGCCGCAGACATGTCCATGCAGACCTCCCCCATCTCGACCCCGCGTTAACGCTAGTTGCGCTGGCTCCGCGAGACAATCGGCGCCGGATGATTCGAGACTCAGACGTGTGAGCCCAAAATCAGAGAACTCCGATCCAGCCGGGCGATACCCGCCCCCGGAACCGCGGGTTGTGGTCCTTGCATGCGCGACAATTGCTGCTAGAAATGATGGGTCGCCTGCCCGCGCGCGCCCCACCACGACCGACGCCCAGACGATGACCAGTCCGCCCGCCGGGAACCTTCGCAAACCCGCATACGGGTCCGAACACATGTTGCCGACCGGCAGTGCCCGCATCCGCTATGTCCTCGTCGGCATCGGCCTGTGCGCGACAGCCGCCTTGTCGGCGCGACTGCTGTGGATGATCAGGTCCGGCGTCACCCTGGACATCGATGACTTGGTCGCCTATGCCGCGTTCCTGTCCGCCTGCGGCGCGGCACCGTTTGCGCTGGCCATGCTCTGGCGGCGACACCTGGGACTGAATCGCGCTCCGGTCCGGCACGTGCGCCCGCGCTGGCTCTCGCCTCTTGTCGCGTCGGCCGTGCTGTCGGTCGGTCTGGCCAGCCTGGCCCTGTTGATCTACACCTTGGCCCGCGAGTCGGTGGAGCGCTCGGTGCAGCACCGGCTCGAGGCGATCGGCGCACTCAAGGCGTCGCTGGCCGCGGCCTGGATCGATGACAGCAGCGACGACATCCGCATCTGGATCTCGAGTCCCGAGTTCTTCAAGCTGATCGAAGACTGGCGCAGCCACGGGCCGGCCGATGTACAGGCGCGCGTGCAGCTGATCGCGCGCCTGCACGAGCACTCGAGGACCTCGCAGTACATCGAGATTGGCCTGCGCGACCCGGCCACCGGCGCACTCCTGCTGACGACCGGCGCAGAGGACGATTCACCGGAAGTCCGCCGCGCGGTGCTCGCCGCGGTCACGACACTCCACCCTGTGCTCGACCCCACTCCATGGGCCTCCAGGGATAGCACCGGCACACCGCTCGACGTGGGATTCCTGGGCACGGTTCAACTTCCTGAGGGCGCCGGCAAATTTGTGATCCACATCGGCATCGATACGCAGCATGAGCTCTATCCGATGATCGAGCTGTGGCCCGGCAACGCGACCGCCGCCGAAGTGCTTCTGCTTCGGCGTGAAGGGTCCGCGATGGTCGTGCTCAACGACACCGTCTCGACCGAGAAGGGGCCGGTGGCCCGGCGTCTCGAAGCCCAGTCGTCGCAGTCCATCGGAGCGGCGCTGCTCGCGGGCAGGTCCGGACATCTGCAAGGCGACGATGACCGCAACCAGCGCGTGCTGGCCTTTGCGCAGCCCGTCGAGGGGACCGACTGGTTCTTGGTGGCCAAGCTCGACCGGGCGGAGGCCTTTGCCGAACTGAACCGGATCGTCCTGGTGGTCGCTCTGAATGGGGCGGGGCTGCTGCTGATCGGCGCTTGGTGGTGGCTGGAGAACCGCCGACTGGCCGGCGTCGAGCGGCAGCACCAGCGCGAGCGCACCGAGCAAGCGGAGCGATTGGCAGACCTGTCGCGCCGCGTCGTTTCCCTTCAGGAAGACGAACGCCGCCTGCTGGCGAGCGAACTGCACGATCGCACGGGTGCCAACCTGGCCACCATCAATATCAATCTGAAGGCAATCGCGAGCTCCGTCGTCATCCATCAACCCGACGACGAAGCACTGCTGAGAGAGACCCGCGACTTGCTCACTGACACGATTGCGAGCATCCGGGAGTTCTGCGGTGAGCTTCGGCCGTCCGCGCTCGACTACGGCGGCCTCGCCCCCGCGATCGAACATCACCTGAAGCAATTCACTCGCCGCACCGGTATTGCGGCGCAGATGGACTGCAAGGGGTACTCATCCCGATGCGCGCCGCCGATCGAGTCGGTGCTGTTCAGGATCACGCAGGAGGCAGTATTGAACTGCGCCAAGCACTCTCAAGCCAGCAAGGTCGACGTGTCGCTGTCGGCCACAACGACTGGCGTGATGCTGGTGATCGCCGACAATGGCGTCGGTTTCGTACCCGACCAATTGGGGCTGGCGGGCCAAAGCACTGGAAGCGGGCTTCTGAACATGCGAGAGCGAGCTGCTTTCGCCGGCGGAACGTTCGCCATCGAAACCGGGCCGGGGCGCGGCACCCGAATCACGGTTGAAGTCGGATGACCCCGGCACGGAGCTCGATGTCGAATTGCCGCGCCTCGGCTGGTGGCTCCGTCATCGGCCCGTGAGTCGCAAGAGCTGCACGATCAGCGCGTCCATCGCATGCCTGAGGTCGCGACCGTCTGGTGGATTTTGGCCACACAGGCCACGAAGCAATTCTTCGAGGTCGCTCAGGCATCGCGCCCTGTCCGCGCTGAATTGCGGCGTCTCGGGCCGCAACTTTGCTGCGGCGTCGAAGGTGCTCATGGCGTCCTGCCGTACCGCATGCAAGAGCATGCCGAGCCTGTGTGGGTCCGCTCTCGATTCGACTGCGGTCCGGAATTCGTTGAGCAGCGCAAAGGTCCCCCGGATGAGGGGGTCCACCAGCGCCGCGCGCCGCTGTCTCAGCTGCCGTTGCAGCAAGCGGCCGGTGCGCGCCTGAACGCTGCGCCATCCACCTCGATACACCGCAACGGCGCCGAGCGCAGGTCGCTCGAGTTCCGGCTCGTAGGCGGTGTCGGCGCGCGGTGTGGGTCTGGTGCCGGAGGCACTGGCTTGACGCACATCCGCCAGCCGATCCAGCAACCGCATCAGCGCTTGCGAATCATCCATGGCCGAAGCGTAGTGAGCCGACGCCCGCCCTGGCTAGCAGCCCTCTCTGAAAGTCACCTCGGATGTCTTACCCTATTTAAGGAAACTTCCGATTCGCCGGGTGCCGCGCCAGACGTGCCACATGTCCCCCAGAGGGTGGGCTCATCGGGCGACACGGTGGTGGCTGCGCGAAGGCGCTGCGTGTCGCGGGCATCGACGCCTCCGGACGATCAGATCGTGACGAGCTGGTGCTTCACTGCGTAAAGAAGGAGTTCGGTGCGGTTGGTCGCGTTCATCTTGTGCAGCACGTGGGCTTTGTGAGTACTCACCGTCTTTTCGCTGAGCGAAAGCTCCTGGGCGATCTCCCAGCCGCGCTTGCCGGCCACGAGCATCTCGAAGATCTTGAATTCGCGGAAGGAGAGCCGCGTGTGCATGAGCTCGTCCTGCGTCTTTTCTGCAATCCCGCGCACCAGGTGTTCGGCAACCGACTGGCACACGTAGCGGCCGCCGGCCACCAGCCGTCGGATGGCCTGGATCAACTCATCCGCTGCGTTCTCTTTCGTGATGTAGCCGTCGGCGCCCGCTCGTAGGGCCTGGCTGACGAAAGGCTCCTCCCCATGCATGGTCATCACCAGGATGCGCATCTCAGGCCGCAACGACTTCGCATGGCTGATCAACGCGGGGCCACCACGGCCCGGCATCGACAGGTCGAGGATCGATAAATCCACCTCTTGCGACAGCAGGGCGTCGATGACCTCGGCGTAGTTGGCCGCCTCGGCAACCAGGCTCAAGTCGTCGTGGTCCGACAGCAGGCGCCTCAAACCCTGGCGAAAGATCTTATGGTCATCGGCAACGAGCAGGCGAATCATCCTTGAGTCCTCGATGTTCCCAAGATGGGCGAACCCCAGGCCATCATTCCTATCAATCTAAGGTCGAGTACCCTCGGTTCGCCAGAAGGGTGCCACCTAAACATTCCCGGGTAGATTCCCTACCCGCCTTCCGCGCGACGCCGGCGCCGGCCACAAGCCGCTTGGCCTGCAGGCGGTGCAGCCGCAGGATGTCGGCCGCCACAGGGAGCGGGAAGCCCCGGCGACCGCCACGGCGGTCGGGCTCCTGCGATGAGGAGGCCGCCCGGTCGAACCGCGAGAGCAACGGGTGCCGTCGCCCCGATGCCTCAGGGCACGATCCAGCCCGACACCGCCTTAACCTGGCCCTTGCTCGCATCGAGCACCTGCACCACAGAGGCGCCCTTGGCGGCGAAGCGCTGGCCGGGACCGAGACTCACGCTCGGATAGATCGACGCCATCGGTGTCTGGCCGACGACATGCTCAATGCGCTCGACAAACAGGTCACGCGAGAAGCTGTCCATGATGTGGCCAACCACGTCGCTGACGACCGTCATCGCGAACAGGGTGTTCACCTGCACCGCCTCGTCGGTGATCGGTATGCCCTTGTTGTGCAGCCAGAGCTTGTCGCGCAGCAGCCGCGCCTCGCGCTTGGGCGGCAGGTCCGATGGATAGACCAGGCGGACATTCGCCCCGGCCTTGCTAGTCGCTGCTGGGAGGCGACCAGCCAGCAGATTGGACGACAGATACAGCGCCGGCGCGGCGTCGCTGTTCGGCGGCTGCACGCCGTCCAGGTCCTCTGCGCCGAGCCACAACACCAGTGAGCGGGGCGTTGCCTCGTAAGCCTTGCGCCAGAAAGCCTCGTTGGCCGGTGCCTCAAGCACTTGGTCCTCCAGCGTCGCGCCCGCCGCAAGAGCCGTGCGGAACGTGGCCGCCGCGGTCGCCCCGGCATCGTCTCGCCGATAGACCTGAATGACTTTTCCGGAGTCGCCCTGTTCGCGCAGAAACTTCGCCAACACCTCCGCCTCGAGCACGACACCCTTGGAAAAATAGAAGTTGTAGTTGTTCGCACCGGCGATCACCGGCAGATCCACCTGCGGAAACACACTCGGAATTTCCAGGCGCTCGCAAAACTCGTGGATCGGGCGCCAGCTCGAAGCGCCCAATCCGCCGATCAGCGCGAACACCGGCTGCTCTTTGTAGTAGGACTCGAGCTGCGTGTTCCACGTGTCGCTCGGCCCGCTGAGTTCCCACACGTGCAGCACCCACTTGCGAAACGAGCGGGCCATGCGCATGTTGCCGGCGTCGCGGCGCTGATCCTCCTGGCGCGCGGTGCCGCCCTTGTCCTTGACGAAGGCCTGCATGACATCGAGCATGGCTCGGCGCTGCCGCGGCGTCACCCCCGGCTGGATCACGGTGGCGAAATGGATGTCCTGCTCGTCGACACCGGGCGAGGGCTGCGCCGAAAGCGAAAAGAGATACGCGGCAAGCGACCTCATCTCCACGTCGCTCATCACGTAGCGCGGCATCGCGGGGTCGAGCGGCTTGCCCGCGGCGTCGATGCCATTGCGGATGGCGCGCGCGAGCAATGCCTCGGTATACGGCGGGCGCTGGCTGCTGCCCAGTCGCGCCTTGACGCGGGGACTGTGCACCGGCACGGTCTGTTCCTGCGTCAGCGCGGGACCGATGATCGGCCGGATGACGAACCTGCCCTCGCTCATGCCGTAGCCGCTGCGTCGGTGGCAGGCGGCACACGCCGCGTCCTTGCCGGCGCGCTGCGTCTGCACCGATCCGACGCTCGTCAGCGGTTCGCCGGAGGATCGAATGCCCTCACGATAGATGCGCTGACCGATCGCGAGTTGATTCGCCTCCGCAACGGTGCCAGTTTCGCTTGGGGTCTGCGCGCCCGAGACATTTAGCGCGATGAGCTGGCACGCAACGGCTGCCAGAACCCGGAGCGACGGGCACGGCGCAGCCGGCCCCCACAACACTATGGGCAACGTCACTACTTCACCACCTTGCGATATTCCTTTGCGAGGTCTTCCGAACTTGCAAAGCCGTCAATGCGAACCCAGGCTTTGCCCGGCGCCGGGTGCAGCAGGGTCAGCGGCTCGTGGTTCATCTTGTCCCCGCGGTAGTTGTCGAAGGCGAGCTGTATCGTCTTGACGTCCTCCACGCGCCCGGTGAGAAAGGTCCAGCGCGCCGTGGCCCCGTACGATTTGGAGTAGGACTTGAGCTGTGCGGGCGTGTCGTTCTCCGGATCGATGGAAATGGAAACCATGCGCAGCTTGCCCGCTTGCGCGCCGAGCCTGCCGGGCACCTCGGAAAAAATCTTGCTCATCACCGGACAGATCGCGCCGCAGGTGGTGAAGATGAAATTCATCAGGACCGGATCCCCGCTCGCCAACAGGTCCCGCAGGCGCACGTTGCGCCCGTCGGCATCGATCAGCGTTACGTCCGGAATCGCATACGAGCGCATGGAGCTCTTGTAGTCTCCCGTCGCAGCCATTGCCATGTGGGCAGCGTGCTCCTTGGCGTCGTGGGCCAGCGCGGCGCTCGCAAGAATCAACACGCCGCCGGCGACGCAGGGGAGGGCCAGAACTCGCGCGAACGACATCAGACGAGTGTTCATGGTTGTAGCCTCACAGTGAAACGATTCAACGTTCGGGCATCCCGGATACCTGTCCGGCATCCTCAGACACGGTGCGTACTTGAACTGGACGCGAAGCACTTCGACTGGCCACGTCCACCGGACCAACAGGCACCGTCGCGCTGTTCGAAACCGATCCGCGTGCGTCCTGTAACGCCTTGAACGCCGCCAGGGCATACACGAACCCATACCCATAGCGGTTGTCCGGCCCCGCATCGCCGAGGTCTCTGGCCCCGCGCACAAGCGCAGCCTCCAGCTCGGCCACCGACGCGGCTTGAAACGCTCCAGCAAGCAACGCCAGCACTCCAGAGACATGTGGAGCCGCCAGCGAGCTGCCCGACACGGTCGTGTACGTCAGCACCCCACCATGCGAGAGGTCCGCGGTTCGAACACTTAGCCCCGGCGCCACCAGTTTGGGAAATACTGCCCCGTCGCAGGCCGATGGGCCGCGGCTCGACTGGCGCGCGATCGCGAGATCGGTATCCACCGCACCAACCGACAAGACACCCGGATTGTCGCCGGGGCTGCTGCTCGTGCCCGGTGCAGGTCCGTCGTTGCCGGCGGCGAATACGACCGCAATGCCAGCGGCCTTCAGCGCCGCGATGTCACGGCTGAACTCCAGATGGCACGTGCCTGCCGCACTGCCGGTCAGCGTCCATGATGCGTTGACAATATCGGGCGCGTCGAGCGTCGCCGGATCGCCGTCTGGATCCATGAGCCACTGAAACGCGAGATGAATGTCGCTCATGCTCGCGCGCCCGGCGCTGTTGAACATCCGCACCGAGATCCAGCGGGCGTCCGGCGCCACGCCCAGCGCCGACCCACCCAGGATCACACTCATCGCCTGCGTGCCATGGCCGAGCGCGTCGTAGGGCGCGCTTTCCTCGCCATGCGGATCAAACCAACTGTTTGCACCCCCGCGCCAATTGCGCTGCAAGGCCGGATGCCGGAGATCGACGCCGGTGTCCATCGTTGCGACCACCACGCCCTTGCCGGTGTGACCCAGTGCCCACAACTCGGGCGCCCGGATGGCAACCATGTTCCAGCCCGGCGTCGCGCGCGTGGTCTGAACCGCTGGCAGCTCCGGCGGCGGGGCGGCTGCAGCCGGCGCCGGATCGCGCTGGCGATGGGGCGGCGTGCGCGGCGGCGGCGTGCGTTGCGAGCGGGCGTGCTGCACGAATGAGTCGAGCTCGATGCGCTCAACCCCCGGATACATTGCGAGTTCCTTTACCGCCACCGCGGGCACTGTCGCTGCGAGCCCGTTGATGATCCACAGATCCCTGATACGTTGCGCGTCGTTCGCCACCAGCAGTGGCTCAACGGCGGCCCGGTTGCGCGCGGCGCGTGCCTTGAGCGCCAGCAACAGCCGGTTGTCGCGTTCGCGTCGGTCGGTGACGGCGAAGGGCTGAAGATCAAGCGGGTCGGTGAAGCGCAGGATCACGGCAGTGTCGGCATGCGTGCCCCGCATAGCCATGGCGCGCTCGAGCGCCGGGGCGACCACGGCGGCCGGTGCGATGCTCGCCACCAGCCCCAGGCACAGGGCCGCGACGATGTGTGCCGCAGGAGTGTGGAAGTGGGGCCGCATTTCAACGCATCTTAGTCATGCGGGCGCCATCGGACCACGAGCGCAGATAAACGGCCGCTAGCGAACCACGAGATCGGTGATCTTCACCTCGCCCAGCAGCAGCGACACCTTGTCGCCGCTTTGCACCGCCTTGCCCGGATTGCCGAACATGATGAAATAGGTGCGGTCGGTATGGATCACATTGTTGCGCGAGGTCTGGCGGATCTGCCCAAGCACGGGTGTCACCGGGACACCGAGTTTTGCACTGCGTGCCTCGTCGAGCAGATAGGGTTTCAGTTTCTGGCTGAGCAGCGGCGCCGCCTTGGCCGGATCGACCACGCGATAGCGGAAGTCGAGCATCGAGCCGGCCGCTGAAAGGTTCAGACCCTCGACCTTGATCCCGTAGGCCGCCTCCACCTCAGACTGCTCGCCTTGAACTGCCTCGGCTGCGGCAGGCCGCGCGGGAGCACTCGCGCAGCCGGTCAATTGCAGCGCGACTGCGGCGATCGCCAGGCTGGCGACCACACTCCAAAGCCGTACCTGTCTCGGCACGCTTCGCGAAAACCGGAGCTGAGCCGTGTTCATGACCGTCCTCGTGCAGGTGCTCCGCCAAACGGCCGTGTCCGGCGGAGAGGGCAATGAATTGGCTTGGTTATGGCGTCGTGCGGTCTTCCATCAGAGGTTGCCACCGATGAAGTTGTCGATCGTTGCGCCCTGGGTCTGGAGCTGGATGCCGATCCTGCCATCGCCCTTCCACGCGGGCACGTCCGGAAGCTGCACGCCGCCGACGTAGCTGCCACCCTGGAACACGGTCACCAAGCCCTTCGCGTCCACCGCGGCACTCAGCGGATTGCCGCCGCTGCCCGCCGGAAAGCCCGCCTGCCTCACGAACAGCGCTGCAGTGCTGCCACCCATCAGCGTAGCCACGACGATCTGACTGCCTTCGCGGCGCACGCGGATGTAGGTATCCGGCGAGGCCAGGGAGCCCCCGCGGGCCTTGAGTATCAAGGCCGACTTTTCATGCGCGGACGTGGTGAACGCCGCATACTGGTTCGGGCCAAACACACTCGCAGGCCCACCCAGACTCCAGATGGCCAGACCGCCGAGGTCGATCGCTGCAGCGATCGCCTGTTCGCCGCTGATCTGCACGTTTGCCAACGAGCCTTCGCTTGCGGTCTGACTCCAGCTCCCGCCCAGGTTGTTCGAGTCGGCGCGGCCGAAGGCGTCGAGCGGCGTACCCAGGCTCGGAGCCAATGGTGGCGCGACCGTGATCGTGATCGTCGCGGCGGGCAGGGCACTCAGCGCCTGCCCGTCCGTCGCCCGGTAGGTGAAAGTGTCGGCTCCGACGAACGTGGCTGACGGCGGCGTGTAGGTGAATGAGCCGTTGGCGTTCAGCGCATACGTTCCGCCCCCGCTTGTCGCTCCACTGGCCGCGACCGCCTTGATCGTCTGGCTGACATCCAAATCGGTGTCGTTGGCCAACACGCCCGGCGCTGCAATATTGAGCGTCACGCCCGGGACGGAAGCGTAGGGATCGGCGTTTGCAACAGGTGGTTGGTTCGCTCCGCCCGCGCCACCGCCCACGCCCCCGCCGACCGGCGCCAGCGCACCCCATCTAAGAAACGCCAGCATTCCGCCACCGGACACCCCGTTGTTCGAGAGATTGAGCCGGCGATCCATGATCGGGTACGTCGTACCCACCTCGGCAGTCAGGCGCAGGTCCAGGGTCTTGGCGGCCGGCAGCAGCGCGGTGTACTGACTGAGGCGATAGGGATAGGGCTTGCCATCCTCGGCGACCACCTCCCAGCGGTTGCCCTGGATCATCGGCACGTGGGTGATCAGGCCTGCGTTGAGCAGGCGCAGCAGCGTCTGGCCCGGATTGCCCTCGGGCTCGATGACCGGCGCGCCGGTTGCGTAGGGCTGGCCGTTGATCAGGAAGTACTTCGGCTGGTAGTCGAACGTGCTGGTCGGGCCGGGCGCGGTGCCGTAGCTGCCAGTGGCGACCGCCGCATGCAGGACAGGATCGATCTCGCTGAAGAGCAGCGTCTTCTGGTTGTCGTACGCGACTCCCGTATAGGCTGCGGCTGGCGTGGTTGCGGTCGCCTCCGCCGCGTTCTTGGTCAGGGCCCCGTACAGGCCCATCTGCACCTGCACTTGCGGCTGCGTGCCACTCTGGTAGAGATAGGTGCCGGGAGTGACGTTGGACCACGTGTAGTCAGCCGTGCCGCCTGGCGCAGCTTCTGCGTCGAACGAGCGCACACGCGCGGTCGGCGACGGCCGCGCCCCGGTAGCGCCCGTGTCCCACACTGGCGTCATCGGCTTGATCAACCCGTTGATCACCAACGAGGTCGGCGTCGGCGTCGCACCCACCGCGGGCAGGCTGTTCAACAAGTGCACCGTCAACGCCGCGTCGCCGGAAAGCACGGTCAGCGCAGGCCCCGGCACTGTGACGCTTCCGCACGTGGCGGTGAACGGCCCTGGTGAGCAGTCGGCATAGCCCCACATGGCAACTTGGGTCGGTATCGGGCATCGTCACCATCGCCGTCCCGGCCCTCAGCCAGTATTCGGCGGCGAGCGCCTGGCTCCCGGCCAGTGCCAGCACGGCGAGGGTCAGCGCCGCAGTGCCACGCTTAAGTGTGAGTGTTCCGGTGCGCATGATTGCCTCTCCACGATTACGTCGTCTATTCCGAATCCAGGTCGATGGACCAATCGTCGATGATGAGCATGGTCATCATGCCCCCCGGGAAGATGTCGTCGGTCACCACTTCCTTTTCATTGTGGGAATGCCACATGTGGTAGTAGCCCCCTGTCGTGTTGAGGCCCGGATGCCCCTGAGGCAGCACGCCGAGCGCGCCGAGGTAGGGACTACCGCCCCAGTTCTCGCCAAATGAGAGGTCGAGTTGGCCCGCGATGATCACTGGAATGGGTTTGTTGTGATCGCCGCACCATTCGCGGTAGTTCCTGTCGGTGGGGACACTGTGATAGCCGCCGGGGGTGTCGCACGTATGCGGGTTTTGCGCGACCGTGCCATACACGTCGAAGCCGATGCCCTTGCCAGTCCACTCGAAGATCAGGTCCATGGTCTGGCCCGGCACCGAGCGCACGGTGAAGTCCGGCGACACCAGGTTCGGCGCTTGGCTGAGAAGCGTTGGGTTGCTCGACAGCACCCGGCCGTCGCGGGCGATCGGCGTCGCGTGGTTGCCGTGGTGGTGGAAGGGGTGCAGGTCGCGGCCGGCGTTGACGATGCGCATCAGCAGCCGCTCGCCGGGATGCATGCGCGGCAGCGCGTTATACGGCTGCGTCGGCAGCCAGTACACGTAGTCTTCCAGCAGCGTGTCCGGCGCATTGCGGCCGTTGATGAACCACATGGTGGGGCGAATCGTGCTGGTGTCCACCGCAGGCGTCTGCGGTGGCGTGGCAAACACCTGCGTGTACACCTGCCGATGGATCGCCGGGTCCATCTCGGTCAGCAGGAACAGCGTCTCGCGGTCGTAGTTAGTGCCGGCTTGCTCGTAGGCCTTGCGGTTCGGGTGATCGCTGCCAGTCCCCTGCTGGAAGCCCGTCGGCCGCACGATGAGCGCACCCACCAATCCCATTTCCACCTGCAGATCGGTGTTGGTGCCGCTGTGGTACAGGTAGGTGCCGGGCGCCGAGGCGACGAAGCTGTAGGTCGGGCCCTCTACCGGATCATTCGCGGTGAGGGGCACCGCGGGCGCCTCGCGTGTCAGCAAGCCCGGATTGCCTCCGGTCGCGGCAACCCCCTGCTGCCCGGGGAAGATGATCGACACCGGCACCGGCAACGCGTTGTGCAGGATGACTTTCACCGTATCGCCCTGGTTCACGATCAGGGTCGGCCCGGGATGCTGCATCGGGAATGCAGTGCCGTGGGCGTAGCCCCAGGCGTAGTGGCTGTTGCCGTCGGCGGTGCTGACGAAGTCGTGTCGGGCCGTCAGGTCAAAGGTGCGCACGGCCCCGACTCCACAGGGATCACAATCTCCCATCCAGCCGACGACGCGGGCATGCGCCGACGCACCCAAACAGACCAGAAGCGCCGCGAGTCCCGCCCCGAGCATCCTGGACAGCGATTTGTGTTTCCTGGTCGTGTTCATTGCGCTTCTCCTGCTGTGCCGGGTAGGTCCTGCCCTGGATTACGGGGCCGCAGCGATGACGATCTCGGTCATCATGCCGCCGTTGTCCTGCTCGAAATTGCTCAGGAAATTGAGGTTGGTCGTGTAGAGGAAGTAAGTCCCCGGCGCGACCTGCCTTGTGTCGATCATCACTTCCATCGACTCGCCACCGCCGAGCGTGACCGAGGCCGTGTCGTAGTACAGCAGCGTGCCGTCCGGCCCCTTCAACTGCCGCGCGCCGGCGCCGACGACCTTCATCGGCAGACCCTGGGCCGTGATGGTGTAGTAGTTGGTGACGTTCAGGTTCGACAGCCGCAGCAGGATGCGCTCGCCTTTCGTGGCCGTGATCAGCGAGCTGACCTCCTGCGAGGAAGCCGCCACCACGGGGAAGAGGTAGTCAACCTTCGGGCCCGGCGGATCCAGAGGATTCGGATTGACCGTATCGGGGTAGCCGCGCCCGTTGATCATCGTGTAGGTGTCCCGCATGTTCGCGAAGGGCAGCGGCTGCACGCCTTCGCTGGCGTCGTGGAAGTTGTGGTCCATCGACCCCAGTTGCAGCGGATAGGCCTTGTCGTAGCCGGTCGAGCCGGCGCCACCGCCGGTGGGAGCAAGGGCGTCGTTGAATACGAACTTGTTGTACGTCTTGCCGTCGTAAGGGATCGAAGTTCCGTCCTGTGCGGGAGTGACGTACAGGTTGCCCAGCATGCCCATCTGCATGTGCTCGGTGGCCTCCATGTGGCAGTGGTACATGTAGGTGCCGGGGTCGTTGAGCTTGTAGTAGTACGTGACCGACGAGCCCATGTTGACCCCGAACGAGCCCTCGGGCATGCCGTCGAACACCGGTGCCTGCTCCGGAAAGCCATGAAAGTGGACCGTGTGTGGGTCGAACAGGTCGGGCCTGATCGCCATCGCGACGTTGGTCAGCGTCAGGTAGAAGTGGTCGTTCTGCCTGAGCACGATGGTGGGCGCGGAGAACTTCGCCGGCAGCACGTCGAGCCCGATCGAGCTCGGCAACTGGCCGGTGACGTTGTCGAACCCGAAGATGTACAGAGGCTTGCCGTCGGCCATGCTGATGAAGCCGTCTCCGGCCGTGAGGTGCATGCAGGCGGTATTCGCGGGCCGCACCTCGGTGCCGGTCCATCGAGCATCGCCGTTGGTGTCGCCGGGGCATTGCACGAACACCGCAGCGCCCGCGCTGGCGGATGCCCCGAGCGCCGCTGCGACAGCCAGAGGGAGCGACAGCCTGCGGAATGTCGTGGCGACCATCATGGTGCTACTCCTTCTGTCCAGTTCTCCACCGGGCGACTGCCCGGCGGAGAGGTTCAAGGCATTGCGTCGTCTGTACAGCATCGCGGACCCGACATCAGTTGACGGTGAACGTCACGGCGCCGCTAATGCCGGCGGACGTGGTGACCGTGACGTTATGTGCGCCGGTCGGATTTGGAAGCCGAAGGATTGTGAAAGTCGCGTTGACCTGTGTTCCGGCTGCGTTCACCGACACGCCGCTTACAAGAATGCCGTTACCCGACACATTCACGGTTCCTCCGGTCAGGTTGCTCCCGCTGATGGTCACCGGCACAACGGTCGTGCCACCAATGGGAAGTAGCGGAGGCCGTGCGCCGGACGTAGGACTGATCGAAGTCAGCACCGGCGCAGGAGCCGTGACAGTAAAGTTCACATTGCCGCTCGTTCCGCCTGGCGTGGTGACGTTGACCGTCCTCGTGCCCGTCGTAGCAGTGCTGGCGATCGTGCAGCTCGCCGCAACCGATGTGGCCGTCGACGAGGTCACGGCGCATGTCACACCGGTACCCGACACGGTCACCGCCGATGCGCTCGCCAGGTTCGTGCCACTCAGAGTGACGCCGATCGTCGCCCCGCGCGCTCCGCTGCTGGGACTGATCGACGTCAGCGTCGGCGGTAGCGCTGCCGCGGCGCGTTCATCAGCACCGATGTCCACGGCGGTGGGTCGCGGCTCATTGTCGATGTCCACGGTCGGCACGAAGTTCGCCCCGATTGCGACGTTGTTGCCACCAGTAGTTGCGCGCGCCCTGCCATTGTTCGTGGCAATGGCGTCCGTCGGTCCGAGGTGGTAGTCAGCACGCAGCGCTCCGGCGGAGTCCCACAGCGTGAGCGGACTGAAGATCACGTTGACGAAGTTGCCGCCCTCGTCGAAGGTCAGCGCCGACTGCAGCAACACGGTCGAGTCGACGAGGTTCACCGGATGCGTCGGATCGACGATCGACTGGAAGTTGTTCGCCTTGACAAACAGCGTGGTGCTGGCCGGCGGCGGCGGCGGCGGCGCGGCAAGCCGGTTGCAAACGACCGTCCCGCTCGTCGGTGCCGTGTTCGTGCAGCCGGTTGTGTTCTCTACATTCCCAACGCCGCCCGTCGTCAGCACGCTGTACCGTGGCGCCAGCGCCGGACCGGCATCCACACGACCGAAGTCGCGATACTGAGCGGTCAGCACGGGTGCGTTGACGTCGGTCGTTCCCGGGTTGAACAACCCGCTGGTGGTGCCGCTGATCAGGTAGATGTACGACTGGTTGGCCCAGAGGATGTTGTTCAACAACGTCGGGTTCGTCCCGCCAAACACCCCGACACCTGCGATTTGCGGTGTCGACGCTGCGCCAGACGATGCGCCCGCCTGCCGGTTGCTCGCAGTGCTGGCGTTGCTTGCGATGGTGTTATTGACCAAGCGCACGCCGGTTCCGCCGGCTGTCACGGCAACGCCGCCGCCAAAGTAGGCCGCCACGTTGTTGACGATCATGTTGTTGGTGAGAACGATGTCGTCGCCACCAAGGGTCCGGGCGATACTCACTGCCCCCCCGGCACCTGCACCGGCCTGATTGCCCTGGAACAGGTTGCTGTCAGCCACAACGTCGCCCGTGCCCGTGGCAGCGGTGGCGCCCACCGGAATCTGGCCACCGATGAACAGGCCGCCACCAGTCGGGTCCGCGAGTTGGTTGAAGGTCTGGTTGAAGATGAACTTGTTGCTGACAATCCTGTTCGCAGGAGAAGCAGCGTTGCCGGCCGCCGTCGACAGGCCGAGATGACTCATGCCACCACCGTCGGCCATCGAGAAGTTGCCGCAGATGTAGTTGCTCGCCACGACGTACGCCGTCCGAACCGGTGCCCAGCGTGACGCCGCCGCCGCCGCCCGCTTCGGTGGCTCCGTTCTGCGATATCCAGTTGTGGTGGATGTTCGGCTGGCGGTTGACGCCGTCGGTATAGGCGGTGCCGGTGACCAGCGTGGTGTGGCCGATGCGGATGCCCCCGCCGTAGGTGCCGTAATTCGCGACGACTCGATTGTTGGAAACTTCGAGTCCGCAGGCGTAGCCGCTGGCCAGGATGCCGCCGCCGGAGTCGCCGCCGGTGATCGTCAAGCCGTCGATCTTGAGCGTCGCGAGGCTGCCCCCGAGGCATTCGTTGAGCAGGCCGCCGAGCACGCCTTGCCTTCCGACCACCAGGATGCCGGGGGCTTCTTCCGCAGCAAACGGGTCCGGTGTCGCTTGTCCCGGCAGCAGGTCGAACCCTGGCTGGGCTGGTGGAGTGCCTGCCCTGGCGTTGATTCGAGCACGCCATGCGGCCAGCCGGCTCGCGCTGGACTTGGCGGCATTGATCGTGACGGACCCGGCACCCCAGCCCTGCAGCCGGACGCGCTTGTCCATGATCACGTATTCGTTGTAGGTTCCCGGTGCGATGGTGATCAGGTTGTTCAACAGACATTCGCAGCCGTCGTCTGGTCGATCGCGAATTGAATCGTCTTGCACGGGGCAACAGCGCCCACGCCGCAACCCGCGACGTCCGCACCACCCGGGTTGACCTTTCGTGGCGCCAGTGCCGCCAGGCTGCGGTGGACGGTCAATCCGACGACCGACTGCTTGCCGTTGCTGCGCGTGATCGTGAGCTGGCCGGTGCTTCCGAGACTCGGCAGCGTGACGACGATCATGTCGTTGGTCCAACTGTCGATGGTCAGCGCCGCGTTGTTGCTCAGCGTGATGCTGCGGGAACCTGTGTTGGGCCCGAACCCGTAGTCGCGCGCGATAGTCTTTTGAAGGCGAGGATCGGTCGGCGGAATCGTTACGGCCGGATTTTGCGGATCGGGTTGTCCAGCGACCAGGCTGGGATCGAACGCCGGGTTCGCCACCTGCACAGTGCCCATCGAGACGATCGTCAATTGCCTCTGAGCAGTTGTGCCTCCGAGTTGCACCCACGGACCGTTGCTGCCATTGGTCGCGCTGTAGATCGCCGGCGTGCCGTTGTCGCACTCGCAGTCGAGCGGGTTCTTCTCCACCGACGCAAACGCCGCGATCGGCAGCACCGGCGTGTCGAGGTAAGTCGTCTTGCCGGCCAGGTACTGCAGCGTGTAGCAGAACTGCGTGTAGCGGCGGTTGAAGTACGGGTCGATGCCCATCTTGTCCGAACCGTCGGGATTGACGCCGATCTTGATCGGCCCCGGATGGTTCATGCACGCCACCATCATCGAGGGCATCACGCCCGACGGGAACGGCGGGTTGATCGTGAAGCTCGACGGCACGAGGAAGTTGTAGGAGCCGTACTGGTCGGAATACACGCGCGAGATTTCGCGTCCGGTCCAGTCCTGGATCGAAACCGGCATGTGCGGCGGCGCGTACTTCTCGCCGAAGTTGGGCGCGAAGTGATTGAATTCGCTCGCCGTGTCATCGAGGATGAAGCCCACGCCGTGGCCGGCGACCGGCGCCTCGGTGTACATCCAGAAATCGGGCGGGGGATTGGCGCCCGGGAGCAGCGGCACAGCTTTCATGTCGCACTTGCGCCACGTTGTCTGACCGGCTTCGAAATTCGGATTGGGTTGGTCCGGGAACAGCGTGAGGTTCGCCGGGACAGCCAGTTCCATGCCGACGCACGGGAACGGCAGCGCAGCGGTTGAAGCCTTTAGCTCGTCGCCGAAGACGACGTTCAGGTCGCCGTTGCCCTGGTGCAGGTAGCCCGGAGGCGCAACGGCTTCGACGATGTAGGTGCCCTTGCCTTCGGCGCCGATGACCATCGGCAATTCGGCTTGGCCGGCGACGCGACCGAAGGCGTAGCCGCCGTCGAACACCGCCGGAACCACCTGGTTGAAGTTGCGCAGGCCGTCGAAGCAATCCAGCGTTTCGCCGGTGCTCGGCACGGTGTAGGCGGTCGACCCCGGGTTCTGGCAACCGGTGGGGATCGAATCATCCCAGGCGTCGGTCTTGCTGAGCCCGACTTCGGGCTGATCGTCCGGCCCCGGATTGGGGAGCGCGTCGCTGGCAGGCGCTCCCCAGCGAAACACATCGCCGAAGTTGAAGGGCTTGAGCGGGTCGTTCACATCGCCGCTTCGCGCCACATCCTCCGGGCCCTTGCGCTGACGACTGCCACTAATCAATGGACAGAGGTCGGGATTGGCGTCGGCGAAGCCATCCGGATTGCGCCAGCAGAACGGATAGTTGTCGACGTCGGGCTTGACGTACGAATAGCCCAAAGAACTCAGGCCAGCAGCGCCAGCGACGCATAGGCCAGAGCCATCGTTCAGCGGTTTGTCGGGGTAGGTGTCGGCGTCGCAATCCAGGAACATGTTCACCTGGACGCGCGCGATGCCGGGCTCCCACTCCTCGGCAGCGGCGAAGCGGGGGTCGTTTTCCGCTCGCGTGATCGCGTAGTGGACGATGCCGGCGATGCCGCCGTTCTCGTTGATCTTGTACGGCTGCTTGCCCCACTCGATGTGGTTGGTCTGTCCGAGGAAGGTCTGCATGGCTTCGAGCAGGATCGCGCACTGGCCGGTCTCGCCGTTCAGGCCGAGCGGGCCGCAGTTCTCGGTGCGGTAGGAGCTGCCGTCCGCCTGTTGCTGTGGGTTGAGTCGGATCCAGGGGTCGTACGCAAGCGCCGGGTCGTTGCTGCCGAACAGGCCCGGTGCGGCGTTCCACAGACCATTGGCCCCCGGGTTGATCTGCCCGCCGCCATCCACCACGATGGTCGCGCCGCTCGCCTTGAAGCGGGCGTAGTCGATCTCGGCGACCATGTAGTTGAAGAACGGGAAGACCTCTGTGAAGGCAAAGGTGCCGTCGGTCTTTGTGTTCACCGACTGATAGATGCTGCCGTCGCGGAAGCGGATGTTGTTGGCGATGCCTTCGCCAAACGAAGGCTTCAGGTCGCCCGCTGCGAAGGTCTGCGTGGATTCGCTTTCCAGCCCGGTGACCGGATCAACCAGGATGAACGGGCGATTGAACGGCGCTTCAAAAAACGGCTTGCCGGTGCCATCGATGTCCTGGAACACCCGGCCCTGGTAGCGCCCGAACCAGCTGTTGACGCGCAAGTCACCGAGTGCGAGATCAGTGCCGCCAACAGTGATCGTCGTCGTCGCGATGATCACGTCGAGCGGGTCGTCCCAGATCACCAACTCGTAAGTACCGGCAGGCACACCGCTGATGCTGAAGGTGCTGTCCTTGTTGCAGCGCTTGGTGTACAGCGCCGCGCCTGCGGGCGCGGCGTTCAGGCCGACCCAGCATTCGGAAATTGGGGCGCCGTCGTAGAACGTGTAGAGCGGCGGGCGGGAGTTGTGGTTGTCGATCACCCGGCCCGTGATGGTGTGCGCGGCACCGACGTTGAGACCCGGGCAGCGCGCCGCATTTGGGTTGTTTCCCTGGATGCAGCCAGACCTCGTGAAGCCCACGAACACGTGGGCGCCGGGGGGGCCGAATTCCTGAAAGAACGCCGGCTCATCGTTCTTGACCCACGCGTCGATTCCGCGCGTGCCTTCGATGGTCGAGGTCTGGTGCCAGTCGGAGCCGTTCGGCGGCACGACGAGGATGGTGTACTTGCCCGGGAACAGGTTCCTGATCGTGGCCTGCCCGTTGGCATCGGTGAGGATGATGCCCTTGCCGCGCTGGGCCACCGTTCCACTTGAGTCACTGTAAGTCGTGCCCAGCGGATTGCCGAACCCGTCCTGGGTGACCTCGCCGCCCGACATCCCGTAGGTGCCGCCCGCTTCGATCAACTTCACCGTGAAGCCCGGCAGGCCGGCCTCGACCGGGGGATTAGGCGCGCCGTTGAGTGGACTGTTGTCCTCGAAGACCTCGACGGCAATCTGCGCCGTCGGCAGCGGATACTGGTTGAGATAGACAGTGGCTGTTGCTGTCGCTGTGGCACCGCTGCCGCTGAAAACAACCGGCGCGCCGCCCATCTGGTAGCCGACAGCCGCCGCGGAAACGTAATAGCGTTTGTTGGGGTCGAGGTTGAGGCTGGCTGGCGTCGCTGCGTAGACGCGAATGACGTCAGGATCCTGTGTCGGCAACGACGTTTCCAACGGCACCCGCCCGGCAGCCACGACGGGCATGTAGCTTCGGTGCATGCTCAACGAAAGATTGGCGGAAGTGGCCGGCTGACCGGGGATGGACGCCTTGGTGGCGTCTTCTTCCACCGTCCACCGGTAGCTGGCGGTGACCGGCGTCTGCACACCGTTCGCATCAACCCCGATGACGTTGATCGTCAGCGGCGCTGCCGATGCCGAGAGACTCACCAGCAGCCACAACGCCAACAAGATGAAGAGCCCGGCCGACAATCTGAAGGCGTCGAACGGCCTGGCGCTGATCTGGGTTTTCATATTCACGCTCCCGTGGGGCTGGGCGAGTTCAAGCAAGACGGAATCATCGCGACCGAGGCATCCGGCACGCCGACGTACTCCGCGATCGAACGGATTGTCTTGGCGGCTGCGGCGTGGTGGTGCGCATGCGGATCGGATGAATCGTGTGCATAGCCTGCGGGGATGACTGCGCAGGCGGCGAGCGCGAGCACTCGTCGTAACAGCGCTGAAGACATGTCCATGCAGAACTCCCCCGATCCCGTCGATCTCGGGCGAACGCTAATTGCGATAGCTGGCGAGCGAGTAGGGGGAAGGACCATGAAACGAAAGTCGGACTACTTACCTGTTCGTCGGAGATTTCCGAACTGCCACTGCACTGCACGATGTGTGTGTGTGCCGAAAACTCCAGCTCTCGGTGCATCGAGGTAGGTGAGTTACCCAGGACCTAAGTAGTAAATACCGACCCAGCCAATGCTTTGTTCTGCCGGCGCGTCTGCGCGCCTGAGTGATTAGTCTGCGCATCAAGAAATGGCGCACGAAGGGAATGCGGACAAAACGCGTACGCCATCCGTGATGCGCGAGACGCATCGGCAGCGCCGGGGGGAGGGGCAACAATGATCCGATTGCTGATTGCCGACCGACGTACGATGTTTCGGCAGGGACTCGGACGCCTGCTCGCGGATGTCGACGACTTTGAGGTGTCGGCCGAAGCCGAAGACGACACCGGGGTGATTGGTGTGCTCAACTCCCGTCGGATCGATGTTGCTGTGCTCGAGCAATCCTTGCCGGAGCGCGGCGGTATTTCACTGATCAAGGACGCCAAGGAGCTGCAGCCGGCGGTCCGCACCCTGCTGATGAGCCTCGGCGTGCAGGACCCTTACCTGCTGCCGGCGCTACACGCGGGCGCCGATGGCTACATCACCAAGGAAAGCACAGCGAAGGAACTGGTTGCTGCCGTCCGGCGCCTCGCGGCCGGAGGGAGATACATCTGCCCCGCGGTCGCGGAGCGGCAGGCGTTCGACTTTGTCGGCAGCGATTCTGGTCAGCCCGACCACATGCGGCTGTCGCACCGCGAATTCGAAGTGTTCAGCTTGCTGGTGGCAGGAAAGCGCGGCGCGGACATCGCCGACGAACTCGCGCTCAGCGAAAAGACTATCAGCAGCCACAAGGCGAGTGTGCTCAGGAAGCTCCAGGTTGCCGGCGTCGCCGAACTGGTTCGCTACGCCATAAGGCACGACCTCGTGCCGCGTTGAGTTGCGGCTGCGCGGCGTCGCCGAACGCGCGACAACATGCGCTCACGCCGAGGTGTCGTCATCGATCCTGGAATCGCCATGACCTAACGCCCGCGGGTCCGATCCTTGAGAAAGATCAGCAATATCCGCTCGGACTACCTATCCTTGGGATGGGGTTAGTACTAATCTGCCCCTTCTACATGGGGGTGGGTTGAAGGGAAGGCGCGATCGCCCGGCCTTTCGCTTTCGAGTTCGCTGCCTTGAGCGTCGGAGTTCTTTCCACTGCTTGCCGCCGACCTCACGGTGGCAGAGTCAAAAGCTCAGGAATTCAACCGCTTGCTGCGAGGGGCATGATTGTTGCTTGCTGTTCTTCCGATACACCGTTCCTTGTGGCCTTTGCCAAGCGGAGTCGAGGTTGCGCTGGGAGTTTGCAGGCGTCAAACGGGTTCCAGGAAGAGCATGACGATTGGCCGTCGTTGGGCGACGGTTATGCCATCGCCGGGATTTCAGGTCGGGTCACGTTGCTCAACGCGGGAATGTGCGCGGGCTGAGCCTGCGAACGAGCCATGAACGCCGAACGATTCTTCGTGTTGAGCGAACAGCAGCGGGCTGGAGTTGCGCACGCATGGTCGCTGCGTCGACGGGTGATGCTTATCGCCGCGGCGGGGACGGTGGCAGCCTGGCTGGTCGGCGGCATCGTGGTCATGATGGCTGCGCTGGCGGAGAACGAGCACCTGCACATTTCCAGCCTCGAGGATTTTGCGCGCGTTCTCATGCGCTTCGCCGAGCATGAAATCGAAGAGATCCAGGCGGACCGGCCGGGCGACATCATTCACGTGGAAACCGAGGTCACCCTTGATCGCCGGTTTCGCTATCAGGTGCGGGACCAGAGCGGCAAGCTGGTGCTGATCAGCGCCGATACGACACGCGAGCCCTTTGTGTCCCTGGCGGTTGACGGCCATCAGGAAGTCGAAATCGGCGGGGTCGAGCACTATGTTTACTCGCTGTGGAACAATGATCACTCGCTGCAGATCCAGGTGATCGAGCGGGCCGATCCGCTGGACTTCGTGCTCGCAACCGTCGGTCCCCAGCTCGCAGTCGGCTTCATCATCACGATCCTGGCGTTGCTGATGATCAAGGTTTGGTTGCTCGGGCGAGCGACGAGCGCGCTCGACCAGGCGGCGAATCAACTGGTGAATCGCTCGCCCGCAGATCTCGAGCCGATCGTTGCCGACAATCCGCCACGCGAGTTGATACCCCTGCTGGACGCAATCAACTGTCTGTTCACGCGTACCAGGCGAGCGCTGGAGGCAGAGCGGAACTTCTCGGCGCACGCGGCGCACGAGCTGCGCACGCCGCTGGCCGCGGTGCGCGTCCAGGCGCAGGTCGCGGACCGCGCCCGCTCTGCAGGCGGAACGCACGAGGCGCTGCAGCAACTCGGTGTTTGTGTCGAACGCGCGTCGCGGATGATCGATCAGATGCTGACGCTGGCGCGCTTCGAAAGCTTGCCGACTGCATGGGGCTCGCTGGTTTACGTCCACCTCGACCAAATCGTTGCGCAGGTGCTGAGCGATCTGCGCCCGCTGCTCGCGGAACGGAAGATCAATCTCGAATTGCGGGTTGAACCCGCGATCGTTCGCGGGCTCGAGCTCGGCCTTGCGTCGCTCCTGCGCAACCTCGTCGAGAACGCGGCGCGATATACCCCGGACCATGGAACGGTCAGGGTCGAAACCTGGCAGGACGGCCCCGCGACCTACATTGCCGTCGAAGACTCCGGTCCCGGCATTCCAACTGCGGAGCGCGAGCGCGTCTTTGAACCTTTCTACCGACTCGCGACGGACGGTGTGGAAGGCTGCGGCATCGGGCTTTCGATCGTACGAAGCGTGGTCCGGATACACGGCGCGCAGATCAACCTTTCCGATTCAGCCCTGGGCGGCCTGCGGGTCGTCGTGCGCTTCCTTCAGAGCATCGAAGCTGTCGGCAACGCCCGGTCGTCGTAGGGTAGGGAACTGCCTATCCCCTACTGCGGGTTTGAGCGCAGCGGCCTTAATCAAAGCTTAAGCGGGCAAGTCAATAAAGGCGGCTCTGCGTCGGAGTGGCGGCCGATCCCCCTGCGGGCAATTGCTCCGGGTAGGCAACGCCGGAATCCCGAGCGCAGGAGGGTTTTGACCACCATGCCTAGCCGGGAGGAACCGTGAGGCCGTTACGAGCGCTGGAGCCGCGGCCGTCATGGGAGAAACCCGACCGTACGTTCCCGCGGTCGCGGGGATTTACCCTTCTCGAATTGCTGGTCGTCATCGTGATCATCGGGCTGCTGGCCAGTCTCGTAGGGCCGCGCTATTTCAATCAGCTCAGCAAATCGAACACGAAAGTAGCGGCGGCGCAGATCGCGTCGCTGGAACAGGCACTTGACCAGTACCGGCTCGACGTTGGCACCTACCCGACCAGTGAACTCGGACTCACGGCCCTGTACGAGAAGCCGGCCAATGTCGATCGCTGGCAGGGCCCGTATCTGAAGAAGCCGGCACCGCCTGATCCCTGGGGCCGTTCCTACCTGTACAAGTCGCCGGGCGAACACGGCGAATACGACCTTTACTCGTTGGGCGCCGACGGTCAGCCGGGCGGAACTGCCGAGGCAGCAGACGTCGTCTCCTGGCCCGAGCAAACGGCGGCGAACAAGCCATGAGGCAGGCCGGACCCTGGTTCGACGTCGTTGCCATCGGGCCAGGCGGCCAGGTGCGCGCCGCGCGCCTCCACGCCACGAACGCTGAGGAAGCGACGCGAGCCGCGCAACGCGGCGGACTGCGCGTGCTGGATGTCGTGCCGGCGTCATCGGCCAGTCACGCGAGATCATGGCTGTCCGCGGTCGCTGTTCTGCCTCGGTTGACGTCGATCAAAGGGCCTTCGAGGCTGGATGTCGGCTCATTCGCCCACGAGTTGGCCGCGCTGCTCGACGCCGGGCTTGGAATCATCGAA
Source organism: uncultured beta proteobacterium (assembly GCA_963735955.1). Lineage (GTDB taxonomy): Bacteria > Pseudomonadota > Gammaproteobacteria > Burkholderiales > Burkholderiaceae_F > CAVTND01. The sequence goes on along the minus strand of CAVTND010000010.1, from coordinate 430,810 downwards.
TCGCTGAATACGCTGGAAGCCAAGGAAGCCTCGCCGTCTCAGCGCGCGCTCCTGCATCGGCTCGCCGAGACCGTCACCGAAGGACTGCCGCTGTCGCATGCGCTGGCCGAAGAGGGCGATGCCTTTCCGGAACTGCTGACCGCGGCGGTGGCGGCTGCAGAACACACAGGCGACCTGCCCACGTCATTGCGACGCTTCGCTGAAAACCAGGCAGCGCTACGCACATTGCGCGGTCGATTCATTGGAGCAGCGATCTATCCCGCCGTCCTGCTTGCTGTCGGATCCGTCGTCGTGATGTTCCTCCTCGGATTCGTTGTGCCCAAATTCGCGCAGCTGATCGAACGCGCACCACATGAAGTACCGCTAGCCTCGCGCCTGCTTCTGAACTGGGGCACCACGCTTGCCGGGCACCCCTGGCTGTTCGGCGCGTTCGCCTTCGTCCTGGCGGCCGCTGCTGCTGCAATCGCGGTTCGTGGTCATCGAACCGGTTGGCGGATGCCCGGGATGCAGCGGCTGTGGGTGATCGGGCCACTGATTCGCCAGTTCCGCCAGGCGCAGTTCTTCCGTACTGCGGCGATGCTGGTCGGCGGCGGAATCCCGGCCCTGAGAGCGCTGACGATGTGCGGCGCGCTGCTGACGCCGGAAGATCAACGTGCGTTAGCCGGCGCGATGACGTCGATCTCCGAAGGGCAGTCGATCGGTACCGCGATGGCAGCGTCCGGGGTTGCGGACGTCGTCGCCGAGCGCATGCTGGTAGTGGCCGGGCGCACCGGGAATCTGGCGGAAGCGCTCGGCCGCATCGCCGCGTTCCAGGAAAATCATCTGGAGCGCGCGATCGACGTGGCGACGCGGCTGATCGAACCGGTGTTGATGATTTTCATCGGCCTGGTCATCGGCGGGATCGTCGTGCTGATGTACATGCCGATCTTTGAACTGGCAGCCGGCCTGCAGTAACGGCGCGCATGGACGGGGCGATGACCGCACACGGCCAGGACGCCGCACCGCTCACCGAGACCCTCGTGCGCGAGGCGCTGGGGCGCGCGAATCCGCAGCAGCGCGCGATCGAGTACCTCGCGCAGTCGCTGGAGCTGCCGGCCGAGCAATTCGGTCCGCTTGCTGCCGAGCATTTCGGCCTCGAGTGGCTCTCGATGGAGCAGCTGCACGCGTGCACTCCCGACTTTGAGCTTGTGAGCTTCGTCGAAGCTTCGCAGCGGCAGTGCGTCGCGCTGCGCCGAGAAAATCGAACGCTGCTGGCGCTGTCCGATCCGCTCGACACGCATACGCGGGCGTGGGCCGCGAATCGGATCCGCGTGCGTTCGCGCCAGAAAGTGACCTGGGCATTCGTGATGGCCGCGGACCTGCAGGCGTATCTCGCCGTCGCCGAACGGTCGCTGCGGGCGCTCGATGCCGTGTCTCTGACCGCGGGCGCGGCCGACACGCGGACGTCGACCGCGCTGTCGGTCACGATCACTGCCATCAACGCCTCGCAAAGCCAGATCGTGCGATTGGTCGATTCCACGATTCACGATGCGCTGAAATCGGATGCGAGTGACATTCACTTCGAGACAAATTCACAGGGACTGAGCATCAAGTATCGGCTCGATGGTGTGCTGGTGCAGATCCGGACGGTGGAGGGGCTGGAAGCCGCACACCAGGCGTTGTCGCGCATCAAGGTGGTCGCCGAGCTCGATATCGCGGAGCGCCGCGTACCGCAGGATGGCCGCATCAAAGTCGCGATCGATGGAGTTGAAATCGATTTGCGGGTTTCCGTCATGCCGAACCTGTTCGGCGAGGATGCAGTGCTGCGGATCCTCGATCGCCGCCATCTGACACGAGTCGGGAACGCACTGCGTCTCGACAATCTCGGCTTCGACGCGGACACACTGACTTTCATCCGCGATCTCGCCGCGGCCCCGCACGGACTGCTCCTGGCAACCGGGCCGACCGGCAGCGGCAAGACCACGACGCTGTACGCGGCGCTCACCGAGGTCAACACGGGCCTCGACAAGATCATCACGATCGAAGACCCGGTCGAGTATCAGGTTCCCGGCGTGCTGCAGATCCCGGTGAACGAGCGCAAGGGTCTGACTTTCGCCCGTGGGCTGCGCTCGATTCTTCGACACGATCCGGACAAGATCATGGTCGGCGAGATCCGCGATGCGGAAACCGCGCAGATCGCGGTGCAGGCGGCATTGACCGGCCACCAGGTGTTCACCAGCGTGCATGCGAACAACGTCTTCGATGTGATCGGTCGCTTCAACACGATGGGTGTCGACACCTACAGCTTCGTGTCGGCGCTGTCGGGCATCGTGGCGCAACGACTTGTCCGGCTGAACTGCAAGCGCTGCATACGAAGCTACCAACCGCCCGAAACACAGCTCGCGCGACGCGACTTGGTCGTTGAACACGGCGACTCAGCGAACTTCCAACATGGGGTCGGATGTGCGCACTGTCGCGGCACCGGTTTCAAGGGGCGCAAGGCCATTGCAGAGAAGCTGCCACTGACTGATGCGCTGCGCGACCTGTTGTCGGAGCGGGCGCCGCTCGCTCGGATCAAGCAGGCCGCCCGAGAAAACGGGTACCACTCGTTGCGCGAGGCCGCGGTCGCCGCCGCCCTGGCGGGGGAAACAACGCTCGAGGAGATCAATCGTGTCACGACGCGCGATTGAGCTTCGCCTGCAACGCTTCACACGCCGCCTGCGTGTGTATGTCGGGCACCGGCATGTTGCCGTTGACGTTCTTTCCCTCCTGAAAGCTCGCCGCTTGCAAGGCGCGCGCGAAAACTTTGACATCGAGTCAGGCTTCGACGCGGCGCTCAAGGCGCTTGCCACTGCTATGAATTCGCTGATCGCGGAGATCGGTCCCCTTCGCGGACTCGCATGTGACGTGGTGATCGCCGATCGATGGCTGCTGTATGACGTTGTCGAGCTCGATGTAATGGATGTGCCGCTGCAGGCGACGAGGGCGGCTGCAGCCGCAACACTGGCCGACGTGGGCGGCTCCCGTGCCGATGCGCTTGAAGTGAGTTGGCAATGGCAGCGCGACGGAAACAGTGTTCTGGCGATGGGGATCTCGCGGGAGTCGCTCTCTCATTTGCGCGCAGTCCTGGCGCAGGAAGGACTGTCGACCCGGTCCGTCACGGGTGAGTTTGTCGCCGTCTTCAATGCTCAGCGGACTCGTTTGACCGGACGTCGTGTCGTCTTCGCAGTAAGCCGCGATTCTGGCGCACAGGTCGCATTGCTGGCCGCGGGTGCCATCCGCTCCACCAGCTTCGAGCTGGGCTGCACCAGTGGCAGGGAACTGGTCCGCGTTGCGGTCAATGCGATGCGGGCGCGCGGTGACGACACCACCGCAGGCATCGACTATGTCGTCGATCCCGGCGAACCGCCCGAGGACAAGCGCGAGCACGAGCACTACGACGCTGCCGCGCCGTCAGGTGCGGACCACTGGTTGCGGGTCAGCCCACCGGAATGGGCAGCCGCCCCCTGACTCCACTCGCCTTCGAACGACGTCTTCCATGGCTCCGCGCTACCTCACACTCGACTTCAATGCGCCGCCCGCGACGCGGCGCGTTCGACTCGTGGTGCTCGGCCTCGGAGTGATCGCGCTGCTGGCCGGTGGGGCGGAACTGGGTATTTCCTGGCTCGAGCGCGAGCAGGCGCGGGCCGAGCTTGCATTGCTCGACCAGCGCCGCCCCAACCGGGCCCCTGGGTCGCGTTCGGCAAGCGTCGATGGCGCGGCGCTGCGGGTCGCAGCGACCATTGCGCGAGACCTGCGAGCACCGTGGCCTGAGTTGATGCGCTTGATGGAAGCAAACCAGACCAGCGACATTGCGCTACTTCAGATTGAACCGGTCGTGGCCCGCGACACGATCCGAATCACTGCTGATGCTCGCCACGCAGAGGCGATGCTCGACTACCTGGCTCAGCTGACGGCAGGAGGATTGTCCGAGGTCGCGCTGACTTCGCACCAGCTGCGCGCGCAGGAACCCGGCACACCGATTCGATTCCAGGCGCAGGCGCGCTGGACCAATCTCGCCGCGCGCCCGAACGCGATCGCCGCTTCGAGCCCGGCTTCACCGGCGCCAGCGAGCGAGCCGGGATCGGACCTCTCCGCGCTGCAGCAGTTCGTCGAGCAGGATAGGGAATCGCGATGAGCACACTCGCCATGCTGCAACGGCGCGTCACGCTGGCCGGGCTGCACAGTCGGGTTTGGCTCGGATCGGCAGGAGCGATGGGACTGTTGCTGCTGGCACTCGCGGTCGGCGCGTTCCTGTGGGCGCCGAAGGTCGCCAGGGATGCGGCCGCCCTGCAAGGAGAATACGAGGTCGAAAGCGCCAAACTGCGAAATCGCACGCTACAGCGCGAAGCGGATCCGGCGATCCAGATGCGTGAATTTCACGACGGTTTTCCGGACTCCACCCAGTATCTCGCCGATCTGCGAACCATCTTCCGCGCTGCGCGTGAACAGCAGGTGCTGCTTCCGCAAGGCGACTACTCGACGACCCGCAAGGTGGAGGCTGGCCTTACCGCGCGCGACGTAGTGCTGCCGGTAAAGGCGAATTACGCCGCGCTGCGTGCCTTCGTCGCCTCAGTTCTAAATGCGTTGCCCAATGCAAGCCTGGTCGAACTTCGGCTAGAGCGCACGGGCGGCAACCAGCTCAACGCGCGTGTTCATCTGACGCTTTACTACCGGGAGACCTGAAATGACGAAAGTCCATGGCGGTCCCCCCTTGCCGGGTGAGACGGGTGCAGAGCGAACAGCCGAAGAGAGCGGGAACACCACAATGCCTCGGGTCAAGGCCGATGGCACAGCGCTGGCTTTCGGGCGTAGCGGGACGCGCAGGCAAGTGCCTCGTGTGGTTCTGCTGGCTGCGCTCGGCGCTACCGCGATCGCGGTCGCCTATGCGTTTGCGCCAGGCGAGGACGACAACGTCATCGTCGCGGCCAAGGTTCCTGCGCGGGCCGCTGGTCCTACCTCACCACAGCGTTCTTCTGCCCCGGTGTTGTCGTCCGCCACCCGCGCTGAAATTCCAGTCAAGGCCGCCGCCGATCCCTTTATCGCTACTTCGTTTGTGCCGCCGCCGCCGCCGGCGCCGGTCGTGATCGCTCCACCGCCCCCCCCGCCAAAGGCGCCGCCGCTGCCGTTCACGTTTGTTGGCTTGCTCGAGAAGGGCGCAGGCAAACCATCTGCGTTCCTGGCGCGTGGGGATGCATTGCTGGTGGTCTCGGAAGGCGAGACCGTAGAGACCGACTACCGCATCGAGTCGCTTTCGCCGACCGAAGTTGTGCTCACCTACCTCCCGTTGCACGAGCGCCAGCGCCTCAACGCGACCGGAGCGAAACCATGAGCTCGCGGCCGAAATCCCGCAGCCTCTCCATCTTTGCGGGTGCACTGGTGGCTGTCGTGCTCGTGGGATGCGCAGCGCAGCAGGCACACGAGCGTGGTATGAAACTGATTGCCGACGGTCAACGGCAAGAGGGGCTGGCCGAACTGCAGAAGGCGATCAAGCTGGAACCGACCAATGCGCTTTACCGCATCGACTACCGCAATCAACTGGCGCAGGACCTGGCAGCGGCAGTCGCTCGGGCCGAACTGGCGCAGGGTGCAGGAGATCTCGCCGGCGCGCGTGCGGCCTATGCCGAGGCGCTGAGGATTGACCCGAGCAACGAAAGCGTGCGGCGTGTGCTGGCCATGCTCGACCTGGAACAGCGCATGCGGGGAATCGTGGCCGAGGCGGACAAACTGGCCAACGCCGGTCGCATCGAGGCGGCGCGGGACATGTTGCGCAGCGCGCTGGCGGACAACCCCGCGAGCCAGACCATCGCGCGCGCACTCGTGCAGATGCAGGAACGCGTCGACAAGTCCGACGAGGCCAGGCAGGCGAAGTCGGACGCCGCGTCCGTGATGAAGCGTCCCGTCACCCTGCAGTTCCGCGACGCCAACCTGCGCATGGTGTTTGAAGCGCTGTCCCGCACGACCGGGCTGAACGTGATCCTGGATCGCGATGTTCGCGCTGACCTGAAGACCACGATCTTCGTGCGCGATGCATCGGTCGACGACACCGTCAGCCTGATCCTGCTCCAGAATCAGCTCGAGAAGAAGGTGCTGAATGCGAATACGCTGTTCATCTATCCGGCCACTGCGGTCAAGCAGAAGGAGTACCAGGACCTCAAGGTCCGTACGTTCCAGCTTTCGAATGCCGACGCCAAGCACGTTCAGAACGTCCTGAAGACTGTCCTGAAGGTCAAGGACATGGCCCTGGACGAGCGTACGAACACGCTGGTCATACGCGACACGGCGGCCGCCATCGCGGTGGCCGAGAAGGTCGTGCTCGCCTCCGACCTCGCCGATGCCGAGGTGATGATGGAAGTGCAGTTGCTGGAGGTCACGCGTGAGCGGCTGACCAATCTCGGCCTGCAGTGGCCCAACAAGGTGATCATCACAACGCCGCCCGACCGGTTGACGATAAGCGACTTGCAGGCTCTGTCCTGGGGCGATCTGAGGATCACGCCACTGGCGGTGGGCATCAACCTGCAGCTGGAGGATTCCGACGCGAACCTGCTCGCGAGCCCGCGCATCCGCGTACGAGACCGGGAAAAGGCGCGCATTCTGATCGGTGACAAGGTACCGGTGATCACCAATACGGTGACGCCGGTTGCCTCGGGATCATCGGTCGTCACCGGACAGGTGCAGTACCTCGACGTCGGCATCAAGCTCGAGGTCGAACCCAGGGTCTATCTGGAGGGGGACATCGGTATCAAGCTCAACTTCGAAATCAGCAACATCGTCAAGCAGATTGGCGACGGCAGCGCCAACAGCACTCTGGCCTATCAGATCGGCACCCGCGGCGCGTCCACGACCCTGAGGCTGCGCGACGGTGAAACGCAGATCCTTGGCGGGCTGATCAGCGATCTCGATCGCACGACTGCGGCGAAGGTGCCGGGTCTCTGGCGATTGCCGGTGCTCGGACGGTTGTTCCGCAACGACAGCGGTACGAACACCAAGACGGAAATCGTGCTGTCGATCACGCCGCGCATCGTGCGCGGCCCGGGCGTGGCGGAAGGTCGATACCGCGACGTGTTTTCCGGCACTGACGCTGCCGTGCGCGACACGCCGCTGCGGCTCGACCCGGTGGGCGCGGCCGGTGGCGTCAGTCCGGGCGGCGCACCTGTGCCAAGCGCAGCGCCGCCACCGGCACCACGGGCAGTCGCGCCGGCTCCAGCGCCGCGATCCGGCGCTGCTCGCCCGCCTGCGCCTGCACCCCCGGCAGCGAGCGGGGAGGGTGCGGGCACACCTGGCCAACCCCCCATGGTGCCGAAGCCGGATGACGCCAGTCCGGCGGCAGTGCCGGGGGCCGCAGGTGCGGCAGAGGGAGTGAAAGTACCCGCTGGCAGCCCAGGCAGCGATGCAAGTGATGGGCCGGCGCCCGCGAACGACGAGCCCCAGCAAGCGCCGCCGGTTCCGGCACCGACGACGCAGAACCGTGCCACCACAACGGCGGCCGTCGCGCCGTCGCCACCGCCAGCGGCCGCCCGCGGAAGCGATGGCGCTGCTCCGCCGTTCGTCGTCTCTTGGATGGGTCCGTTCCGGGTCAAGATCGGTGAAGAGTTCAAGGTCACACTGCGAGTGAACTCGCCGTCCAGCCTGCGCGCACTGCCGCTCGACATCCGGTTCGATCCACAGGTTCTGACCTTTGTCGACGCCCAGCCCGGCGAGTTCATGAGTCGGGCCGGGATGACCGCCTTCGATGTCAATGTCGATGCATCCAGCGGCTTGATCCGGATCGTCATGCGAGGTGGCGAGGGGCAGGCTTTGAAAGGTCAGGGCGATCTGGTGACGCTTCGATTCACGGCCAGCACGCCCTGGAAACAGACCCAGCTTTCCGTCACGACGAATGAACTGAAGGACGATAGCGGCGCGGTCGCCGCCGTCATCAAATCGACCCCGTTGACGCTGCGGGTGAACGGCTGACGGGAGGCATGGTGCACTCACGGGGATTCACGCTGATCGAAATGGTGGTAACGATGGCGCTGATCGGCATCCTGGCGTCAACGGCCTTGCCGCTGTATGAAGTAACGGTCACGCGCCAGAAGGAAGCCGAGTTGCGCCTTGCACTTCGTACGATCCGCACTGCGCTGGATGCCTACAAGGCCGCCGCCGACTCCGGTCAGATCGTCAAGGGGGCACTGGATACGGGGTACCCGCCGACTTTGGAAATTCTGGTCAACGGTGTCGAGCTTCCGAACGCGCCGACGGGCACACCGGCACGGCTCCTTTTCCTGCGGCGCATTCCCATCGACCCGTTCGCCCCGGACCCGACATTGCCTGCTGCACAGCAGTGGGCCGCGCGCAGCTACGCGAGCCTGCCCGATGACCCGCAGCCGGGCGACGACGTGTTCGATGTGGCGTCAAGATCAACGCGAGTCGGCAGCAACGGCGTGCCTTACCGCCTTTGGTGATCCATCGATGAAATCATCCGCGCGCGGTTTCACCCTGATCGAACTGACGATTGTGCTCGCGCTGATCGCTCTGCTGCTGACGATCGCGGTGCCACGCTACTTTCACGCGGTCGATCACGGCAAGCAGGCAGTGCAGCGCCAGAATCTTGCGGTGATGCGCGACGCGATCGACAAGTTCTATGGTGATCTGGGGCGTTATCCCGACGAACTCGACGACCTGGTCAAGAAAAAGTACCTGCGCACGATTCCGATCGACCTGATCACGGATAAGCCGGACTGGAACATCATCCCGCCCGAGGATGCGACCTTGGGTCGCGTGTATGACGTGGTCAGTGCCAGTGCGGCTCCGCAAAACACCGGGGGAGCCGACTCCACAAAGGCAGGAAGCGGAGGTGCCGGGGCTTCATCCTCCGACGAGTCGAAGCGTGCGCCTTCCACCGCGCAGAAGGCAGGCGATGGACGCTGAGATCAGACTGCACGCATCGCGGAATCAAGGCCTGGTGTTGCTGGCGGTACTTCTGTTTGTCGCCCTTTCGTCGGTCTGGGTGGCCCTGACGGCTGACGTCTGGGCCACCGTCCGACAGCGCGAGCGCGAGGAGGAATTGCTTTTCGTGGGAGAGCAATACCGTCGTGCAATAGAGTCATACTGGCGGGCTGGTCCGGGCTCCGCCAAGACAATGCCACCTTCCCTCGATGTATTGCTGGTCGACGATCGCTTTCCCATGCCCATTCATCATCTGCGCAGGCTCTATGCTGACCCGATCACCGGCGGTGAACTGGCAGTTGTGCGCTTCGACAATTCAATCACAGGCGTGTATTCGACGTCCACGGATGCCCCGAGGAAGGTCGCGAACTTCCCGCCCCGGTACCAGATCTTCAGTGACGCAACCTCCTACGATCAGTGGCGATTTGTGTTTCTGCCGCCGCACCGTCCACAGCGCACAACTCCACCCCGGTCGGCGGCCCTGGGCAGCGGCTCCAGCCCCACGCAACACCTTGAGCGGACTACGCCATGAAGAAACGAATACTGCTAGTCGAGGACCACAGCCTGCTGCGGCAGGGACTGCGCTCGCTCGTGTCTACGTTGCCGGATTTCGAGGTCGTCGGCGAAGCGCGCGACGGCAAGGAGGCGATCCGCCAATGCATGGCACTGTCGCCGGATCTGGTGATGATGGACTTGTCGATGCCGGGCATGACGGGAATCGAAGCCACAACGCAGATCAAGCGGCGCTTGCCGCATATCAGAGTCCTCGCACTGACCGCATACAAGACCGACGAGTACGTGCGCGAGGCGCTGCGCGCAGGCGCCGATGGCTACGTGCTGAAGGACGCCTCATACGAGGAGCTTGTCCTCGCGCTTCGCCATGTCGTCATGGGCAAGCGTTTCCTCTCGGCAGATGTTTCCGGATACCTGGTCGATGCACTGATCCAGGGGGCGCAGCCGTCGGCTGCGGCAGCGGCGCAGACGCCGTGGAACAAGCTCACGGCGCGCGAGCGCAGCATCCTGAAGCTGATCGCTGAGGGCAAGACGAACCGGGCTGCGGCCGAGTACCTGAATGTCAGTCCGAAGACCATCGAGAAGCATCGCGCCAGCGTCATGCGCAAACTCGGACTGCGTAACGTGAGCGAACTGGCGATCGTGGCACTGGAAATCGGGCTCATCGAGCGTCCTGGCACGGTATCGCGACTGTTCGACAGGGGCGCGAACGGAGCGGTCCCGGCGCACCCGGCCAACGGAACAGATGGCGGCTGATTCCGCTGTGGCTCCGACGCAGGTCTACCGCCGACGGAACGAGGCGTCGTCAATCGGCCATGTCGCGATAATCGTGGTTCCAGTTCCGGGCATTGATTCGACGTGCAAGCTCCCATGGGTCGCATCGACACGGTTTCCAATGGTGTGCAGCCCGAGCCCCTTGAAGTCCGCATCACCGCGCTTGAACGGGGCAACCTCGAAGCCGTGGCCATCGTCCTCGATGGTCAGCTGAAGCTGACCATGGGTGGCAACGAGCTTGACGCGGGCCCGCGATGCGTTGGCGTGACGGCTAGCGTTGACCAGCGCCTCTTCGATGATGCGGTACAGGTCAAGTTTCATGGCCTGGCCAATTGACGATTCGTCGACGTCGAGCTGAAGCTCGACGCGCATGTCAAGACGGATCTCCATCAGCTGGCGGCAGAACCATTCGATTGTTGCCACCAATCCGAGGTCATCCAGCGAACTGGGCAAAAGCTCGGTCGAAATGCGGCGCACGTTCACCAGCGTCTCGCGCAGTCTCCCCGACGTATCAGACAGCAGGGGAGAAACCTCCTGCAGTTCCCCACGCTGAAGTTGTTCAGCGGCGCTTTCGACTGTCAGCTTGGCCACGGTAATCAGCGATGCGACATCGTGGCTCAGTTCGCCGGCAATCCGTCCGCGGTGATCGTCATGCTTCCTGAGCAAGTCATAGGCAAACCGACGCGCCACAGCTTCGGACGTCGTCGGAGGCTGCTCGGCACTGAATGCCTGTCGCCGCCAGAACAGCACATTCCCGGCCACACCGCCCAAGCGCTGCGCGCGGCGCGGAATCATGCGTATGAGCGAGCGACGCCCGCTTCGTCCGACCAGCAGTACCTCGAATGGATCGACCGAGCCGGACTGCATGCGCAAGAGGGCGTTTTCAACGGGGCCCTGCCACCCTTCGGCGGCGAAGTCAATCAGTCGGTTGCCCACAATCTTCGCGGACGAAAAACCGAGCAAGTGCGCGGCAGCGGAAGTTGCACGAAGCAAACGCCCGCCGAAGTCGGTGAAAACAGCCGCGATCGGACCATCATTGTCTAGGTCAGAACGCAACGGCGGGATGTCATCCCGGGCATTCATGGAAGCTCGATCCAATCAATGAAACTTCGCAATGCCGAACACCTTAAGGGCAGCGGCATAGCGCCGTAATCACGCTTTTGGGCGGCGCACCGGTTAGGGCGGTATGTACTTGCCCTCCCCTGTTCGGAGGATTGAGCCTCGCATTCCATCGTGCAGGTGAACCGTGAAACCGTCGATTGTCTCCAGGTGTACCCGGAGGTCGGGTACGCCTCAGTCTTCAATTGAGACTTAGATCCGTACGCGGCGGGCGCAGTTCCGATCATGCCGTTGTTCCTTTGCCGTTGGCGCGCGGCTCAACTCAGATTCGATTCCCGGGACCGACGCACACTTTTCGTCGGCGCTCTACCGTGCGGGATCGCGGTCGCGCGCAGATAGGTCGGGCGAGCCGGTCGATCCCACTTCGGCGAGTCGAAATCGAGCCATAACTCGCGGCACGTATGCACGTGTCTCGGCAAAGCGGGGAATTTGAAATCCAGCCCTCACCACCGCATCGGCGCCGGCGTTGTATGCGGCGAGAGCGAGTTCCAGGTTGTTGTCAAAGCGACTGAGCAAAGACTTGAGGTGAGCAGCGCCCGCGGCGATGTTCTGTCCAGGATCGAAGGGGTCGGTGACGCCCAGTGCACTTGCGGTTGCCGGCATGAGCTGCATCAGGCCTTTTGCTCCCTTGGGCGATACGGCGCGTTCATCAAAAGCGGATTCCACGGCAATGATCGCCTGCAGCAAACTCGGCGACAGTTCGGTTTCCCTGGCCGCCCTGTGAATCAGGGATGAGTAGCGGAGGTCGGGCATTACTGCAGAGGACCTTGTTGCTGGCCTCAAGACACCGTCGTCGACTACAACATCGTGCGCCTGTTCACTGCGGAAATTGGACAACACGACACTTCCGTCGCTGCCAACCCGGCCGTAGATCTGCGCCTCGGCGATGGGTGCGGCGCACAAAGGGGCGCACAGCAGAAAGCGGACGGCAAGGCTCATCGCGCGCGGCAAGCTCGTGGACATATCGGGAAGCTTTTAGCGCTGCCCGCGGCAGACCGTAAGTAGTGAACTTACCCAATTCCCGCAGAACGGCCTACTCGCGCTACCGCGACAACTTCGCGCGGCCGGTTCCGCAAACGGGAGCTGGGGACTTCAACCATGGTGCGCTCCCAGACTGGATTTCGTTTTCGCGCCGTGGCGTGAGCGGACACGTTGGTGCCGATGGTCGGAAACTACCGACCCGGGAATCAGCGATGGGTACGGGTCCGTTCGGTCTAATCCGTTTTCGGGAGACCGCGCGCCTCATGAAGTTGGGCCTTGACTTGTTGAGGCGCTTCGGTGTCTTGGAGCTGATTTCGAATCTGATATCTGAAGCACTCGCTGTTCGAACTCACGCGTCTGCGTGCGAAGCCGAGTCGACGTAACGGATGCTGAGTCTGCGAGCTTCCACTTCGCAGGAAGCGGGCCCAAGCGGCGCGTACGAGAGTCGATCTCAGCCGATGTCGTATCCGTGCCGACGTGCGGCGAGCAGTGCCTCGGTGCGGTTGGACGCGCCGAACGCACGGTAGATCGCTGTCACGTGGGTTTTGACCGTGCCTTCGGACAGGCCGAGTTCACGACAGATGATCTTGATCGGTGCTCCTCGCGCCAGCAGTTGAAGAACTTGCTCCTGGCGCTCGGTCAGCTCGACTCGCCCGCTGCCCGCTTCGCGCGGGCGATCGGGCGTGGCGACCATGTTCACGCGGTTCACCTCTTCCAGCAGGTCCGCAGGAATGTAGACACCGCCCGACAGGACAAACTTCACGGCGTCGAGCAATGTCGTGTCGCCCATTGACTTGGGGACAAAACCCGCTGCACCAAGCTGCAAGACCCGCATCACATTGCGCGGATCCTGCTGGCCGGAGAGCACCAGGATCTTCATTTCGGGCGCGTGAGCAACCATCGCCTCGAGCAGGGCAGTGCCGGTCACTCCGGGCAAACCGAGATCAAGTACGACCAGATCAAGATCGGGATGCTGCTGCTGCAGTTGCAGGGCCGAGTCCGCGGTGCGCGTTGTCAGCACCTCGGCCTCGGGGTCGAGGTCGAGGAACAGCATCGAAAGCGCAGTGGTAATCAGCGAGTGATCGTCAACGACCAGGATCTTCATGCCGCTTCGTAGTGGAGGCTCATCATCGAGCCGATTGTAGACCGGGAGTTTGCGCGATCAGGATGGCGAAAAGCGGGCGATTCCGATCGCTTCACTCCGCGCCTATGCATGCGGCACTGGCCGGACGCAGGCGGCGGCCCTTTTTGCGAGGTCGCGCGCAACATCGACATCGGCAGCCCGCGCCAGCGCGACACCCATGCGCCGCTTGACATGGGACTCGGGTTTGCCGAACAAGCGCAGGTCGACACCGGGCAGGGCAAGCGCCTCCGCGACTCCTTCGAATCGCAGCGCCGTGGCTTCGTGGCCGCCATAGATCACGCTGCTCGCACCGGCATTGCGCAGACTAACGTCCACCGGCAGGCCCAGCAGGGCCCGTGCGTGCAGCTCGAATTCGTTCTGCCACTGCGTCACCATCGTCACCATTCCGGTGTCGTGCGGGCGCGGGCTGACCTCTGAGAACCAGACCATATCGCCCTTGACGAAGACCTCTACCCCGAAGATGCCGGTGCCGCCGAGCTCGTCGGTCACGGCTCGAGCGATGTCGCGGGTACGCGCGCGGGCCAGCGCACTCATCGGATGCGGCTGCCAGCTCTCGACATAGTCACCGGCGACCTGAACATGGCCGACCGGTTCGCAGAAATGGGTGCCGATCGTGCCGTCCTCGCCCAGAGCACGTACGGTCAGCTGCGTGATTTCATAATCGAAGTCAATGAATCCTTCGACGATGACGCGACCCAGGGCTACTCGACCGCCGGCATTTGCGTACTTCCACGCGGTATCGAGTTCGCTTGCAAGCTCAACCTTGCTCTGGCCCTTGCCCGAGGATGACATCACGGGCTTGATCACACAGGGCAGCCCGGTGTGCTGCACGGCTTCGCGCAATTCAGCCGGCGAACTGGCAAATCGATAGGGCGAAGTCGGCAGGCCAAGCGTCTCAGCGGCAAGGCGGCGAATGCCTTCCCGGTTCATGGTGAGCTGTGCAGCACGTGCCGTTGGTACCACGCGTGCCAGGCCGGCGAGCTCAATTTCAACCAGGGCCTCGGTCGCGATCGCTTCGATTTCGGGCACGACTATGTGCGCCTGCTCGCGCGCGATCAGCTCCTTCAGCGCGGCGGCGTCTGCCATGTTCAACACGTGCGCCCGATGGGCGACTTGGTGGCCCGGTGCACCCGCATAGCGGTCGGCTGCGATCACTTCGACACCCAGGCGCTGCAGGGCAATGATTACCTCCTTGCCCAGTTCGCCGGCGCCCAGCAGGAGCACGCGCGTGGCAGCAGGCGACAGTGGCGTGCCTAACAGGGGAGGCCAGACGGGTGATGCCATCAACATGTCCCGCTTGCAGCATCGCGGTGCGTTCTCGGCCGACGGCATACGCGCCTAGGCCGGGATTTCAAATGATGCTGAGCAAAAAGCTTCATGCAGAATGAACCTGGTCCGCCGGGAACGCGCGCAGTCTAGCGGCCCGACCTGCGATAGCACGCCTTGATACGGCGACGGCGCTCCCGTACCCTTCGCGCCGCCTCACCGACTCCCGACCTCTGCAACGGATTCCACGTGCCAGCCTGCTTTCTCGAAATTCGCAATCTTGCGTGCGAGCGCGGTGGCCGACACTTGTTCGACGGACTCAACCTGCAGGTGCAAGGCGGAACCCTGGTACGCGTGGCCGGGCCCAACGGAACGGGCAAGACCAGTCTGCTCAGGATCCTGTGCGGCTTGCTTGACCCATCGCAAGGCGAGGTGCACTGGAATGGCAGCAGTATTCGCAGCCTGCGCGAAGACTACTGGCAGGACCTTGCCTATGTCGGACATCTGAACGGAGTCAAGGACGATCTGACAGTGCACGAAAATCTGCGTTTCGCACTGGAACTGGCGGGCCGCTGGACCGGATCGGCGGACTGCGATGCAGCACTCGCCACGTTCGGGCTCGCTGGCTACGAAGACACTCTTGCGCGCTTTCTGTCGCAGGGACAGCGCCGCCGGATCGCACTGGCACGTCTTCAGCTTTGTCTGTCGACCCCGCTCTGGATTCTTGATGAGCCGTTTTCCGCCCTGGATACGCGAGGCACGGAGACGCTGGCTGCCCTGATTGCAGAACATCTGGGCCGCGGCCAGATCGCGGTCCTGACCACGCATCAGGAAGTTGCGGTCAACGCGCCGCGCGAACTGCGCGTCGATCTGACAGCGGTCGGCGCGGGCGCAATCGCGTGAGCGAAACATGATCATTTCGCTGGCGCCCGTCATTCGGCGTGACCTGCTGCTGGGAGTGCGTCAGAAGGCCGATGTCTTCAACACCCTGTTCTTCTTTGTCGTCGTCGTGACCATCGTGCCACTGGGTGTGGGCCCCGAGCCGAATCTTTTGCGTGCAATCGGTCCAGGCGTGGTCTGGGTCGCCGCCTTGTTGGCGGCCATTCTTTCCCTGCCGAGACTCTTCGCCGCCGATCATGTGGACGGCACACTCGAGCAGATGCTGATTGCCCCGGAACCCCTGGCCCTGATCGTGATAGGGAAGGTTGTCGCCCATTGGTTGACCACCGGTCTGCCGTTGACCGCCATGGCATTCGTGTTCGGCGTTCTGTTCGATCTCGGCACCACTGAAACGCTGGTGCTGGTCGCTTCGCTGGCGCTCGGAACACCGGTACTCAGCTTGCTTGGTGCAATTGCGGCGGCGCTGACGCTCGGGCTGCGCGGCGGCGGAGTGTTAACATCGCTGCTCGTTCTGCCGCTGTATATCCCGGTGCTCATTTTCGGGTCCGGCGCTGTCGGAGCCGCGGCTTCCGGTGTGGCCTATGCGGCGTACCTGCTTCTCCTTGGCGCGTTTCTGCTGTTTGCGCTGGTGCTGACCCCTTGGGCTGCGTCCCTGGCGCTGCGCATCTCGGCGGAGTGAGCGGCGGGCGCTGCGCTGTCGACTATGAACACAAGCGTTTCCTTATCGCGTGCAAGTCTGTTCGGGTTTGCTTCGCCCCAGACCTTCTTTCCGCTCGCCGGCCGCCTGATGTGGCTGTGCGGGGCGCTTGCGCTCGTCCTGACTGTCCTTGGCCTTTACATCGCGTTTCTCGTTGCACCGACCGATGCGACGCAGGGCGACAGCTATCGCATCATCTTCATTCACGTGCCCACGGCGTGGATGTCGATGTTCCTGTACCTGGTCATGGCTTTCTGGGCGGCAATCGGCCTGGCTTTCAATACCCGCCTTTCCTCGATGATGGCTACTGCCATCGCCCCGACCGGCGCATTGATGACTTTTCTTGCGCTCTGGACTGGCTCGCTGTGGGGGCGACCGACCTGGGGCACGTACTGGGTATGGGATGCGCGCCTGACTTCGGAACTGGTCCTGTTGTTCCTCTATCTCGGCTTCATAGCCTTGCAGGCAGCGATCGACGATCCGCGCCGCGCTGACAAAGCGGGAGCCGTGCTGGCCATTGTCGGCGTCGTGAACGTGCCGATCATCTATTTCTCGGTAGTCTGGTGGAATACGCTGCACCAGGGAGCATCGCTCAGCCCCGCTCGGGGCTCCAGCATGGCTGCGAGCATGCTCTGGGGCATGCTGATCATGGCCGTGGCGATCTGGATGTACTGCATCTCGGCAGTTATGCACCGCGTGCGCTCGATTATTCTCGAGCGCGAGCGTCAATCGGGCTGGGTCCAGGAACTTTGCGCCGGCGGGAGACTCACTTGAACTGGGCCAGTTGGGAAGCTTTTTGGACGATGGGCGGCTATGGTTTCTTCGTCTGGAGTTCATATGCCATGGTGATCGTAGTGATTGGAATCGAAGTTTTCGCCCTCCAGGCGCGGCGCCGCCGTGCACTCGCTGACGTAGCGCGCGAGTCGGCGCGCACTCGACACTCGCCATGAAGCCACGACACAAGCGCCTCGCTTTGATCGCCACTGGCGTGGCGGTGCTCGGTGTTGCCGCTGCACTGGTGCTGTCGGCGTTTCAGGAAAACCTGGTGTTTTTCTACAGTCCGACCCAGGTGGCCAATCGCGAAGCACCACAGGGTAAGGCCTTCCGCATCGGCGGCCTGGTCGAGCAAGGCAGTGTCAAGCGGGCCGGCGACGGCCTGACGGTCAGCTTCAACGTCACCGACACTGCCAAGGTGATCGCTGTCAGTTATACGGGCATCCTTCCCGACCTCTTCAAGGAGGGCAAAGGTGTCGTGGCCCAGGGCAAGCTCGGGCCGGATGGCGTGTTTCGCGCCAACGAAGTGCTGGCCAAGCATGATGAGAACTACATGCCGCCGGAGGCTGCGCACGCACTCGAGCAGGCCAAGAAGGCACAGAAGTCCGTGCAGATGCCGGGGAGGCCCTGATGGTTCCGGAGATCGGTCACTTCGCGCTGATCCTGGCGCTCTTGCTGGCGCTGGTGCAGAGCATCCTGCCGATTGTCGGCGCCGCGCGCGGTGATCGGGTCTGGATGAGCGTCGCGCGTCCTGCGGCGCGTGGACAAGCATTGTTCGTCACCCTGGCGTTCGGCTGTCTGGTCACGTCCTTCGTCAGCAATGACTTTTCCGTCGTCAACGTCGCGTCCAATTCAAATTCGCAATTGCCGCTCGCTTATCGCGTCGCCGCCAGCTGGGGATCGCACGAAGGCTCGCTGCTGCTTTGGGTGCTGATGCTTGCTTGGTGGACGTTTGCTGTTTCGGCCTTTTCCCGGCACCTGCCCGAAGACACCGTGGCACGCGTGCTGGGAGTGCAGGGCGTGATTTCGGCGGGCTTCCTGCTTTTCCTGCTGATGACCTCGGATCCGTTTGACCGGCTGTTTCCACCGGCGGCTGACGGCCGTGACCTGAACCCACTGCTGCAGGATCCCGGCATGGTGTTCCATCCGCCCATGCTCTACATGGGCTATGTCGGGTTTTCAGTGGCCTTTGCGTTCGCGATCGCTGCTCTGCTCGGTGGCCGGCTGGATGCGACCTGGGCGCGCTGGTCGCGGCCGTGGACCACGCTGGCCTGGTGCTTCCTGACGGTTGGCATTGCGCTTGGCAGCTGGTGGGCCTACTACGAGCTGGGTTGGGGCGGCTGGTGGTTCTGGGATCCCGTGGAGAATGCCTCGTTCATGCCCTGGCTGGTCGGCACGGCTCTGATCCATTCACTTGCGGTCACCGAGAAGCGCGGCGCATTCAAGAGCTGGACTGTGCTGCTGGCGATCGTCGCCTTCTCGCTGTCCCTGCTTGGAACCTTTCTCGTGCGGTCGGGCGTGCTGACCTCGGTGCACGCGTTCGCCACCGATCCGGCGCGCGGCGTCTTCATCCTGGCGTTTCTGGTGTTCGTGATCGGCGCGTCGCTGGCGCTGTACGCGTGGCGCGCGCCCAAGGTCGGGCTCGGCGGCAATTTCGAGACCGTGTCGCGCGAGTCATTTCTGCTGATGAACAATGTGCTGCTGGCAGTCGCCTGCGGCTCGGTGCTGCTCGGCACCTTGTATCCCCTGTTTCTGGATGCACTGACGAGTACGAAGATCTCGGTCGGCCCGCCGTTCTTCCAGTCCGTGTTCGTCCCGATCATGGCGCCGCTGGTATTCCTGATGGGAATCGGGCCGATTTCCCGCTGGAAGAAGGCGACGCTGCCCGACCTGGCCTTGCGACTCAAATGGGCACTCGCAGTGAGCGTCGCCAGTGCATTGATCGTGCCGTGGGCCGCCGGTCGAGCGTGACGCCGATGGTCGCAGTTGGTCTGTTCCTTGCGTTCTGGGTCATTGCCTCGGCGGCGTTGAATGTGAAGGAACGCATTCGCCATCTGGGAGGCGGGCTGGGAGCGCGCCTGAAGGCACAGGGGCTGGCCTACTGGGGCATGCAGTGCGCCCATCTAGGCGTCGCGGTCTTCATCGTCGGTGTCACGATGGTCAAGGGCTTCGAGGTCGAACGCGACCAGCGCATGGATGTCGGCGACTCAGTCACGATTGGCCGCTACGCGTTCAAATTCGAGGGGGCGAAGGACATCGTCGGCCCCAACTATCGTGGCGCCCGCGGCGGCATCGAAGTCACCCGTGATGGCAAGTACTACGGGCACATGTATCCCGAGAAGCGCGTCTATCACGTCCAGCAGATGCCGATGACTGAAGCGGCGATCGATCAAAGCATTCTTGGCGACCTGTACGTTTCACTCGGCGAACCGGTGGCCGACCGTGCATGGAGTGTGCGCATCTACATCAAGCCTTTCGTCAACTGGATCTGGGGCGGCTGTGTGCTGATGGCAATCGGCGGCCTGCTGGCACTGGCCGATCGCCGCTATCGCCTGCTGGCGCGGCGCGATGAGCGGCTCGCCGCAAGGACCGCATAACAGAATGCGCAAGCTGGCGCTTTACCTGCTGCCGCTGGCAGCCTTCCTGGTTCTCGCCGGCTTTCTGCTGCGTGGCCTGTCTCTGAATCCGCGCGAAGTGCCGTCGCCATTGGTCAACCAGGCCGCGCCCACATTTACGCTGGCCCAACTGGCTCAGCCACACCAGACCTTCACTCCGGCCGAACTCAAGGGCCAGGTCTGGATGCTGAACGTCTGGGCCTCCTGGTGTGTTGCCTGTCGAATCGAGCATCCGTTGCTGGTAAAGATTGCCGGGGCCAAGTCCGTGCCGATTGTTGGACTGAATTACAAGGACAAGTCGGACGCCGCAAAGGGCTGGCTCGCACAGTGGGGTGACCCTTACACGTTTTCAGTCACCGACTTCGACGGCCGGGTCGGCATCGACTATGGCGTCTACGGCGTGCCTGAAACCTTCGTGATCGATACCAAGGGAATGATTCGCTACAAGCAGATTGGGCCAATCACCGAGGAGGTCTGGCGTGGCCGGATGTTGCCGCTGATCGAGGAGTTGCGTCGCTCATGATTCGAGTCTTGCTTGGTGTTGCATGCTTCGCGCTGACGACAGTCCTGTACGCGGCCGAGCCATCGACACTTGATCCTGCCGGCGCGCGCCGCGCGGCAGATCTTGCGGCGCAGCTGCGCTGCCTGGTCTGCCAGAACCAGTCGATCGCCGAGTCCAACGCCGAGCTTGCAGTCGACCTGCGGAGGCAGATCGATGAACAGATTCGCGCCGGCCGCAGTGATCGCGAAATCACGGACTTCATGGTCGCGCGCTACGGTGACTTTGTGCTGTACCGACCGCCGTTCAAGCCGAGCACACTGCTGCTGTGGCTCGGGCCCTTGCTGCTTGCGGCCATTGCGCTGGCTGTTTTCGGCCGAACCGTGCATGCGCGTCGCTCGCGATTGCAGCCCGCGGCGCTGTCAGAGGCCGAGCATGCCGAAGCAGCGCGTCTGCTCGCGCATGGGAAGACAGGGGATCGCCGGTGATGGTTGTCTTCTATGTCCTGGCGACCGTGATGGCGCTGGTGGCGATCGCCTTTGTCCTGTGGCCGCTTCTGCGGCCATCGGGCCGCGCGAGGGTCGAGCGGCAGGCTGCCAATGTTTCGATCTATCGCGACCAGTTCGCTGACCTCGAAGCCGATCTTGCGCGCGGCACCTTGTCGTCGGACCAGCACGCCGAAGCGCGGGCCGAACTGGAACGCCGCATGCTCGAGGAAAGCCGGCAGGATGCCGCAGCGTCCTCGGCGGCCCCGGCGCGGTCGCGCCTTCGAACCGCGACCGCGCTCGCACTGGCGGTTCCGCTTGCAGCCGGATTGCTCTACTGGCACTGGGGCGATCCGGGTGCGATCTCCCTGACCACCGTTGCAACCAGCGATGGGCACAAGTCGACAGAGCAGATCGACCAGATGGTCGAGCAGCTCGCACAACGCTTGCAGAAGCAGCCTGACAATGCCGAGGGATGGTTTGTCCTCGCGCGCAGCTACTACGCAATGGGAAAGTTCGCCGAAGCCTCGACCGCGTTCGCGAAAGTGGTCGCGCTGGTGCCAAACGACGCCAATGTGCTGGCGGATTACGCCGATGCGCTGGCCATGAGCCGTGGGCGCAACCTCAGCGGACCACCCGAGGAACTGATCGAGCGTGCCTTGAAGATCGATCCGACGCAATGGAAGGCGCTGGCTATGGCCGGCACGATTGCGTTTGAGCGGAAGGACTATGTCGCTGCCGTTGGTTACTGGGAGCGCCTTAGAGCCACGCAACCAGCCGACTCTCCACTGGCAAAGTCCATTCAAGGTTCGATTGCGGAAGCGCGTGAACTTGGCAAGCTTGGCGGTGAGGTTGCTTCGGCAAGTCCGCCTGAAAAAGCGAAACCGACCGCAGGCACAGCAGAGAAGGCCGTCTCCGGCACAGTCAGACTGAGTCCTGCGCTGGCCACGAAGGCCGCGCCCAACGACACGGTGTTCGTGTTTGCTCGGCCGAACGACGGGAGCAAGATGCCGCTCGCAGTGGTTCGGGCGCAGGTCAAGGATCTGCCTCTCAAGTTCACTCTCGACGATACCCGCGCGATGTCGCCGGCGGCGAAGATCTCGATGCACGAACTGGTTGTCGTCGCCGCGCGGGTAGCGCGTGGCGGCAACGTTGCGGCGCAAAGTGGTGATCTGGAAGGTCCGGCACAGTCGGTCAAAGTCGGCTCGCGGGACCTGATCCTCACAATCGATCAAATCGTCCCCTGAAGCGACGGCAGGGTCGCAAGGTCCGACCGCGACCTGCGCGGCGCTTGACGTGAATCAAGCGATGCAGCCTTTCCCACTGGGCGCAAGAAGGCGTCGTCACTACCCTCGCGCGTGAATCGTCGCTGCCCAAGGGGGTGCCATGAAAAAGAATGTCAGGCTGGCTGCGCTGCTATTCGCAACATCTTCATGGATTCTCGCCGGCGCGCCGGCGCATGCCCAGTCGACCGCAGGCGACCGCAAGTCGGCGCCCGTCGCTACCGCCTCAAAGCCCGCCGCGAAATTCGATGCCGCCGGCTGCTTCGGGTGTCACGCGGCCATCAAGGAGTTTCACGACAGCGGCAAGCACAAGGGGCTGGCCTGCACCTCGTGCCATTCGGGCGTCGAACAGCATCTGGCGAGCCCGGCCGCGCGTCCGCTCACAAAGACCGATCCGGCCACCTGCGGCGGCTGCCACAAGAATCAGTACGACACCGCGTATCAAATGGATTGGCAGCGTACCGGCCGGTTCGAGAAGAAGCAGATGACCGGGCCGTCGCCCAATCCAGCGTTCGATCTGCTGCTGACGCCGCACGGGTTTACGCGCGAGCACAACCTCCCGCGCTCGCATGCGTTCATGGTGCTCGATCAGTTTGTTGTCGATCGCGCCTTCGGCGGCCGGTTCAGTGCCAAGGACGGATGGCGGTATCTGGCGAAGCCGGGCGGCGACTTCAAGGTCTGGGATGTGATCCAGGACAACTACCCGGACAACACTGATCAGAAGCCATTCAAACCAGGTACGGCAGCGGCGGCCAATCCGGTCTGCATCTCCTGCAAGACGCAGGACCACATCCTGGACTGGGCTTACATGGGCGATCCGGTCCCGGGCGCCAAGTGGAGTCGCACCTCGAAGGTGGTCGAAGTCGCGAAGTCGGTCAATCATGCGAACAACTGCATCTTCTGCCATGACCCACACGCCGCCAAACCGCGGGTCGTGCGCGATGCCTTGATCCAGGCCTTGACGCGCAAGGACTTCCCGACGCTGTATTCGGAGGATCCGCGCAAGACCAAGTTCGAGGTCAAGGACATGGGCGTGCGCGGCTATACGCGCAAGATCGCGATGCTCGAAGCCTATGACACCAAGCTGCAGTGCGCGCAGTGCCACGTCGAATACAACTGCAATCCGGGCATCGATCCGAAGACCGGCGCGGCGATCGGTATGGCCGACCAGCGCACCAACATCTTCCCGTTGGTCGACGTCAGCAACATCACGAAGTTCTACGACAGCATCAATTTCCGTGACTTCCGCCACTTCCAGACCGGCGCGCTGCTGACCAAGATGCAGCACCCGGATTCCGAAGTGTTCTGGAACTCCAAGCATGACAAGGCGGGCGTCCAATGCCAGTCGTGCCACATGCCGAAGGTGACGGATCCCAAAACCAAGAAAACCTACACCTCACACTGGCAGACCAACCCGAAGCATTACATCAAGCAGACCTGCCTAACCTGCCATACCGACTGGAACGAAGAACAGGCCAAGTACGTGATGGAGTCAATGTCCTCGCACTACGCTGGCAAGGTCCGGCACGCAGAATTCTGGCTGGGTCAGCTGATCAACACCTTCGTCGAGGTGCAAGGCGTGGGGCTGGACGATGTCACGCTCAGTGCCGCGCGCGCCAAGCACACCGAGGCGCACGCGAACTGGGAATGGTGGACCGCTTCGAACGGATCGGCGTTCCACAACCTCGACCAGGCCAAGGATTCGCTCGCCAGGTCGGCGACCGCATCGCAGGAGGGCATCAAGATCCTCCGTGATGCGGTCGCGGCGAAACGCAGCAGCGGGGCGCCAGCGACCAGTGCGCCGGCCACCAAGTAGGTTCGAAGTCGTCACAACCAGCAATCTGGCCCGATGGAAACTGGACTGTTTGTGATCGTCGCGCTTGTGCTGGTCGGCGTCGCTCTGGCCTTTGTGCTGCCGGCGCTGTGGCGGAACGCGGGTCCTGTCAGGCAGCGTGTCGGCCACGCGTGCGCCAATGCGGAAGTGAGTCGTCGTCAGCTCGAAGAACTCGAGCGCGATATGGCGCGTGGGCTGTTCGACTCGCATGACGCCAAGGGCGAACGCGAGCGGATCAAGCGGCGCCTGCTTGCGGAGGCGACCCGACCGACACGAGCGGCAGGATTGTTCGGACGATGGCCGGCAGTGGCGCTTGCCGTCCTGCTGCCGGCAATTGCAAGCCTGCTGTACCTGCACTGGGGCACACCGCGCACGCTTGGCGCGCATGACGGACTCAGCGCTGAACTTCAGGCGCAGCAGGTAGCGGATGCCTACGTTGCCAGGCTAGAACAACAGGTCGCAACTTTCCCCCGCGATGGCCGGGCCTGGGTACTGCTCGCGCGCGCGCACATGGAGAAGGACGAATTCGGTCAGGCGTCGAGGGCCTACGCACAGGCTCTGAAAGTGTCGTCACGCGTTGCACGCGACCCGGGTGTGTTGTGCGAAGCGGCCGACGCCATCGGCATGGAGCAGGGCGGCAGCCTGGCCGGCCGGCCGTCGGAGTTGGTCGCGCAGGCTCTGGCGATCGATGGGAGTCATGCGATAGCGCTCGAAATGGCAGGCAGTGCTGCCGTTGAGCAGAACCAGTATCCCGACGCTGTTCGCTACTGGAGTGCCTTGCTCGAGCAATTGCCGGCCGGCTCGGCCCGTTATCAACAGCTGGCAGCGGCGATCGAAGCGGCGCAGCGCCGCATGGGTCCGCACTCCTGACTGAGGCGTCGATCGAGGCGGAAGCTCAGTGGCGCGGACGGCCGCCGGCCAGCGCAGTCCAGACTCCAAGACCGCAGTAGGCCGCCGCCGACAGGAAGCGGCCCGTGCTCTGCACGACGGATTTGCCGGATCCTGCTCGCGTGACCAGGCCCGCAAGGCTTCCGGCGGCAAGCGCGTAGCAGGTATCCGTCAGCGCCGCGATGGCAACGAACGCGGCACCCAACAACACGCTCTGGACCGCCGGCGCCGAAACCGGATTCATGAACTGAGGCAGGAAGGCCGCAAAGAAAAGGGCCGTCTTTGGATTCAGCAGGGCAACGATGAATCCATCGCGAAAGACCTTGGCATCGGGCGATCGCGTCACGGCAGCGCCTACGCCTTCGCGAGGCGGAGTGCGCAGCGTCTGGACTCCAAGCCATACCAGGTAGGCCGCACCGGCGTACTTGACGATGGTGAACGCAGCCGTCGAGACGGCAAACAGCGCGGCCAGGCCCAGGGATGCACCGAGGGCGTTGCCGAGATTTCCGAGTGCGACCCCAGCCACGGACGCAAGCCCGCTGCGCCGTCCTTGCGACAGGCTGCGCGCGACGATGTAAAAGACCCCGGGTCCCGGCGTGATCGCCAGCACAAAGCTGGCCAAAAGAAACGCGGACAGCAGAGGCCAGTCCGGAAGTAGCGCGGTCATCATGGTCTTTGCGTTGTCAGAACAGCACTGATCATACGATCTGTGAAAGGTGCGGGACCGGACCGTCGATTGCGCTACGCTGGCAGCACTCGCGCCACAGAACCCCGGGGACTTCCATGAGCACAGCCGTCAATCATCAAATACGTCTCGCGGCCCGACCGGTCGGCCTGCCCAAACCGAGCGACTGGCAGCACACCGAACAACCTGTGGCGGAGCCGGAAGAGGGCGGCGTCGTGGTTCGAACCCTCATGCTTTCGCTTGACCCGGCGATGCGTGGCTGGATGAACGACGCGAAGAGTTACATACCGCCGGTCGGTATCGGTGAAGTCATGCGTGCCGGTGGCGTGGGTCGCGTGCACGCGTCGCGCCATCCGGAATATGCGGTCGGTGAGCATGTCAGCGCCGGTCTCGGCGTGCAGGAATACGCGGCCTTCGATGCGGCCGCCATCAAGAGATCCGGTCTCATCAAGATCGATCCGCGGCTCGCACCGCTTCCCAAGTGGCTGAACCCACTTGGGATGCCGGGCATGACCGCCTACTTCGGCCTGCTCGAGGTTGGGCAAGCAAAGTCAGGCGAGACGGTTGTTGTATCCGGCGCCGCAGGCGCGGTTGGACAGACCGTAGGCCAGGTGGCCAAGATCAAGGGCTGCCGAGCAGTCGGAATCGCCGGAGGGCCAGAGAAGTGCAAGTTCGTCGTCGACGAGCTCGGCTTCGATGCCTGCATCGACTACAAGGCCGGCGATGTGCGCGATGGACTCAAGCAACATTGTCCGCAGGGCGTCGATGTCTACTTCGACAATGTCGGCGGCGACATCCTTGACACCGTGCTGACGCGCATCAATCGCAAAGCGCGGATCGTGATCTGCGGCGCGATTTCACAGTACAACGCAACCGGACCGATCAAGGGGCCGGCGAACTATCTTTCCCTGCTCGTCAACCGCGCGCGCATGGAGGGCATGGTCGTGTTTGACTATGCGGATCGCTATGCAGTCGCAGTGCGCGAAATTGCAACCTGGATGAAGGAAGGTCGCTTCAAGTCACGCGAGGACATCGTCGACGGACTCGAGCGCTTCCCCGAAGCCCTCAACATGCTGTTCCGGGGCGAAAACTTCGGCAAGCTCGTGTTGAGGATCGCAGCGGAATAGTCCGCCGCTTGCGGCGAGCTACTTCAGCAGACCTGCGCTCTGCATCGCCTCGGTCGTGACTTTGGCGAGGTCGGTGAGTTGCTGCGTCGTATTGCTTCCGGTCGGAGTAGTAGCCCGACCAGACCACACCAGCGCACCAGCGGGCACGGCAACCACCGTGGTATCTGCCGCCAGGGCCTCGGTTACCGAGGATCCGCCGATCGGGAACGAAATTCCTCCACCAACGCCGCCGTAGCGACCGCCGCCGCCCCCACCGCCTCCGACGCCAATGCCGATCTGCGGCCCGGTATTTCCCACCGCAGGAGCTGAGACGCTTAGAGCGATACGCGTGAACGCAGTTGCGCCGGCCTTCTTCGCCGCCTCGATCAGCGCGTCATTGCCCGGTGCTCCGGCTGACGGATCATTGGGCGCGAGGCGAACTGCCTTGATGCCCTTTGCGCTCAGTTGCGCCGCCATCTGATCCTCGCAAACCTGCTGCATCGTGAAGTCTCTTGCCTGGCACGCGATCAGCACACTTTGTCCGCGCAGGCTGCGACCCTGATACTCGGGATTGGTCCACTGCGCATTCATCTCGGTCGTCGCGCAGCCGGCCAGTATCAGCGCTGTCGCCAAACTGCCTGCGGTAAGTAGATGCTGAGCTCGCATGGACAATCTCACTGGGTTCGAGTCAACCGCGATTCTGCCCGCTTGAAATGAATCTCGCCACGATTCGCGTCGGACACTCCGGAGGCTTCGACGGAAATTGCCGCCGACCCTCGCTACACTGGCGATCTCTAGGGAGGTGGATTGATGTTCAGATGCAAGGCAGATCTCCTCGCCGCGACGACGCTGTCGCTGATCTTGTTGGGTGCGACAGCGCCGGTGGCGGCGCAAGCCTGGCCGCCGATTGCCGACTCGGCGACTGTTCCGAGCGTCAGCGGCCGCTGGGTCTGGGCCGACCTGTTGACGCAGGATGTGGCGGCGGCGCGCAGCTTTTACGGCAGAGTCTTCGGCTGGACCTTCGAGTCCCATGGCGAGACGAGCAAGTCCGACAGCTACACGCGCATTCTGGCAAACGGGCGGCCAATCGGCGGCATGTTGGCACCGAGAAATGCCGACAAGGTTCCGGGCTCACGCTGGATCGGACTGGTGTCGACGACTGAGCCGGCCGCGGTTGCCGAGCGCGTCCGAACCCTCGGCGGGACCGTGCTGCTGGCGCCTCGCACATTGGCCGGTCGCGGCGAGCTGGCCCTGCTGGCGGATCCGCAAGGCGCCCAGTTCGCAGTCATAAGATCGGTCGCGGGCGATCCTGCCGACTATGCGGGCCGCGAGAACGAATGGCTCTGGGTCGAGCTGTGGGCCGAGGACGCGGCGCGCGAGGCCGCGTTCTACAAAGACGTGTTCGGCTACAACGTGACGGCTGTCGATCACAAGAACGCGCCACGGTCATTCGTGCTGGCCGCGGGTGGCCGGGCGCGCGCGGGCGTCATGCGCAAGCTCGACACATCGTCTCCCAGCGAATGGGTTCCCTATGTGCGCGTACGCAGCGTCACAGAGACTGTTCAGCGTGCCGAGGCCGCGGGCGCGCGTGTTCTGGTCGGTGCGACTCCGCATCATCGATCGAGCTTCGCCGTTCTGGCCGACCCGCTTGGTGCGGTGTTTGCCGTCGCCGAATGGAAACCGCAATGAGCATTCGAGCGCGCTCTGTCTTCGCGGCAGTCACTGCGGGCGTTGCAGTCCTCGGGCTGGTCGGATGCGAGGGCTATACGGTGAGTTTCGGCACTACCGTCGATCAGACTCCCGGGGGCGCGTTCTATCAGATCTTCGAGGTGCCGGCGACCAGTCTCAGGCCGTGGTCGGAGCGCAGCCGCGTCGCGATCGCGCCACCGCCAGACGGGGAAGCGAGCGGAGCAAGCACACTGCCGGCCGGCACCGGCAGTGCAGGTTCAATGCCACCGGAAGCACCTGCCAAGTAACGGCCTAGTCCTGAGTCCAGGGCAGGCCGTGCTTGCGCCAGCCGTCGATTTCACCGCGTCGGCCCGCATGGCTGCGCTGGCCTTCAAAGCCCTCCAGCACGTTGTAGACCTTCTTGAATCCTCCGATCGCTGCCGCTCGCGCCGCCTGGTGCGAGCGAACCCCGCTGCGGCAAATCAGCAGCACCGTCTCGGATGGATGGGCCGTGCCGCGCAGAGCGTTCACGAACATGGCGCTCGGCAGGTAGTCAGCGCCACGCCATTCAATGTGCGTCGAGTCCGGAATGCTGCCCACGAACTTGACCTCGGGTGCAGTGCGGACATCGATGAGCTTGGCCTGGCCTTGGGTCAGCAGTTCCCACGCCTCTCGTGGCGTAACCGCGCCCGCATAGGGCAGGTCCTGCTCGATCCGGCGCGCATCGGCCAGATCGAAAATGACATCGGGGGCCAGCGGTTCGGATTCATGACGCCGGGTTTCGTGCAGCGCTTCCATGGGTCGATCTCGCAACTGAGATAAGCGGAGCCGCAATCACTCCGCCACGCCGCAGGGTACGTGCGCCGCAATTGCGTCTACATGCGTATTGAGCCTGTCGATATAACCGGAACTTCAGGGGCTCGGCTGCCATGCCAAGGTTTGGTACGAGCCGCCGTACTTGCATGCGCAAAGTCGCAAGTCGGACGCCTGGCTCGTTTAGCATCCGCAACTCCGAGCCGGGATCGAGGCAATGAACAAACAACTGCAGACCCTGGAGCAGGTTCAAGGCTCGGTCGTCGATCTGGCCGTGCGCTTTGGACCGAAGGCGCTGGTCGCGATCCTGATACTTGCCGCGGGCGTCTTTGTCAGCCGCTGGGTCGGACGGGTGATGGATCCGGCTCTGTCCCGGTTCGAACTGGAGCCGCCGATACGAGACCTGCTGGCGCGGATCGTGCGCGTTCTGGTCATGGGCCTGTTCCTGATCATGGCGCTGCAGAATCTGGGCGTCGAACTGCTTCCGCTGATCGCTGGCCTGGGCATCGCAGGGGCCGGTGTGGCGCTGGCGCTGCAGGGCGTTCTGGGCAACCTGGCGGCGGGCCTGACAATCATTTTCACGCGGCCATTTCGCGTCGGCGAATACATCTCGATCGTCGGTGTCGAAGGACAAATTGAATCGATCGGTCTGTTCAACACGACGCTGAGTCACGCCGACCGCTCGCGCGTCGTCGTTCCCAACCGCAAGATCGTCGGCGAAATCCTGCACAACTACGGCAAGATCCGGCAGCTGCATATCAAGGTCGGGGTCGCTTACGACACGGACCTGAACGGGGCGATCGAGGTGATCCGCGCACTGCTGCGGGACAACGCCCGCGTACTCAGGGATCCGGCCCCTTCGGTGGAAGTCGCCACGCTGGGCGACTTCGCGGTCCGAATCGACGTCAAGCCATGGACCACCGTGCGGGACTACGAAGAGGCGATGGGCGAAATTCACACGAGCATCGTCGAGACCTTCCGCCGGCGCAGCATCGTCATCCCCCATGCGCCGAAGGCGATCAGACTAGGCACCGACTCCTAGTCCGGCGGGTCGCAGCCGGCTGCACTATTGCTTGGCCCCAATGTTGCCGCCCACGATAGTGCCGACCACGGCACCAGCGCCGATCGCAATGCTGCGCCCGGTTCCACCACCCACCAATGAACCGAGCGCAGCGCCAGTCGCGCCGCCCACGATCTGGCCCGTCATGCGGTTCTGTTCCTGCGGCGTCATGTTGGAACAGGCACCGAATCCGCCGACGGCGAACAGGACGACCGCGGCCGAACGAAGAAATTTTCTTGCTGTGAGTCCCGATATCCGTTTGAGATTTGACGTCATAGTGATCTCCTAATTGCGGGCAGAACGCGTCTTGCTTACGTAGACCTGAATTTGCTCCATGGTGACGTAACCCTTGCGCCCGGTGTCAACTTCGAAGAATTCCCAGACTCGATCGGCGGCGACTTCGCCCATGGACAAGCGGCCGTCGCCGTCGCGATCAGCCCGGCGAAAGCGCGCCGGATCGTGGCCCGGCAACTCGGCCAGCGTGAGGTAACCATCCCGATTGGCATCGTATCTTGCAAACACCAGGATACTGTCGGCGATCGCTTCGTCGATGTCGATCACTCCGTCCTTGTTGACGTCAGCGGCAATGAACGCCACGCGCAGGTCCTCTTCGATCAGAACCGGTTTGGCCGTTTGAGCTAGCGTCACACTGATGCCTGCAACAGCAAGTGCCGCGACAAGGCCGCACATCACCGGAAGCAATAAACGACTTTGGGTGAGTCTTTTCATCGATTTCCCCCTTGCTTGACCTGCCGCGCCCAAGGGTAGCGCAGGCAGCGTCGCACCGACAAACCCGCCTGCGTGGATCCGCTGCCGAGACGGGCCGAGCCAGGCAGGGGGTCGGCCCCATTGCGGACTGTGAATTGCGCTCTGCGCTTGCTCTGGCGACGTCCGGTGACGAATCCGGCCTATGATCATCTGCTTCGACGCGCAATCCGGTTTCTGCGCGTCGTACGTCACGTTCACATTTCAACCAAGGAGTCATCATGGCCAAAAAAGCAAAAGACACTGGCATTTATCGCGTCACGGAAATCATCGGCACCAGCACGATCTCCTGGGAGGATGCAGTCAAGTCCGCAGTCGAAACGGCCGGCCAATCCTTGAGGGACCTGCGTGTGGCCGAGGTCGGCCAGCTTGACGTAAAGCTGGAGGGCGGCAAGGTCGTGGCTTACCGTGCACGGGTGAGCCTGTCATTCAAATACGAAGGCTGATTTGCATTTGGTAGCTGCCTTGTTACGCGATGAGCGAAGTACGTACCGAGTCCGATAGCTTCGGTCCGATCGAAGTGCCGGCTGACGCCCTGTGGGGAGCGCAGACGGCGCGCAGCCTGAAATTCTTTGCTATCGGCGAACAGCGCATGCCACTGGAGGTGGTGCATGCGCTTGCCTGGATCAAGTGGGCTGCGGCGGGCGCAAATCGCGATCTGAGATTGCTGGACACGACCAAGGCGTCAGCCATTGCCGACGCCGCCCAGCGCGTGGCACTGGGCGAGTTCGACGCCGAGTTCCCGCTGTCGGTGTGGCAGACCGGATCCGGCACGCAGAGCAACATGAATGTCAACGAGGTGGTGGCCAACCTGGCCTCACGCGCACTTGGCGGCAATGTTGGGAAGGCTCGAAAGGTCCACCCGAATGACGATGTGAACCTTGGGCAGTCTTCGAACGATGTCTTCCCAACGGCCATGCATATTTCGGTTGCCCTGCTGGCCCGCGCGCGATTGCAGCCAGCGCTGCACGAACTGCGCGCGGCGTTGGCAGCCAAGGCGTTGGAATTCGCGCACATCGCGAAGATCGGTCGCACGCACCTGCAGGACGCCACTCCAGTGACGCTCGGCCAGGAATTTGGCGGCTATGAAGCTCAACTGGCGCTGTGCGAACTGAGCGTGCATCAGGCCCTGGTCGCCGTACATGCGCTCGCCATCGGCGGCACAGCGGTCGGTACCGGCCTGAACACGCACCCGGAGTTCGGCGCCCGCGTGGTGGCTGCGCTGGCACGGCAGCTGGACCTGCCGCTGATGCAGGCGGCCAATCTGTTCGCTGCGATGGCCGGCCATGAAGCCCTGGTTGCCTTTCATGCTGCACTGAAGATGCTGGCGATCGCCCTGACCAAGATCGCCAACGACATCCGCTTGATGGGCAGCGGGCCACGTGCTGGGCTCGGCGAATTGCGTTTGCCGGAGAACGAACCCGGCAGCTCGATCATGCCTGGCAAGGTGAATCCGACCCAGGTCGAGGCTCTGACCATGGTCTGCACCCAGGTGATGGGGCACGACGCTGCGATCGGCTTTGCGGCGAGCCAGGGGCATTTCGAGCTCAATGTCTACAAGCCATTAATCGTATTCAATGTGCTTGACAGCACGCGCCTGCTGGCCGACGGCATGCGTAGCTTCGGCCAGCACTGCGTGGCAGGCCTGCAGGTCGACGCCGGACGCGTGAAGGAACTGCTGGACAGTTCGTTGATGCTGGTGACAGCGCTGGCGCCACATATCGGTTATGACAGCGCAGCACAGATCGCCAAGCACGCTCATCACCAGGGCACCACGCTGAAGGAGGCGGCGCTGGCACTTGGCGCCGTCAGTGCGGAGCAGTTCGACGCCTGGGTTGATCCACATCACATGCTGGGACCGCGCACCGATTGAGGCGCAACGCGCTGGTGCGAGCTTTTCATCGACCTCGAGCTCAGTTGGTCGTGCGCCGCGTCGGTTCACGCATCAGCACGAATTCCTCGGCGGCAGTCGGATGTACGGCGATCGTGCGGTCGAAATCCCGCTTGGTGGCACCGACCGTCAACGCAATGGCCAGGCTCTGCACGATTTCCGGTGCGTCTGTACCAAGCATATGCACGCCGAGAACTCGGTCGCTGCAGCCGTCGACTACCAGCTTCATGTAGCTTCTTTGTGACCCGCCCGAAAACGCAGTCTTCATCGGTCGGAATTCGGATTCGAACACATCGACCGGACCGCGTAGCTTCGACTCGGTTTCGGTGAAGCCTACGGTCGCGATCGGTGGCTCCGTAAACACGGCCGAAGCCACGGTTCGCAAATCGACGCGCGCTGCACGTCCGCCGAATTCCGTGTCGGCGAAGGCGCGTCCTTCCGCGATGGCGACCGGCGTCAGATTGCGCCGGTTGGTGACGTCACCGATAGCCCAGATCCTGTCTACCGTGCTGCGGCTGTCGGCGTCCACGACCACGGCGCCCGCGGCGTCGACCGCCACGCCGAGCGGTTCGAGCCCCAATCCAGCCGTGTTGGGTCGACGGCCGGTTGCGTTGAGTGCGGCCTCGGCACTGAGAGTCGATCCGTCAGACCGCTGCAATTGCCAGGCGGAAGCGCTGCGCGACAGCGATGTCAGCGGCACGCCAGACGCAAGGGTTATGCCGCGGCCAGAGAGCGCCGCCGCCAGCCGCGTGCGCAAGTCCTCGTCGAAGCCGCGCAACGGCAGGCGATCGCGATACGCCAGCGTTACCGCAGCACCCAGCCCAGCGAGAATGCTCGCGAACTCGACCGCGACATAGCCCCCACCGATCACGAGAACACTGCGCGGCAAAGTCCGCAGGTCCAGCACTTCGTTCGATGTCATGGCAGCCGCGAGGCCCGGAATTGCGTCGTGCGCCGGCGACCCGCCCGTGGCGATCAGCATGCGCCCCGCAGTCATGGTTTGCCCGGCGACTTCGACCGAGTTGGCATCGGCGATTCTGGCAATGCCGCCAATCAGCTCGACGCCAGACTTGGCCAGCAGTTCGCGATAGACGTTCTCGAGACGGTTGATTTCATTCGCCTTGGCATCGGCCCAGCGCTCCAGTTCGAAATCTCCGGCGACGCCGGTCCAGCCGAATCCCTTCGCCTCGCGCAGTGTTTCGCGGAAGCCAGCCGCATACATCATCAGCTTCTTGGGTACACAGCCGCGAATCACACAGGTGCCACCCACGCGGTCGCGCTCGATCACAAGGACGCGTGCTCCGTGCGCCGCCGCGCGACGCGACGCCGCCACGCCGCCGGATCCGGCGCCGACAGTAATGAGGTCGTAGTCGCGAGCCATGATGCTGATCATCCTGTTGAAAGAGTTGACACTGCGGCACTCAGGCGCGGATTGTTGCGCAGATTGTCGGCGGGATATGCGGCATTATGTGCAAGGCTGAGCGGCTGCTGCATGCGAGAGTTTGAAGCCTGCGCGCAGAGTCAGTCAGGGGCAGGGTGGGTTGCAAGGATGCGTCGCCGTACTTTCATGCTGTCCGCCGCATCGCTGGCGATCTTGTCGCCGGCGCGAGCGCAATCGACTTTGTCATTCGATCACACTCATTCAGCCTGGACCGTGCTGCTAGGCCGGCATGTCACGCTCGCAGCGGATGGCAAGAGCTCGCGCGTGGATTACCGCGGGTTCGCGGCCGATCGCGCCGACCTCGGCGCCTACCTTCAAACGCTGTCGGCGGTCGATGTGGCCGAGTACCGTCGCTGGACCAAGGCCCAGCAGTTCGCCTTCCTCGCAAACGCATACAACGCGTTTACGGTTGAGAAAATCCTGACGCGCTACCCGGACCTGAGGTCGATCCGCGACTTCGGCAAAGTCTTCGGCAACCCGTGGAAGGATCGTTTCTTCACCCTGCTTGGCAAGTCACAGAATCTGGACGGCATCGAGCACGAAACGATGCGCACCCCGACCTTTGATGAACCGCGCGTGCACGTAGCGGTGAACTGCGCTTCCATCGGCTGCCCGATGCTTGGCAAGAGGGCGCTGACCGCGGACGGCCTTGATGCGCAACTGGAGGACTTGATGCGACGTTTCATGTCCGACCGTTCGCGCAATCGCTACAACTCGCAGGCCCGCAAACTCGAACTGTCGATGATCTTCGACTGGTACGGCGAAGACTTCCGGCGCGGCGGCAAGAGCTTTCTCGGCTATCCGGGTTTCACCGGCGTGCAGGATGTGGGTGCTCGATTCGCGGAACTGCTCGCCGACGCTGAGCCGGACCGGGCGGCCTTGCGGGCAAATACCGTGCCGGTCGCCTTCCTCGAGTACGACTGGAGCTTGAACGGTTGAGCCCTCGTGCGGGCGCGTTGGCGATCTTGTTCGTCAAGCGGTGTCAAGCGATTCAGCTCGTCAGGCGATCCAGGGCGAAGGCTGACAGGTCGATCGAACTGCGTCCCGCGACCATGCGCTGCGCGACTGCCTCGCCGAGTGCAGCGGAATGCTTGAAGCCGTGGCCCGAACAGGCCGATACGACCGTGACCAGCGGCATGGCGGGATGCCGATCGACAACGAAGTTCGAGCCTGGAGCAATCGTGTACAGGCAAACAGTGCTTGCGACCTGATCGGACGTCACGCCTCGCAACCGCCCGCGCACGTGATGCTCATAGACAAGGCGGGACTCGCTCTCGGCCACGGTGCGATTAACCAGGTCGGGATCGATCGGTACGCTGTAGCGGGCGCTGCCTACTTTGACGCCGTTCTGACGGCCCGCCGCATCGTCGAGCAGCGGAAAGCCGTACATCGCGTCGTCTTCGCCGGCGCCGTGAATCCAGATGTAAATCGGGAAGAGCCCCGGCGCGTAGCGCGCAGGCTCCTCGGTTCGAAACCAGTGCAGGGTCTGGCGTGAAACCGTGAGAAGGGAGTTCCAGGGCGGTCCGAGCAGTCGCGCGGTCCAGGCGCCGGCACACACCACGGCATGCGCCGCCTGGTAGCGCGCCCGGTCCGTAGTCACGATCACGCCTGCGCCTTTCTGTTCAACCTCCTTGACTGCCTGATCGGTGTGAAGCACGGCACCTTGCTCGCGAGCCTGCGCCAGCTGTGCCTCGACGCACGCCTCCGGATTCAGAACGCCGGCTTCGGGCTCGAAATACCCGGTTTCGTCGCCGTGCAGGACAAACTGCGGAAAGCGTGCCTGGATCTCGGCCGCGTTCAGCAGCTCGTGCTCGATCCTGAAGCGGCGTGCGACTTCGATCGTCTGCTGTACGAAGTCGACCTGG
The DNA here is from genome assembly GCA_963735955.1 of uncultured beta proteobacterium. Classification (GTDB taxonomy): domain Bacteria; phylum Pseudomonadota; class Gammaproteobacteria; order Burkholderiales; family Burkholderiaceae_F; genus CAVTND01. The sequence goes on along the minus strand of CAVTND010000010.1, from coordinate 394,798 downwards.
CCATGATGTCGAACGAGGGATGCGCCCCCTGGCGATCGCATGACCAGGCCGCCGCAACGCAGATAAAGCCGCCGGCCGGTGTGCTCCTCGAGCTCCCGCCAAAGCTGATGTGAACGCTTCACCAGAGGCACAAACTGGGCACCTTCCCCGACTGCAAGTCGCGTAATTCTTGAGCTGCCGTGACTGGATCCGAGAGAGTGGGGCGGTGCAAGGCGATCAATGCCGATCACCCGGACGCCGAGGCGCGCGAATTGATAGACGGTCGCGCTGCCGTGGGCACCGAGGCCGATTACGATCACATCGGTCGTATTGTTCATGGTCGCTGTTGCGGAGAGTATCCATGCAATCCAAACCAACGGTAGCGGTTCTTGGCGGCGGTGTTGGTGGACTCAGCGCTGCGCATGAGCTTGGCGAACGCGGGTTTGCGGTTTCCGTCTACGAGCGCCAGGCGAGCTTCGGCGGCAAAGCGCGGAGCATGGCGGTTCCCGGGTCCGGCACTGAAGGTCGACTGGATTTGCCGGGCGAACACGGCTTTCGATTCTTCCCGGGCTTCTACAAGCATCTTCCGGACACCATGAGCAGGATCCCGTTTGGCGAATCCGGCGCGAACTGCCGTGACAATCTCGTACAGGCGACGCGGATTCTGCTGGCGCGCGACGGCAAGCTCGATCCAGTCTGGATCGCCCGGTTCCCGGAGACGATCGACGACTTTCGTACGGCCTTCTTCGCGCTGTTCGACAAGCTCGATATTCCGCACGACGAGATCGCCTACTTCGTCACGCGTCTACTCGCGCTGGCGACGAGCTGCGAACAACGTTTCCACGACGAATACGAGCACGTGCCGTTCTGGGACTTCATCGGCGCCAGCACGCGCTCGGAAAACTATCGCAGGTACCTGGGGCAGGGGATGACCCGCTCGCTCGTGGCGATGCGCGCCGAGGACACCAGCACCCGCACCGTAGGCCGCATCCTGTTGCAGCTCTTTTACGGAATTCTCGTTCCAGGCGGTGTATTCGACCGCCTGCTCACCGGCCCGACGAACGATGTCTGGATCGATCCCTGGCGCAAGCACCTGAGTGAGCGCCTCGGCGTAACCCTGACATCGAACGCCGCGGTCCGGTCGCTCAACTTATCCGGGAACAAGCTGCGCAGCGTGACGATTGAGCGCAATGGCCGACTCGAAGAAATCAGCGCCGATTTCTACGTGGCGGCGCTGCCGGTTGAAATCATGCAGGGACTGCTGACGCCGGAGTTGGAACGAGCGGCGCCATCGCTTTCCGGCATTCACGGCCTGCGTACCGAGTGGATGAATGGGATCCAGTTCTACCTGAAGACCGACCGGCCACTGACTGACGGCCACGCGATCTACCTCGACTCCAATTGGGCGCTTACGTCAATCTCGCAGCGGCAGTTCTGGCGCAATGTCGATCTTTCGCGCTTCGGCGATGGGCGCGTCGGTGGCATCCTGTCGGTCGACATCTCGAACTGGACCGCGCCTGGAAATTTCAACGGCAAGTCAGCCATGCAAGCCGCAAGCCGGGACGAAATCAAGGACGAGGTCTGGGCCCAACTCAAGGCCGCCCTGAATTCGAAGGGGCGGATCCAACTCGAAGACGAGAACCTGGTGGCTTGGTTCCTCGATCCGGACATCCAGCTTCCGAATCCGGGGTTGGTGACGAACGCGGAGCCGCTGCTGATCAATCACGTGGGGTCGCTCGCGCTCCGGCCGGAGGCGTACACGGAGATCGGCAACCTGTTCCTCGCGTCCGACTATGTCCGTACCTACACCGATCTCGCGACCATGGAGGCAGCCAACGAGGCGGCGAGGCGGGCGACCAACGCGATCCTGGCCGTAGCGGGCGTCGATGAGCCCCCGTGCGAGTTCTGGGAGTTTGATATCCCGCCGCCATTGCAACAGGCACAGTTTTTCGACCGGGTCCGCATGAAGATGGGGCTACCCAACCTTATCCTCGCCGGGGCTTCATTTCTTTGATTTGACATAATATGCATTATGCGCAATATCGGCCTAAGGCTGAACCTGTAATCCGCCGCTAGGCCAGAACGATGGACAATTGCAGTGTTATTTCAAACTAGTTACACGAGAATGCTCATCAACTTTCTCATGCAAACTGGCGTTCCGACCTCGCGGAAGCCTCGCCTCTGTAGCTGCCAACCAAGTGCCAACCGCCACCCGAATGTCTATGCCAACTGATCCCCCAACCGGTGTCTTGTCGCGTCGCCATCAGATGTTTCCGAAACTGACGGAAGCGGAGATCGAGCGAGTCAGTCGATTCGGAGCGGCGCGTCGCTATCCCCGTGGCGAGCAAATGTTCGCGGCTGGCAAGCCCGCACACGGCATGTTTGTGGTGCTCAGCGGCAACGTATCGATCAGCCAGCGCGACGGGCTTGGACATGTAGTTCCAATCACGACTTACGGGCGCGGCCAGTTCTCAGGCGAAATCGCGCAGCTATCCGGTCGCCACGGCCTCGTTGACGGTTATGCCGATGACGACGTCGAGGTCGTACTGATCCCACCCGAACAGCTGCGTGCGCTGATCATTGCCGAGGCCGATCTGGGTGAACGCATTGTTCGCGCGCTGATACTGCGGCGGGTCGGACTCATCGAATCCGGCGCCAGCGGCCCGGTGCTGATCGGGACACCGCAGTCGCAAGGTGTGATGCGGCTGCAGAATTTCCTGAGCCGGAATGCGCACCCGCATCAGGTCATGGACGGCGCGCACGACGCAACGACCGAAGCGCTGCTGGCGCAGTACGGTGCGACGGCCGCCGATGTGCTGGCACTGTGTCCTAACGGTTCCGTGTTGGTCAATCCGTCGGAGGCCGCGCTGGCACGCTGCCTCGGAATGCTCGATTCCTCGGAACACGATGAGCTCTTCGATGTCGCGGTGGTTGGCGCCGGACCTGCGGGACTTTCGACCGCCGTGTACGCGGCCTCCGAGGGACTGCACGTGGTCGTGCTCGACTGCCGCTCGTACGGTGGCCAGGCAGGCGCAAGCGCGCGCATCGAGAACTACCTGGGGTTCCCCACCGGGATCTCTGGAGGCGCCCTCGCCGGCCGTGCTTTCGTGCAGGCGCAGAAGTTTGGCGCGGAAATTCTCATTCCGGCTCAAGTTGTAGCGCTCGACTGCAGCGGCGCGGAACAGAAGGGGGAACTGGTCTTGACCCTGGGTGACGGCAGAAAACTGAGGTCACGCTCTGTCGTCATTGCCAGCGGCGCCCGCTATCGCCGCCCGGGTGTGTCGCGCCTCAGCGACTTCGAAGGCCGGGGCGTGTGGTACTGGGCTTCGGCGCTCGAAGCGAAAACATGTGCCAGCGCCGAGGTGGTGCTGGTCGGTGGCGGCAACTCGGCCGGTCAGGCTGCTGTGTTCCTCGCGCAGCACGCGGCAAGAGTCCACATGCTGGTCCGCGGACCGAGCCTTGCGGCCAGCATGTCGCGTTACCTGATTGATCGAATCGAGGCGACAGCAGCGATCGAACTACATTCGTTTACCGAGTTGACGGAGCTGCACGGGGAGCTGCCTGGCGGCCTCGAGGCCATTTCCTGGCGCAACGGCCGGACGGGGATCGAGGAACGGCGGCCGATTCGCCACGTGTTCCTGTTTGTCGGCGCCGACCCCGAGACAGACTGGTTTCGTGACTGCGGCGTCGAACTCGATCGACAAGGCTTCGTGTTGACCGGCCAGGCGTCTGTGCACTTCTCCCAGTCTGGTCGATCGCCCTGCCCGCTTGAAGCAAGCGTCCCGGGTGTCTTTGCGGTCGGCGATGTGCGATCAGGCTCCGTCAAGCGGGTCGGTGGCGCCATCGGTGAAGGGGCCGCCGCCGTGGCGCAGATTCATCGTTACCTGGCCACTGCAGCAAGGGTCGATCAAGGTGCTGCGGCCTGAATGGATCAGGAGTGCGTGGGATCATCCGCGGATCCCGAATTAGGAAAGGAGCTGACCCATGTCGCTACCCTGCTCGCATCTGAACGCAGTCACTACGAAGAAAGCGAACTCCACCGGCTGCGAGGAGTGCCTCGCAATCGGAGACAGATGGATCCATCTGAGACTGTGTCGGAGTTGCGGACATGTCGGCTGCTGCGACAGCTCGAAGAACAAGCATGCAAGCAAGCACTTTCACGCGACTCAACATCCAATCATGACCTCGATCGAGCCTGGCGAAGACTGGAGCTGGTGCTACGTGGATGAGGTCGAAGTACAGATCAACTGAACGAATTTTCCCGCGAACCGGCCGCGCAAATCAGATTGGAGCGGCGGTCCGCTCAAGACCCACAGAAACGTTCCTAACAGATAACTTTAAGTCCATATTCTATCTATCTGATATCGAGTAGTTTAATCTCAACTAGGTCAGCGTTCCCAGGCCAAGGACCTGCCTCTGCAGCCATTTCTTCGTCACGAAATTCGATATCCAGTCGCTCGGTGCCCCTCCTTTCCTAGTGGCTCGGCAGTTTCTTGAATCCGACTTGTACTGCTAACTGAAGCAGTTCTGTCGCCTTTGCCAGAAGCGGACCAGTCATTACGTCTCGTTCCAGGTCCGCAAACAGGCCCTCAGTGAAGTAGCGGCCGTCGGACACGACAAAGCTCAGCCGAACCATTCCAGCACTGGGAGGAGGCAATCGTCTCTGACTCCTGGGGCCAATCTGATTGACGACGTTTTGCCCGAGCAGGGTGAGTTCTCTCGTCAGCGCCTCGACACTTGACGAATCGCCTTTGCGAATGACAATGGTGCCGGACTGACTCAAATAGCGGACACGCCCATCCGAATAGGCAGCAAGGACGTCCAGGCCGTTCTCCAGTGAAACTTCAACGATGAACCCGAGGACTTTCTTGGGCGCAAGCTTGACTCCCGCCGACCGAAGCCGTTCAAAAGCTAACGCGCGAATTCGACTTTCTTCGGATTCGTTCTCGGCAATGCGCTCCAGCGCCGCCTTGTCCAGCTCCTCTGCAAATAGCGTTGTCCACGAATCACCGACAGTGCGGGTGTTCGCTGTTCGGAACAGTTCCAGGTCGTCACAGAACAATTGGTTGTAGATCACATTGAGGTCCGACTCCGAGTACGGCTCGTAGCCGCCAGCGGCACCTCGCAAACCGACCAAGGCAAGCACTCTCGTCAGCATCTGCGCGAGGTCTAGCTCGACCTCTCAAGAAAAATTTCAGTTCAACTGGAAGTGTCGATCGCTTCCCAGCCAGTCCCTCTTTCTAGCGAACCGATGGACAGTGCGAATCGCGGTCATTGGCCGAAAGGAAGCGACTGACCACGACGATCGTGGACTTCCATCCCCTTTCTGTCGATTGGGGACATCCCCTATCCCCTGGTTTGCGAGTCCGGTCCTGGGCGACGAACGAAGACTGTAGGGGCGCAAGCGGCGCGCCGAAACGAGGCGCGGAGCCATCCAGATTGGTCGATGCTGTGTTCGTCACCCAGATCGGTTTGATGCAGCCAGGCGTCTCCTGACTATTCACATTTAGAGTACGCCGTATATATTTGATAATTATCAGTTCTTACTAGAAAGAAGCACAACGGCCTGAGCCGCAATTCCCTCGCCACGCCCGGTCAGACCGAGTTTCTCTGTCGTCTTGCCCTTGATGCTGACAGCGTTCCGCCCGATCGCACAGACAGCAGTGATCCGGTCTCGCATGGCCGACACATGTGGGCCAATCTTCGGGCTCTCGGCAATCACGGTGGCGTCGATGTTTTCGATCTGCCATCCTGCAGCAGCGACTTTGCCGACCGCCAGCCGCAGCAGCTCCGTACTGTCTGCACCTTCGAATTGCGCATCGCTATCGGGAAACATCGCGCCGATGTCGCCCATTCCGGCCGCCCCGAGCACGGCATCGGTGATCGCATGCAGCAGGACGTCGGCATCGGAGTGACCCAGCAGTCCGCGCGAGTGCGGAATTTCCACCCCGCCCAGCACCAGGCGACGACCCGGAACCAGGGCGTGAACATCGAAGCCCTGTCCGATCCGGAACTTCTGGCTCATGACCGTCTCCCGCGCTCCGCGAGGATGGCTCGCGCCATGACCAGGTCGTCCAGGCTGGTCACCTTCAGATTGCTCACCGCGCCCCGCACCAGTCTCGGCGCATGGCCGGCGCGCTCCATCGCGCAAGCCTCGTCGGTCACGGTTTCGAGCTGATCGATGGCGGCCAGCGCGCCACGCAGCGAACCGACGCGAAACAGCTGGGGCGTCTGCGCGCACCAGAGGTCGGTGCGATCCAATGTCATGCCAACCCGGCCGTCCTCGCCACGCTTCAGCGTGTCGGCGAGCGGAATCGCGAGCAGACCGCCATTGTCGTCTTCGGCGACTTCATCGATCAGGCGGCCAAGTTGTTCTTCGGCAAGGCAGGGCCGCGCCGCGTCGTGGACCAGGACGCGGTCGTTGTCGTCGGTGCGGGCCGCAATCGCAAACAGCCCATTGCGCACGCTTTCCGCGCGGGATGCACCGCCCACCGGAAGAAACTCAACTCGTTCTGCGTCCACATTGAAAGCCATCCAACGATCATCATCGGGCGCAACGATGACAAAGACCTGGTCAACGCGTCCGTCCGCCAGCAGGGCCTCAATTGACCACTCGAGCATCGTGCGGGAGCCGAGTGCAAGGTACTGCTTCGGCACTTCAATGCCAGCCATGCGGGTGCCGGCACCCGCCGCGGGAATCAGGGCAATGTAACGCAGCGGTCTTGGCACGTGGGCTGAACTACGGGTCCTGCCTCGTCGTACGTTACCGGTCGCAAATCGTGTCGCGAGACATGTCGCGGATCGTATTGCGCTTGGCAACGCCGTTCATATCGATTCGTATAATACCGACCGAGTTCGGCGGCCCCTGAATTCAGTCCCTGAGTTCGGCGAGGCTGCCGATTTTTTTGTGGTCAGCGTTCCTTCTCCCGAAGTGTCGCAAGCAGTCGTGAGCGGCCCCGGCTCAATCGTGCGATCACTGCCGATCGCAGGGGCCCGCTTTGCCTGCGCACGTCCGCCGGGCTCGGCAGATGCGCTGGTGCTTTCGCAGCTGGCCGCCGACGCGCGCCGCGAACGCCGCCTGCTGGTTGTCATCGCCGCCGACGCCTTGGATGCCCAGCGCCTCGTGGACGAGATTCCCTATTTCGACCCTTCGCTGGCGGTCCGTCCCCTGCCCGACTGGGAAACCCTGCCGTACGACAACCTGTCGCCACATCAGGATCTCGTATCGGAACGGCTGGAAACCCTGTATCGCCTCTCGCAACCTCAGGCTGCGATCGATGTGCTGGTGGTGCCGGCAACCACCGCTTTGTATCGGCTTGCGCCGCGCGAATACGTTGCCAGCCGCACCTTCTTCTTCCGTCTGGACCAGCGTGTCGAACTCGAGCCGCTGCGCGCTCAGCTCGTTCTGGCCGGGTATCAGCATGTTTCGCAGGTCGTGGCGCCCGGCGAATTTTCCGTCCGCGGCGGCCTGATCGATCTCTTTCCGATGGGATCCGCCCTGCCGTTCAGGCTCGATCTGCTCGACGACTCTCTTGAATCGATCCGCTCGTTTGATCCCGATACCCAGCGTGGTCTCTACCCGGTGCCGGAAATCAGGCTGCTGCCAGGTCGTGAATTTCCGGTCGACGAAAGCTCGCGCCAGGGATTCCGCCGCCGCTGGCGCGAGCGCGTCGAAGGCGATCCGACGCGCTCCAGCGTCTACAAGGACATCGGCAACGGCATCACACCGGCCGGTATCGAGTACTACCTTCCGTTGTTCTTCGACGCAACGGCCACTCTGTTCGACTACCTGCCCCGACCAGCGTGATCGCACTGCACGGGCCGATCGAGGAGTCGATCCGCCGTTTCTGGAACGAAACCAGCGGGCGTCACCACTTTCTCGCGCGTGACCCGCAGCGGCCTTTGCTGCCGCCGGCCGATCTGTTCCTGGATGCCGAAGGATTCTTTACGCGGGCTGGTGCCTTTGGTCGCGTGGCCATGGCAGAAGGCGCAGCTCCGGACTTTGCGCCTTTGCCCTCGCTTGCGGTCGAGCGACGCGCCGAGGATCCGCTGGCGCGACTACGTGCGTTCGTTGAAAGCTTCGCGGGCAGGATCCTGATCGTTGCCGATTCGGCCGGACGGCGCGAGACGATGGCGCAGATGCTGCGCGACCAGTCGTTCGCATTTGCCGACAGCGCCGATTACGCGGGATTCACTGCCAGCCGATGCACGCGTCGCACTTGGCGTAGCTCCGCTTCACGAGGGATTCGAGCAACGCGACACCGGCCTCGCCATAGTCACCGAGACCGAGCTCTATGCCGCCAGCCCGCGCCGGCTGCGCGGCAAGCAACGCGAACGCGCATCGAACGTCGAGGCGATGATTCGCGACCTCGCCGAACTGCGGGTCGGCGACCCAGTGGTCCATGTCGAGCACGGCATCGGCCGCTACCTCGGCCTGCAGACACTCAATCTCGAAGGTGACGCAAGTGCGGGCTCGTCCGAGTTCCTGCACCTTCAGTATGCCGGCGATGCCCTGCTCTATGTCCCGGTGGCGCAATTGCATCTGATCGGCCGCTACAGCGGCGCCGATCCCGATGCCGCGCCGTTGCATCAGCTCGGCGGCGGCGACTGGGACAAGGCGAAGAAGAAGGCGGCGCGCCAGGTGCGCGATACCGCGGCCGAGTTGTTGAATCTCTATGCCCTGCGCGCCGCCCGCAAGGGCCATGCCTTCGAGGCGCAGCCACAGGCCTATCAAGACTTCGCGTCCGGCTTTGCATTCGAGGAAACGCCCGATCAGCAAGCGGCGATCGAAGCCGTACTGAAGGACATGGAGGCGGGCTTTCCGATGGATCGGCTGGTCTGCGGTGATGTCGGTTTCGGCAAGACGGAGGTGGCGCTGCGCGCTGCGTTCGCCGCCGTGGCCGGCGGCCGGCAGGTCGCCGTGCTGTGTCCGACCACGCTGCTGGCCGAGCAGCATGCGCAGACTTTCCGCGACCGATTCTCGCAGTTCGAGCGCGACTGGCCGGTCACGATCGTCGAGCTGTCGCGGTTTCGCTCAGCGGCAGAGGTCAGCGCGGCGCTGGTGGGCATCAATGCCGGCACGGTCGATATCGTGATCGGCACCCACAAGCTGCTGTCGGAGGGTGTGAAGTTCGAGCGACTCGGCCTGGTAATCATCGACGAGGAGCACCGCTTCGGTGTGCGGCAGAAGGAGCGGCTGAAGAGCCTGCGCGCCGAAGTCGACGTGCTGACCCTGACCGCCACGCCGATTCCTCGCACCCTGTCGCTCTCGCTCGAGGGAATCCGCGATTTCTCCGTCATCGCTACCGCGCCCCAGCGTCGGCTGGCGATCAAGACCTTCGTGCGCCGCGAGAGCCCGTCGCTGATCCGCGAAGCGGTTCTGCGCGAACTCAAACGCGGCGGCCAGATCTATTTCCTGCACAACGAGGTCGAAACGATCGAGAACCGGCGCGCCAGGCTGATCGAGTTGCTGCCCGAAGCGCGGATCGAGGTCGCTCACGGCCAGATGCCGGAGCGCGAGCTCGAGCGCGTGATGCGCGACTTCTATCAGCAGCGCTTCAACATCCTGCTGTGTACGACCATCATCGAAACCGGGATCGATGTGCCGGCCGCGAACACCATCCTGATCCATCGCGCTGACCGCTTCGGCCTCGCCCAGCTGCACCAGCTGCGCGGGCGGGTCGGCCGCTCGCACCACCAGGCCTATGCCTATCTGATGGTGCCGGACGAAGGCGGCATGACCAAGAATGCCGAGAAGCGGCTCGAAGCGATCCAGAACCTTGAAGAGCTTGGCAGCGGTTTCTACCTTGCCATGCACGACCTGGAGATCCGCGGCGCCGGCGAAGTGCTTGGAGAGAACCAGAGCGGCAACATGCAGGAGGTTGGCTTCGATCTGTACACGCAGATGCTGAACGCCGCCGTTCGCGCGCTCAAGTCAGGACGCGAACCCGACCTGCTGTCGCCGCTGCAGGCGGTGACCGAGATCAACCTGCACGTGCCCGCCCTGTTGCCTTCGGATTACGTCAACGACGTGCACCAGCGGCTTTCCATGTACAAGAAGCTCGCCAGCGCCGAGGAGGAAGACGAACTGATCAGCCGTCAGGAGGAGCTGGTCGATCGCTACGGCAAGCTGCCTGAGGCTGCACGCGCCCTGATCGAGGTGCATCGTCTGCGGCTGATCGCCGAAAAGTTGGGCGTCCGCAAGATCGATGCCTCGAGCGAGGCGATCGTGATCCAGTTCGTTCCCGATCCGCCATTCGATACCACGCAGCTGCTCGCCCTGATGCAGCGATCGAAATCGATACGGCTCGCGGGCCCGGACCGCCTGCGTATCGACGAGAAGACCGCGTCGATCGATGCGCGCCTGCAGCAGCTCCGCGCCGTGTTCAAGGCGCTGGCCTGATGGCCACTGCGCCGCGATCCGCCGTCTTGCTTCAGCATCGACCTTTGGTGTCCCTCTGAGCGAGATCTGAAGCAGCCGCCCGTAAACTTCGGGTCCATGATGGACCTCGTACTCCAGGGCCCTGCCCTTTCCAGTGCGGCACTAGATACCTTCAAGGTGGCCTGCACGCCCGAGCGGATCAGTGTTTCCGGATCCGCCGCACGCTGCACCGCTGTATCGGACGATATCGAGACGCGCACGGCCGTGCGCGGCCTGGCCGAGTACTGGAAGCTCGACTGGGCTTTCGTCGCTCCGCGCATGAAACTCGGCGACTATCGTCTGGTCGCGCTCGATATGGACTCGACGCTGATCAACATCGAAAGCCTCGACGAGTTGGCAGCGGCTGCCGGCAAGGGGGCCGAGGTCGCGGCGATTACGGAGGCCGCCATGCGAGGCGAAATCGCCGACTACGCGGAGAGCCTGCGCCGTCGCGTCGGCATGCTGGCCGGCACCGAGGCGTCCCTGCTTGACCGCATCTACGACGACAAGCTTCGGCTCAACGATGGCGCTGAGCGACTGATTCAGAAATGCAAGGCGGGCGGCCTCAAGACTCTGCTGGCGACCGGCGGGTTCGCGACGTTCACCCAACGGCTCAAGCAGAAGCTGGGCCTGGACTTCGTGCGCTCGAATGAACTTGAGATAGTCGACGGCCGAATCACGGGAAAGGTCACTGGTCCCAGCGGCGGATCGATCATCGATGCGGCCGGCAAGGCACAGGCCCTGCGTGATGCCTGCGCCGAGATCGGCTGCCCAAGCAGTCGAGTCGATTGCAATCGGCGATGGTGCCAATGACCTTCAGATGATGCAGTTGGCCGGAATTTCGGTCGCCTATCGCGCCAAGCCGATCGTGCGCGAGCGAGCTCGTTATGCGCTCAGTTACGCCGGGCTCGATGGGGTGTTGAACTGGTTCGAGGGCTGAACTCGAACGAAGTCATTCCTGCTGAATCGCTTGCCGGAACTCAGCCCGGCATGGGATGTGGTTTTTTCTGATCGATCCAGATCCGCTCGTCGCCACAGTCGACGTGCACAAATCCCTTGCCGACGTAAAAGCCGGTGCCTCCACGCCCCAGCACGCTCGCCATGCCGGCCAGCTTGACATTCGACACTCCCGGCACCGAGATGTCGGCTGCCTGGCCGATCAAGTGGCGTGAGTCGAGCGCCGCGCCTTCGATCTTGTTGTTGGTCTTGCGCGTCCGATAGCCGGAGTGGATTTCGATCGGCGCCTGCACGCCGTTGCGCGCTAGCCAGACCTGCAGGCCCGTCAGCACGTCGAACAGTCGTCGATCCATCGCGAACACCCGGTCGGCCTGCACGTCCCGCATCAGCCAGCACAGGTTCAGGTAGGCATCACGATTGTGGCCACGCGTCGCGCTCCAGTAGTTCGCGCGCAGTTCCTCTTGCCCACGCACCAGCCACAGCTCGCGTCGATCTCCGATCAGCGCCGCGAGCTGATTGTCAGCGGCTGCACCGCTGCGCCAGGCCGACGCGAGCGCAGCGGCAATCGGCATTCTGCAGCAACCGACGACGCGTAGGCGATTCCGGAACTGCTTTCATTTCGATGCAGGCATGCCATCCGCCTGAACCTGATGCCGAAACTCTACAGCCGCTCGAAGACCGCGGCGATCCCCTGTCCGCCGCCGATGCACATCGTGACCAGCGCGTAGCGACCGCCGATCCGCTGCAGTTCGTACAAGCGCCTTGACCGTGATGATTGCTCCGGTTGCGCCGATCGGGTGGCCAAGCGAAATGCCACTGCCGTTCGGATTGACCTTGTCGGCCGGAAAGCCGAGGTCCTTGGCCACTGCGCACGCCTGCGCAGCAAACGCTTCGTTCGCCTCGATCACGTCCATGTCACTGATCTTCAGTCCCGCGCGCTCGAGCGCCTTGCGAGTGGCGGGCACCGGGCCGATGCCCATGTACTTCGGGTCCACGCCTGCATGGCCGTAGCTGACCAGGCGCGCCATCGGCTTGCAGCCACGCTTCTCGGCCACCGACCGCTCCATCAGCACGACCGCCGCCGCTCCGTCGTTGATGCCCGAGGCATTGCCAGCGGTCACCGTGCCGTTCTCCTTGACGAACACCGGCTTCAGCTTCGCCATGTCCTCCAGCGTTACGCCATCGCGGAAATGTTCGTCGGCCTCGAACACGGTCGGCCCTTCCTGCCCTTCACCTCGACCGGCACGATCTGGCTCTTGAAATAGCCTTCCTTCGTTGCCCGGCGCAGCGCGGCGATGGCTTTCGACCGCGAGCGCATCCTGTTCGGCGCGCGTGATGCCCCACTTGGCGGCAACGTTCTCCGCCGTCACTCCCATGTGAATCACATCGAACGGATCGTGCAGCGCGCCGACCATCATGTCGATGGCCTTGAAGTCACCCATGCGCTGGCCCCAGCGTCCGGATGGCATCACATACGGCCCGCGTGACATTGACTCGGCGCCACCGCCGAGCGCGATCTCGGTGTCGCCGAGCAGGATGGTCTGCGCCGAAGAAATAATGGCCTGCAGGCCACTGCCGCACAGCCGGTTGACGCGTCAGGCAGGGCGTGCCGTGCGCAACGCCGCCGTCGACAGCGGCGACCCGGCCCAGATACATGTCCCTCGGCTCGGTGTTGATCACGTGTCCGAAGACCACGTGACCGACGTCGGCGCCGTCCACCTGCGCACGCTTCAAGGCCTCGCGCACGACGATTGCCCCGAGTTGCGTAGGCGGAACATCCTTCAGACTTCCGCCGAAGGTACCGATGGCGGTGCGAGCACCGCTGACAACAACGACTTCTTTCATCTGCGTCCTTTCAGCTCACGAATTCCGGTTATCAGAAGCGACCCGATATGCCCAGCATCGCCGCCCCCTGCAGCAATGCGTCCCCGCTCAGTACAACCACGCAACCGCCCGAGCAGAACAGGCCGCTCGAGCTGTTGATCAGTGTCATGAAGGCGCGGGCCTCGGCCCGCACCGCGAATGACTTGCCCAGTGCCCACTGGTACCCGATTCCAAGATTCAGTGACGGCCGGGTCTCGCTCGACAGCCCGCTCAGCGCAGGCGTCATCTGGGTCGCACCCAGCCCACCGACAGCAAAAGGCCCGGTGCCGATCGGCCCGTCGAAGAAGAAGGTGCCACCAACATGCAGATAGCGCAGCGTGAAGTCAAACGGCGCCATGCCACCGCCCGGCGCAAGTTGGGTGTTCTGCTGGGCGTATAGCACCTGCAGCTCGCGCGAAGGATCCAGGGTGTAGTCAAAGGCGACTGCATACAGTGGGGCCGACTCGACGCTGGCAGTCGTGCCCGTCGTCACATTGTCGATTCCTTCGCTGGCTGCATAGCCGCCGTAGAGCGTCACGCTGAATTGGGCTTCAGCTGTCCCTGCCGCCATTGCAAGAATCGCAGCGGGGAGCCAGGCAATCGAGGACTTCATCGGCGATCAGGACCAGTGGCGTTCGAACACCGGGGCAACTTCCGGCAGCGCATCGACGCGCTCCATCAACGCATGCCAGCGCGGTTCATGTTCACGCAGCCAGTCCCGCATCTTCCACCAGCGCGACAGGTTGGCAAAGTAGACGTCACAGACGCAGGGATGATCACCAAGAAAGAACGAACCCTCATCGCGGTACTGCGCCGCCAGGATCTGCCAGCCGAGTTTCATGCGCGCGACCGCAGCCGCCTCGACCGCGGAGTGTGCCTCCTGATCCGTCGCCGTGGTCCAGCGACCCGGATAGTCAGCAACTCCGACTGCGCCGTAAATCGTGGAGGCGGCGAATTGCATCCAGCGCAGGCAGGCCGCGCGCGCTGTCGTGGACGCGGCCGGCACCCAGTCGCTCGGGTGCCGTTCGAGCAAGGTCCACAGGATGGCCACGCTTTCGCTCAGGATCTCGCCACCGGGTGTGATCAGGGTCGGCAGTTGTCCAAGGGGATTGATCCGCTTCAACTCCTCGAAGTACGGTCCTTGCGGTTCGCTCCACGGCGTAGCGTCCTTCAGTTCGAACTCCAGGCCGAGCGCGCCCATCAGTACTTCAACACTGGCCGCGCCTGAACGCTTGGCTGTATACAGCGTGTAACCGATGCTCATTGCCGTGCTGTGATCACTGCAGTGTGCTGATTGCGATGGTCATGGGCGCGGGCAGGAACGCCGTGCAGGTCGTGCTGCTCGGTCGCACGGATTTCAACATCCACGAACTCGCCAATCGCAAGCCTGCGGCGGCCAGGCTTGATGAACACGACGCCATCAATCTCCGGCGCGTCGGCGGCAGTGCGGCCCACCGCCGCGCTGGGGCCGACTTCGTCGATCAGTACGCGCTGGACCGAGCCGACTTTTCGCCTCAGCCGCGCGGCTGAAACCTGCTCCTGGACCGCCATGAAGCGGGCACGCCGCTCCTCTCTCACTGTTTCGGGCACCGGGTCGGGCAAGGCATTGGCAGCTGCGCCATCGACCGGCGAGTAGGCAAAGCAGCCGACCCGATCGAGTTCGGCCTCACGCAGGAAGTCGAGCAGCACTTCGAACTCCGCTTCGGTCTCGCCCGGAAATCCGGCAATGAAAGTCGAGCGAATGGTCAGTTCGGGACAGATCGCACGCCAGGCGCGAATGCGCTCGATGTTCCTTTCGCCGGATGCCGGTCGTTTCATAGCTTTCAGCACGCGTGGATGCGCGTGCTGAAACGGTACATCGAGGTAAGGCAGTATCTGCCCTGCGGCCATCATCGGCAGGATTTCATCGACATGCGGATACGGGTAGACGTAGTGCAGTCGTACCCACGCATTGTGTGACTGCGCAAGCTGACCCAGTTCCCGCACCAGTTCGGTCATCCTGGTTTTCACCGCCCGGCCGCCGACAAAGCCGAGCTTGTAGCGCACATCGACGCCATAGGCACTGGTGTCCTGTGAAATCACCAGCAGCTCGCGCACCCCCTGCTTCAGCAAGTTCTCCGCTTCGCGCATGACCTGACCGATCGGCCGTGACACGAGGTCGCCACGCATCGACGGAATGATGCAGAAGCTGCAGCGGTGATTGCAGCCTTCCGAAATCTTCAGGTAGGCGTAGTGGCGCGGCGTCAGCTTGATCCCGGCCGGCGGTACCAGGTCGGTAAACGGATCATGCGGCTTTGGCAAATGCCGGTGGACATGCTCCATGACCTCGGCGGTCGCATGCGGGCCGGTCACAGCGAGCACCTTCGGGTGAGCCGCGGTGACAAGGTTGGCCCCGCCCTGCTTCTGTGCGCCGAGGCAACCGGTGACGATGACTTTGCCGTTCTTGGCCAGCGCCTCGCCGATTGCATCGAGTGACTCCTGCACCGCGGCGTCGATGAAGCCGCAGGTGTTGACGATGACCAGATCGGCCTCGGCATAGCTCGGGCTGGTCGAGTAGCCCTCGGCGCGCAACTGCGTAAGGATCAACTCGGAATCAACCAGGGCTTTCGGACAGCCGAGCGATACAAAGCCGATGGACGGGCCAGGGCCTGATTCCGCGCTGTCTGGTCTGAATGCCATGGGAGGAGGCGGCCAGTGGCCGCCGTGTCGGCGCTTATGCGCCTACGAAAAAAACATCGAGGCGGAGGCGCGACGGTCGGCGGCGTTCGGCAGGATCACCGCGACGTTACTTCTTCTCGACCGGGAATCCGGGGAAGCCCGCGAACATCGAGCGCGCCTGGTTCTGCATGTTGTCCTGCATCTGCACGAAAAGATTCTTCGACTGCTCGATGTAGCTCGACATGACGGACTGGATCATCGGGGCCTGCATGTTGACGAACTGCGTCCACATTTCAGGGCCGATCTTGTTGGTCTCGTAGAACGCCTTGCTCTGTTCGGTCAGCTTGCTCTGGATGTCGATGAAAGCCTGGATGTTCTTCTCGAGGTACGACCCCATCATCCCCTGCATCGCGTTGCCATAGAAGCGAATGATCTGGGCCAGCATCTGCGCCGAAAACATCGGCATTCCGCCCTGCTCTTCCTCGAGGATGATCTGCAGCAGGATCGGCCGAGTCAGGTCTTCGGCGGACTTGGCGTCAACCACCTGGAAGATCTCGTGGTCAAGCACGAGCTGCTTGACGTCGGCAAGCGTGATGTATGTGCTGGTCTGGGTATCGTACAAGCGGCGGTTCGGGTACTTCTTGATCAGGCGGACTGGCGATGCCATCAGCGCATTCCTTGTGTTCGTGATACTCCGACCCGGGACGGGGCGGTGTCTTCTATTCGATTGGTTCATTCTAGCGAATGTTTGCCGCAGTGCAGCGTGGCGGTTTCGCTCGGCTACTTTGTTACGAACACCGCCAATTCGTTCGCTCGAAACGAAGCACGGCAGACACGATGTTCAAACGGCCAGCACCTGCGATTGCGTTGATTCAGGTGGACAGCAGCAGCGTGTAGCTCTCGCGCGAACGCTCATCATCGAGCCGTAGGTTCTGCTGCTTGACAAGCCTTTGTCGAACCTGGACAAGAGCTGCGCGAGCAGACCCGCGTCGAAATCAAACGATTGCAGCGGAAGCTGGTATCACGACCATCTTTGTGACCCACGATCAGGAAGAGGCGATGACGACGGCCGATCGCATGGCGGTTCTCGACGCGGGTGTGTTGCAGCAGATCCGTGCGCAGCGCGAACTCTTCGAGTTTCTTGCATTGCACAAATTGCCCGTCGGTGATCGACCGGCCCAAAAAAGACTAGCGGACTACCAAAAACAGGGGATAAAGTTCGGCGCTCCGTCCGTGTGACGGCCGTGGCCTTGTTGTCAAGAGCGAGGAGCGTCGGCGATGAGAATCAAGAATTTCAAGCCGGTGTGCCTGGTTGCTGTCGGCACTCTCCTGGCAATGCTTGCGGCTTGCGGTGGCTCCGATACACCGGAGCAGTCATCGACACCACCCATGGCAAAGCGAACCAGCGGCCTTAGCAAGACGGCCGCCCTCCTCAGCGAACCGCCGGTAGATGCATACATCAATGGCATGTGGTCCGAGGTCAGTCCGTGGCCGCTGATCGCAGTGCACGCTGTGCTGATGCCCGACGGCCGAGTCGCATCCTGGGGAACCAACTCGGTCGGCCAGCAGACCGCGTACTTCATCTTCGACATCTGGGATCCGGCGGCCGGCCCCGCGGCGGGTCACATGACTTTGCCGAATGCGACGCTGACCGACATCTTCTGCGGCTCGCAACTGGTGCTGCCCGACGGCGGCAGCGTGTTCGTCGCCGGCGGCGACAACTGGACCGGCACCGGCACCACCAACACCGGCAACAACAACAGCAACCTTCTCAACTACACCGCCAACACGCTGACGCGCGGCAACAACATGAACCGCGCGCGCTGGTATTCGAGTTCGACCGCGCTGATCAACGGCGAGGTCTACGTCCAGGGCGGCACCGGGGGGACCGACCGACCGGAAATTCGCGCCGCCGACGGGACGTTCCGGCTCCTGTCCGGCGCGAACACCAGCGGCTTTGATTTCATGTATCCGCGCAACTTCGTCGCACCCGATGGCCGCGTGTTCGGCTACGACAGCGCGGGACGCATGTATTACATCGATCCAGCCGGCGCAGGAACGGTTGCGCAGGTCGGGCAGTTTGCATCGGCCTATCGCGGCAGCGATGCGAGCGCGGCCATGTTCCGGCCCGGGCGCATCCTGCAGTTCGGCGGCTCGTCGAACGGCGCGATAGTCATCGACATCAACAACGCCACACCGACGGCTCCCAATACGCCGCCAATCGTGACGCCGACCCAGTCGATGTCGTCGCAGCGCAGGCTCGTTACCGCAACCATCCTCGCTGATGGAAAGGTGCTCGCCACCGGTGGCAGCCGGGTTTGGAACGAGCTGACCGATGTGAACAACATCGCGGAGATCTGGAACCCGGACACGGGTCAGTGGACACAAGGTGCCAGCGGCAACCGCGCGCGGCTCTACCACTCGACCGCACTGCTGCTTCCGGACGCCAGCGTGCTGGTCGCGGGCGGCGGCGCTCCAGGGCCCCAGAACAATCTGAACGTCGAGATCTACTACCCGCCCTATCTGTTCCGTCCCGAAGGCGGACTTGCGCCGCGGCCGAGCATCGCCTCCGCTCCGGACACCTTGGAGATCGGTCGCACGTTTACCGTCGATTACGCGAACGCGGCCTCGATCAGTCGCGTCACGCTCGTCAAGACGAGTTCGGTCACGCACAGCTGGAACATGGAGCAGCGCTTTGTCGACCTCGCCTTCAACACCGACGGCAATCGGCTGTGGGTGCAGGCGCCGGCAAGAGCCGGCGACACGACGCCCGGCTATTACCTTCTGTTTGTCATCGATGCTGCTGGCGTGCCGTCTGTGGCCAAGATGGTTCGCGTCGGGATCGCGTCGAATCCGAACCCCGGAACAACGCCAACTCTGGTCAGCATCGGCAACCAGACCGGCCTGGCCGCCAACGCTGTCGACATCCAGGTCAATGCATCCGACCCGAATGGAGACACGCTGCGCTACTCGGCCAGTGGACTACCGCCGGGCCTATCGATCGACCCGCTGACCGGACGCATTGCCGGCACGCCAACCACCACCGGCAATTACTCGGTCGTGATTGCCGTCAGCGACGGTGTCAACTCGGCCACGGTTTCGCTTCTGTGGAGCATCACGGCAGAAGCGCCGCTCCAGCTCGAACCTTTGCCGGCGCCGCACCCGGTGCCGGTCGACACGCAAGTGGCGTATGAGGCACGAGCCAACGGCATCAACACCCGCTACAAATGGAGCTTCGGCGATGGCACGCCCGATTCCGATTGGTCGAGCAGCGGCACGGCTTCCCACCGCTTCACGCGCCCCGGCGTCTTCTATGTGACCGTGACCGCGGCCGACGATCGTGGCCAGGAACAACGGCGAACGTTCCTGCAGATCGCGCACCTCGCACTGACGCCCAATCGACCCAACGCTTCGACATCGGTCGCGTTCGAACGCCCGGCGAGTGGCGCGGCACGTGTTTGGGTCGTCAATCAGGACAACGATTCGGTCACCGCCTTCAACGCAGCTAACGGCAGCAAGCTGGCAGAAGTAACGGTCGGTACCGCGCCGCGCACGATTGCGGTCGCGCCCAACGGCATGCTGTGGGTCACCAACCAGCAGAGCGCGAGCATCAGCGTGATCGACCCGGCCATCATGAGCGTCAACCGGACCATCGCGCTGCCCCGGGCATCGCAGCCCTACGGCGTTGTGATGTCCCCGACGGGCAGTTATGCCTACGTGAGCCTGGGAGCGACCGGACAGTTGCGCAAGATCGACGTCGCAACATCGTCCACGATCGGCACACTCGCGGTTGGCAGCCATCCGCGCCACCTCTCGATCAGCGGCGACGGCAACACGGTCTATGTCTCGCGCTTCATCTCGCCGCCGTTGCCGGGCGAGAGCACCGCGGTCGTCTCCACGACCGTCGGCGGAACCCCGGTTGGTGGCGAGGTGATTGCGATCAATGCGGCCGGCACGATGAGCGTGCTGAAAACGATCGTGCTGCGCCACAGTGACCGGCCAGACTTCGAAAACCAGGGTCGAGGCATACCGAATTACCTTGCGGCCGCAACGATTTCCCCGGATGGCACGCAGGCATGGGTACCGTCGAAACAGGACAACGTACTGCGCGGGGCTCTTCGCGACGGCACCGGACTCAACTTCCAGAGCACGGTCCGTGCGATCTCCTCACGCATCCTGCTCGCGACCGGCGTGGAGGACTACGCCGCCCGTGTCGATCACGACAATTCGAGCGTCGCGAGCGGCGCGGTCTTCGATCCCTATGGAGTCTTCCTGTTCGTCGCACTCGAGACTAGCCGCGAAATCGTGGTGCTCGACGCGCACGCGGGGGCCGAACTGCTGCGGGTCTTCGTTGGGCGCGCGCCGCAGGGCCTGGCCATCTCGGCCGACGGCATGACTCTATTTGTCAACAATTTCATGGACCGCACACTCGGCGCCTACGATCTGCGGCCACTGCTCACCCAGGGCGATCTCAGTCTGCCTCTTCTGATGACGCTATCCGCGGTCGGCGTGGACAAGCTTTCGCCGCCGGTGCTCCTCGGTAAGCAGCATTTCTACGATGCCCTCGATACGCGTCTCGCACGTGATCGCTACCTGAGTTGCGCGACCTGCCACAACGATGGCGGTCACGATGGACGGACCTGGGACCTGACCGGCTTCGGCGAAGGTCTGCGCAACACTATCAGCCTGCGCGGCCGTGCCGCGGGCCAGGGGCATCTGCACTGGAGCAACAACTTCGATGAACTGCAGGACTTCGAAGGGCAGATTCGCGCGCTTGCGGGCGGTACGGGCCTCATGTCCGACGCCGATTTCGGCAGCGGCACGCGCAGTCAGCCTCTCGGCGATCGGAAGACCGGGCTGAGCGTCGATCTCGATGCGCTTGCGGCCTACGTCGTGTCGCTCGCCACCTTCGACTACAGCCCATTGCGCTCGTCCGGAGGCGGCCTTCCATCGGCCGCTTCGCAGGGAAAGACACTCTTTCGCAATCTCAATTGCGGCAGCTGCCACGCCGGCACTGAGTTCACCGGCAGCGGGATCAACACGCCGGTCGACATCGGCACGCTCAAGCCCGCCAGCGGACAGCGGCTTGGTGCCGCACTGACGGGAATCGACATTCCAACCTTGCGAGACGTCTGGGCAACCGCGCCCTATTTGCACGACGGATCGGCGGCGACGGTGGAGGTAGCGATCCGAGCGCATAACGGACCGACGTTCACTGCGGCGTCTATTAGCGACTCCGATTTGTCGAAGCTGGTCGCGTACGTGAAGGCCATCGGGCGGGAGGAGGCTTCGGCCCCGATCAATGCCGGGAACGGACTCGGACTGAGCGGCAGCTACTTCAACAACAAGACGCTCAGCGGATTTCCGGTGCTGATCCGAACTGAGCAGCTGAACTACAACTGGGGTTCGTCATCGCCCGGTACAGGAGTCAACTCCAACGGCTTCTCTGTGCGCTGGACCGGTTCAATCGAAGCACCGGCAACCGGGACCTACCGGTTCCAGACGGTGTCCGATGACGGAATCCGCGTCTGGCTGGGCGGCGCGTTGGCGATCGACAACTGGACAGTCCATGGATCGACAACTGACACGACTGCGGACATCAATCTTGAGGCCGGGCAGAAGCTTGCGATTGTCGTCGAGTACTTTGACAACACCGGCGGCGCAATCGCTCGGCTGCGCTGGCGGACGCCAGGCACGACGAGCTTCGTAAACGTTCCAAGGGATCGCCAGTACACGCCTTGATCCGATCGGTCCTCGCATTTGGCAGCCGCCTCGCTGCGGCGGCTGCCGGGGACTCAACGCCCTGCCTCGCTCGCGCTTGCGCCGTTACGCGCCGCTTGAACTGCTCGCTCGGCCCCACTGCGCGGCTTGCAGGCCGCGCCGCTTCGGACGGCGATGAATGCGCGCAGGCGCATTCATCGAAATCCCGCCCTCAGCCCATGTGCAGGCCGCCATTGCACGAGAAGTCGGCGCCGGTGGTAAAGCCCGAGTCCTCACCGGCGAGCCAGGCGACGATCGAGCCGATCTCCTCGGGCGTGCCGAGGCGTTTGACCGGAATGGTTGCGACGATCTTCTCGAGTACATCGGGCCGGATTGCGCGCACCATTTCGGTACCGATGTAACCCGGGCTGACGGTGTTGACGGTCACGCCCTTGCTGGCCATCTCGAGCGCCAGCGCCATCGTGAAGCCATGCATGCCGGCCTTGGCGGCCGAGTAGTTGGTCTGTCCGGCCTGCCCCTTTTCGCCATTGACAGAACTGATCTGGACAATGCGGCCCCAGCCCTTTTCCACCATGCCCGGCACCACCTGCTTGGTGACGTTGAACATCGAGTTCAGGTTGGTGTCGATGACGGCCTTCCAGTCGTCCGGCGTCATCTTCAGAAACATGCGGTCGCGAGTGATGCCGGCATTGTTGACGAGCACGTCGATGGTGCCGTGCTCGGCCGTTGCCTTCGTAAAGGCGTCGACCGTGGACTGCCAGTCGCCGACATTGCCGACCGATGCATGAAACGAAAAGCCGAGCGCCTTCTGCTCACCCAGCCACTTTGCATGATCACGGCTCGGTCCGCAGCCGGCGATGACCTTGAAGCCTTCCTTGTGCAGCCGTTGGCAGATCGCCGTCCCGATGCCGCCCATGCCGCCGGTTACATATGCAAGTTTGGTCATTACCCTGTCTCCATGAGTTGAACTCTGTCGTTCTTGCGCGCTTTCGCCGCATCGGCTTCACGCAGTCATGCTCATCGTTCGACGGTCAACGCCACACCCATGCCGCCACCGATGCACAGTGCCGCCAGCCCCTTCTTCGCATTGCGACGCTTCATCTCGTGGAGCAGCGTGACCAGCACCCTGCATCCAGACGCGCCGATCGGATGCCCGAGTGCAATCGCGCCGCCGTTGACATTGATCCTGCTGCGCAGCGGTTCCTGATCCCAGCCGAGATCCTTGTTGACCGCGCAGGCCTGCGCCGCAAATGCTTCGTTGAGCTCAATCACTTCAAGGTCGGCTGCCTTCCAGCCGGCCTTCTCGAGCGCTTTACGCGACGCCGGTGCCGGCCCCATTCCCATCAGCGAAGGATCGACACCCGCCGACGCAAAACTCTTTATCGTCGCCAGCGGCGTCAGCCCGAGCGCCTTGGCGCGCGCGGCCGACATCACCAGCACTGCGGCCGCACCATCATTCAGACCCGAGGCATTGCCCGCGGTCACGCTGCCCTGCTTGTCGAACGCAGGCTTCAGTCCGGCCAGAGCCTCCGCATTGGTCTTCCGATTCACGAATTCGTCCTGATCGAATGCGATCGGGTCGCCCTTGCGCTGCGGGATCATCACGGCCACGATCTCGTCCTTGAAACGCCCGGCGTCCTGCGCCGCAGCGGCCTTCTGTTGCGAGCCCAAGGCAAGCGCGTCCTGGGCGGGGCGGTCGATCGAGTATTTCTTCGCGACGTTTTCTGCCGTGATGCCCATGTGGTACTGGTTGTAAACGTCCCACAGGCCATCAACGATCATGCTGTCGATGATCTTGGCGTCGCCCATGCGGAATCCATCGCGCGAACCAAGCATCACGTGCGGCGATGCGCTCATGTTCTCCTGGCCGCCAGCGATCACGATCTCCGCATCGCCATGCGCGATCGATTGCGCAGCCAGCATCACCGCCTTGAGTCCCGAGCCGCAGACCTTGTTGATCGTCATGGCCGGGATGGATGACCGGCAGGCCGGCCTTGATGGCCGCCTGACGCGCCGGATTCTGGCCGCTGCCGCGCTGTCAGGACCTGGCCCAGGATGACCTCGTCCACCCGCTCTGGTGGAACACCCGAGCGACGCAGGACTTCCTTGATGACGACAGCGCCGAGCTCCGGCGCCGGCACTTTGGCGAGCGCGCCGCCGAACTTTCCGATCGCGGTCCTCGCGGCCGCGACAATCACTGCATCCGACATGATTTTCTCCTAGGCTTTCTCGCGCACGTAGCGGCCGGGCGCCGGCTCAATCGGTTTGTACTTCGCACTGCCGTACTTGCGAGGTGCGGCGACATGGGCACCTCCGTATGCAGCGAGCCATCGACTCCAGTCTGGCCACCAGCTGCCGGGGTATTCGGTGGCACCATGCAACCAGGCATCCGAATTCGCGGGATGACCGTGCCCGCCGATCCAGTGGCTGCGCTTGTTCTTCGTAGACGGATTGATCGTTCCGGCGATGTGTCCACTGGCGCCCAGTACAAACCGCACCCCGTCCTTCTTGTCACCCGGCAACAGCCGGGCAGAGGCGTACGCGGCTTTCCACGGAACGATGTGGTCTTCGCGCGCAGCGAATACATAGGTCGGCACACGAATCTGATTCAGGTCGACTGCCTGCCCACAGCATTTCAGCTTGCCCGGGATCCGGAGATTGTTTTCCAGATACATGTTGCGCAGGTACCAGGTGTACATCGGCCCTGGCAGGTTGGTGCTGTCACCGTTCCAGTACAAGAGGTCAAACGCCGGCGGCGCCTTGCCCTCAAGGTAGTTGCTGACAACGTAGTTCCAGACCAGGTCATTGGCGCGCAGGCTGGAAAACGTGTTGGCAAGATCGCGCCCGGGCATCAGACCTCCCCGTGCCGAGCTGCCCTTCCCGCATCTTCACGTGAGCTTCGTCGATGAAGATGTCGAGCACGCCGGCGTCTTCGAAGTCGAGCAAAGCCGTCAGCAGGGTCAGGCTGGCGATCGGCTGTTCGCCACGCGCATACATGACGGCAAGAGCGTTGCAGATCAGGGTTCCGCCGACGCAGAACCCCAGCGCATTTACCTGCCGGCTGCCGCTGATCTCCTGTGTGACGTGGATCGCCTTGATGGCACCATCCTCAAGGTAATCGTCCCAGGTCAGCTTCGCCTCGGGTTCGTGCGGATTCTTCCAAGACACCAGAAATACGGTATGGCCCTGCTCGACCGAGTAGCGAACGAACGAATTTTCGGGCTGCAGATCGAGGATGTAGAACTTGTTGATGCACGGCGGGATCATCAGAAACGGCCGTGAATAGACCTTGGCTGTCGCAGGCTCGTACTGGATCAGCTGGAACAGGTGCGTTCTCGAACACCACCATACCCTCGCTGGTGGCGACGTTGGTCCCAACCTCGAACGCGCTCTCGTCGGTCTGCGTGATCTTGCCCTTGGCGATGTCACCGAGGAGATTCTCGATGCCGGCGCGCAGGCTCGCACCGCCCGATTCCAGCAGTCGTTGCTGCGCGCGCCGGATTGGTCGCGAGATAGTTCGAGGGCGAAGCAGCGTCAACGCACTGCGACACGGCAAATCTCAGGCGCCGCTGCGCGTGCGGATCCAACTTCACCGAATCCGCCATGCGCGTCATGAACTCCGAATTCAGCAAATAGGCCCGTGCATAGAACGCCGCGAGCGGATTCCCCTGCCAGGCCGGATCGGCGAATCGTGGATCGGCAATCGGCTCCTCGGGTTTCTCGGAACTGCCGAAGAAATTTGACCACAGCGATCCCAGCCGCTGCATGTATTCCTGCTGCATGCCGAACAAGCCTTCGGCCGCGATCGGCGTTGGATGGCCTGTCGATGCCACAGCCTGTAATCCCGGCAAGGAAGAGGCGTGCTTCACGTCAGCTGGCTTGGAAGTACGCTGCACCTTGGGCGTTGACTTCAACTTGGCCGGCGCTCGTCGACGGGTAACTGAAGTGGCGGCGCGCGGAGATTTCACGCCGTTCGGCTGCTTGGATTTGTTGCTTGCCATGGAACGTCCCCTTGCCGGCGCGGAATCGGTGACGAAGACACTGCAGGCGCCTGTCACGGATTCTCCACAGCCCGCGAGCGCGGGTCAAACGCAACTTGAGATCCTTCGCCTGCCAATCGAGTCGGATTCCGGCAACCGGTCCCCGGCGCTGAAGTCCAGATGCTGGACTTCAGCCCTCATCCGACAGCCAGATCAGCGCGGCGTGGCGGCCGGTCACCCGGTCACGCCTGAAGCTGTAAAAACGCGCAGGCTCACCGAAGGTGCAAGCCCGGTCGCCATAGACAGCATCCACTCCCGCCTTGGCCAAGGCCTGTCGCCCCAGCGCCGGCAAATCTGCAAGGAACTTGCCGGAACCCGCCGGGGCGAATGCTGCGCTCGCCTCAGGAAGGCGCTGTTGCATGGCGTGCAGCACTTCGGTCCCAACCTCGAAGTAATTCGGTCCGATACTGGGTCCGAGGTAAGCAAGCAACTTCGCCTCCGGATCGCCAATGCGTTTGCGCATCGCGGCGGCCGTCGCCTGAATCACGCCCGCAGCCAGGCCGCGCCAGCCGGCATGCGCGACGCCAACACAACGCGCTCCCGAGTCAGCGAGCAGAACTGGCATGCAGTCAGCAACCAGAACTGCTGCCACGACTCCGCGCTCAACCGTCCAGGCAGCATCGGCGTGCACGGGATCACCCACGGAGGCGGCGTCAACCACGGTGGCGCCATGGACTTGAGCCAGCCAGCGCGGTTCTGCCGGCAGCACGGCGCGCAGTCGGGCACGGTTCTCGGTAATCGCGGCGACCGAATCCTGCGATCCGTATCCAAGATTCATGCCACCAGCGCCGTCCGGAGTCGCATAACGGCCCTGTGAAACGCCTCCGCTGCGGGTCGTTATCAGCGCGTGCACTGATCGCGGTGCCGGCCACGCGGGCAGTATCCAGTCGGGATCGATCAGGTCCATCTATCAATCCCCGTCATGCGAATTGGTCCCCGGTCGCAATCCCAGCGAACTCATCAATTCCAGCATGTCCTGCGGCGGCGGCCGTCGCCATTCCATATGTTTGCGTGTTGACGGATGGACCAGTCCAAGGCGCCGGGCATGCAGGGCCTGCCGTCCGAATCGGGTCCAGGCCTTTTCCGGATCGCGTGCAGGCAATCCGCGCCGGTAGACCGGATCGCCGAGGAGCGGATGGCCAATGTGTTCAAGATGAACCCGGATCTGATGGGTCCGACCGGTTTCCAGGCGGCAAGCGAGCCAGGACACGGTCACCTTGTCGATCGTTACCGCGGCGATCCGCGTGTAATGGGTTCGCGCGGGTTTCGCGCTTGTACTGCCGCCGGCCCTGAACCGGCGCGGATCGCGCCGATCCCGCCCGATCGGGACATCGATCGTGCCGCTTGCGGGGGTCGCTCCCAGCACGAGGGCCCAGTATTCGCGGACCACCGTGCGTTCCTGCAATTGGCGCACCAGGTCGGTCTGCGCTTCGAGCGTGCGGGCCACCACCAGCAGACCCGAAGTCTCCGCGTCCAGTCGATGCACGATGCCAGCACGTGGCAAGCGCGTCAGTTCAGGCGCGTATGCAAGCAGGCCATTCAACAGCGTGCCGGACCAATGTCCAGCCGCAGGATGCACAACCAGTCCGGGCGGTTTGTCGATGACGATCAGGCTCGCGTCTTCATGAACAATCGACAGAGGGATAGGCTCAGCGACGAAAGCCGAAGCTTCCGGGGCAGGCTGCGCAATGACCTCGACCAATTCGCCCTGGACCAGCGCGTGGCGCGGCTTTACCGCGCGACCTTCGATGGACACTGCGCCCACCTCGATCCACTGTTTCAGGCGGCTGCGCGACAGCGCCGGCAGCCAGGCAGCGAGGGCCTTGTCGAGGCGCTCACCGGCAAGGCTCGCGTCTACCCGGAAGGTCTGACGCGCGCTCGTGACGCTTCCGCCCGCATCGTCATCATCGTCCTCCAGGCGGTCGGCCGGAGCGCTCGAATGGTGCATTGGGAAACGTATACTTCGCGGCGGACCAGAGGGCAACGGGTCAGAGGGCAAGGGACGTGGAATTCGAACTTCAGGCCGTACGCTTCATCGCTGCGCGGAAGCGCGTGCGGCAGTTATTGGTTTTAGGACTGCTTGCCTTGACGCTCGGGCTCGGCGGATGCAGCTGGCTGGGCATCGACTTTGGCAAGGACGACACGGCCAAGTGGGACGCGGACAAATTGTACGCGGAGGCCCGCGCCGAAATGCAAAGCAGTAACTGGAAAAGGGCGCGCGAGCTGTACCAGAAGCTTGAAGTGCGCTACCCATTCAGCCGACATGCGCAGCAGGCGCTGATGGAGATCGCCTACACCTACTACAAGGAAGGCGAGACTGCGCAGGCGATCACGACCGCGGATCGCTTCATCCGCCAGTACCCGAACAATCCGAACGTCGACTACATGTATTACCTCAAGGGGATCTCGAACTTCAACGAAGATCTCGGCCTGCTCGGGCGATTCACGACCCAGGACATTTCCGATCGGGATGCCAAGGCGGCACGCGAGGCCTACGACTCGTTTCGCGAACTGGTGACGCGCTACCCGGAAAGCAAATACGCCGAGGACGCTCGTGCACGGATGCGCTATCTGATTACTGCCCAGGCGCGCTCCGAGCTGAACGTCGCCAAGTTCTACTTCGCGCGCAAGGCCTATGTTGCGGCGATCCAGCGCGCGCAGGTTGTAGTGCGGGACTTTCAGCACACGGCCGTCGTTGAAGACGCGCTGGAGTTGATTGCGCGGTCGTTTTCGGCACTGGAAATGTGGGACCTGCAGGTGGACGCCGAACGCGTGCTTGCAGTCAACTTCCCGAAGAACACCTACCTGGCCAGCAAGAAGTAGCGATCTATCAGCCAAGGCTTCGCGTCAGGTTACGGGCTCGCGCCTGCGCGTCAGAAATTCGACCGCCTCCGATTCGATGCGGGTACGCGCAAACGGCGGCAAGCTCGCCAGCACCGTCTTGCCGTAGGACTTCGACAGAATTCGTTCGTCGAGAATGACCAGCACACCACGGTCGTGCTCGTCCCGAATCAGTCGTCCCGCGCCCTGCTTCAGCAGAACGACAGCCTGCGGTAACTGGAAATCGTTGAACGGATTGCGCCCCTGGCGGCGTAACAGGCGGATTCGCGCTTCGACGACCGGATCGTCGGGCGGCGCAAACGGCAGCTTGTCGATCACGACCAGCGACAGGGATTCGCCGCGAATGTCTATGCCTTCCCAGAAACTGATGCTGCCCACCAGCACCGCCCTGCCCGAGGCCCGAAACGCGTCGATCAGGCTGCGTCGCGAGCTGCTCCCTTGTACCAGCAACGGAAGATCCAGGTTCTCGCCCGTGATCAGCGCCCGCAGCCGCTCGGCCACGCGATCCACCGCGCGCAGGGTCGTGCAAAGCACGAAGGCCCGCCCGCCATTGGCTCGTATCAGCGGCCAGGCCACTTCCGCGACCCGCTCAGGAAAGTCGGCGTCCGCAGGTGACGGCATGTCCAATGGCAGGTACAGCAGGGCCTGCCGCGAAAAGTCAAATGGACTGTCCCAGTGCGCGGTAGTCGCGTCGCTCAAGCCAAGCTCGTTCAGTGCATGGTCGAAACGGCCGCCGCTGGTCAGTGTCGCGGAGGTCAGGATCCAGGCCTGAGGCTGTTGCGCCCGCGCCCGCGCGATCGCCAGTCCCGGCGCCAATGGAGTTTGATTGAATTGCGCACCGTGCTGCGAAACGCCGATCCATCGCACCACCGGCGTCTCCTCCGGTTCTGCTTCGACCGCATCATCGTCATCGTCTTTGGCGACCGCCGATTGCCAGCTCTCTAGCGAGCGCCCGAGTTGGTCCGCGCGCCCAATCAGCAGGTCAAGGTCGGCATCGCGGCCGCGATTGACCTCGAGTGCGCGCAGCAGCTCTCCGACCGCCTGCCCGGACGCAGCGAGTCGATCCGCCAACTGCGGCCGCTGTTTGAGCCGCGCCAGCGGAACGCGCGCTCCCGATTGCAGGCCGATTTCACTCAGGTTCAAACGCAGGTCGCGCGCAGTGCGCTCGCATTGGCTTGCCAGTTGCGCCCAGGGCGCGCCGTCGGCCGCTCGAGCCAGCCCGAGTACACGGGCGTCGCGGGCAAGTTCCAGTGCCTGTGCAAGCGTCATCGAGGATCCGAAGAATTCCGCTGCAACCTCGGGCAACTGATGTGCTTCATCGAGGATGACCGTGTCCACGGCCGGCAGAAAATCGCGAATTGCATCGTCACGCAGAGCGAGATCGGCCATGAACAGATGATGGTTGACGACCACGACGTCCGCGGCCTGCGCATCGCGCCGCGCCTTGTAGACGAAGCAGTCACCGAAGCGCGGGCACTCGGCACCGAGGCAATTGTCGCGGGTCGAGGTCACCAGCGGCCAGACCGAAGCTTGTTCGGGTACCTCGCCGAGCTCGGCACGATCACCGCTGAGCGTTAGGCGAGCAAAGCGCGAAATTGCCGCGAGGTAGCGCACGTCGTCACGCGAAGACAACATGCCCTCAGCAGCGGTGCGGTCCAGCCGGTGCAGGCAGAGATAGTTTTGACGACCCTTGAGCAGCGCGGTCGCCGCACTGATCCTCAGCGCCCGCATGACAGCCGGGAGGTCCTTTGAAAACAGCTGGTCCTGCAGCGGCTTGGTACCCGTGGAAATCAGCAGCTTTCCACCCGCAAGCAATGCTGGTACGAGGTATGCATAGGTCTTGCCGGTGCCGGTGCCGGCCTCGGCGACCAGGGTGCCACCCTGTGCTATCGCTTCGTAGACAGCCAGCCCCATTGCCTGTTGGGACGGGCGTGGCACAAAGCCGGTAGTTGCGCGATCAAGCGCTCCGCCGCGCTCGAAGGCAGCGCTGATCGCTGCGCGCACGGAAGTTGAATCGGGCGCGGTCGTTCGCGTCACGCCGGAATATCCGGCACGAGGCTCATTTCCAGCAGCTGGACCGCGTCCTTGATCTGCAGTTTTCGCTTCTTCATGCGGCGCAGCGCCAGTTCGTCGACACCGGGCTGGCTTGACAGGCGGGCGATGGCCTCATCGAGGTCGCGATGCTCGATCTGCAGTTCAATCAGGCGCCGCTTGATGTCTTCCTGTTCCATGGCGTGCGACAAAGCAGAGAACTGGGCCGGAAAAACGCGCCGTACCTGCTCGTAGGAGAAGCAGACCAGCGCCGATGATAGACTTCTTTGAAACCTCATCTGACGCGCGTGACGAGCTTCCAAGTCAACGCCTGTGTCGCCCAGCACATCGGTGACCGGCTAGAGCAGCAGGATCGCGTCGCGATCATCACAAGCCCGCGCAATCCTGGCGCCATGCTTGCGATCGTGGCCGATGGCATGGGTGGGCGAACCGGCGGCCGCCTCGCCGCTGATCAGGTCATCTCGACCGCCGAGAATCTGTTTACCGACATGACCGAGCGGGACTCCACGTTCCGCGACATGTTGCTGCATCTGGCCGCCGAAGCTCACACGGTGATCCGCCTGACCGCGATCTCGGCCGAAAAGGAACCTCACAGCACCTTGTGTGCGCTGATCATTCGCAAGACCTACGCAATCTGGGCGCACGCCGGCGACAGCCGACTGTACTTTTTTCGCGCCGGCAGGCTGATTCACCGCACCGAGGACCACACCTACGCCGAGCAGCTGCGTCTTGAGGGTCGGACGGAAGACGCGGAGCTTGCCGCCAGCCGCTACAAGAACATCTTGGTCAGCGCGCTCGGCATCAACAAGAAACCGCGGGTGGTGATCGGCGAGGAAGAAAACCTGCAGGCTGGTGATGTTTTTCTGTTGTCGAGCGACGGCCTTTGGGCCTACTTCGAGGACGACGAACTGGCAGAGATCCTGTACTCGATGACACCGCGTGAAGCATCGGAAAGATTGATGGAACTGGCGCGCGAACGGGCCGAAACGCGCGGCGACAACCTGTCCATGGCCATCATCAAGCTCGAGCCGCCGAAACCGGTCCGAGCGTAGCGGCACGAGTCTTCAGTTTCCGGTGGCGCCCGCCGCCTCTTCCTCGGCCTTCTTGCGGACCGATTCGCGCAGGGCTTCCTTTTTCTCAAGTTCCTTCTGGCGCTGCGCGCGTCGGGCCTCGCGCTTGATGCGTTCTTCCTCGCTCTTCTTGGCGTGTTCGGCAGCCTGCGCCTGCTTCTCTTTCTGCTCGGCTGCACTGCTCGCGCGCTCGGCCGCTTTCGCCGGACGAGCGGCCTCCTGCGCCTGATACTTGCGTTCCCGTTCCTCGAGTTGAGCTCGATTGCGCGCCGCCTCGTCCGGCGAGATGTCGCGGCCCTGTTTGGCGCCGTCAGTTGCCGGTACCGCCGCACCCCCGCCGATACCGGGCTTGTCCTGGTTCTTCTTGTCCTGGCCCGCAGACTTCGCTGCCTCATCGGCCTTGCGCCGGGCGCGCTCCTCGGCATCAAGCTGCCGTTCGACATCATGCGCATCGACTTCCACCCGGCGCACTTCGCGCCGTGCCAGTTCGTGTTCTCGCCGCGCGCGTTCGCGGCAATCGTTGACCAGTATTGACTGATAACACTCGGCTTCGCGAGCCTTGAATGTTTTCTCGATCTGCTGTTCTTCAGCCTTGGCCGCTGCCAGCGCAGCCTTTGCCTGTTCGCGCGTCGTGATCGTGCCGGGAGCGAAGCGCGTTCCGAAATCGGACGCGTCCGCGGCACAAGTCAGCAGGCTCACAAGTAGAAGGCAGGCTTTCCGCATGGATATTCAACGCGCGAGCAGTCGAATTCGCCTACTTCCGCTCACACACTGGCCAACGCGCGTCGCGGCGCATCGAGATATTCACGCGATTGCATCTCGGCCAGGCGCGAAGCCGTTCGCAGAAATTCCTGCGCCAGCGCGCCCGCTGTATAAAGCTCGGCGGCTGGCACCTCGGCCGATACCAACAGCTTGATCCGGTGGTCGTAAAGCACGTCAACCAGCCAGGTGAAGCGACGCGCCTCGGACGCCTGACCCGCTGACATGCGCGGAACGTTCGATATCAGAACGGTATGGAAGCGCGCGGCCAGCTCAAGATAGTCATTTTGCGAACGTGGTCCTCCACAGAGCACTGCAAAATCGAACCAGACGACTCCGCCAGCCCGTCGGCGAGCGCGGATCTGGCGCTCTTCAATGGTCAGGGTCGGATCGTCATCCTCACTCTCGGCGATCCGCTCGAAGGCAGCACTGAGTTCGCGCTCAGCCTCGGCGCCCCAGGGCCAAAGGTAGGCCCGCACGCGCTCCATCGCCTGCTGTCGATAATCGATTCCGCCATCGACCTGAAGCACATCGAGCTGGCGTTCAAGAAGCTCGATCGCAGGTAGCAGGCGGTCGCGATGAAGGCCGTCCGGATACAGTGCATCCGGCGCGTAGTTCGATGTCATCGCAAAGCCGATGTTCAGTTCGAACAGCCGTGTCAGCAGGCGGTGCAGGATCATCGCGTCGGCTATGTCCGAGACGTGAAACTCATCGAAACAGATCAGTCGATGGCGGCGTGCAATGCGCGCTGCGACTTCATCGAGCGGCTCAGCCATGCCCTTGACCTCATCAAGTTCGCGGTGCACGGCGCGCATGAACTCGTGAAAGTGCACCCGGGCCTTGCGGATCACGGGCACCGCCGCGAAAAAGACGTCCATCAGAAAGCTTTTCCCGCGGCCCACACCGCCCCACAGGTAGACACCACGCGGAACTGGCGGCCGCGCGAGCAGCTTCTTCAGCGCATTGGAGCGTTGGGCTTTGTACGCAACCCATTCCTCATTGAGCCGCTGCAGGCGATCTGCGGCCGCGGCCTGCGAGGCATCAAGGCGGTAGCCGCGGTGTTCTAGCGCAGCATCGAGATGGGTTCGGAACGACAAGGCGACGTGATCGGCGGGACGCCTTCAACGAATCACGGATCGCCGAGGCTAGAAATTGAGGGACCTCTTGTCGACTGCAAGCGCCGCTTCCTTGGTCGCTTCCGACAGGGACGGATGAGCATGGCAGATACGCGCAATGTCCTCCGATGAGGCGCGGAATTCCATCGCCACGACGGCCTCGGCAATCAGCTCCGAAGCCTGCGGACCGACTATGTGGACGCCGAGGATCTCGTCGGTCTTTGCATCGGCAATGAACTTCACCATGCCGGTCGTGTCGCCCAGCGCCCGCGCGCGGCCGTTGGCGGCGAACGGAAAAGTGCCGGTCCTGTAGCTACGCCCCTCGGCTTTCAGCTGCTGTTCGGTCTGCCCGACCCAGGCGATCTCGGGCGAGGTGTAGATCACCCACGGGATCGTATTGAAGTTCACATGTCCGTGCTGCCCGACGATTCGTTCGGCCACGGCAACACCCTCTTCCTCCGCCTTGTGCGCCAGCATCGGGCCGCGCACTACGTCGCCCACCGCCCAGACGTTCGCGAGGTTGGTTCGGCAGTTTTCATCGACAATAACGAAGCCGCGCTCATCAAGCGCCAGGCCCAAGGCTTCCGCGCCAAGCCCGACCGTGTTCGGAACGCGGCCGATCGAAACGATCAGCTTGTCAACCGCGAGTGACTGCCGTGCTCCCTTGTCGTCCGCATATTCAACCGTCACGCCATTTCTGTCGGTCTTGACTGAGTCGATCGTCACGCCAAACTGCATCTTCAGGCCTTGCCTGGAGAATGCCTTCTGGGCTTCCCTGGCGATCTGATCGTCGACTGTGCCGAGGAATGCGGGCAGCGCCTCGAGCACCGTCACCCCGGCGCCGAGTCGCCGCCACACCGAGCCCATCTCGAGGCCGATGACCCCGGCCCCAACCACACCAAGTCGCTTGGGAACCTCGGCAATCGTCAAGGCGCCGTCGTTGGAAAGTATCTGCTTTTCGTCGAAAGCTGCGCCCGGCAAGGCACGTGCGTTTGAGCCGGTCGCGACAATGACATGCTTCGCGCTCAGGGTTTCACTGGCGGGTGCACCGACCGTGATCTCATAGCCGTCGGCTGATTTGGCACTGAGGCTGCCGCGACCGTGGAAGAAGCTGACCTTGTTCTTCTTGAAGAGATACAGGATGCCGTCGTTGTTCTGCTTCACGACCGCGTCCTTGCGCTTCAGCATGCGCGGCAGGTCGAGAGCAAGCCCCTTGACTTCAATGCCGTGGTCGGCGAAATGATGGCCGGCGTGCTCGAAATTCTCGGAAGACTGCAACAGGGCCTTTGATGGAATGCACCCAACATTGGTGCAGGTGCCGCCGGGCGCTGGTCCGCCCTTTTCGTTCGTCCACTCGTCGATACAAGCGGTGGCCAGCCCAAGCTGGGCCGCGCGAATGGCAGCGATGTAGCCGCCCGGCCCCGCGCCGATCACTACAACATCGAAGGGTTTGGCGACATCAGGTGACTTGGTCATGTGCGTAGTTTCCGCCGCGTCCTATCGCAGGGCTAGGTGCCGCTGCGCGGCACGAAGATCCACAGTACGAGATACAGCACCGCCGTGACTCCGCCTGCCATCAGCCCAAGTACGAATACCAGGCGCCACAGCCACGACTCCACGCCGGTGATATCCGCGATGCCGCCGCAGACTCCGGCAATCCATTTGTCGCTGCCCGACAGACGCAGGCGGTTGATCGCGAGCGAGGCGCCCGGTGCAGACGACGCTGACAGCAGGCGAGCTTTGGCAGAGTCGAACTCGGACTGCGAAAGCGCGCCCGCCTGCAGCAGATCGTGCAGCTTCTTCAATTCGTCTGCGGTGCTCATGTCGGCAGTTCCGTTTCCTTGCACATTGATCAGAGTTCCAGCAGCAGACGAGCCGGATCCTCGAGTGCTTCCTTCATGGTCACCAGTGAGAGCACGGCTTCCCGGCCGTCGATGATGCGGTGGTCATACGAAAGCGCCAGATAGTTCATCGGCCGGATCACGATCTGGCCGTTCTCGACCACCGCCCGGTCCTTGGTTGCGTGGATGCCGAGGATTGCGCTTTGCGGCGGATTGATGATCGGTGTCGAAAGCATGGATCCGAACACGCCGCCATTGGAAATCGAAAAGGTGCCGCCGGTCAGTTCCTCGAGCCCGAGCTTGCCGTCTCCGGCGCGCTTGCCAAAGTCCGCGATCTTCTTTTCGATTTCGGCGAAAGTGAGCTGGTCGACGTCGCGCAGCACAGGTACGACCAGGCCGCGCGGGCTGCCGACTGCCACTCCGATATCGAAATAGCCGTGATAGACGAGGTCATTGCCGTCGACCGAGGCGTTGACCACCGGGTATTTCTTCAGCGCGGCCACCGCCGCCTTGAGGAAGAAGGACATGAACCCGAGCTTTACCCCGTGCTCCTTCTCGAACTTGTCCTTGTAGCGCGCACGCAGGTCCATGACCGGCTGCATGTTGACTTCGTTGAACGTGGTCAGGATCGCCGCGGTCGACTGCGACTGCACGAGGCGCTCGGCGATGCGCTGGCGCAGACGTGACATCGGCACTCGCTGCTCTGGCCGACCGGCCAGAGCGCTCATGTCGATCGGCGCCTTGACCTCGGGCAACGCAGGCCTTGCCGCCGCAACGGCCGGGGCAGGAAGCGGGGCGGCACGCGCCGCGCCCTCGAGCGCTCCGACAACGTCTCCCTTGGTAATGCGGCCATCCTTGCCCGTGCCTGCGACCTGGCCGGCCGCCAGGCCGGCATCGGCCATCATCTTTGCCGCGGCAGGCATCGCCACCGCGGATCTGGAAACGGCCGGCGAAGTGGGGGCTGGTACTGGAGCCGTACCCGTCGCGGCGGGCTGCGCCGAAGCCTTGCCTTCCGTGTCGATCATGGCGAGCACATCGCCCGAAGTCACCGTTGCGCCGTTCTCCCTAACGATGGTCGCAAGGACACCGGCGGCGGGCGCCGGCACTTCCAGCACCACCTTGTCCGTTTCGACCTCGATCAGGATCTCGTCGATCGCTACCGACTGCCCAGCCTGCTTCTTCCACTGCAGCAGGGTTGCCTCGGAAACCGACTCGGACAGCTGTGGAACCTTGACTTCAACCATTGCCATGATGGTCTTTCCGATAGTTCGTTCAGGCAGAGCTCAGCGACGCACGGCGTTCGCTGCAGCGGAGCCGGTCACGACCGGAGCACCCGTGCGTCCGGACCGTGACTACTTGTTCAATACAAGACCTTTGAACTTGCCGAAGGCGGTGTCCAGCAGCGCCTTTTGCTGCTCAAGGTGCTTGGCGAAGTAGCCAACCGCCGGCGAGGCCGACGCTGGCCGCCCCGCATAGGCAAGTTTCTGGCCCTCGACCATGGCTTCGAGTAGGTGATGCTGAACATAGAACCACGGGCCCTGGTTGGCGGCCTCGTCCTGACTCCAGACCAGTTCCGCTGCCGCGGGATACTTCTTCAGTTCGGTGATCAGTGCCTTGTGCGGGAACGGGTAAAGCTGCTCTATGCGCAGAATCGCCGTGTCCTTGTCCTGACGTTCACGGCGCGCGTGCGCAAGGTCGTAATAGACCTTGCCCGAACACAGGATCACGCGTTTGACCTTCTTGGCGTCGATTGTCGGATCGCGTTCCGGAAGCACGGTCTGGAATTCGCCCTTGGCCAGCTCCGCCAGATCCGAGCTCGCATCCTTGTTCCGCAGCAGTGACTTCGGCGTCATCACCACCAATGGTTTGCGGAACAGGCGAATCATCTGCCGCCGCAGCAGGTGAAAGATCTGAGCCGCGGTGGTCGGCTGCACCACCTGCATGTTGTTGTCGGCTGCGAGCTGGAGGAAGCGCTCCAGCCGCGCCGAGGAATGCTCGGGTCCCTGCCCTTCATAGCCGTGCGGCAGCAGCAGCGTCAGCCCCGACTGGCGTCCCCACTTGACCTCGCCCGAGGAAATGAACTGGTCGATCACGACCTGCGCACCGTTGACGAAATCGCCGAACTGCGCCTCCCAGACAATCAACGCATTCGGTTCGGCGCTGGAAAATCCGTACTCGAAGGCCAGCACGGCTTCTTCAGACAGCACCGAATCGATGACCGTGAACGGCGCCTGCTTTTCCGACACGTGCTGCAGTGGAATGTAGGTGCCCTCATCCCACTTCTCCCGGTTCTGGTCATGCAGAACTGCATGCCGGTGAGTGAAGGTGCCGCGGCCCGAGTCCTGGCCAGTGATGCGGACCGCATAGCCACTGGCGACCAGGGAGGCGTAGGCGAGGTGCTCACCCATGCCCCAGTCGAGCGGCGCCTTGCCCTCCGCCATCGCGCGACGATCGGCGATGACCTTCTCGACCAGCGGGTGAACCTTGAAATTGGGTGGAATCGTCGTGATGCGCTGACCCAGGCGCTTGAGCTCGGCCAGGG
The DNA here is from genome assembly GCA_963735955.1 of uncultured beta proteobacterium. GTDB lineage: Bacteria > Pseudomonadota > Gammaproteobacteria > Burkholderiales > Burkholderiaceae_F > CAVTND01. The sequence goes on along the minus strand of CAVTND010000010.1, from coordinate 356,940 downwards.
GCACGGCGGTGTCCGCGTGATCGGTCCACTTGCGATTGAGGAAAGGCGACCAGTCGACCGCATATTGGCTCTTGTAATTCGTCAGCACCGGGTCCGACGTGGTCACGCCCTCGTCCATCGCCGCACGAAACGCCTTGACCATCTGGTCCGGCACATCCGCACCGATCGTGCCCTGAGTAACTAGCTTGTCGGCGTACAGCTTGCGCGTGCCCGGGTGCTGGGCAATCTTCTTGTACATAAGCGGCTGCGTGACTGCCGGTGTGTCCTGCTCGTTGTGGCCGAGCTTGCGAAAGCAGACGATATCGATCACGACATCCTGGTTGAACTCCTGCCGGTAGTCCATCGCGAGCTGGGTGACCATGACGACCGCTTCCGGGTCATCACCGTTCACATGGAACACCGGCGTTTCGATCATCTTCACGACGTCGGTGCAATACAGGGTGGATCGGGAGTCACGTGGATCCGACGTCGTGAAACCGATCTGGTTGTTGATCACCATGTGAACTGTTCCGCCGGTCCCGTAGCCGCGTGTCTGCGCCAGCGTCAGCGTTTCCATGACAACGCCCTGACCGGCAAATGCCGCGTCGCCGTGCACCAGCACCGGCAGGACCTGGTCGCCGTCGCGATCGCCTCGCCGCTCCTGCCGCGCACGCACCGAGCCTTCGACGACTGGATTAACGATTTCGAGATGCGATGGATTGAACGCGAGCGACAGATGCACCGGCCCGCCTGGCGTCGTGATGTCACTGGAAAATCCCATGTGGTACTTGACATCCCCGGCCGGCAGATCAGAGCCATGCTTGCCTTCGAACTCGGCAAACAGGTCGGACGGCATCTTGCCAAGCGTGTTGACGAGTACGTTGAGGCGCCCGCGATGCGCCATGCCGATCACGATCTCCTGCACGCCGCTGGCACCGGCACGCTGGACCAGTTCGTCCATCGAGGCGATGAAGGACTCGCCGCCCTCAAGAGAAAAACGCTTCTGGCCGACGTACTTGGTATGCAGGTAGCGCTCCAGCCCCTCCCCCGCTGTCAGGCGTTCGAGAATGTGCACTTTTTCCTCGACCGTGAACGCCGGCGTCGAGTTGACCGACTCCAGCCGTTGCTGGATCCACCGCTTCTGCGTCGGGTCCGACACGTGCATGTATTCGGCGCCGATGCTGCCGCAGTACGTGACGCGCAGCGACTTGATGATCTCGCGCAGCGTCATCTGCTCGGCACCGAAGTAGGTATTGGACGCCGAAAAGCTGGTGTCCATGTCGGCTTCGGTCAGGTCATAGAACGCCGGTTCGAGCTCCGGAATGGCCGGCCGCTCCTGCCGCTGCAGCGGATCGAGGTTGGCCCAACGATTGCCGAGGATGCGATAGGCCGCGATGATCGACTGGACGTGAACCTGCTTGCGGGCAACCGACAGATCGCTCGAGGCGACCTTGGGCGTGAAAGCATTGGCCTTGGCGCGCTGCGCGAAGGATTCAACGATCGGCGCGTGGGCAACGTCGCGCGAGGCGGTCGAGCCGTCGGCCGCCGGAACCAGTTGCATCTGGTCAAAGTAGGCGCGCCACTTTTCCGGCACCGAGCCTGGATTGTCGAGGTAGCGCTCGTAAAGTTCCTCGACGTAGGGCGCATTGCCCCCAAACAGGTACGAGTTGACCTGGAACTGTCGCATCATGGAACTCCACCTTTCAGCAACGAGCTTCTCGTCGAAGATGCCCGGGACAGCGTAGCGCCTGTCTGGTCCGGCGACCGCGTTGCGGATTCCGCGTTGCGGTCGAGTCGCGTCCGATGCTGGCCAGGCTGAAACTAGGCCGAACGGACGAAGCGCGGATGCTACCACTGCGAGACGCCGACTGACAGACTGTGTTGCGCATCTGCTGCCCCTGCTACTCGCGCGGTATTGGCCGAGGTCGCGGGAATACACTTGCCCCCGCAAACTGCCGTCAATGACGGCAGTTAGGCAGCGGTCACAAGAATAGAAAAGATGGCGGCGCGCAAAGACCGCGCTCGCTGCAAGGAGACCAGGTTGCAGCCGACGGACATCCGCAGGCCGGAATACTTCCACCGCGTGGTGGACTGTCAGTGGGCCTGCCCGGCCCACACCCCTGTACCCGAGTACATCCGACTGATCGCCGCTGGGCGCTTTGATGACGCCTACATGGTCAACTGGCAGTCCAATGTGTTTCCCGGAATCCTCGGCCGCACCTGCGACCGACCGTGCGAACCAGCATGCCGGCGCGGCCGGGTCGAAGAGGCTCAGGCCGAGCGCCCCGAACCCGTAGCGATCTGTCGGTTGAAGCGAGTCGCCGCCGATTTCAAGGACGACATCAGCGCCCGCCTGCCCAGAAGCGCGGGGGCCGAAGAACGGCAAGCGCATTGTCTGCATTGGCGCCGGCCCGGCATCGCTGACGGTGGCGCGCGATCTGGCACCACTCGGTTATCACGTCGTCGTGCTTGACCAGGATCCGAAGGCCGGCGGAATGATCCGGTCGCAAATCCCGCGCTTCCGCCTGCCCGAGGAAATCATCGACGAGGAGACCGGCTACGTACTGGGTCTTGAGGTCGAATTCCGTGGTGGCGAGCGCGTCGATTCGATGAAGTCGCTGCTGGCCGAGAACTACGACGCGGTGTTCGTTGGTTCGGGCGCACCGCGCGGTCGTGACCTTGAACTTCCCGGCCGCAGCGAGGCCGCGGCGCAGATTCACATCGGCATCGACTGGCTGTCTTCGGTGTCGTTCGGCCACGTCAACCGGATCGGCTCGCGCGTGATCGTTCTGGGCGGCGGCAACACCGCGATGGACTGCTGCCGCACAGCGCGGCGCCTCGGCGGAGCCGACGTCAAGGTGATCGTGCGGTCTGGCTTCGAAGAGATGAAGGCCTCGCCGTGGGAAAAAGAGGACGCGATGCACGAAGGCATCCCGATCCTGAACTTCCTGGTGCCCAAGGCTTTCCTGCACGAAAACGGCCGGCTGACCGGCATGCGGTTTGAAAAGGTCAAGGCGGTCTACGACGAACGCGGCCGGCGCTCGCTGGTGTCGAGCGGCGAGCCCGAAGTCGAATTTGGATGCGATGCCGTGCTGATTGCAGTCGGCCAGGAAAACGCCTTTCCGTGGATCGAGCGCGACTGCGGAATCCAGTTCGACGCGAACGGCATGCCGGTGCTCGACGCAGTCACGCTGCAGACGTCGCTGCCGAACGTCTTCTTCGGCGGCGATTCGGCACTTGGTCCCAAGAACATCATCTGGGCGGTCGCCCAGGGACATGATGCGGCGATCTCGATCGACAAGCTGCTGCATGGCGAGGATCTGCACAATCGACCGGCGCCTGGGGTCACCCTGATCTCGCAGAAGATGGGAATTCATGAGTGGAGCTACGACAATGAAGTGGCTCCAGACACGCGCTTCAAGGTTCCCTGGCGCGATGTCAATCAGGTGCTTGCGCAACATCAAGGTCGAGGTCGAGACTCGGCTTTGACCCGGCCACGGCGTGGAAGGAAGCACAACGCTGCCTGAATTGCGATGTTCAGACCGTGTTCAGCGCGCCGCAGTGCATTGAGTGCGATGCCTGCGTTGATATCTGCCCGACCGACTGCATCAACTTCGTTCCCAATGCTGCCGAGGACGTCCTGCGACCGAGCCTGCGTGCTCCTGCCCTGAATACGTCGCAGGCCTTGTATGTGTCGGATCTGCTGAAGACCGGCCGCGTGATGGTCAAGGATGAGGACGTCTGCCTGCATTGCGGCCTGTGCGCGGAGCGCTGCCCGACCGGCGCCTGGGACATGCAGAAATTCCTGCTCGACATGACCAACGCCGGTCGTGGCTGCCGTGAACGAGCGAAAGAGGCTGCCTGATGGGCGCATCCACCACCAAGCCACTGCGCATCGCCGCCGTCAACGACTTCGTCGTCAAGTTCGCGAACGTCAATGGCTCGGGCTCGGCCTCGGCCAACGAGATGTTTGCCCGCAGCATCCTGCGCATGGGCGTGCCGGTTTCGCCGCGCAACATATTCCCGTCCAATATCCAGGGCCTGCCGACTTGGTACGAAGTTAGGGTGACCGAGGCTGGGCACTTGGGACGCCGCGGCGGCGTCGACCTCATGGTGGCGATGAATCCGCAGACCTGGGATCGCGATCTCGCCGAAATCGAGCCGGGAGGCTATGTCCTGTATGACAGCGCGCGGGCCTTGCCGGCATCGAAGTTCCGCCCGGACGTCAACGCGATTCCGGTGCCCCTGACCACCATTGCCGCCGCCAAGTTCAATGATCCCAAGGAACGGCAGCTGCTGAAGAACATCATGTACGTCGGGGTACTGGCCTCGCTGCTCGGTGTCGAACCGGAAGTCATCGCGCAGTTGTTGGGTGAGCAATACAAGGGCAAGGACAAGCTGATCAAGCCCAATCTCGATGCCTTCATGACCGGGCTGCACCACGCCCGCGGGAACCTTGAGGGTGTGATTGACCTGCGGGTCGAGCGACGCAATGCGGTCGGCGACCGCATCTTCATCGAAGGAAATGCGGCCGCTGCACTGGGCTGTGTCTACGGCGGTGCGACCGTTTGCGCCTGGTACCCGATCACGCCCTCGTCTTCGCTCGCGGAGGCGTTCCAGAAGTATTGCGGCAAGCTGCGGGTCGACAAGGCGAGTGGCAAGAACCGGTATGCGATCGTGCAGGCTGAGGATGAGCTGGCGTCGATCGGCATCGTGATCGGTGCCGGCTGGAACGGCGCACGGGCCTTCACCGCCACGTCCGGGCCGGGTATCTCGCTAATGAGCGAGTTCATCGGACTCGCCTACTTTGCCGAAGTGCCCGCACTCATCATCGATGTGCAGCGCGGCGGTCCTTCGACCGGCATGCCGACGCGCACGCAGCAGTCGGATCTGCTGGCCTGCGCCTACGCCTCGCACGGCGACACCAAGCATGTCCTTCTGTTTCCGGAAGACCCGCACGAGTGCTTCGAGTTCGCGGCGAGCGCGCTCGATCTGGCCGAGCGACTGCAGACACCGGTATTCCTGATGACGGACCTCGACATAGGCATGAACCATCGCCTGTGCGCCCCGCTCACCTGGGATGACGAGCGCCGTTATGACCGCGGCAAGGTGATGAGCGAGACGGATCTCGATGCCGGTCGCGACTTTGGACGCTACCTCGATGTGGACGGCGATGGCATTCCGTTTCGCACTCTGCCCGGCACTCATGCAAGCAGGGGCGCCTACTTCACGCGCGGAACGACCAAGGACGCCTACGCGCGTTACTCGGAGACCGGACCCGATTACCTCTACAACATGGAGCGGCTGCTTCGTAAATTCGAGACCGCCAGGGCGATGGTGCCGCAGCCTCTGACGCGCAAAGCGAAGCAGAAAGCGGCACACGGGGTTATCTACTACGGCTCGACCAGCCCGGCCATGAACGAAGCGATTGCCACGCTCGAAGGCGATGACATGCACCTGGATTGCATGCGTGTACGAGCTTTCCCCTTCCCGGCGGTGGTCGAAAAATTCATCGCCGAGCACGAATCCGTTTTTGTCGTCGAACAGAACCGCGACGCCCAGCTACGTTCGATGCTGGTCAACGAGCTCGGTATCGACCCGGCGCGGCTGGTGCCGGTACTGCACTACGACGGCACGCCGATCACGGCGCGCTTCATCGCCGAGGCGATCGGCTCGCGTGTCAGTGGTGCCAATGTGCGCCCGATTACCAGCCGCAAGCGCGGCGACAAGGTCGCCTGAGCAGGAATCCGGAATGACCTATCTCGCCAAGCCCAAGCTGCACCATCCAAGCCTGCCTTCCAATCGCCTCGGCTATACCCGGCGTGACTACGAAGGAAAGATTTCGACGCTATGCGCCGGCTGCGGCCATGACTCGATCTCGGCCGCCATCATCCAGGCCTGCTGGGAGCTGGCGATCGAACCGCATCGGGTGGCAAAACTCTCCGGCATCGGATGCTCGTCGAAAACCCCGGATTACTTCCTCGGCAATTCCCACGGCTTCAATTCGGTGCATGGTCGCATGCCCTCAGTGCTGACCGGCGCCAATCTCGCCAACCGCGACCTGATCTATCTTGGCGTGTCCGGTGATGGCGATTCGGCATCGATCGGACTCGGACAGTTTGCCCATCTGATTCGTCGCGGCGTCAACATGAGCTACATCGTCGAGAACAATGGCGTATACGGGCTGACCAAGGGGCAGTTCTCCGCCACGGCCGATCAGGGCTCCAGGTCAAAGCGCGGCGCCATTAACCGCGACGCGCCGATCGACATGGTCTCGCTGGCCCTGCAGCTTGGCGTGACCTATGTGGCGCGCAGCTTTTCGGGTGACAAGGAGCAGCTGGTGCCGCTGATCAAGGGCGCGCTCAATCACCGCGGCGCGGCCCTGATCGACGTGATCAGCCCATGTGTTGCGTTCAATAACCATGTGGGCAGCACCAAGAGCTATGACCATGTGCGCGAGCACAACGAGGCGGTCAACCGGCTCGACTTCATGCCGAAGCGCGAGGTGATCGCCGCCGACTACCGGCCCGGCGAAGTGATCGAGATCACCCAGCATGACGGCAGCTTGCTGCGCCTGCGCAAACTTGCAGATGGCTATGACCCGGGCGACCGACTGGCGGCGATCAGCCACATTCACACCTTGCAGGCACGGGGAGAAATTGTCACCGGCCTGCTGTATATCGATCCGGCCGCTGACGATCTGCACGAGCATCTGAATACGGTCGACACGCCGCTGAACCGCCTGGCGGAAGCGGAACTGTGTCCTGGTTCTGCCCGACTCGCTGCGCTGAACGCTGAACTGATCTGATCGCGTTCAGAGTTCCGCAGGCGGGTCAACCATGCCATTTGATTTTTCGAACAAGCGCGTCGTTGTCACTGGCGGCAGCCGCGGAATAGGCCGCGCTATTGCACTCGGCTTTGCGGGCGCGGGCGCTGACGTTTCGATCTGCGCGCGTGGTGCCGAAGCGCTGGAAAGTGCACGCAGCGAGATCGCGCTCAAGGGACACCGTGCGCATGCTGGCATCTGTGACCTCGCCGACGGCCCGGCCGTCAGTCGCTACGTCGTCGAGGCCGGCGCCGCGCTCGGCGGCATTGACGTCCTGATCAACAATGCGTCCGGCTTCGGCATGAGCGACGACGAAGCGGGCTGGGCCGCAGGGCTCTCTGTCGACATCATGGCCATGGTGCGCGCCTCGCGCGCAGCTCTGCCCTTGCTGGAGGAGGCGCCTGGAAGTTCCATCATCAACGTTTCGTCAATCGCCGGGTTCCGGGCTTCGATCCGCGGGCCAGCGTACGGCGCGGTCAAGGCGGCAATGATGCATTACACGACGAGCCAGGCGGCGGCGCTGGCGCGCAAGAAGATACGCGTCAATTGCATTGCACCGGGTTCAATTGAATTTCCCGGTGGTCACTGGGACTCGCTGAAGACGGCGGGTGACCCGCTCTACAGCCAGGTGCTCAGAAAGATTCCGTTCGGACGCATGGGTCTGCCCGAAGAGGTGGCCGACGTAGCATTGTTCCTGGCATCAACCCACGCGCGCTGGATCACCGGCCAAACGTTGGCGGTTGACGGCGGCCAGTTGCTCGGGGCCTGAGTTCGTTCGCGTGCTTCGATGCTGTGCACGTGACGAGTCGAAGCGATTCACAATCGATCGAACCTGGCCCTTGTTCACACTGAACGTTTTGCTACCGAACACGGAGATGCAGATGTCGAGATCCACGTTCGTGCCACTGATAGCCGCTGCAATGCTGGCCGCATGCAGTTCAACGACCGTAGTTCCGCCGACTGTCAGCGTGTCCGTTGGGCAGCAATTGATCGATCTGAAAAAGGCGCGCGACAGCGGGGCGCTGAGTACAAGCGAATATCAGCGTCAGCGTCAGCAATTGATTGATAGCGTGAAGTGAGCGATCGTCATTAACGGGGAGCCACGATGAAATACTGGATAGCTGCGTTAATGACCACGGCCTTTATATCCGGCTGCGGAACCGATCAGCACGTCACCGTGCAGGGAACGACAACAATCTCCAAGGGGCAAGAGCTGACCGACCTTCAGCGCGCGCTCAACGATGGCGCGATCAATCAGGCCGAGTACGACAGCCTGCGCGCGAAGATCCTGCGTCGTCCGAACTAGCAATTTCGAGGTTTCAAGGCGGTCGGGACCGCGGGTTCCCGCAATTCGCGACCTTATTGCTTCAATCACCCAGGCATCACCGCATCAGGTCAACGTCGACGGCACGTTCAGCCGCCGCTCAGGGCCTGAACGATCAGCAATTCGTCATTCGAACTCAGTGGGCGCGAGAGATCAAAGCTCTGGTCGCCATTGATGAAGAAACGGATATGTGGCCGCATTCTTTCCTGCTCGTTGATCATGCGGAAGCGGATTCCCGGAAACTGCCGATCGAGATCAGCGAGTACCGCGCCCAGAGTCGCGCCGCCCGCCTCGACCCAAGCGGCCTGCGTATAGTCGCGCAAGGGACTGGGAATCAGCACTCGCACCGCGGATCTCTCTATGCGAGTTCGGCCGTCTCGACTGAATAGATTTCCGGCAGGTGTTGCGCGATGCAGGTCCAGCGCTTGCCTTCGTCGCGGCTCATCCACAATTCGCCGCTCGTTGTCCCGAAGTACAGGCCCACCGGGTCGCCGACATCCGCGCTCATCGCCTGGCGCTTGACCGTCCACCAGGCCTGGCGTTGCGGCAGCCCCTTGTCGAGTCGCTGCCACGTCTTGCCGCCATTTCGCGTCACATAAGCAGAAGGAATTCCCTCGGGACTGGTTCGCGGCCAGACGGTCTGGCCGTCCATCGGGAATACCCAGGCCGTGTCGGCATCACGCGGATGCACTGTCATCGTGAATCCGACGTCACCGACCCGCTTCGGCATCGACCGGCCAATGCGCACCCACTGCCGGCCCGGTCGGTCCAGCCGGTAAATGCCACAGTGATTCTGCTGATACAAGCGATCTGGATTGCTCGGACACAATCGGACGCAATGCGGATCGTGGAAAGTCACGGTAGCAGGGTCGAATCCTTCGACCACTTCCATGCCGTCGATCAGCGGCGCAAAGGTCTTGCCGCCGTCGATCGATTCGTGCACGCCGCCGCCGGACATCCCGAAGTACAGGTGCTTGGGATCGCGCGGGTCGACGATGATCGAATGCAGCTTCGGCCCGTCTGGCGTGCCGTCCTGGACCGAGCCCATCCACTCACGGTAGCGTGGATCCTCGTTGATCGACGAGAACGGATCCCAGCTGATGCCGCCGTCGTCTGAGCGGAACAGTCCCTGCGGCGAGGTCCCCGCGTACCAGACGTTTGCTTCGCTCGCCGCACCCGGTGCCAGCCAGAACGTGTGATCGACCGAACGGCCGCTGCCGTCCGCGGCCTTGGCAAATGCCGGCGGACGGGCCGCTTCCTTCCAGCTTCGCCCACGATCGAGCGAGCGAAAGACGGTCGGACCGAGGTGGCCGGTCTTCGCCGCGGCCAGCAGAGTGCGGCCATCGCGCGGGTCGAGCACAAGTTGATTGACGATATGACCGAGGAAATGCGGGCCATCGACACGCCAGGTCCGGCGACCCGTGTCGCCATGGAATATCCATGCGCCCTTGCGCGTGGCGACGAGAATTGCGAGTCGGCGCACCGACTTTGCGGTCTTACCGCGCTTTGGTTTCGTGGCTGTCGGTGCCCGCTTGGCCGCGACGGACTTCTGTGCCATCCCTGCTCCTCCGAAGATGGTACTGAACTGATTTCCTGATTAGGGCCTAGAGGTCGATTTTCACCTTGAAGCCGCCCCAGAACATCCGCTTGCCATCGAACGGCATCGCACCTGGGTTCATCATCCTGGCAAGGCGCGGGTCCTTCATGACCATCGCGTTGACCTTGTCACGATGCGCGCGCGACTTGTAGACGATCCACGAAAAAATCACCATCTCGCTCGACTTGAGCTTGACGGCCTGCGGAAACGAAGTCAGCTTTCCCGGCTTCACGTCATCGGCCACACATTCCTTGTAGTCAAGGGCGCCGTGCTCGCGCCAGACCTTCCCAGCGAGTTTCGCCATCCGCAGGTAGCGAGGAAGATTTCTCTTCGGCACCGGTACCACGAAGCCATCGACGTAACTCATTCATCCTCCAGGAACTCTCGTCTGATACTGCGGAAGCGGCAACGGCCCGGCTCGAGCGGAAAAACCCGCCCAGACGAGGCTGTTTCAGCGGGCTTCGATCTGCTTGACGTCGCGACGTGTCGCGCCGACATACAACTGTCGAGGCCGTCCGATCTTGTACTCGGGGTCGGCGATCATCTCGTTCAATTGCGCTATCCAGCCGACCGTCCGCGCAAGCGCGAATATCGCCGTGAACAGCGGCACCGGGATGCCAATCGCCTTTTGCACGATGCCTGAGTAGTAGTCCACGTTTGGATACAGCTTCCGGCTGACGAAGTAGTCGTCCTCGAGTGCGATCTTTTCGAGCGACATTGCCAGCTTGAACAGCGGGTCGTCGTGCAGGCCGAGTGAGTCCAGTACTTCGTTGCAGGTCTCGCGCATCAGCTTGGCGCGCGGGTCGTAGTTCTTGTAGACGCGGTGGCCGAAGCCCATCAGCTTGACAGTGCTGTTCTTGTCCTTGACCTTGTCGATGAACTCGCCGATCTTCGCGACGCCGCCGTTGCGCTGGATGTCGTACAGCATGTTGAGGCACGCCTCGTTCGCTCCGCCGTGCGCCGGGCCCCACAGGCACGCCACGCCGGCCGCGATCGCCGCAAACGGATTGGTGCCGGACGAGGCGCACAGCCGCACGGTCGAGGTCGACGCGTTCTGCTCGTGGTCGGCATGCAGGATGAAGATGCGGTCCATCGCGCGCACCAGCACATCGTTGACCTTGTAGTCCTCGCATGGCGTCGCAAACATCATGCGCATGAAATTCGCGGCGTACGACAGGTCGTTGCGCGGGTACATGTAAGGTTGGCCGACCGTGTACTTGTAGGCCATCGCCACCATCGTGGGCATCTTGGCGATCAGGCGGATCGCCGAAACCTCGCGCTGCCACGGATCGTTAAGGTTCATCGAATCTGGGTAGAACGCCGACAGCGCTCCCACCAGGCCGGTCATCACCGCCATCGGGTGCGCATCGCGCCGGAAACCTCGCATGAAGAACTGCATCTGCTCATTGACCATCGTGTGATTGGTCACGCGCTTGACGAAGTCCCTCTTCTTCTGCGGATTCGGCAGATCGCCGTACAGCAGCAGATGACAGGTCTCGAGAAAGTCGCACTTGGTCGCCAGCTGCTCGATCGGATAGCCGCGATACAAGAGCTCGCCCTTGTCGCCATCAATGTAGGTAATCGTCGAATTGCACGAGGCGGTAGACAGGAACCCGGGGTCATAGGTGAACTTGCCGGTCTTGCCATACAAGACCCGGATATCAATGACATCGGGCCCGATGGTCCCCTTGTATATCGGCATTTCGAGCGAGGGCGTCCCGTCCGAGAAAGTTAGTGTTGCCTTTTCGCTTGAGGGTGTCAGCGCCATGATGATTCCCCGAAAAGTGGTTTCTGTGGACCTTCGTATCAGTCTGTGCGCAATTGCGCCAGTAACTCGTGGACTGCGGGTTGATCCAGATCAGTTGGCAGCTCGGAGCGGGCGAGCAGAAGATCAAGCAGATCATTGTCCGGCAGTTCGAGCAAGGCCTCGAAGGCCAACACCGCTTCCTGTCCCAGTTCGCCGGCGTGCTGTTCGAGGAAACGCGAGATGATGATGTCGTTTTCGAGCATGCCGCGGCGCGCGCGCCATTTCAGGCGTCGCATCGCGATCGGATCGGCCAATGCGAACGGCGTCATGCTTGGCTCCTCTTGCTCCAGACAGATACCCGGCGCTAGACCGCCCTGCGTACCATCAGCTCGCGGATCTTGCCGATTGCGCGCGTCGGATTCAGACCCTTGGGACAGACATCGACGCAGTTCATGATGGTATGGCAACGGAACAGACGGTAGGGATCGTTCAAATTGTCGAGTCGCTCGTTGGTCGCCTGGTCGCGGCTGTCTGCGATGAAGCGATAGGCCTGAAGCAGGCCCGCCGGCCCGACAAACTTGTCCGGGTTCCACCAGAAACTCGGACAGCTGGTCGAGCAGCAGGCACAAAGAATGCACTCGTACAGGCCATTGAGCTCCTCGCGTTCCTGCGGCGACTGCAGTCGCTCCTTTTCCGGCGGCGGCGTGTGGTTGATCAGGAACGGCTTGATCGAGTCGTACTGCTTGAAGAACTGCGTCATGTCGACGATCAGATCGCGCACGACCGGCAATCCCGGTAGCGGCTTCAGGACAACCGGCTCCTTCAGTTCCCGCATGTTCGTGATGCAAGCCAGCCCGTTCTTGCCATTGATGTTCATCGCGTCCGAACCGCAGACTCCTTCGCGGCACGAGCGTCGGAACGACAGGCTGTCGTCAATGTCGCTCTTGATCCGCATCAGGGCATCAAGCAGCATCTTGTCGTGAGGCTGCAGCGTCACTTCGAGCTTCTGCATTGCCGGTCGAGCATCCTTGTCGGGGTCGTAGCGGTAGATCTCGAATCGCACCACGCGCGGGCCGGCAGTGACCCTGTACCGCGACCGATTCGGAGTTGCTGTTGGCGGTCATGCCCTCATCCTAGAACGTGCGTTTCTTCGGCTCGAACGTGGGAACGGTCAGTGGTTTCATGTTGACCGGCTTGTAGTCGAGGCGACTGCCCTCCGAATACCAGAGCGAGTGGCGCATCCAGTGGGCGTCATCACGCTCCGGAAAGTCGTCGCGGGCATGTGCGCCCCGGCTCTCGGTGCGTGCGGCGGCCGACACGACTGTCGCCTTCGCCGTTTCCACCAGATTGTCGAGCTCGAGTGCCTCGATGCGAGCCGTGTTGAAGATCTTCGACTTGTCGTCAATTGAAACCTGCCGCGCTCGGCCGGCGAGCTCCATGATCTTGGCGCGACCCTCGTCGAGCAGTTTGCCGGTGCGGAACACGCCGCAGTGATCCTGCATGGTCCGGCGAATCGCATTGGCAACGTCCTGAACACGCTCGCCTTTGGCACGACCATCAAGCGCCGCCAGCCGTGCGCGAGTGGCCTCTCCGCCATCGGCCGGAAAGCCGCGATGGCCCTGTCCCTTGAATCCCTGGCCTATAACGTGATTGCCGGCCGCGCGGCCGAAGACCACCAGGTCGAGCAGTGAATTGGTACCGAGCCGGTTGGCCCCGTGCACCGAGACACAAGCGCACTCGCCAATGGCATACAGACCATGCACGACGGTGTTGGGATCGCCATGCTTAGGCGCCACCACCTGGCCGTGGTAGTTGGTCGGAATGCCACCCATCTGATAGTGAATTGTCGGCACGACCGGGATCGGCTCGCGGATCGGATCGACGTTCGCAAACTTGATTGCGATCTCGCGGATCGATGGCAGCCGCTTCATGATGGTCTCGGCGCCGAGGTGATCAAGCTTGAGCAGCACATGATCCTTCGCCGGACCACAACCCCGTCCCTCCTTGATTTCCTGGTCCATCGAGCGCGAAACGAAGTCGCGCGGCGCCAGGTCCTTCAAGGTCGGCGCATAGCGCTCCATGAAGCGTTCGCCACGGCTGTTGAGCAGAATGCCTCCTTCGCCGCGAACGCCTTCAGTGATCAGCACACCGGCGCCGGCGACTCCGGTCGGGTGGAACTGCCAGAACTCCAGGTCCTCGAGCGGCAGGCCGGCTCGCGCCACGAGCCCGAGGCCGTCGCCGGTATTGATATAGGCGTTGGTCGAAGCTTCGAAGATGCGACCGGCGCCACCGGTCGCCAGCACCGTGACCTTTGCCTCGAGAATCATCGGCTCGCCGGTTTCCATCTCGAGCGCGATGACGCCGACCACGTCGCCATCGGCATTTCGCACCAGGTCAAGTGCCATCCACTCGACAAAGAACTGGGTGCGCGACTGCACGTTCTTCTGGTACAGGGTGTGCAGCAACGCGTGGCCGGTCCGATCGGCCGCAGCGCAGGCGCGCGGCACCGGCTTCTCGCCGAAGTTGGCCGAATGTCCGCCAAACGGCCGCTGGTAAATCGTGCCATCCGCATTGCGGTCAAACGGCATCCCGAAGTGCTCGAGCTCGTACACCACATTCGGCGCCTCGCGGCACATGAACTCAATTGCGTCCTGATCGCCGAGATAGTCCGAGCCCTTGACCGTGTCGAACATGTGCCATAGCCACTGGTCTTCGGTCATGTTGCCGAGCGATGCGCCGATGCCGCCCTGTGCCGCGACCGTATGCGAACGGGTCGGGAAGACTTTGCTGAGTACCGCCACATTGAGTCCGGCCTGCGCCAGCTGCAGCGAACATCGCATGCCGGCACCGCCGGCGCCGACGATCACCGCGTCGAAGCGGCGACGGGGCATCGAAGCAAGTGCCATTGTTCAGACACTCCAGAGAATCTGTACCGACCAAACCGCGCATGCTGCCAGCCAGAGCACGGTCAAGGTTTGCAGCGAAAGCCGCACCCAGGTCGACTTCACGTAGTCCATCCAGATATCACGCACGCCGATCCACGCATGGTAGTAAAGCGCGGCGAGCGCGATCAGGGTGAAGGCTTTCATCCACAGCGGCACAAACAGGCCTGCCCAAAGCTCGTACCCCGATCCTGCAGTCAGCGCCAGGCGCGATGCAAGGATCAGGCTGAACGCCGCCAGAATGACGGCGGTCAGCCGCTGTCCAAGAAACCCGCCGACACCGTAATGCGCACCGACGACCATGCGCTTGGCACCGATCCCGCCCTGCGGCTCAAGATGGGCCATTAGATCACTCCGAATACAGCCAAGGCCGCGAGCAGAGTCAGGGGCACGCTGATGAAGTACACCAGCGCCGCGCTGGTTCGCGCCGGCTGCTTGTCGACCCCGATGTCGAGGTCCAGCAGCAAATAGCGCAAGCCGGCCACCAGATGATGGAAAAACGCCCAAGCCAGTGCGATCAGGATCAACTTGACTAGCCAGTGCGAAATCAAAGCAGAAAACTTGGCGTAGCTGATCTCGGACCGCAGGCTCAGTTCAAACAGCCACAGAAGTGCGGGCAGCGCCAGGAACAGCAGCGCACCGCTGATCCGGTGCATGATCGAAACGATTCCCGGCAACGGCAAGCGATAGCCGAGCAGCTGGGTGACATGAATATTGCGGAACTCCGGACGAGGCTTGGAACTGGAAGCGGCCGGCGTGCTCATGAGGCGGGAAGGCTCGGGTTGGCTCAGGCGGCTATGGGGCAGGAGCGCCGAAACGCGTGTAAAGCGAGACGACTCGCTATTCTGACTGATTTGCGGTGCCGATCCAAATCATGACAGCGTATTTCGGTAGTGATAGCGCGCCGTGACGTACAGGCCGCGTCTGACCTCGACCGGACGCTCGCCGTAGGTGTAGGACACGCGATCCACTCTCAGCAAAGGCGAGCCTTCCGCGATTCCGAGCAACGATGCGTTGCCCGATTCAGCGGCCACCGCCCGGATCCCTTCCTCGGCCCGGATCATGCGGGTGCCAAACTCGGTTTCAAACAGACCATAGAGCGGCCCCTTGTATTCGGCGAGTCGCTCAGCCGTGAGTCCCTTGAACAGGGATCCCGGCAGCCAGATTTCGTCCAGCACGATCGGTGCTCCCTGGAAACTGAGCACACGCTTGAGGTAGACAACCGCATCTCCGGTCTTGAGCTGCAGCAGCCGAGCGATGTCGGCCGAGGCGCGCAAGCGCCGGCATTCCAGAAAGCGACTTTGCGGCGAGCTCGTTTCGCCCTCGTCCGGCACCACCCTCAGAAAGCGGAACTGCGCCTTGGGCTCGTGATGGGTGGCGACGAAGGTGCCCTTGCCCTGCCGCCGTACCAGCAGGTTTTCGGTGGCCAGCTCGTCCACCGCCTTGCGCACCGTCCCCTGGCTCACCTGAAAGCGCGCGGCCAGTTCGATTTCGCTCGGAATCAACTCGCCCGGCTTCCATTCCCCGAGATCGAGACTGCGTACCAGCAGTGCGCGGATCTGACGGTACAGCGGCGAAAAGACGGCTGATCGCCCGGCAGGTGCCTGGGCAGCATGGCTTGGATCACTGCGACTCGACATGGGCGAATTTCAACACAAGCAGATCAGAATGCTCTGGATTAAATCTTATGTCTTATATAAGATGATAGTAATGCTCGGAATTGCCAAAACGCGGGCCTGAAACGGACCTCCAGTTGGTCCGAGCCCGGCCCCGCCCAAATATTCTCTATGCAGGTCCGTTGTGGTGATCGCCGCCTCGGCACTCAAATGACTTTGATCGCCGCACTTCCCCTTCACCCGTCGGGGAAGCTGCCGTGACCAGGACTATGTGGGCGCCAGCGACTTTGCCCCGCCGCTCGGCAGTAAACTGCATCGGCTTGCGCCAGACTTTTTCAAGCTTGTCGGCGTTGTGGAAAGGCTCACGAAATTCCACCCACGCTGCGGCCCGTTTTCAGCCTCGTCGGAGATTTCCACAATGACCAAAGGTCCCGTTCGCGTTGCCGTCACCGGCGCTGCCGGCCAGATCGGTTACTCCCTACTGTTCCGTATCGCCTCAGGCGAAATGCTGGGCGAGGATCAGCCGGTAATGCTCCAGCTTTTGGAGATTCCCGACGAGAAGGCGCAGAAGGCACTCAAGGGCGTGATGATGGAACTCGACGACTGCGCCTTTCCCTTGCTCGCTGGCATGCAGGCGGCGAGCGACCCGAACCTCGCGTTCAAGGATGCGGAGGTCGCCCTGCTGGTCGGTGCACGTCCGCGCGGCCCCGGCATGGAACGCAAGGACCTGCTGGCCGCCAATGCCCAGATTTTCACTGCACAGGGCAAAGCGCTTGATGCCGTAGCGAACCGCGGGGTCAGGGTATTGGTCGTCGGCAACCCGGCCAACACCAATGCCTACATCGCCATGAGGTCCGCGCCTTCGCTGCCCAAGGCAGCCTTCACCGCGATGATGCGCCTCGATCACAATCGCGCATTGTCGCAACTGGCTGCCAAGACAGGGACCGCCGTGACATCAATAGAAAAGTTGATCGTCTGGGGGAATCACTCGCCGACGATGTATCCGGACATTCGTTTTGCGACGATTGCCGGCAAGCCCGCCCAGCCGATGATTGACGCCAGCTGGTATCGCGACACGTATATCCCGACCGTGGGCAAGCGCGGCGCGGCAATTATCGAGGCGCGCGGACTGTCGTCGGCGGCATCGGCCGCCAATGCCGCGATCGACCATATCCACGACTGGTCGCTCGGCAGCAATGGCCGCTGGGTCACGATGGGAGTCGCCTCGGATGGGAGCTACGGTTTGCCCGAAGACATCATCTATGGGGTGCCGTGTGTCTGCGCCAATGGCAAGTACGAGCGCGTGCGCGACCTGCCGATCGATGAGTTCTCGCGCGGCCGGATGGACAACACTCTGAAGGAACTGCTCGAGGAGCGCGATGGGGTCAAGCATCTGCTTGGCTGAGCCTCGCTCCTGAAGGGACAGCGGGGATCGACCGGTATGAGCGCGGGGCAGCGCTTTCGCACGGCGCTCGACCATGAGCGGCCGCTGCAGATTGTCGGCGCCATCGTGGCCAATCACGCGCTGCTGGCCAGGGATGCCGGGTTCAGGGCGATATATCTCTCAGGCGGCGGTGTGGCCGCGGGCTCGCTTGGCCTGCCCGACCTCGGCCTCAATACGCTGGACGACGTGCTGATCGATACGCGGCGAATTACCGATATCTGCGAGCTTCCACTCCTGGTTGACATCGACACCGGCTTCGGTCCGAGCGCATTCAACATTGCGCGGACGATCAAGTCCTTGATAAAGGCGGGGGCCGGAGCCTGCCACATCGAGGATCAGGTGGGCGCGAAACGCTGCGGACATCGGCCAGGCAAGGAGATTGTCAGCGCCGCCGAGATGGTGGATCGAGTCAAGGCGGCGGTCGATGCCAGGACGGATTCGGACTTCTTCCTGTTGGCGCGCACGGATGCGATTGCGGTCGAAGGCCTGGACCGTGCTATCGAGCGCGCGCAGGCGTGCGTGGCGGCCGGGGCCGACGGAATCTTTCCCGAAGCGGCGGTCGATCTCGTAACGTATCGGCGCTTCTCCGATGCGGTCAAGGTTCCCGTTCTCGCCAACATCACCGAGTTCGGGGCGACACCGCTGTTCACTGTCGAAGAACTGCGTAGCGCCGGCGTTGCGATGGCGCTCTACCCCCTCTCGGCCTTCCGCGCAATGAATCGGGCGGCGATGAATGTCTATCAGGCGCTTCGACGCGACGGCTCGCAGAAGGCGGTGGTCGACACGATGCAGACACGCCAGCAACTTTACGAAACCATCGGCTACCACGACTACGAGCAGCGTCTCGATGCAGTGTTCGCCCGAAAACCCTAGTCGCCGGCAAATCACACTGACCTCGGCCCATGGGAAGTCATTTCAGCCTGGCGCGCCCAACCCCTGACCGGGTGCTGACCGATATCGCGGACTACGCCCTCGATTACAAGGTCACCAGTGAACTCGCGCTTGATACCGCCCGCAATTGCCTGATGGACACGCTGGGCTGTGGATTCGAGGCATTGCAGTACCCTGCCTGCACCAAGCTGCTCGGCCCCATCGTGCCGGGCACGCTGGTTCCCCACGGGGCGCGCGTGCCCGGGACAAAGTTCCAGCTTGATCCGGTCAAGGCGGCGTTCGACATTGGAACCCTGATCCGCTGGCTTGACTTCAACGACACCTGGCTCGCGGCCGAATGGGGGCATCCGTCGGACAACCTCGGCGGCATCCTTGCCACCGCCGACTGGCTCGCGCGCACCGCGGAGGCGGCGGGTCGCGCAACGCCGACCGTGCAAGACGTGCTGGTCGCAATGGTCAAGGCGCACGAGATTCAGGGCTGCCTTGCCCTGGAGAACTCCTTCAATCGGGTCGGTCTCGACCATGTGGTGCTGGTCAAGGTCGCCTCAACCGCGGTCATTGCCGGCATGCTCGGCCTGGCGCGCGATCAGGTCGTCAACGCGGTGTCACTCGCCTGGATCGATGGCCAGAGCCTGCGCACGTACCGCCACGCGCCAAACACCGGCTCACGCAAGAGCTGGGCTGCGGGCGATGCGACCAGCCGTGCGGTGCGCCTGGCGCTGATGGCGCAGACTGGCGAAATGGGATACCCGTCGGCCCTGACGGCGCCGACCTGGGGGTTCTACGATGTGCTGTTCAGAGGCCAGCCGTTCCGATTCCAGCGAGAATACGGCAGCTACGTGATGGAGAACGTCCTGTTCAAGATTTCGTTTCCTGCCGAGTTCCATGCGCAGACCGCAGTTGAGGCGGCGCTGATCCTGAGAGCCCGCATGCAGCAACTGGGCAAGGACGCTGCGGATATCAGGGCAGTCAGGATCCGCACCCACGAGGCCTGTCTGCGCATCATCGACAAGCAGGGTCCGCTGGCGAATCCGGCCGACCGCGATCACTGCATCCAGTACATGGTCGCGGTGGCTCTGCTGCATGGGCGCCTGACTGCGGCCGACTACGAGGACGAACGTGCTGCAGATCCTCGCATCGATGAACTGAGGGCGAAGATCCACTGCCATGAAGACGCGCAGTTCACGCGCGACTACCATGACCCCGACAAGCGCTCGATTGCCAATGCGCTGAACATAGAACTCAAGGACGGTTCGAGACTGCCGGAAGTGCTGATCGAATTCCCCCTGGGCCACAAACGCCGGCGCCTGGAAGGCATGCCGGCCCTGATTGAAAAGTTTCGCACCAACCTGGCACGCGTGTTCCCCGTCAATCGAGCCGCTGCCATTCTCGAGCTATGCCTGGCTCCAAGGCGGCTCGCTGTCACGCCCGTCAACCAGTTCGTCGACATGATGGTCATCTAACCGTTTGCATGACTTATCGAGGTGCTCCCATGGCCCAAAACGCATTCAATTCCCTGCAGGACTTCAAGATCGGCGCGCGAACCGGCCGCTTCCACAGCCTGGCCGCACTCGAGAAGGCTGGCGTTGGCAAGGTCTCACGACTGCCGGTATCGATCCGCATAGTGCTCGAGTCCGTCCTGCGCAACTGCGACGGCCTCAAGGTGACCGAGGAACACGTGCGCCAGCTCGCCAACTGGAAACCCAAAGCCAATCGCACTGACGAGATTCCCTTTGTGGTGGCCCGCGTAGTACTGCAGGATTTCACTGGGGTGCCACTGCTGGCTGATCTGGCAGCCATGCGCAATGTCGCGCAGTCAATGGGAAAGAATCCGAAGACGATCGAGCCGCTGGTACCGGTCGATCTGGTGGTCGACCACTCGATCATGATCGATCACTTCGGCACCAAGGAAGCGCTCGACCTGAACATGAAGCTTGAATTCCAGCGCAACCGCGAGCGCTACGAGTTCATGAAGTGGGGCATGCAGGCGTTCGACACCTTTGGCGTGGTGCCGCCCGGATTCGGCATCGTGCACCAGGTCAACCTCGAGTACCTGGCGCGCGGCGTACACCAGAAAAATGGCGTTTACTACCCGGATACCCTTGTCGGCACCGACAGCCACACGACGATGATCAACGGCATTGGCGTTGTGGGTTGGGGCGTCGGCGGCATCGAGGCCGAGGCCGGCATGCTCGGCCAGCCGGTGTACTTCCTGACGCCCGATGTCGTTGGCGTCGAACTCAAGGGCAAGCTGCGCGAAGGAGTCACAGCCACCGATCTCGTGTTGACGCTGACCGAACTGCTTCGCAAGGCCAAGGTGGTCGGCAAGTTTGTCGAATTCTTCGGCGAGGGCACTGTCAGCCTGGCTTTGCCCGACCGCGCCACCATCGGCAACATGGCGCCGGAGTACGGCGCGACGATGGGCTTCTTCCCGGTTGACGAGAAAACGATCGCGTACTTCAAGGGCACCGGCCGCACGGCGGACGAAATCGCGGCGTTCGAGGCCTACTTCAAGGCGCAGGGCCTGTTCGGCGTGCCGACGAGCGGCAGCATCGACTATTCGAGTGTCGTGGCCCTGGACCTGGCGACCGTAGCGCCATCGCTGGCCGGACCGAAGCGTCCGCAGGACCGGATCGAGATCGGGCACGTTTCACGCCAATTCGCGAAGCTCTTCAGTGCGCCGGTCACAGTGCCGGCGGGCGCCGACGCGTCAGAAAGCGGGTTCAACCAGCCAGCGGCGCGGCTCAAGCAACGCTTCCCTCTGTCGGCCGAAGCTGGGAAGCGAACCGGGCCGGGCCCTTCTGTGCCCGACGGGTCACCGCGCGACATGGAGGAAATGAACGCCAACCGACCGCTGACAGCGCCGGCGCAGGCCAAGGATGTGGTCGGGACCACAATTGCCGACGGTGATGTGCTCATCGCAGCGATAACTTCGTGCACCAACACCTCGAATCCCGGAGTTCTGCTCGCAGCCGGCCTGCTGGCGAAGAAGGCGGTCGAGCGCGGCCTGACGGTCAGAAGGCACATCAAGACCTCGCTCGCGCCGGGATCGCGAATCGTCACCGAGTATCTGACGAAAACCGGTCTGCTGCCCTATCTCGAGAAGCTCGGGTTCTCGGTGGCTGCGTACGGTTGCACGACCTGCATCGGCAATGCCGGCGACCTCGCGCCGGAGATCAACGAAGTCATCACGAAGAACGACCTGGTCTGCGCTGCAGTTCTTTCCGGCAACCGCAATTTCGAGGCCCGCATCCATCCGAACCTGAAGGCGAACTTCCTGGCCTCGCCGCCGCTGGTGGTCGCGTATGCAATCGCCGGCACTGTGCTCACCGACCTGATGACCGAGCCGCTCGGCAAGGGCAAGAACGGCAAGGATGTCTGGATTGGCGACATCTGGCCTACGTCAGACGAGGTTTACGCGCTGATGAAAGCCGCACTCGATCCGACGGCGTTCAAGGCCAATTACGGCAAGGTCAAGAGCGAGCCGGGAGAATTGTGGACCGCGATCGGCGCCGCCGCGGGCCAGGTCTACGCATGGCCGAAGTCGACTTACATCGCGAAGCCGCCATTTTTTGACGGCTTCACGGTCAAGCCGAAGCACACTGAACTCGGAATTGGGTCCGCGCGCGCGCTCGGGGTCTTCGGTGACTCGATCACCACTGACCACATTTCACCGGCCGGATCGATCAAGGACACCTCGCCCGCCGGCAAGTGGCTGATCGATAACAAGGTCATGAAGGCGGATTTCAATTCCTATGGCGCACGTCGAGGCAACCATGAAGTCATGCTGCGCGGCACTTTCGCCAATGTCCGCATCAAGAACTTGATGATCCCGGCCAAGGCGGATGGCTCGCGCATCGAAGGCGGCCTCACGATCCATCAGCCCTCGGGCGAGCAGATGTCGATCTTTGACGCAGCTATGCGCTATATGAAGGACGGGGTGCCTACGGTCGTGTTCGGCGGCGAGGAATACGGCACGGGTTCGTCGCGTGACTGGGCCGCCAAGGGCACACAACTGCTCGGGGTCAAGGCCGTCATCGCCAAGAGTTTCGAGCGCATCCACCGCAGCAACCTGGTCGGCATGGGGGTGCTGCCCCTGCAGTTCATGCCTGGCGAGGGCGTCGACACGCTCGGGATCCGCGGCGACGAGATGTATGACATCGAGTTCGAGGGCGAACTGCGGCCGCAGATGACGGTCACCCTGCTGGTTTTCGGTCGCGACGGCGAGAAGCAGATTCCGCTGAAGCTGCGGATCGACACGCCGATCGAGGTTGACTACTACATGCACGGCGGCATCCTGCCATTCGTCCTGCGACAGTTGCTCGCGGCATAGCAGCACCAGCGCGAAGCGGGCCGTGTCGTCCTTACCCGTCACGCCCGCGCCCGCCGCCCGGCTGCATGCCGCAGCCGGCCGGCCGGCCGTGCTTCTCCTCAGCGGTGCATGGCGTCTGGGAGCCCTGCCGGCAATTCAGCGTGAGCTTGACGCGCTGAAGCCGCCGCGACCGTTAGCAGTCGATGGCGGCTCGCTATCAGAGATCGACACCGCCGCGGCCTTGTCCCTGTTCGCCTGGCTGCAGTCGATCGGGATCGAACCCAAAAGCGTCGAGCTGACGGGTTTCGACCCGAGCAAGCGACGCCTGATGGAGCAGGTCCAGACCCGCTTCGCAGAGATCGACGTGCCGACGCTGCTGGTCCGTTCGAGCTTCATCCGCCGCGTCGGGCGCAACACTGTCGACATGTTCGAACTGCTGAGCGGCCACGTCCAGTTTCTCGGCGCCGCCGCCGTCTCGCTTGCGCAGGCACTGCGCGCACCGCGCAGACTGCGGCTGCGCGAACTGACTGCACAGCTGGAGCAGGTCTGCCTGAACGCGATCCCGGTAGTCGCGCTGGTCACCCTGCTGATCGGCATCGTCATTGCCTACTTGCTTGGACTGCAGGCGGAACAATACGGCGCGAACATCTTCGTCGTGGATGGGGTCGGCATCGGTGCGACCCGCGAGTTCGCACCCATCATCGTCGCCGTCATCATGGCAGGACGCTCCGGCGCGTCGTTCACGGCGCAGCTCGGATCGATGCGCCTGACCGAGGAGACCGACGCGATCCGCACGCTTGGGCTGTCGCCGATCGATGTGCTGGTGCTGCCACGCCTGCTGGCGCTGATGCTGGCCATGCCGCTGCTGGTCTTCGTCGGCGACGTGATGAGCCTCACAGGTGCACTGTTGATTGCCGACCCCATGCTTGGGATTACCCCGGCCGCATTCCTGGCTCGCCTGCATGAAAACCTCGATCTCAAACACGTCTATGTCGGCCTGACCAAAGCGCCGGTGTTCGCGCTCGCGATTGCGGTGATCGGCTGCCGCATGGGAATGACGGTCGATCGTGACACTCGCGCGCTGGGCATGGCGACCACATCGACCGTGGTGCAAAGCATCGTCGCGGTGATCCTGCTCGATGCCGCGTTTGCGGTGTTCTTCCAGGAACTCGACATCTGATGCCGGCCGACCACAGCACGGGCTCCGTGATCGAAGTGGATTCCATCATCACGCGCTTCGGCGCGCAAACCGTGCATGACGGCGTGTCTTTCAGCGTGGAGCGCGGCACCCTCGTCGCCCTGATCGGTGGCAGCGGCACAGGCAAGTCCGTCCTGCTCCGCGAAATCATCGGCCTGCAGCGCCCTACGGCCGGCACGATCCGCCTGCTCGACACGGATGTCTGGAATGTCAGCGGCGAAGAACTGAATGCAACGCGGCGCCGCTTCGGCATGATGTTCCAGGACGGTGCCCTTTTCTCATCCCTCAATGTGGCCCAGAACGTGGCGGTGCCGTTGACCGAACATGCAAAGGTGCCGCCACAGTTGCTCGATCCGCTTGTCCATTTGCGCCTGGCACAGGCGGGGTTGCCGGCGGAGGCCGCCTCCAAAATGCCGAGCGAGCTGTCGGGCGGCATGCGCAAGCGCGCCGCCATCGCGCGCGCACTAGCGCTTGAGCCCGAGATATTGTTTCTCGATGAGCCGACCTCGGGACTGGACCCGACGACCGCGCGCGGATTTGACCGCCTGGTGCGCTCGCTGGTCGATGACCTGGGCATCACGGTCTTTCTCGTAACGCACGATCTGGACACATTGCTGACGGTGATCGACCGTGTGATCGTGCTGGCGCGCGGCACCGTGCTGGCCGACGGCCCGGTCCGTGAGGTCATGGAAGTGGACGACGAGTGGATCCGCTCGTACTTCTCGATCCGCACCATGGTCGGCTGAGTGCCAAAGTCTTCTAAGCTCATCAGCCGGACCGTAGAATTCGCGCAACCATGGAAGCCGAAGCCAGATACACCTACGTCGGGATCGCTGTCCTCGCCCTGCTCGCCGCTCTGACCGCCGGCATCGTCTGGCTCAAATATTCCGGTGGGCGCGACAACTTCAATTTCTACACGATCTACTTCGAACGGCAGCCGCTCGACGGGTTGCAGATCGGCGCCGACGTCGACATGCGCGGCATCAAGGTCGGCCGGGTCGAGGATTACGCCCTGCTGCCCACCAACATCAATCGGGTCCGCGTCACGATTCGGATCGATCGCCGTGCACCGGTGAGTACCAATACCGATGCCATCGTCACCCGCAATTTCGTCACCGGCATCGCCAGGATCAGCCTCGTTACGCCGCAACCGCCAGGGCCGCAGCTGGTCGCGATCCGCGGTGACGAGAACGAGCGTTACCCGATAATCCCCGAGGGAGAGTCGAATCTCGACGCCATCGCCGGCCGATTCAGCCGCCTCGGCGAGATGGCTGGAGCCACGATCGAAAGACTGAACGATGTGTTGCGACCGGAGAATCGTGCTGTGTTCGATTCGACGCTGCGCAGCCTGCGCGACCTGACCGCGGCCCTGAACGCGCGGATGGGCGAGCTCGACCGAACGCTGGCCGCCTTCAGTGCAGCGGCGCGTGAGCTGGGGCGCGCCGGATCCGAGGTTGCTCAGGTTGCGCATACCACCGGAGCCGAGCTGCCAACGACATTGCGCCAGGCGGACCAGACGATGAAGGACATTTCAGCAACCGCAAATGCACTCAAGGCACAGACTGCGACCCTGTCACAGCAACTGACTGCATCAACGGCTGGGCTGGACGATCAACTGACCGTGGCTGTGATCGATTTGCGAACCACCATCGACTCGCTCAACCGGGTGCTCGATCGTCTGCAGGATCCGCGTGCCGCGTTGCTGGGGCCATCCAAGGCGCAGCGCGGACCGGGAGAGTAATCGATGAGATCCCTGATGCCGGCCGGCCTGATTGCGAGCGTGCTGGTCATGCTAGGCGCCTGTGTGTCGGTCGATGTTGGAACCGAAAGCTCCACGCTCACGCAGTTTCGCCTTGATGATCCGGCGAAAGCACAGGACCCCGCGCTCGCCCATTGGCACATCGTCTGGTCATTTTCCCCATGCCTGCGGGGACAACGGCGGAATCCTATGCCTTGCTGTACTCGAAAGCCCCGCAGGCGCGCGCGGCCTACCAATTTGCCGGCTGGACCGAGCGCCCTTCACAACGGCTCGCGCAATTGCTGGTCGACCGCCTCGTGGCCCGCAACAGCTTTGAGTCAGTCGCCCTGCTTGGACGAGGCATTGGCGGCGACCTGCAGTTGAACCTGATCGTCGCCGAGATCTATCACGATGCGGCGAGCGCGCCCGGCAGCGGCCGCGTCGTGATCAACGCTGAACTGGTCGAACGTGAATCCAGGCGGCTGCTCGCGCGCGAATCCTTTTCGACCCAGGCCCCGGTGGACAGCAACTCCGCAGCCGGTGCCGTACGCGCCCTGTCGGCCGCCAGTGGCCGGGCGCTCGATCAGCTCGTACCCTGGCTCGAGCGCGCAGCCGAAACTGCGGTCGCTGCCCCGGCCTCGACCAAGTAATCGGATGCGCGACCCGGATCGTCCTTCGTCGGCACGAAACGTACTGGGCGATCCGCTTGCCTGCTGCTGCGCAGAGCCCGCCACCGGCTACTTTCGCGATGGCTATTGCCACACCGGCCCGACAGATCTTGGTTTCCATACGGTCTGCGCCCGAGTGACGGCCGAGTTTCTCGACTTTTCTCGACGGCGCGGCAATGACCTGTCGACGCCGCGTCCGGAGTTTCAGTTTGCGGGCCTGAAGCCCGGTGATCGTTGGTGCATCTGCGTTGATCGCTGGAAGGAGGCCATGGACGCCGGCGTTGCACCCCCGGTAGTCCTCGCCGCCACCCACGCGCGTGCGCTTGAAGTGGTCAGCCTTGAAGATCTCCGGCGACATGCCATTGACCAGCATTAGGTGAGGAGCGGGTCGAGCTCTGGCAACTCACGTGTACCGCGCTCAAAGCGCGCGCCGGACGCGCACGACCTCGCCTGGATCCAAGCGTTCCTGGTTCGTGAAGCCCAATCTCGCCGTCAGCGCCAACATCGGCGTATTGACCGCCAGCACGTCGCCAACCAGTTCGCGGTAGCCCATTTCGCGCGCGCGCCGACACAGGCTGCGCAGCAATGCAGCGCCGATGCCCTTTGACTGCCAGGCGTCAACGACGGTTACAGCAAACTCGGCGACGCGGCGTTTGGGTCCGCGCACTTCGTCTGCCTGATCAGCGGCCTCAATGCGTCCTCCACCGACGAGCCGATCAAGGTTTCCCTCCCGCACCGTAGCCACGAGTATCACGCTCGGCTTGGTGCGCGGCGTGATGGACTCGACGATCAATTCCGCGGTCAGCTTCGGCACCGCGCGCTGATAGCGAAAGTAGCGTGTCTGCTCGGACAATCCCGCGAAAGCCGAATGCGCCTGCTCCAGGTCTTCGACCACCACCGGGCGCAGGGTCACGCGCACGCCGGAGCGCAGTCGCAGCGATTCGCGCCGGTGACCCGCCGGCTGGCGTGACGGCCGCCGCGTCTGACGAGGAGTACGGCGCGGATGGCCACCCTCGGGCTTCGGCACTCGCGATCGCGGCCGCGGCATTCAGATCCTCGTGCCTGTCATGCAGGCATACCCGCGCGCAAGGTCGGGTAGCCACTCAATTCCAGAATTGCGCTGCCGCTCCGCTTCACTGCGAGCCGGGCCCGGCCGCCAACCGGTAGGGTCAATTTGCGCGCTACGTGACCAAATGGGAACCCGACATACACCGGCACTTCTGTGATCGAGCGCAGATGCGAGACGACCGCTTCAAGGTCAAAGCCGTTGTCATTCGGCATCGCGATCACGGGGTTGAAGTCACCAAGCAGGATCGCCGACTGCTGATGCAGTACTCCTGCCTGGACGAGCTGGATCAGCATGCGCTCGATCTTGTAGGCCGGTTCATTGACGTCTTCAAGAAACAGGATGCCGCCGCGCACGCGTGGCATGTGTCGTGTCCCCAGCAGCGCGGTCAGCATCGCGAGGTTGCCACCCCACAGCCGACCGCTCAGATCACAGCGCGGCCCGTCCAGGGTGAGCTCGACTGTGTGGCGATCGTGCTGAATGATCTCGAAGAAATGCTCGACCGTGAACTTGTCAGGCTGCGGCGCGCCGAAGTCGCCGGCGGACGGACCGGCGAAACTGACACCACCCCGCGCGAGATAGGCCAGACTGAACACCGTGAAATCGCTGTAGCCCGCCAGCAGCGGTGCGCGTGCCCTGATCGCGGCGAAATCGATGCGATCGAGCAGTCTCGACAGCCCATAGCCTCCACGGGCCGCCAGAACCAGATCAATCGAAGGATCAGTCGCAAAGCGATGCAGGTCCGCCAGTCGCAGCGCATCCGGGCCGGCGAAGCGCTGCTCGCGCGAAAAAACGCTGTCCCCGGCCGTTAGCTGCCAGCCACGTGCGCTGAAAAATGCGGCGGCGCGATCGACAATCGCTGGGTCGGGCAGAAAACCGGACGGCGCAATCAGTCCGAGCAGCGGCCTAGTGCTCACTGCCATCCTCGTCAGCCGGCAGGCTGCCGCCACGCTGCAATTCACGCCGATCGGCAAAGAACTGGGACAACATCCGCCCACATTGTTCGGCCAAGACGCCGCGCCGCACCTGCGTATGGTGGTTGAGCCTTGGCTCGGCGAACAGGTCGATCACGCTGCCACAGGCGCCGGTCTTGGGATCCGCGGCCCCGAACACCAGGCGCTTGATACGCGCGTGCTGCATTGCCCCGGCACACATCGCACACGGCTCGAGCGTCACGAACAGTTCGCAATGGCTGAGCCGGTAGTTGCCGAGCAGTTCGGCCGCAGCGCGCATGGCCTGGATCTCCGCGTGCGCGGTCGGATCACTGTTGCCGATCATCTGGTTGAAGCCGGTCGCGATGATCTGTCCATCCTTGACGATCACTGCTCCGACCGGCACCTCGGCCAGCGCCCAGGCGTTTGCGGCCTGATCGAGCGCCCGGTGCATGTGAGTTTCATCCTGCTCCGGTGCGTTTGGCTCTTCCTCGACCTCGATCTGACTCGCAAGCCAGGCCTGCCGCCGGGCCTCGCGCCGCGTGTCGTTGGGCCGCCCGTGCGCTCGCGACGACCTCGGCGAGGCGGGTCGAATCGAGCGAAGCCGCGGCATCGGCCAGCCATGCTGGAAAGGCTCCGCGCCGGTAGTCCGTGCCCCGGTCCGAACGCCGCACAAATCCGGCATCGACCAGCCAGCGACGCAGCTCGACATGATCGGTCGCAATCATTGCGCCGGCGCCGGCGAGAAATGTCTTGAGCAGCTCGTTGGCATCCCGTTCCGTCAACAAGCGGTCCTCCGGAAACGCCAGGGCTGCGGTGGCAAATATCAGCTCGAGATCGCGACCATCGCGCTGCTGCAGGCTCGCGAGATGTAGGCCCTGGCGTACTGCCAGTTGCGCCAGGCGCTCAGTCCAGCCATCAACAGTGATGGCGGCCGTTGTCATCGGTCCTCCTCAAGATGGAATCGGTGCACGAGCCGATGCGCAAGCGGTGCCAGCACGATGCCGGCTGCAATCAGCAGGAACAGGCCGCAATACAGCGCATACAAGCCGGCGAACAATTTGCCGGCCCCGGTCTTCATCTCGCTGACCGGTCCCATTCCGCCCATCAACATGGCGGCATTGTGGAACGCATCGATCCAGGACAGGGATTCCAGCGTGTGATAACCGAACATGCCGGCCGCCAGCGACACCGCCATCAACAGCACGACCAAACCGATACTGCGCGCAACGCGTCTTGCAAAATCAGCTGGGGTTGCCAGCGGCCGCTTACGGTGCTCGAAGTCTGCCGCCAGCTTCACTTCCGTTCACCCTCGGCCGGTAGCCTGCCGCTGACGTCTCGCATACGGCAGTGAATGCCTCGCACTTCGACGATCACGTGCGCGGACATAGGCAACGAGAACCGAGTCAGCTGATCCAGACCTTCGTCCGCCATCCATGGGCCTGTCAAAGTATCTGTGTCGCCGTTCATCGATACAGTCTAACGAGAGATTTCGGATCACCAACTCCGTCCGGGTCGGCGATCTGCGCTGAATTGTTGATGCAAGACATTGGGGCACACCTACGCGTCCCGTGACCACGCTCGGGTGAAGGCGATGCAGCGCGCTAAGCTTCGCCCTCGTCAAAACTTGTGACGGACCAAATCCAGATGATCGCCACCCTCTCCGCCCGCCGCAGCCTGCTGGGCGCTGGCGCCTGCGCCACCCTGCTCATGCTGGCCGGCTGCGTGGCCTACGCGCCACCTCCGCAGCCCAGCACCTACGAACGCGCCTACAACGCGATGTTGGGGGCGATGTCCGATCAGGGCGTCAAGATCTCCGAGGCAAACCAGTCAACCGGCATCATCACCGGCACGCGCGGCAACATCACGGTGATTGCAAGCGTCGCACCGCGACCAGACGGCTCGGCCCAGGTCGAGTTCAAGACCCGCGGCAACATCAGCGAAGACGCGAACCTGCTCAACCGTATCACAGGGTCGTACAACGCACGCATGGGGCGCTGACACGAGCGTGCCAGCCCTTCCTGCTCAGCACTAGGTCAGCCAGTCGGCTGCCGCGCAGCTCACGTCGCGGCGCGTCCCTCAGAAACGCGCCGCAGTCCGGTATGCGCTAGGGTTTCGCGATCAGCGTGCTATCGGGTACCTGCGTCCAACTCTTGTCCGGATTGAAGCGCGTCATTGCGCGTGCAGCGGCATCGGTGCCCGAGCCGAGGTTCGTCTGGTAGACGTTGCCGTCGTGGTTGACGATGAAAGTCATCACGCCGGTGTCATTCCACTTCGCCGGCCAGGCCACGGCGGCGAAGCCTTGTGTCATGTGGCCCTTCACGACGTAGTCACGCGCGCCACCGCGCGCATCCGGTCCCTGTGCCTTCAGGATCCGGAAGTAGTAACCGTGGTAGACGCCATCCTTTGTCTCGTTGCCGTAAAGCGGGCCGAGCGGACTTGCGGGATCGTTCGGCCAGTACAACCCGTCGCGCTTGCCGGGCGTGCTGGCGAAACGCTGTGCGTACTCGAGCACGCCGTCGCTATTGCGATCTGCGGTGGCGTAGTCCTTCTGCGCGTCGTAGTACGCGAGCAGCGCCTGCATCGCGGCCAACTCGTTGCGCCCGATGCGCCGAATGCGCATTTCCTCGGCTCCGGCCCTGACGTCAAAGCGCCAGCCCCCGTCCGACTTCACGAGCGGGATAGGCAAGGTCCAGTCGTCGGGTCCGACGGCCAAATGGGCGCGATCCGGAGCGTTGGTCACGATCTTGCGGCCCTTGGACGACGCGTAGAGGAACGCGGTCCGGGTTGCATCGTCGACGCGTTCCGGAATGAAGCGCCGGAGGTCCGGACCGAGCAGTTCCCGCAGCGCGGCGTCGTCGTTGGTGGCAACGGCATCGATGAATGCAGTGCCGGCGGCCTCGGGCGTCGTGAAGGCCTTCTGTGCACAGGCCATCGAGGGCAGTAGCAGCGAGGTCGCGAGCGCTGTAACGACAACGGCGAATCTTAGTTTCATCGGCAGTCCCGTGCGGTTTGTCGTTGGACTCAGAAGGGAAAAGCGGTTCGATTTCATCGTCATCGGCCCTAGCGTCGCCCACCGCCACGCCCGCCACCACCTCCACCGCGTCCCCCGCCACCGCCACCGCGCGACATGCCGCTGCTCGACGGACGCGACGCGGAAGCACTGCTGCCCCGGCTCGCGCCGGCGCTCGACTGTCCCCGGTCGTACGACTGGCGCGTCTGCGCGGAATTGCCGGCGCCCGAAAAGGCGCTGTCGCGATTGCCCGCGGAGGGCGAGGAACGGTCGTAGCCGCCGCCGCCGCGATCCACATCGCGCGTACTGGCGCTCGGCCCTCCGGCGCCGCCGCGGTCACCCACGCTGCCACCACCCACGCTGCTTGCCGCGATCGCCTGCCCGATCACCTGCGCGGTCGCCCGCGCGATCTCCGGCTCGGTCTCCTGCACGGTCTCCCGTTCGGTCGCCGGCCCGGTCGCCGGTGCGGTCACCCGCCCGGTCGCGTGAGGCCGCGCCCGTGTCTACGCCGCGGTCGCGCAGTGCCTGGTCGGCGCGCGCGCGGTCGGCGTCGCGTGAGTCGCCCTTGCCGCGATAGTCTTGGCGGCCGTCAGCCCCGGCTTTGCGGTTGTCGAACTTCTCGCGGCTTCCCTGGTCGCGGTACGGCGCGCCCCCCCGGTTGTTGGCGTTGTGCTGCCAGTTGGTGTTGCCGCTGCCGCTGATCTGGTTGTTGCGGTTGACGTTGTTGTACTTGTTGACGTTGACGTTGACGTCGCCGCGGCCCCAGTTGCAGCCGCCCCAGAGCGCACTGCCGACGCCGATCGCCACGCCCCACGCGATGCCGGTCGCGAGCACCGCGCCGCCGTAGTACCCGTAGGGAGGCGGCCAGTAATACGGCGGATAGCTCGGATACCACCACGGGCCATAGACGACGGCCGGGTTGTAGGTCGGTACGTAGACGGCCTGGGGCTGCGCCGGCTCGATGATGATCTTCTGCTGCTCGATGACGACCTTCTGCTGTTCGTTCGTCTTCAGGTTTCCGGCCTTCTGCGCCGCCGCGCGCAGCCGCTGCACCGAATCCATCACATCGCTCGGTTGTGCGAGGAATGCATCGCCGATCTTCTGCGTATCGTCCGGGTGCTCGGCCATCTGCTGTATCAGCGACGGGAACGCCACCAGCGACGTCACGGCGGGGTCCCAGCCCTCCTTTTCAGCCGCTGTGACAGCAGCGTCACCCTGCTGCTTCGGATTGGCCTTGGACCACGCCGCGGCGGACTTCACCTGCGTCGGATACGTCGACGCCATCAGCACCTGAGCCAGCAGAGAGTCCGGATACAGCGCGATCGGCGCCAGCATCTGATCGAGTTGCTCGTTGCTGAACACCTTGGTAGCCGGCGCGGTTTGCGCCAAACCGGCCGATGCGACCATCAGTGCGAGCAGCCAGATCCCGATTCCCCGCAAGACCTTCATCGTGCCTCTCCAAGTCATGGCGGCCGCGGCCGCCCGCAAAAATGAAAACCATACATCAACGCCTGCCGTGCTGCCGGCAGGCGGAGGCTAACTCAAAGCGTGACATGCTGCCGCATGGTCGCCGGGCGCTGGTTTTGAGGCACCGGTTTCCTTTGTCCGCGATGGCCCCCTGCAACTGAGAACAGCTACTCCCACTCAATCATCAACAGCTTCGGTAAGTCGTTGTTTGACTTGATGCTCGGCTCGTAACGCCTGAGTTTTACCGTCATCCTTACCGTCATTTTGACTGGAATCCCCAAGCGCAGCATTCACCATCAATCGAGATCTATCGAGAACAGTCGGCGCTTCCACGATGGCCAGCTTTCGAGATCTATCGCGGACTATCGCGTCCTCGCATGCGATTTCCAAAGCGTGAGCAGAGCCCTTGCTCCTCACTACAAACAAGCGGTTTCCCAACTTCACGAGACCGCTGGCAGCGCTCAGGTGAGCCTGCCCCACACTGCCTGCGGAGTCGTCGACAAGCAGTTCCCTGATGATTCGGGCTTCCAGCATGGGGAGTGTTGGTATCGGCAATCTGCAACAGACCCGATTCTCCATAGCGCATTTGTCGGCTAGACCCATCCGGCCCGGCGGAGCCGGCGGTGCACAAAGCCGCAGCCCAGGATCGTCACGACCACCGCCAGTGGATACCCGACCTTCCACTTCAACTCCGGCATCCACTCGAAGTTCATGCCGTACATGCTGAAGATGACCGTGGGAATCGCCAGGATCGCGCCCCAACCGGCGAGTCGCTTGACCACCTCGTTCTGGCTGTTGGCCACCAGCGCCAAGTTCACCTGCATGGCGGTGGTCAGCATTTCGCGCATGCCATCGACCAAGCCCACCAGCCGGGACACGTGGTCCTGGATGTCGCGGAAGTAGGCACGGAGGTCCTTCGGGATCAGCTCCTCGTGGAAGCGGATCAACTCACTGCAGATGTCCGACACCGGCAGTGCCGCATTGCGCAGTTCCAGCAGCTGCCGCTTCAGGTCGTATAGCCGCTCGATGGCCAGTTTGTCGAACTTACCCTTGAAGATGTCCGTCTCGATCGCATCGAAGTCCTTCTCGAACTGCGCGACGATGGGAAGGTAGTTGTCAACCACGAAATCCAGCAAGGCGTAAAGCGCGAAGCCCGGTCCCTTGGCGAGCATTTTGGCCGTCTTCTCGCAGCGCTCCCGAACCTGCGCGTAGCTCGATGACGCGCCGTGCCTAACGGACACGAGGAAGTTCGAGCCGACGAAGAGATGGGTTTCGCCGTACACGACCTGTCCCTGCTCCAGCTGCGCCGTCTTGACCACGATGAACATCGAATCACCGTAGGTCTCGATCTTGGGCCGCTGGTGAGCGTGGCGGGCGTCCTCGATGGACAGGTCGTGAAGGCTGAACTCTTCCTGGATCTTCAGCAGCAACGCGTCGTCCGGTTCGTGCAGCCCAAGCCAGACAAACGTCTCGGGCTGCTTGATGACTTCACTGATGTCGTCGGTGGTGAGGTCTCCCAGGCGTGCGCCTCTTTGGTACGCGACGCTGTTGACGATCATCGTCATGGTGTTCTCTCCTTGTGGAAGTCCGAAGCTGCATGCCCGGAGTGCCTGAATTGTGATTGGCCGGGAATCCTCATTGCCAGCCGAACCGGCGGGTGTAGTAGCCCTTCATCACCTGCGTCAGCGTCATGTAGCCCAGCAGGATCGCCACCAGGATCGGGAAGTAGCCGAGCGGCAGCGCCTGCAGCTTGAAGTAGTGCGCGAACGGCCCCATCGGGAGGAAGATCCCGACGGCCATGATGGCCGCGGTCATCGCGAGCAGCGGCGCTGCCGCCCGGCTCTGGATGAACGGAATCTTCGGCGTGCGGATCATGTGCACGATCAGCGTCTGCGTGAGCAGGCCCTCGACGAACCAGCCCGACTGGAACAGCGTCTGCTCGCTCGACCGTGTTGGCCGAGAACACGAACCACATCACGCAGTAGGTGGTGATGTCGAAGATCGAGCTGATCGGCCCGAAGAACACCATGAAGCGGCCGATGTCGCCCGGGTTCCAGCGTTGCGGCTCCTGCAGCAGTTCCTCGTCCACGTTGTCGAACGGGATGGCGATCTGCGAGATGTCGTAGAGCAGGTTCTGCACCAGCAGGTGCATCGGCAGCATCGGCAGGAACGGAATGAACGCGCTCGCCACGAGCACCGAGAAGACGTTGCCGAAGTTGGAGCTGGCGGTCATCTTGATGTACTTGAGCATGTTGGCGAAGGTCTTGCGGCCCTCGATCACGCCCTCCTCCAGCACCATCAGGCTCTTCTCCAGCAGGATGATGTCGGCCGCTTCCTTGGCGATGTCGACCGCCGGTATCCACCGAGATGCCGATGTCGGCGGTGCGCAGCGCCGGCGCGTCGTTGATGCCGTCGCCCATGAAGCCGACGACGTGGCCGTTCGCCTTCAGGAGCGCGCACGATGCGCTCCTTGTGGGCCGGCGTCAGCTTCGCGAAGACGTTGTGCGTCTCCGCCGCCTGCGCCAGTTCCGCGTCGTTCATGCGCTCCACGTCGGCGCCGAGCAGCACGCCGTTCGGCTCCAGGCCCACTTCGCGGCAGATCTTGGCGGTGACCAGCTCGTTGTCGCCGGTCAGCACCTTGACCGCCACGCCGTGCGCGGCCAGCGCCTTGAGCGCCGGCGCGGCGCGTCTCCTTCGGCGGATCGAGGAACGCGACGTAGCCGACCAGGGTCAGGTCGACCTCGTCGGGCACGCGGTAGTCCGTCTTGGCCGGCGGCAGCTCCTTGACGGCCACCGCGACCACGCGCAGCCCTTCCTCGTTGAGCGCAGCCGTGACCTCGCGCGATGCGCGCGAGCAGCTCCGTCGCGTCAGCGGCTCGTCGATCTCGCCGTGGCGCACGCGGCTGCACACCTGCAGGCATCTCCTCGACCGCGCCCTTGCAGATCAGCAGGTGGTGTTCGTCGTGCTCGGCCACCACCACCGACATGCGCCGGCGCTGGAAGTCGAACGGGATCTCGTCGACCTTGCGGAAGGCGGTCGCCACCTCGAGTTCCTTGTGCACCTCGGCGTGCTCCAGCACCGCCACGTCGAGCAGGTTCTTCAGGCCGGTCTGGTAGTAGCTGTTGAGATAGGCGTACTCCAGCACGCGCGTCGGACGTCTCGCCCCAGACGTCGGTGTGGCGCTCCAGGACGATCTTGTCCTGGGTCAGGGTGCCGGTCTTGTCGGTGCACAGCACGTCCATCGCGCCGAAGTTCTGGATCGCGTCGAGCCGCTTGACGATCACCTTCTGGCGCGACAGCATGCACCGCGCCCTTGGCGAGCGTCGAGGTCACGATCATCGGCAGCATCTCCGGCGTCAGGCCCACCGCGATGGACAGGGCGAACAGGAGCGCCTCCAGCCAGTCGCCCTTGGTGAAGCCGTTGATGAGGAACACCAGCGGCGCCATGACGAACATGAAGCGGATCAGCAGCCAGGCCACCTGGTTCACGCCCGCCTGGAACTGGGTCGGCGCCCGGTCGGTGGCGGTCACGCGCTGCGCGAGCGCGCCGAAGTAGGTGTGATTGCCCGTGGTGACGACCACGGCGGTGGCCGAGCCGGACACCACGTTGGTGCCCATGAACAGGATGTTGTCCAGCTCCAGCGGATTGGCTGTGTCTCTGGTCTGCGCAGCTGGGCGAACTTCTCCACCGGCAGCGATTCGCCGGTCATCGCCGACTGGTTCACGAACAGGTCCTGCGCGAGCAGAACGCGGCAGTCGGCCGGAATCATGTCGCCGGCCGAGAGCACGACCACGTCGCCCGGCACCAGCAGCTTGATCGGCAGCTCGACGCGCTGCGCGCCTTCGGATGCAGCCGAACTCGAAGTGGCGACGCGCCTCCTCCGCGGCCTCCGCGGCGGCGTCGCGCCGCATGCACGGTGGCGGTGTTGCTGACCATGGCCTTCAGCTTGTCGGCCGCCTGGTTGGACTTGCGTCTCCTGCCAGAAGCGGATCAGCGTCGCGAGCACCACCATCGAGCCGATCACGATGGTGGCCTTCAGGTCGTCGGTCAGGTAGGACACGACCGCCAGCACCGTCAGCAGCAGGCTGAACGGCGTTCTGTAGCAATGCCACAGGTGCACCCACCACGGCAGCGGCTTCTCGTGCTCGACTTCGTTGAGGCCGACGCGTTCGCGCACCTCAGCCGCACGAATGTCGCTCAAGCCGTCGGCGTGCGACCCCAGCCTGGCCAGCAGTCCTTCGGCATCGCTGGTTGCCGCAGCGATCAGTTCCTGCGCCAGGGCCGGTGGCAGTTCGCGGCTGACCGGCGTTCCGGCCAGACTTTCGAACAGGACGAGGCGGCGGAAGTGCCGACCAAAACGGCGGGCGCGAAGAAAGGCGGCGAAGAGTTCCCTGAGCACGGCACGCTTCATGTTGTTCTCCTTGCGATCAGCGGCGACGCCCGGCGAACGATGCCCACGCCCATCCTCGTCCCGCGCAGTTGCTGCGCAGGCGCAGAGGACGACAAGCACAGGCCCGCCTCGGCCTGTGCCCGGTCAATCGACTTTCAAGGAGGTTCGGCTTGCGTAACCCGCAGCCGAGTCGCGGTAGCTCCGGCATCGCGCCGGAGCGCAGGCTTGAGCGCTAGTCGGCGATATGGGAGGTCACGCTGACCTCGAAGGAGGATCGACTAGGGGAACTGTCCACGACGGAATTCGCTCAAGTGACTAAATGCAGGATGTTACTTGGGCGTGTCATGATCACGCAAGCCTCTCGCGGCAACCGTGGCTGGAGGCAATGGCTTTGGTGGCGACACCTCGTACCACGCGAAGGCGCTGCTATCGCTCTATCCGAGCGAAGCGCTCGATGTTGCCCTGATTGTCGAGAGCCGCCCTCCCCGAGGCCCAGGGAGTTCCTAGCAGCACTAGAAATGCTACTTGTAGTACGCCCACTGCACACTCGCCAGGCAGCCGGTCAGCAGCGCGCCCAGCGCCACGCACAGCTCCCACTGCACCGGCCCCGGCCACATCAACAGTGCAACTCCGCCCAGCCCCAGCACCGCCAACTGAAGGTACTTCGCCCGGTGATACAGGCTGGCCGACTCGCGTCCCCCGCAAGCCCGGCGGATCGCACGTTGGGTGAGCGCCGAATCACTCCCACTCGATCGTCGCCGGCGGCTTGCCACTGATGTCGTAGACGACTCGGTTGATACCACGCACCTCGTTGATGATTCGGTTCGACACGCGTCCCAGCAGTTCGTGCGGAAGATGCGCCCAGTGCGCGGTCATGAAGTCGGACGTCTGCACCGCGCGCAGCGCCACGACCCACTCATAGGTGCGGCCATCGCCCATGACGCCGACGCTTTTCACCGGCAGAAACACCGCGAACGCCTGACTGGTCTGCTCGTACCAGCTCCGACCGGAGGTCGGGTCCATGGTCTTGCGCAATTCCTCGATGAAGATCGCGTCGGCCCGGCGCAGCAGGTCGGCGTGCTCCTGTTTGACTTCGCCGAGAATCCGCACGCCGAGGCCAGGCCCGGGGAATGGATGCCGGAAAACCATGTCGCGCGGCAGACCGAGCGCCAGGCCAAGTTCCCGCACCTCGTCCTTGAACAGTTCGCGCAAGGGCTCGAGCAGCTTCAGGTGCAGGGTGTCCGGCAGGCCGCCGACGTTATGGTGGCTCTTGATGGTCTTGGCTTTCCTGGTCTTGGCGCCGGCTGACTCGATCACGTCCGGATAGATCGTTCCCTGGGCCAGCCACTTCGCCGCCGTTCCATGTTCCTGCAATCGCGCAGCCTCCTCCTGGAACACATGCACGAACTCGCGTCCGATGATCTTGCGCTTGGCTTCAGGGTCGGTTTCGCCCGCCAGCGCCGCCATGAAGCGTGCGCCGGCATCGACATGCACAAGCTTCATCCCCATGTGTTCGCGAAAGGTATCGACGACCTGTTGCCCCTCCCCAAGGCGCAGCAGGCCGGTGTCGACGAACACACACGTCAGCTGCTGGCCGATCGCACGCTGGATCAGCGCTGCAGCGACCGAAGAATCGACGCCGCCCGATAGTCCCGAGGATCACCTCCTCTGCGCCCACCTGCGAACGGATCGCCGCAACCGCCTCGGCGGCATAGTCGCCCATGACCCAGTCCGGCTTGGCACCAGCAGATGTCGCGCACGAAGCGCGCGAGAATGGCCCTGCCCTGAACGGTATGCGTCACTTCCGGGTGGAACTGCACGGCGTAGTATGCCGCGTTCCTCGTCAGCCATGCCGGCGATCGGGCAGGTCGGCGTCGAGGCCATCAGCTTGAAGCCGGGCGGCATCTCGATCACCTTGTCGCCGTGGCTCATCCAGACCTTCAGCAGGCCGTGTCCGTCGGCGCTGGCGAATGTCTTCCAGACCGTCCAGCAGGCGCGTGTGGCCGCGCGCCCGAACTTCGGCGTAGCCGAACTCGCGCGCATGACCTCCCTCGACCCGGCCCCCGAGTTGCTGTGCCATGGTCTGCATGCCGTAGCAGATGCCCAGCACCGGGACGCCAAGCTCGAATACCGCGGCGGTGCCTGCGTCGGTCGATTCCTCGTAGGCCGACATGTGGCTGCCTGACAGGATCATCGCCCTTGGGCGCGAACTCGCGGACAAACGCGCTCGCTGACATCCGCCGGATGGATCTCGCAGTAGACACCGGCTTCGCGCACGCGGCGCGCGATCAGCTGGGTGACCTGGGAGCCGAAGTCGAGAATCAGGATGCGATCGTGCTTCATCGTCAGAGTACGACGCCGGCCAGCCAGAGCGCGACGCCGATAAAAGAGAGGCTCATCGAGTAGTTGACCGGCCAGCCCGACTTGACGGCCTGCACGATCATGTTGATGCATAGCAGGGCCAGGCCGGCATCGCGCATCAGACTCCCGGCTCTGCAGCCTGCAGGTGTCCCGGCAATCGAGACATCAACACCACCAGGAACAGCGCGCCGGCCACGGCCCACAGATCCGAGTCCAGGTTCGCGGCGGCGCAGCGTCAGCATCTTCGAGGCTCGAAATGGAGCGTTCCGGCCGAACTGATCAGCTCTCAAACCGATCAGCTCTCAAGTCGATAGTTGGGAGCTTCCTTCGTAATGCGCACATCGTGCACATGCGACTCGCGCATGCCGGCCGCAGTGATCTCGACGAACTGGGCACTTGCGTGCGCATCTCGTCGATGCTCGGCAGCCGCAGTAACCCATGCTCGAGCGCAGTCCGCCGATCAACTGATAGATGATCGCCAGCACACTGCCCTTGTACGGCACCATGCCTTCGATGCCTTCGGGCACGAACTTGTCGACGTTGGCATCGTTGTCCTGGAAGTAGCGCTCGGCCGAGCCCTCGGTCATCGCTCCCAGGCTGCCCATGCCGCGATAGCTCTTGTAAGAGCGGCCCTGGAACAGAATGATCTTCGCCCGGCGCTTCTTCGGTGCCGGCAAACATGCCACCCATCATGACGCTGTAGGCACCAGCGGCCAGTGCCTTCGAGACGTCGCCGGAAAACCGCATTCCGCCGTCGGCGATCAGCGGAACTCCGGTTCCCTCGAGTGCCTGCGCGACATTGGAAACAGCGGTGATCTGCGGCACTCCGACCCCGGCCACGATGCGAGTCGTGCAGATCGAGCCCGGCCCGATGCCGACCTTGATGCCATCGGCGCCGGCATCGACCAGGGCACTGCGCTGCCTCCGCAGTGGCGACGTTGCCGCCGATCACGTTCAACGTTCGGAAAGTTCTTCTTGACCCAGCGCACGCGGTCCAGCACGCCTTGATGGTGGCCGTGCGCGGTGTCGACCATCAGGGCGTCGACGCCCGGCCTTGACCATCAGTTCGGCGCGCTCCTCGGAGTCGCGGCCGGTCGAGATTGCGCCGCCGACGCGCAGCTTGCCCAGATGGTCCTTGGCGGCAAACGGATGCTCGGTGGCCTTGGTGATGTCCTTGACCGTGACCAGGCCGCGCAGTTCATCGTCGCCATTGATCACCAGCACCCGTTCGAGCCGGTGCTTGTGCATCAGCGCCTTGGCCTCTTCCAGGCTGGCGCCTTCGTTGACCGTGACCAGGCGTGCACGCGGCGTCATGATGTCGCGGATCGGCGCATCGAGCCGGGTTTCGAATCGCAGGTCGCGGTTGGTGACGATGCCGACGACGCGCTTGCCTTCAACCACCGGCAGTCCCGAAATCTCGATTCGCGCGCTGCAGTTCGATCGCGTCGCGCACCGTCATGTCCTGCGGTCACCGTGATCGGATCGCGCAGTACGCCGGCCTCGTGGCGCTTGACCTTGAGCACTTCGGCTGCCTGCTCCTTCGGCGTCTTGTTCTTGTGAACGATGCCGATGCCGCCTTCCTGCGCCAGCGCGATCGCGAGGCGCGCCTCGGTCACCGTGTCCATCGCGGCCGGACACCAGCGGAATGTTCAGAGCAGATGTTGCGGGAGAGTCGGGTTTTCAGCTGTACGTCGCGGGGAAGGACCGCCGAGTAGGCGGGGACGAGCAGCACGTCATCGAAAGTGAGCGCCTTTTGTACCAAACGCATAGCTACCCTCTAGACGCAAAGGCGAATTATACCGATGTGCGCTGCATGACCTTTTGGATCAACTTGAGTCCCAAAGAGACGGGGTGTTCGACCTGTATTCCAGTTGTTCGCCCGATTCAAAAGCGGCGGAGAATCGCGCCACACGTAAGCCCGGGAGACAAGTTTGCGTTCCGCTGCCCGCAATTCGCTAAATCGCCTGGTAGCTGTCCTGGCCGTCGCCTGGGCCTTGCCGGTGGCCGCACAATGGGCCTGGAAGGAAGACAATGGGCGTCTGGTCTACTCGGACCGGCCGCCGCCGTGCCAACGTCAAACCCGGCAACATCGTCCATCAGCCTAGCCGGCCGACCGCTTCGCCCGCACCAACCCCGACTTCGACGCCTTCAACAACTGCGGCTGCATCCGGCGATGCGCAAAAAACCGCGGATGGAACCGCCGCTGCGCCAAAATCACTCGCTGAGCAGGAAATGGAGTTTCGCAAGCGCCAGCAGGAGCGCGCCGACGCCGAGAAAAAAGCCCAGGACGAGCAACAGAAGGCCGTTGCCAAGGCGGCCGAATGCGAGCGGGCGCGCGGTTACCTGAAATCGCTGGACGAAGGCATCCGGATCGCCCGCACCGACGCCAGCGGCAACCGCGAATTCCTCGACGACTCGCAACGGGCGGCCGAAGTCCAGCGCACCCGCCAGATCGTTCAGGCGACCTGCAACTAGACCCGCCGCTGTCGGCGCCGGGCCGCGGCGCGCAGGCGGCGTGCTTCCTTGGGGTCGATCGAGAGCGGGCGATACACCTCGATCCGATCGCCCTCGCGCACCAGTTGTCCGGCCGGCGCGCTCCGGTTCCACACTCCCAGGTCAAGTACGTACTCCACGCAATGTCGGCACGCGCTCGATCAGGCCGGAACCTGAAATCGCCTGCTCGAGCGTGGTTCCGGCGGGCACCTGCACTTCGATCACCTGCTCAATGCCCGGAGCGCAATAAACCACGGTGGCCTTCACTCCGTCACCTCTAATAATCCGGACGACCATACAGTGCCTCCGCCCGCTGGGCGAAGGAATCGACCATGGTGTCGGCAATTGCGTCAAACACCGGCGCGACCGCCGTGCCCAGCAGGCCGCTGACAAACGCATAGTCGAGTCGAAAACTTCACCTTGCAGGCGCCAGCGCGCAGGGGAACGAATTGCCACAGTTCCCGCCATAGTGCGAAAGGGTCCGTCAACCAGGTCCATGCGGATCTGCTCGGGATAGCGGTGCAGATTGCGGGTCGTGAAGCGCGCCCGGATGCCGCGATAGACGATGTCCACGCTCGCATTCACGCCCCCATCGGGATGCGGGCGCACCTGAGAGCCGCCACACCAGGGCAGGAACTGCGGATAGGCCTTGACGTCGGCGACCAGATCGAACATCTGGCCGGCGCTGTAGTGAACCAGCGCGGAGCGAGCGACTTTCGGCATGGCGAGTGAGATATAAACGCGGATTCTATTCACAGCATCGGTGTACGGGTGTCGATCGTCCAGAACCGCAAGGCCCAGCACGACTATTTCATCGAAGAGCGCTTCGAGGCCGGCCTGGTGCTCGAAGGCTGGGAGGTCAAGGCGATCCGGGCCGGCCACGTGCAACTCAACGAGGCCTATGTAGTGATCCGCAACGGCGAGCTCTATCTGCTGAACGGGCATATCAGCCCGTTGCCGACGACCTCAACGCACGTCAAGGCCGATCCGACCCGCACCCGCAAGCTGCTGCTCAAGGCGGCCGAAATTCGCAAGCTGATCGGCAAGGTCGAACGTGCCGGCTACGCGCTGGTGCCGTTGGACATGCACTTCGCCAAGGGACTGATCAAGCTCGAATTCGGTCTCGCCAAGGGCAAGCGCCAGTTCGAAAAACGGGCCGCCGAACAAGACAAAGACTGGAAGCGCCAGCAGACCCGGCTGCTCAAGCAGCGCAGCCGTTAAGGTTCTCGGCCCGCATTGGCCGCCGAGATTGATGTGAGCGCCGGGTTGCCGACAAGGCTGGTACGCCCCCGCACTATCCCTGCAGGTTGACGCTCGCTTCCAGTCGGGACTGCAACTGGTCGAGCCGCTGCTCGGTCTGGCGTTGGCGCGCGCGATATGCCTTGACTGTTTCGCGCTGGGACTTGCGAATGTCTTTCAGAGCGGCGTCCCATGCCGTCATGTACTCGCTATAGGCCGAACGTTCCTTTGGACTCGAGGCGGACTTGAGCGCCGTCTTGTACAGCGTCACGCCCTTGAGCCCGGTCTGGTGCACACAGTCAGCCACTTCGGCGTCGCTCGGCGGCGTACCTTGTGGCTCGCGCTGGCCTTCGGTCATCAGTGAGTAGAGCTCCCAACGTTCCAGATAGGCGCGATACTTTTCCGCGCAACTGATGTAGCCGAGCCGGGTGGCGGCGACGAAGGTTGACACCGTTTGGGCGGCCGGCTTGGCTGCGGCCTCCGTGGCGGTCTGCGCGCAAGCGCGACCAGGCGCGGCAGTCAGCATGGCAGCCAAGAGGACCAAGCAGGCCGCACTGCGTAAGACGGACATCGTTTCCTCCACGCGTTACGACGCAAGCGTAGCGCGCCCGCCGCCGGCCGGCGCAGCCACCCGACGATCGGACGATCAGCCGGTGCCGAGCAGGCGCCGATGCGCTGCGGCGATCGACAGCTGCAGGCGGGATTCGTAGAAGCCAGCCTGATCGACTCTCACCAAAGGTTCGGGCAGCGGTTCCATTCGAGCATTGAGCAGGACGACGGCCGGCAATCAGCAGGTCGCGGCGGTGCATCTAGGAAATGCCCGGGTTACCCTGGACGCCCTTGATCACCGGCTCGTTCAGCCGCACCTGCTGGATCACTTTGCGATCGCGCAGGTAGCTTGCGACGACGTCCCAGACCGGCTCGCCGCTGACGCCTTCAGCAACCGGCGCCCAGCCGGCAACCTTGTAACGCTTGTCGGCGTCGATCGGCCGGCCTGCCAGCCGCATCTCACTGATGCGACTGCCCATCCTTTGATTCGGATCGATGGTGT
Organism: uncultured beta proteobacterium; assembly: GCA_963735955.1. Lineage (GTDB taxonomy): Bacteria > Pseudomonadota > Gammaproteobacteria > Burkholderiales > Burkholderiaceae_F > CAVTND01. The sequence goes on along the minus strand of CAVTND010000010.1, from coordinate 312,644 downwards.
ACTGAAGGCCGCCGACCCGCACCATGTCGCCGCCCTGCTGCAGATACGGATCCGGGTTGAAGAGATTGTCGGCCACGTCCTCGAGGATGGTCTTGATCATCTCTCCCGTAAATTCGTTTACCGTCGTGGCCGGATAAGTGATTGCGGTCTGGTCGAGCAGGTTTTCCATCAGGATCGCCTGGCCCGGCAGCAGCGATGTCCCCCACCGGAACCCCGGCGAAAACGCGATTTCCGCACCTCGCACCTGCATCAGCGCATCAAGTATCACCTGATCGAAAGTGCCGTTGAAGTTGCCGCGGCGGTAAAGCAGCGCATCCGTGGTGGCCAGCTTCTCATTGAGCCTGACTTCGTGCGGCGCGCGCATGGTTTGGATGGCCGCCGCCATCTCGCGATCGGCAGGCAGCAGATTCGAGAAAATCGGCAACAGCTTGTATCGGTAGTCGGCCACCTTGCCGGCACGGATGTCGAGGTCGAGCACGGCGAGGAACTTGCCACTGCTGCCGGCATTGCTGACCAGCGTGATGCCGCCGGCGTTCTTCACCTGCGTGGGCGTCGGCACGCCATCGTGCGTGTGCCCGCCCAGGATGAAGTCGATGCCGCGCACCCGCGCGGCCATCTTGAGGTCGACATCCATGCCGTTGTGCGAGAGCAGGACGACCGCTTTGCGCACCCTTGGCACGCACCTCGTCGACCGTCTTCTGCATGTTTTCCTCCTGGATCCCAAAGGTCCAGTCGGGAACGAAGTAGCGCGGATTGGCCACCGGCGTGTACGGGAAAGCCTGGCCGATGATCGCGATCGGAACGCTGTTGACCGTCTTCAGGCTGTAGGGCGCGAATACCGGATCACCAAAATCAGCGGTCTTGATGTTTTGCGCGATGAAATCGATCTGACCCTTGAAGTCCTTGTCAACGATTTCCTGAACGCGCTTGGCGCCCAGTGTCATTTCCCAATGTGCGGTCATGACATCAACCCTGAGCAGCTTGCACACGTCGACCATGTCCTGGCCGCGGGTCCAGAGCGCAGTGGCTGAGCCCTGCCAGGTATCACCACCGTCAAGCAGCAGCACGCCAGGCCGGTCCGCCTTCAGTCGCTTGATCAACGTGGCGAGATACGCGAAACCGCCGACCTTGCCGTAGGTGCGCGCGGCCTGCGCGAAATCGAGATACGTGAAGGCATGAGCATCTGTCGACCCTGGCGGAATGCTGAAGTGCCGCAGCAGATGTTCGCCGACCAGGTGAGGCGCCTGTCCAAAGGCAGGGCCGACGCCGAGATTGACGCTCGGCTCCCTGAAGTAAATCGGAAGGAGCTGCGCATGACAATCTGTGAAATGCAGCAGATGAACATTGCCGAAGCGCGGCACCTCATACATTCTCGCCGCAGCCTCGGGATTCGCGGCGAGAGCGTCGCGCGTGGCGATCGGCATGCCGCCTGCAGCAGCCAGCGCCAGTGTGTGCAAGAACTCGCGGCGCTGCATCGATGCTCCGGACTTGTGCGGACTACCTTGCAGCGTACCGACCGAGTGCTGCGATGTCCTCGGGGAACATCTCGCCACGCTGAACGAAGACAATGCGTCCGGTGCGGTCGACCACGTAGGTCTCAGGCAGCGTCCGATGCGGTCCGAACCACGGTCGGTCTGCGGTCGTCTGCATCGCGACGTTGAACGTGTAGCCGCGCCTCGCCAGATAGTCGCGTGCCGCGTGCTCGGTGCGGTCGATTGAAACATGCAAGCACAAGCAGTCCTTTGCCCCGATACTCGTCGGCCAGCTTCTGTACATGGGGATTCTGCGCACCGCAGAACGGGCACCAGGACGCCCATATCTGCACCACGACTACGTTGTCCCGAAGCTCGTTGGCCTTGATCGACCTGCCGTTGAGCAAGGCGACATCGGTCCAGTGCACCTTGCTGCCGACCTCGTCTGCCGCGGGCGCCGCGAAAACTCTTGTTGAGGCCAGTAACTGCAAACCGAGGACGATGGCGGCGAGCGCAACCGGCAGACGTAAGCGCAAGAACATCACAGACGATCTTTGCCCTGACCGCGAAAGTGCCCGGCGAGACTCCCTACTTGTTGACCGGCGAGTTCGGATCCAGGAGCAGCGCCATGACGTCCTTGATCTGCGCTTCGGTCAGGATGCCCGCATCGCCAAAACGAGGCATCTGCGAGCAGACGTTGTAGGCGTGGGTGTTCCAGATCTTGCCCCAGGTGTATTTGACGACCTGGTCGGTGGTGCCGCGCAGCTTGCCGTAACCCTTCAGCGACGGGCCGATGTTGCCGAACGCGATTTCCTGCGGCGAAATCTCATGGCAGGCATAGCAATTGCCTCCGCGAGCGACCGTCGCCGCATCGTTCCACTGCATACCGGCACCCGACTGTGCGATGCGCTCGCCCTGCTTGTAATCACCGAGGTACTTGCCGTCGACCGGATACCTGATCGTTGCCAGCGCAGCCTTCTCAAGCTGCGCGACTTCGTCCTTCGGCAAGGGCTTCCCTGCCAGCGAAGACTCCGAGCACATCAACTGGAGTTCTGACTGGTTCAGCCGATCCAGTTTGGCTTCACCCCGCTCCTTGAACGAACTCTTGACAACGGCGTTGGTCTCTTCGCGAGTCGGGGTTGTCACGCAGCTGGCCAGCACGGCGACGACAGACAGGACGAACACACGGGCGCGATTCATCGAAATTCCCAGGACTCAGCGTTTGATTGCGGGCGCGTCCATCTTCGCCCCGTTGGCGTTGACGCCGAGGAAGGTGATCAGGTCGATCGAGGTCGGCGAAATGAAGACCAGCTCGGGCCAGCGTTGCTGACGAAAGCAGTCATAGAGGCGCCACTGCATGGTTCGCAGCGCTCCCTGCGACACGCGGTAGGCAGGCCAGGTCGTGAATGCACGATCGGCGTCCGACTTGTTGCCCGCAATGTTCGGCAGGTCCTGCAGGCGGATGCGCTGGCCGGTCACGCCGTGGCAGGTCGCACAGGAAAAATCGTACGGGCCGCCGCGCATGAAGAAGGTCTGCTTGCCTCTCTCAAACGATTCGCGCTCCTTCGGGTGAGCTTGTGAAATGGCGACCGGAACGCCGCGCGATTGGTCAACTGCAAAGGCGGTAATGGCCTCAATGTCCGTCTGCCGCTCGCCCGCGCCCGAAAACGGACTCTTGACTGCTGCGGCACGCTCGATCCCCTGCAGTGTCACCATGCACCAGACCAGGCGAGATTCGAAATCCATCACCTGATCGGCATCTGCAAAGTAGCGTGGCAGCTGCGCATAGGCGCCCTTGACGACGCCAGCCCCGAGGCCGAGATCACAGCGTTCGAGTGAGACACCCTTCGGGCCGCCCTTCTGCTTCCAGAGCAACTCGCCGCGCGCGATCACCAACTCAGCCGGGTTGCCGTCCTGAAGCATCTCGCGATAGCGAGCGATTCCCTCGGCGGCACTTCCCTGGGCGAGCGCAGCGCCACAACTGAGCGCGAGCGCGACAGCGCCAGCGAGCGTGATCGACTTCATGTTGCGTTTCTCCAGAATTGCGGCGCAGGCCTTGCGAATTCGACGATCTGTCTAGTTGATGGTTGTCTCGTCGGTGCGGGTGTCGCCCTTGTTGTCGACCCAGACCACGGTGAGTTTCTCGCCCTTCTTGCCACCCTTGAACTTGAACTGCAGGTAGGGATTCTTGGCCACGGCCGGTCCCCACTCGGCGCTCAACACCGGCTTGCCGCCGTGCGATACCGTCACATTCTGGATGAAATGCGCGGGCACGACATTGCCGCCGGAATCGCGACGCTGGCCGCTTTCCATCTCGTGGCTCATCAATATCCGCACTTCGACGCCGTCAGCCTGTTCAGTTGCGCGGATGCGCATCGGATCTGCCATTTCTGCTCCTGTTCCCTGGTTTGCCGATGATCAGCCGCCGCAACCGCCCAGCGTGACCTTGACTTCCTTCGTCGCAACGTAGAACTTGTTGTCGGCCTTCACGACGCCGAACACGTTCGAGGTCTGTCCCATCTTGATGCGGGTCGCGATGCTGGCTTCGGTGCCGGTCGGAATCTGGAACCCGGCCGCCAGCGTGTTGGGATTTTTCTCGACCAGCACGTATATCGCCTGTGTATTCGGGATCTTGCTAGTGACGCCGACCGGCACAACGGCGCCGTTTTCCGCAATGTCCGGCGCAACGATCGTGACTTCCCCGCTCGGCACGGCGGCGGATCCACCGAGGGCCTTGACCGCTTCATCCAGACTCTTGGCCTCAAAGGCAGCCTTGTTCCAGGCCTGCTGCTGCGCTTGCGCTTCCTCGCTCGTCAACAGGCCAGCCGCTGCCATAAGGCCGAGCACGCTGCCCATCCCGACGAATTCTCTGCGATTGCAACTCATTGCCTATCTCTCCTCTGCATTCCTCTGCTTATTTAAGCACTAACGATGGACTTTAACAGCACTACTTGAACTTCGCGTCGCTACCTGGCGCCGTCCAGAATCCAGCCTGCGAGCGCTCGCGCATCAGCCTCGTTGACGGCCGGTTGCGGCGGCATCGATATCGATCCCCAGCTGCCCTGCCCGCCTTCGCGTATTCGACCAGCCAGATAGTCTTGCGCATCGGCACGTCCCTGATAGCGCGCTGCGACTTCGGTGAAGCCCGGTCCAACTATCTTGTCCTTCATTCCGTGGCAGGCGGAACACGCGTACTGCCCCATCAGCGCTTGCGCATTTGGCGTCTCAGGTTTCACCGCGGATTGCGTGCTCGATTTTGCCGATGCGAGCTGCGACGCCGACGCCTCATAAACCGTCGTGTCAATTCCTCGGGTCGGCCCCAGCGGTCGCTGCTGTTCAGCCAGGTTGCCGTGCTGGTTGCGTGCAAAGGCCGGCAGATCGGAGCTGATCTTGATCTGCTTCACGCAGTCCTGCATGCAAAGAGTTCCTTGCGCGTCCGGCTTGCCCTTGATGCTTGCCATTCCGTGCGCCGTCGTCATGCCGTTGCGATTCGGCATGCGAACTGTTAGCAGGTTCTGGTCGCTCAGAGTGAAATCGGCCGACACGATTTCGTTCAGGTGCAACACATACGCAGTGACCGCATAGACCTGATCAACCTTCAAGGATTGCGGGCTGGCCCAGGGCATGGCCCGGTTGATGTAGTCCCAGAGCGTGGTCGCGTAATTGAGTTTGCTTCCCAGGGTCCGAACGCCGTCGGACTCCTTCAGGCCAGCGGCATGGCCGCTCTCCAGGTCGCCCCGCCGCACTCCACCGGCGACCGGCAGGTATCGATTGCTTTCGCCGAAGGTGCCATGACAGCTCGCACACTGCGCGTCGTAAATCGCCTGCCCCTCGGCGACGCTGCCCTTGCCGGTTCGCAACCCATGTCCGTCCGGCCGCACGTCAATGTCCCAGCCCGCGATCTCCTGGGCAGTGGGTGTCTGGCCCAATCCGTAGCGGGGCGCGTCCGTCTGCTTGTCCTGCGCCTGCGCACCGCCGAGCCCGATCATCAGGGCCGCTACCCAGAACCAACAGCCGCGCTTCCTAGGCGATCTGCACATTCCATACCTCGCCATCGGGCTGCACGCTCCAGGTCTGGATAGCATTGTTGTGATAGATCGAGCGCGTGCCACGCATTGCGCGCAGCTGCCGCATCGCTGGTTGCACATGACCGGTCTCGTCGACCGCGCGGCTCTGCAACAGACCGGGGCTGCCATCCCAGTTCCAGTCGAGCCGAAACCGGGTCAAACACTTGGTCATCACCGGTTCCTGCAGTTGCGCGCTCCTCCAATTGCGCCCACCGTCGACCGACACATCGACGCGCCTGATCTTGCCGCGCCCGGACCAGGCCAGGCCACTGATCTCGTAGTAGCCCCGGCCAAGCAGCTTTTGCCCGCCCGAGGGCGTGGTGATGACCGACTTCACTTCCTGCACGATCGAGTATTGCCGATGCATGCCGTCCGGCAACAGATCAACGTAATGCAACGACTCTTCGCGCGTATTCCACGGCTGATCGCCGACCTCGAGCCGGCGCAGCCACTTGACGCTTGATACCCCCTGTACGCCCGGAACCAGTAGGCGCAGCGGGAAGCCGTTTTCGGGTCGCAACATCTCTCCGTTCTGGCCATAGGCCACCATCACGTCGTCCAGCGCAAATTCAATCGGAATCGAGCGCGTCAGCGCCGAGCCGTCCGAGCCCTCAGCGAGAACAAACCTGGCCGTCCTGCGATTGATACCAACTTCATCCAGCAGCGTTGAAAGCCGAACGCCAGTGAATTCACTGCAGGACAACATGCCATGCGTGTACTGCACCGTCGGTACAGCCACATTGGCCCACTCCATGCCGCTGTTGGCGCCGCACTCGATGAAATGAATGCGCGACACCGACGGAAACCGCATCACATCGTCCATTGTCAGGAGCAAGGGTCGCTTCACCAGGCCATGGATCATCAGCCTGTGTTGCGCCGGGTCGACCTCCGGCATGCCGGAGTGATGGCGCTCGAAGTGCAGTCCACTCGGTGTGATGATGCCGAACAGATTCTGCAGCGGCGTGAAGCTCACGCTTGATTGCGGCTGCGGTGTGAGCCCAGGACTTTGACGGCGTACGACGCTGGCTTCGGCTTTTGATGGCGAACCGTAGGGAACCACCGCGACGCCCGGCCCCAGGCTGCGGGTCCAGGGTGCCGGCTGAGGAGGAGAGGCTGCGACAGTTGGTCGCACCGCCAGCCCGGCGACGGCTAGTGTGCTGACCTTGATTGCAGTGCGTCGGACGGCAAACGCCGCGTTCACGGCACTGGCATCAAGATGATTCTCCGGCGCCGCCCTCACCTGTCCACGCGAGATCACCGTTGCTCCCTCGCGCTGCGTGCGGTCCCTCCGCGAGGGACGTCGCCCGCCTTCGGGCGGCCGTGCGGCGGTCTCATGCTTGTTCCAGGTGCCTGATCTCAGGGCTGCGCCATGAATCGCTTCAGAGTGCGGCTTGACACTGAACGCTCGTCGATCTGGCTCGCCATCTGGATGCAGGCGGTGCGACACAATGTCACAACATTGGGGTCGGCGATCGAATAGAAGCTCATGGCTCCTTCCCGGCGCCGCTTGAGCACGCCTTTGCCGTACATCAAGTTCAGGTGGCGGGAAACGTTGGTCTGCGTGGACTCGACGCGCTCGACGATGTCTGAAACGCTGCGTTCTGCATCGCAAATCGCGTTGAGGATCTTCAGTCTTGTCGGCTCTGACAGCAGGCCGAAGTAGCCCGACACGACTTCGAACAGACGATCCAGCTCGGGTTCCATCCTGCCACTCTCGATATGCGTATTGACGCATATGATCGTTTACTCATACTCAAGCGTCAAGCTTCGGATGATGAACGGAGAAGGCGCTTGAACGGCGGATACTTCAACACACGCTGTTGCTATCGGTAGCCACAACCCGCCGCGGCAACCTCGCCAATTTCCAATCGCGCACCTTTCCAACTGTTGCCATGCGCGGCGTGAATCATTGATCTATCGCAATCTAAAGCGCCGCGTCCAATTGACGCTCCACCTGCCCTTCCCTACCTTTCGAGAAGCTGCCGGGAAACCGCACTTTGGGCTTGGTGCTTGCGTTTCGGCGTCATCTGGGGAGAGATCGATGCGACTTCGGACCATGCCGGAACGGCGCCTCGACGCTAGCTGGTCGGCCAGTACGCAACTCTTGCTTTCATGCGTTGTAACGGGCGCAGTTACAGCGCCAGATGTAACACGGGTTGGCCTTTGATGGCCTTTGTTGTTCCCGGTCAAATTACAAGCACCACAAATCAGAACAATGCGTACCCAAGGGGAACTCCGCAGACCGCCAGTGGTTGGCATCGATTTCGAAGCGAGTGATGCGGTGTGCGCCCAATGGAAGTGATTGCAGCAAGAAGGAACTGAGCTTTCGTGATCTGCGTGATGGATCGGTCGTAATTTCGGAGGGGCTATGAGAAAGTCACTGTTGGTTCTGGGGACGGCCATCGCGCTGAGTTTTGGCCTTGCTGGCTGCGGCGGCGGGGATGATGGTGCGGCCGGTGCACCGGGTGCTGCGGGTCCTCCGGGCGCCACGGGACCTGCTGGTCCTCCGGGATCTCCCGGGTCAGCCGCTGTAGCGCTGACCCCGACGACGCCGCCGGCAGAGTTCGCGGCATTGGAAATGGTTGGAACAGTCACCAGCGTCACGATCGCCAGCCCGCCGGTCGTCAACTTCAAGCTCGCGACGAAGCAGGGCGTGCCGATCACCGGTTTCGGCACCTCGTCAAAGACGTCGTCGCAGACGATTGCCAGTTACCCCAACCTCGCGTTCACGCTCGCGAAACTGGTTCCCGGGTCAGGAGGCACGCCGAGCAAATGGGTCAACTACATCGTGACATCGGTCAGCCAGACGAACGGAGCCGTGACGCTGAACCGTCCCGGGACCGACAACATTGGCACGCTGGTCGACAACAAGGACGGCACGTACAAGTACACGTTCTATCGTGACGTTCCCGGTATCAAGGCGCAGGTCGACGGGATCACTCCGCCGGCTGGAAGCAGCAAGGCCGACTTGGGCGACCTGACCTACAATGCCAACGCGACGCACCGCCTCGTGATCCAGATTGCAGGCGCGGCGCCGGGGACGGGCACCAACACGCCGAACGGTGTGCAAGTCACGGCTGCCGTGAACCTGCAGAAGCCGGTCGACGTCATCTACGACTTCGTGCCGGCGACGGGCGCAGCCCCAGCCGCGAGCGCGAACCGGAAGATGGTCGCCAACGCGAACTGCGAGTCCTGCCACAGCACGCTGGGCGGACTTCCGGGTGGTGACGGAAGCTCGCTCGATTTCCATGGTGGCAGCCGCAACAACATCGAGTACTGCGTGATCTGCCACACCGACCAGCGTCGGTATGGCCGCACTGAGGCCACCTATAACGCGACGACCCGCGCATTTTCTGGCAGCACCTTCGTGGTCGATGGTCGCACGGTCGGCACTGTCATGAACTACATCCACAAGATCCACGCGGGCGGCGTGATGACGAGGACCGGCTACGACTACGGCGGAACGCTGTTCGACAAGACCGGATATTCGCAGGACATTCGCAACTGCGACAAGTGCCATGACTCGACCGGCGCGTCGACCGGCGGGACGCCGCTGCCGCAGGCCTCACTGTGGAAGACCGAAGCGAACCGGCTGGCGTGCGGCTCCTGCCATGACGGCATCAACTTCGACACCGGTGTGGGTCTTACGCTAGCGGACAAGGCTGCTGGCTTGTCCGTGTCCACCGGCTTCTTCGGCGCGGCGCACCCGGCCAGCTCGGCCGACGGAACCTGCCTTAACTCCGCGTGCCACAACCCGGGCGCTGGTGGCGATCCGGACCTGGTTCACAAGCCGGTGACGCCGCCGAACGCGAAGAACTTCCTCAACGTGGCGGACGGCAGCGGCAATAACAACACCAACGCCGCATGGATCGCCTCGAACCAAAACCGGCTCCCTGCCGGTGCCATCAAGGTCACGTATTTGGTCAAGGGCGTGACTCGCAATGCCACGACCGGCTTCCCGGAAATGGTCTTCCAGATGCAGCAGAACGGTGTAGCGGTCGACCTTCAGGACTTCGCGACGGCGACCCCGAACCCGTTCACCGGCAAGAAGGAGATCTGGGCGAACTTCATGGGTGGGCCTAGCCTCTATTGGGTGTTCGCGGTTCCCCAGGACAACGTCACGAAGCCGGTGGACTTCAATGGAGTGCTGAATATCGACCTGCGTTGTCTGTGGGACGGAACGGCCGGCACGGCGGACTGCGGTACATCCGGAGCCACCTCGACGACCGGCAGCGCGACCCCCAGTACGGTCGCAGGCGTCCTTGAGAAGCTGGGGGGTGGCGACTACAAGGCGACGCTCGCCCGTGCGGTTCCCGCGAATGCCGTGATGCTTACGGGCGGCATGGGCTACTCGTATGGACTGAAGACCACTATGCCGTTGACGCAAACCAACCTCACTGCGTATCCGGTGTCAGCTTCTCCGGTGCCGGTGGGGGCGACGGCTGCGACCACGACGACGTTGCAGCTCTACCCGAATATGCCGAACATGAAAGGGGGGCTGGTTGTCATCGCGCCCAACAAGCAGGTGGTTGCGACCGGCTACACGCCTCGTCGAGCGATCGTGGAAGACGCGCGCTGCAATTCCTGCCACCAGGAACTCGGCACGTTCACGGAGGATGCGTTCCACGCGGGCCAGCGCAACGACGGCACGACCTGCTCGTGGTGCCACACTGCGAATCGGCCGAGCCAGGGGTGGTCAGTGGATTCGACACACTTCATCCATGCCATCCATGGGAACGACAAGCGGTCGGCGAAGTTCACGTACGACGCCACCAGCGCGACGACCGGCTTCTATGACATCGTGTATCCGGGCGTTCTGGCGCGGTGCGAGCAGTGCCACATCCCGGGCTCGTACGACTTTACGAACTCGGCCTCGGCTGACGCCGTTGGCCTGGGCGCGGACGGGATCGACAAGCGGCCGTTCCGGACGGTGGCGACCGGTACGTACGCCAGCACGTCGGCGACGGCTTACACGTTCTCGCCGTATGTGCTGCTCGATAACCCTTACGGCAGCGGCCCGTCGTACAACGCGGCGGCCGGCAGGATGACGGACGGTGCGGCAACGACCCTCGTCATGTCGCCGACCGTGACGGTCTGTGCGGCCTGTCACGACACGAGCCTGGCGCGGAGCCACATGGAGGCGAACGGCGGCTCTTACTACAGGGCGCGTTCTCCCGACGTGTTCGGCGGCACGTGGCCACCGACGACGACGGGCACAGCTCCGGTCAACAAGATTGAGCAGTGCTTCATCTGCCACGCAAGCGGCAAACTGGCAGACATCAAGGCGGTGCACGCACGATAGCCGCAGGACATGGCGACCACGCCTTAACCGGTCGCTAGCACATCGAACCCGGCAGTGGCAACATTGCCGGGTTTCTGTTTGTCGAGTTCGGTCAAGTCCCTCAGCTCTGCCTTAGGGCAGCATCGGGTTCATACTGAGCGCAGACGCGGAAAACGGGGGCTGGATTGAGCTACAGGACTCATGCGGTGGGCTGCTTTGTCATCCTGATGGTTTCAGGTGCAATGGCGGCGACCGAGTCGACGACGAAGGCGCAGCCTGGTTCCACGAGCCAGACGCCGGCGCAGCCGACGACCTCTGAGCCTTCAACCCCGCCGGCCAAGCCCGAGAAGAAGGTCGACCTGAACAACGCCAGCCTCGCAGAGTTGAAGACCTTGCCGACCGTCGGTGACGCCGAGGCGAAGAAGATCATCGCCAACCGTCCATACAAGAGCAAAGGGGAACTCGTGACAAAGGCAGGGCTGCCCGAGGGCGTGTACCACGCTGTCAAGCACAAGGTCGAGCTGCAAACGCCGCGCAAACCTGCGCCGCAGAAGTGATGGAGTTGTTTATGAAACGTTCGATCATGTGGTTAGGGGCAACTGCCCTTTTCCTTGCAGCGCTGTCCGGTTGCGGTGGCGGCAGTGACAGCGGCGGCGGAGTTCCGGCTATTCCGGGACCTCCGCCCAGCCAGGCGATCGCCGCGGCCGCTGCGAACCCGGCGAACGACACCGCGACCAATTCGTCGTCGGCATTCAAGGTCCTGCAGGACAGCGGCATTGCGGCCGTTACGGTGACAAGCGCGCCAGTGGTGAAATTCACCGTGTTTTCCGGCGGCACGGTCAAGCAAGGACTCACGCTGAGCAACATGAGCTTTGCGATCGCCAAACTCGTTCCGGGCATCAACGGCAACATCGATCAGTGGCAGAACTATGTGTTCCGGACCGAGACGACCACGGGCAGCAATGCCGTCGGGTCCGGTGCCGGAGGCACGGCGGTGCTGGCCTCGGCAGTCCAGGCGACCACCGACCCGAAGCCGGCGGGCCAGGCCAATCAACTCATCTACAACCCTGACGGCTACTACACGTATACGTTCAGCACCAACATCACGGATCCGACCAAGACCAACGGCGTGATGTTCGAGCCGAACCGGACGCACCGCATCGCGATTCAGCTCAGCTATGTCGACGCCGCGGGTCAGACGATCCTCGTCAATCCGTACTTCGACGTCACCTTTGATGCCAACGGCAGGTCGGTGGCGGTGACCGACCCGAGCAAGACCCGCGTGATGGCCGACGTGTCTTCCTGTAACGGCTGCCACGACAAGCTGGCGCTACACGGCGGCGGACGGGTCGACACGCAGTTCTGCGTGATGTGCCACAACCCCGGCACCAAGGATGCCAACAGCGGCAACGTGCTGACGATGCAGACGATGGTCCACAAGATTCACTCGGGACGGCTGCTCGCGAGCCAGATCGCCACCGGCGGCGAGCAGTACAGGATCTGGGGGTTACCAGAGCAGCAAGCACGACTATTCCGAAGTCGGGTTCCCGCAGGATCTGCGCAACTGCACCGTTTGTCACAGCGCGGCGAACCCGAAGACGCCCCAGGGAGACAACTGGAAGACCCGGGCAAGCAAGGAGTCGTGCCTGACTTGCCACGTTAGCGGCAGTGGCTCCAACTTTGAGGTGATCCACACCGACTTCGCTCTCGTGATCGTCGGGCCGACTGGCAAGCCCCTGGACATTCCAAACGCGAGCTGCGCCGAATGCCACCGGGCCGGAACCTCGGTCTCACCCGAACGGGTGCACTGGAACCAGAACGAGGAGAACGCCGGCAAGTACAAAGTGAACATCGAGAGCGCGACGTTTGATTCGGCCGCGCGCAAGGTGACAGTCAAGTACTTCCTTTCCGGATCCGACCAGCAACAACGCGGCCTACAACCTGGTCACTCCTGACTGCACCGGGTCGGGCGCGACGCTTGCGTGCAGCAGCAGCACGAAGTTCGGCAACCTGCGCTTCTACCTGGCCTACCAGAACATGGTTGGGCAGCCGACCGCGGTCACCGAGTTCACCGCCTACAACAACGGCGGCAGCGGCGCCAACCAGTACTTCTATAAGGGCACGAACGACGGCACCAACAAGTACACCGTCGACATCCCGCTGCCTGCGGATTCCGCGACTGCGGTGGCGCAGGGCACGGCGAGGGTCGTCGGCATCGGCCAGATCAAGGAGGCCAAGCTCGCAGGTGAAGACCGCCCTCGATCCGCGGCCCGACGTCACGCCGCGCACGTTGGTCAATGTTGTCGTCCAGCACACCAACGCCGACGTGGTGTTGTCGGGAGCACTGAATCCGCGGCGCCAGATCGTCTCGAGCCAGAAGTGCAACGTCTGCCACGGCGCGCTCGGGACGACCTCTGGCTCGAATACGCTGGCCGAGGCCTTCCATGGCGGCGCGCGCAACACGGTAGAGGCCTGCGTCGTGTGCCATGACCAGAACCGGGTTTCATCGACAGTGATGACCAGCGGGATGGCGCTGGGCGAGAGCTATGGATTCAAGCGCATGATCCATGGCATCCACGGCAACTCGAAGCGGAGCTTTCCGTTCACGCATGGCAACAATGTGATCGGCGCATTCAATAAGGCCGGCCTGCTCACACTGGACGGTCTCATCGCCGCCAGCAGTTCGTCGAGCGTGTCAGCGCCGGCCGGTACGCTGTTCCAGCCCTGGTCCACAGGTGCGGTTGTTCCTGCCGGAACTGCTCTCGGGGCCTCAGGCAGCTCCGTCGAGAACTACGCGGCCGAGGTTGCCTACCCATCCGTGGGTCTGGATTGCAATGGCTGCCATGTCAACGACTCGTGGAAGCTTGACTCCGGACCGGTCGGCGCGGTGGTTGCAAAGCCCATCGATCAAACTACGTTGAAGGCCGACACCAACCCGCTGAATTGGAACGTGATCACGCCCAAAGCCGCGACCTGCACGTCGTGCCACGATTCCCGCAAAGCTATCGATCATGTGGTCGGCGCCGGTGGGTCGTCGTTCGGGAACCTGACGCATGCGCAATCGCTGCAGACGCAGGAGAGCTGCGCCGACTGCCATTCTGCGGGCCGACCGCTCGGGGTGGACGTCGTGCACAAATAGGTAGTAGTGCAGTAGTGACGAGCAGGCTGCGCAGGCAGGCAGCGGACGCGATTTGTGAGACGGGCTTCACGAGGGGGTTCGAATGCGGATCAGAAGCACGCTGGTGGCGGTCTGTTTTGGCTTGCTCGGCTGGATGAGCACCGGCTGGGCGGCCGACGACACTGGTCCGTCGGCCAAGTGCATGATGTGCCACAGTGCAGAGCACCAAAAGATGGCCCGCACGCCGCATGCGGTGACGGCCGACTCGCGCAATGTCGGCTGCATCGGCTGCCATGGCATGAGCGCCAAGCACGCCGAGAACCCGACCGAAGTAAAACCGGACCAACGCTTTCGCGGCACGGGTGCGATGGATGCGAAGGAGGCGAGCGAGGCCTGCCTGGTCTGCCACACCACTGCCACTTCCAAGCAGATGCTGCTATGGGCGGGCAGCATCCATCCGGAATCCGGCGTGGCCTGTACCAACTGCCACCAGATTCACGTCAACAAGGACAAGGTCTTCACGAAGGCAGAACAGCCCTCCGTCTGCTTCGGCTGCCACAAGGACACGCGCGTCCTGGTGAATCGCCCGTGGCGGCACCCGATCCAGGAGGGCAAGGTGACCTGCTCGGATTGCCACTCGGTGCACGGCTCGGCCGGACCGAAGCTCGCCAAACGCGACACGATCAACACGACCTGCTACCTGTGCCACGCGGAGAAGCGCGGTCCCTACGTGCAGAACCACGAACCGGTGCAGGACAACTGCGCAAGCTGCCACAACCCGCACGGCAGTAACGTTGCCGGAATGCTCATCGCGCGCGACCCGATCCTGTGCAATCAGTGCCATACGCCACATACCGCCGGCGGCGTCGGCGCGGTCGGTGGTCAGCCCGGCGTGTTCCCGCCGGCCGTGCCACCGCAGACGGTATCGGCGATCACGCCGCTGTCGGGCGGTATCAACACCGTCAACATCTGGCAGGGGCGCAGCTGCCTGAACTGCCATACGCAGGTTCATGGATCGAACAACCCGGCGGCGCGGTCTCCCGCGCCAGCCAACCTGTTCCGCTGAGCATCGGAGTTCCGCCATGACGCAGCAAGAGCGAGTCACGCGGATTCAGCCGCAACGCACTGGCACTGGCCGTGTGCGCCGCCTTCGCAGGTGCGCATGCGCAGGAGAAGAAGGAAACCGCGGCAGAGAAGAGTCCGGTCGAGACGCAGGCCTCGGTCGAGGTGGCGCTGCCTGGGTCTCCGGCGATCCGGCCGACCGCGCCTTCTGGGGCCAGTACAACGGCATGCGCAACCAGGATGCCTACGGACTGCTCAACTTCGACTACAGCCGACGCGATGCGTCCACCGGCACCTGGCTGGACATCATCGGCTCCAATCTCGGGATTGCAGACACGCGAGCTGGGTGCGACTTGGTCACGGCAGGGCGACTGGAGTCTTGGGGCCAGCTACAACGAGCTCTGGCGGGTCAACCCGTACACGGTGAACACGGGAGTGCTCGGGACCGGCACGACCACGCCGAGTGCGATCTATCTGACGGGCGGCCCGGGCTCGGGCGGCGACACCGAACTGTCGACCAAGCGCAAGGGATTGTTGCTGGGCGGTTCGAAGTGGCTCGGTCAGGAGTTCCAGCTCGAGGCCAGCGTGAGCAGCGAGAAGAAGACCGGCGCGCAGCAGTTCGGCATCGGCAATGTATGTCCGTCGGCGACGTCCTCGAGTTGCAGCTTCACGCCCGGGATTACGAGCGGCTTTGGCGTGCTCTATTACCCTCAGCCGATCGACTACAACCACACGCAGGTCGAGGCACGACTGAACTACGCCGGCTCAGGCCCTGCAACTGAGCGGCGGGTACTACGGGTCATTCTTTTCGAACAATAACGGCGCGCTGAATCCGGGTGTGCCGTCGACGCTGAACAATGCCGTGGGCCAGCCGCTGCCGGCGGGACCTGGCGTGCAGTCCTATCTGTCGCAGCCCGTCGCGTCGGCGCCGGAGAACCAGTACAACTATTTCGACCTGACCGGCGCCTACGAGATCCATCCGACCGTGCGCACCAACTTCAAGCTGGCGTACGCGCAGGGACGACAGAACCAGGACTTCGCGGGCGCTGGCCTGACCGGCGCGCCGGCCGGCGTCGGCAGCCTGAACGGCGAGACGACGAGCACGCTGGCGCAGATCCGGGTCATCGCCAATCCGATCGCAAAGTTGTCGATCGTCGGCGAGTATCGCTACTCAAACAAAGAGGACGACACTCCAGTCGTCGACTACAACCAGGTTGGCACGATCCGCTTCAGCAACCAGACCATCTCGCGCGAGGTCAACAGCGCGAAGCTCGAGGCGACCTACCGCTTCCCGTGGGCGATCCAGGGCATGGCGGGCGTAGGCTGGACTTCGATCGACCGCGGAACCTTCACGCCGACCGCGTCGTACACCGGCGTCAGCGCGCTGCGCGAATCCAACGATGAGACCAGCTGGTGGATCCAGATTCGTCGCAGCATGACCGAAACGCTGAGCGGCTCCCTCATGTACCTCGGCAGCAAACGCGACGGCTCCGACTGGCTGGCCCCAGCCAGTGGTGGCGTCGGTCTGGTGACAGTGACTGACCCGACGACCCAGCTCGGTCCGAACGCGATCTACATGCCGACGATGGCCGACCGCGACCGCAGCAAGTTTCGGTTCCTTCTCAACTGGATGGCCACCGACACACTGAGCGTGCAACTGGCAGCCGATATCGGCCGGGACGACTACAACGCGCCGACCCAGTTCGCGCTGCAGGAGTCGAAGTTCGATCTCTACACGCTCGACGTCAATTACGCATTGTCGGACGCGTGGAACATCAACGGTTACCTGTCCACCGGCAGCCAGAAGCTCAACCAGGCTCGGCCAGCGGGTTACATCCTGGCCTTCGACGACAGCTCATTTACCGCCGGAATCGGGTTCAACGGCAAGGCGAGCGAGCGACTGCAACTGGGCGGTACGCTCTCGTACATCAGCAACGTGGACAAGTACGCGCAGACGCTTGGTGCCACCTCTGCTCCCGGCAGCGCGCAATTGCTGGCCGTCACCGGCGGACTGCCCGACATCACTTACCGCCGCACGGAGCTCAGGCTCTTCGGCACCTACGCGTTCAGCGAGAAGTCGACGGTGAAGCTCGATGCCGCCTACCAGCGCCTGACCTACGACGACTGGGGGTACACGTACAACGGCGTTCCATTCCTGTACAGCGACAACTCGACCGTCACTCTGCAGCCGCAGCAGAACGTCGGCTACGTCGGGGTCAGCTACCTCTACTCCTGGAAGTAGGCGGCGGCCGTCGGCCGGGCTGAATCGGGCGGTTCGCTTCGCGCGGTGCATTCACGCTGCGCGAGGCCCTAGTTCAGGACCGCGACCGGCCAGGTTTCGTTGGCATGCCGCAACCGGCCTGGGTCGGCGCGGCAACCGGATACGAAGTCGCGCACTTCTGCAGTGCTCCATGCTCTTCGATAGGCATCCCAGGCCTGCTCGAGTGAATCGCGCCGCAGGTCAGCGGGACTGAAAGGCAGCGCGTTCAACAGTTTCACCTTGCCGTTTGGTACCACCAGCAGCATCGCCTGTGGACTCTGCAGCCGGCATTCCATCTCGGTAATGATGTCCCAGGGATAGATCGACAAGGCAATGTCCGCGCTGGTTGCGGCGGCGCGCTCGTGCAGGCGGTCCACTGCGGTTTGCCATTGTTCGTCCGTGCAACGGATGCGATCCCAGTCGACTGCAGCGCGACCAAGTCGCATCAGTGGTCCAGTGACAAAGGCGCTGCAGCCGAGGGCGACTGCAAGGTCAAACGCGGCGACGATTTCGGACAGGTTGAAGCGGTTGGGTGCGAATACCAGCTGCGGGGAGTGCCCGCGTTTGACCAGGCGTCCGATCGCGCCGGTAGCAGCCGCAAAACTGGAACCAGGCCTGACTCGTTCATGAGTTACTGCGGTGGCGCCATCCACCGAGATCTGCACGCACTGCAAGTCCAGCTCGGCGAGGCGATCAGCGGCCGGCTCATCGATTCGCTGACCGTCGGTTTCCAGCTTGATGGCCACCCCGGCACCGGACAACAACTCGAACAGGTCCCAGCAATGGGCGACCCCGAGGGGCTCGCCGCCACCGAAGGCTACATAGGGAACGCCGAACTCGATGATCCGGCGCGTTAGTTCAACCGCTTCCTCGCGCCGCAATTCGTCGGACCACGCTTTGTCCGGGCCCGATTCCTCGCAGCACGTGATGCAGCGTGCGCCGCATCGATTGGTCAGCTGCCAGGCAACAAAAAGGGGCGCCCGATACTCGACTACCGAGCGCCCCTCCATGTAGGAGTTCAGGGCGTTCTAGGTAAAGCGAATGTACGGCTGAGCCATGACCTGTTCAGAGACATCTTCGATCCTGGGCGTTTCCCAGACCGGTTTTTCGCTCAGATTCACCTTCTCTGTCGCGGACTGCTTGGCCGCCGTATCGCGCTCGATGTTCAACTTCACTTCGCTCATGCTTACTCCTTCGGGTTAGGCGTCGACAAAACTCAGGTTCTTCCAGCTATTCGCCCGCGCGTGCAGCGACGCATCACCAATTGCGCGGTGTACCTCCGCTTGTACTCCACCATTGCGCCAGGCGCTGCGGTAAGCATCCCACGCTTGCGCGAGGGACTGGCGACGCAAATCTGCACACACATGAGGAAGTGCGGCCGCAACTTTCACGCGCCCATCCGGCAGGACCAGCAAGGTCGCTGGCGGTTCCTCAAGACTCCTGCCCAATGCATCCTCGATGCTGAACGGAAGGTAGCAAAGCTCGAGCGAGCCTTCAACCGTTTTCGCTTGCTTTTCGAGAGTGTCGAGCATGTCCCGGTACTGCCGTTCGGTCGGTTCGAGCCGGCCCCAGAGTCGCGCGGCCGTACCGATGCGCATCAGCTTGCCGGTATTGAAGCGGAACGCACCCAGTTCACGGGCGCGCTCGATGACAGCTTCAATCTCGTGGATGTTCAGGCGGGTCGGTGCGAAGGTGATCTCCAGCGGCAGGCCGGCCGCCCGGGCGGCCCGGCAGGCCGCATGCGCGGCGTCCAGCGAACCTCCCGGTCGTTGGCTGCGGTAGACCGCCTCCGTGTCGCCATCCAGGCTGATCTGGACGCTGCGCACAGGCAGCCGCGCGAGACGCCCCGCCACCTGGCTGTCAAAGCGCTGGCCATTGGTCTCGATCTTCAACTGGATGCCCCCGCGCCCGAGCGCCTCGGCAAGCTCAAAGAAGTGTGGGACGACGAGGGGCTCGCCGCCGCACAGCATGACGTAAGGGACCTGGTTGCGCACGATGTCGTCCGCCAGGCGAAGTGCCTCGCCGGCATCCAGCTCGCCCGGCATGCGCTTTCCCGGCGCCGACTCGGTGCAACAGTGCAGGCAGGCAAGATCGCAGTTCCGGGTCAGCTGCCAGGTGATCAGCAGCGGTGCGTTGAATGCCTCGATGCGAGCGCTCATCGGACCGGCCAGGCGGCGTGCAACAGGATTCCGACCGAAAACAGGGTCACCGCGACGACATAGCAAACGATCATATTGCGCATTGCCGGCAAGAACTGTCGCGGCGTTTCGAAACTGCGGACAGCGCACCTTCCACTGGCCACCAGAGGTAGCGCAGCGAGCAAGGCCGCGAGGCAGGCGAGCGGAAATGCTCCCCGCGCCACTCCGACCGCAAGTACCAGCAGTCCGGACGCCGCCAACGCCAGATAGAGTCGAACTGCCTTCTTCCGTCCCAGGCGGACCACAAGGTTGAGTTTGCCGACCAGGCGATCCTGGTGAAAGTCCGGAATCGCATTGACAACCGCGAGGGCCATGATCAGCAGCCCCGGCACCAGTGAGGCGAAGAAGGCATTCCAGGAGACGGAGCCGCTGTGCAGATACAGGCTGCCAAGGACCATCCACGGCCCGTAAGCCAGTCCGATGACTGTTTCGCCCAGGCCACGGTAGGACCAGCGGATCGGTGGCGCTTCGTAAAAAATCGCGGCCGCGCCACCGGCCAGCGCGAACACCAGAATTGGCCAGCCTGCACGGCTCATCAGGTAGATGCCGACCACCAGAGCGCCGGCAAAGGCCGCAGTTCCGATCCAGAACACCGTGTCCTGGACCGGCGGCACATCGTGCGGGTTGAAGACGCGGTCCGTTCCCATGCGGGCATCAAAGTACTCGTTGTAGGCCTCGACTCCGATGACCGCGAGAATGACCCCACCGAGCCCGTTCCAGAACATTGCCGCGTCGAACGCACCCGCCAAGGCGTACGACCAGGCGGCGCCGAGCAGATACGGCAAGAGCCCCGCAAACAGGAAGAACCGGTAGCGCACCAGGAAGAAAGCACGCGCGAGCCTGCGCCACGGTCCCTGTTCGACCGCCGGCGTCGAAATCGGTGCGGTGCTCAGAGCAGTACCCACTGGTGCAGCGTCCGCGTCTTGCCGGGATCGACTGCCAGATCGTCGATGAACTGCGCCACACGCGGATCCTGCCAGGCGCGCCGGAAGTTCTCCCAAATTTCGGACAGGCTCTGGCGCCGAAAATCCCCGCAAACGAACGGCAGGGCATTTATCAGCTTGACGAGACCGTTCGGAAGCACGATCAGCAAGGCTGCCGGACTGTGCAGGCGATAGCGCAACTCTTCGAGCAGCCCTGCTTCGTGAAAATGGACCCGCATCTTTCCGCGGTACTCCTCGGCTTTCCGGCGCAGGACATCGAAATATGTGTCGTACTGATCATCCGACACCGAGAGATGACGCCAGGCCTTGACGGCATTGCCGGTGAACATCGTGCGGCCCGAATAGAAACTTCCCGCTCCCAGTTCGTGAGCCAGATCGACGATCGCGGCGGCTTCGTGGATATTGAAGCTTGCCGGCGAGAAATTGATCTCGATCGGCACGCCCGCCACATGCAGGTTGCGTACTCCTTCGATTGTCCGGTCGAACTCGCCGCGCACGCGCATGCGACCGAAGGTGGCCGCCGAAGCGCCATCGAGGCTTACCTGCACCGCCTTTACACCGAGCCGATACAAACGCTCGCAATTTTCGGGCGTCAGATAGTGGCCGTTGGTCTCGATCTTCAACTGGGCGCCACGCTGACAGACGCGCTCGACCATGTCGAAAAAGAGCGGGTGAAGCATCGGCTCACCGCCGGAAAACGAAAGGTATGGGACCTCGTGATCCATCATCTGATCGATCACCGCAAACACCTCACTCGCGTCGAGTTCGTCCCGAAATGCCTTGCCCGGCCCGCTCTCCTCGATGCAGTGCAGGCACGCCAGGTTGCATTCGTTGGTGATCTGCCAGGCGACGTAAAGCGGCGCCGCCAGATCCTCTGAACTAGCCACCGGCCGAGTCCTCCACCAAACCACGTTGCTGGAGGTCCCCGATCAGGCTCGCCACTTCGCGTTCTATCGCGTCGGACGAACCGCTGAATCGATCGGCGACCCGTGCGGCGATTTCCGTTCGCTCTGCGCCGGCGGCGATTTCGCGCACGACGGCAGCTGCCGTCGCGTTAAGGGTGAAAACCTTCTCGGACCGGGTCTCAAACAGAACCCCGCCGAACTTTTCCTCACGAAACTTGACGTTCTTTGCTAACCGCATGTTCGCCCCACTCATGAAAGCTCAGTCCCGCCCGATTCGAATCATAGTGCGTCGCAGGAACACGATCCGCGTCGCTGGCGGCAGCAGACTCGAATCGACATCTTGGCAGGCGGGCGAGTGACATGCCACCAGGCACGCGACAACGCCCTCGAAGATTGACACGACCTGGATCTGCGTCGGCCATCGGCGAGCTTTCACGGGTCGATGCAAGCTATCGCGCAGGGCGGCGCCGAGTCTTGACTTGAATCAAGGTAGGCAACGTCGAGGCGTCGAGAATCCATTGCCGAAGCTACTTCGGCGCCCAATGTTTCAAATTCGAATTCACGGTCGTGGCGGTCAAGGTGTGGTGTCCGGAGCTGAAATGCTGTCGGTGGCCGCATTCCTTGAAGGTCGCTACGCGCAGGCTTTTCCAAGCTTTGGTTCCGAGCGCATGGGCGCACCCGTCATGGCATTTTGCCGAATCGACGACAAGGAGATTCGACTGCGCGAACCGGTCCTGCAGCCCGACGCCTTGATTGTCCAGGACTCCACGCTGCTGCATCAGGTCGACCTGTTCAGCGGCCTGCCCGTCGGGGGCACCATCCTGATCAACTCAAAGCGTAGCTGTGATGAACTTGGACTCGGCGGCTTCGCGCGTGGGATCCAGCGTTATCGAATCTGCACGCTGCCGGCCACCGAGCTCGCGCTCAAGCATGTCGGACGCGCAGTCCCAAACGTTCCGCTGATGGGAGCATTTGCCGCGATCACGGGCGAACTGGGCCTGGCTTCGGTGATAGCGGCTATCCGCGAGAAGTTTCCCAGCGCGCTGGCGGAGAAGAACGTCAAGGCGGCCAGCGAAGCCTTTGAAATTGCCGTACTGGAGAGCGAGAAAAGTCATGTTGCGGCAAATTGAGGGCTCGCAAGCCACCGCCCTGGCCGTTGCGCTGTGCCGGCCGCAGGTGATCTGCGCCTACCCGATCACTCCGCAGACCCATATCGTCGAGGGTCTCGGTGAACTGGTGAAGTCGGGCGAACTCGCCGGCTGCGAATTCATCAACGTCGAGTCCGAGTTCGCAGCACTGTCGGTGGCCATCGGTGCTTCCGCGGCGGGTGCAAGAACCTACACGGCCACCAGCAGCCAGGGGCTGCTGTTCATGGCCGAAGCTGTCTACAACGCGTCCGGCCTCGGGTTACCGATCGTGATGACGATTGGCAACCGAGCGATCGGTGCGCCGATCAACATCTGGAATGATCATTCGGACAGCATGGCGCTGCGCGACGCGGGCTGGATCCAGCTGTTCGCCGATACCAACCAGGAAGCACTGGACCTGCACATCCAGGCGTTCCGGCTGGCCGAGGAGCTGTCGTGCCCCGTCATGGTGTGCATGGACGGTTTCATCCTGACGCACGCCTACGACCGTGTCGACATGCCATCGCAGGCCGATGTCGACGCCTTTCTGCCGCCCTACGAGCCGCGCCAGATGCTCGACGTCGCCGATCCGGTCAGCATTGGCGCGATGGTCGGGCCCGAGGCCTTCACCGAAGTGCGCTACCTCTCGCATCACAAGCAGCTGCGCGCGCTGAGCCTGATTCCCGAGCTCGCCGACGCGTTCGAGCGTCAGTTCAAGCGGCGTTCTGGCGGGCTGCTCCGGCCGTACCGGACCGAGGATGCCGAAACTATCGTGGTGGCGCTCGGCTCGGTCAACGGCACCGTGCAGGAAGTCGTCGACGAAATGCGCGTCAGCGGTTCGAAGATCGGGTCGGTTTCGATCGGTTCGTTCCGGCCGTTTCCGCTGGCTGCCCTGCGAGACGTCCTGCAGAACGCGAAGCGCGTTGTCGTGCTGGAAAAGTGCCTCGCCGTCGGGCTCGGCGGAATCGTCTCGGATGGCGTCCGAAAATCGCTGTCCGGCATCGTGCTCAAGGGATACACGGTCATATGCGGACTCGGCGGGCGCGCGATCACGCGCGCCTCGTTGACGCGGCTGTTCGAGGATGCCGAGCGCGACGAGCTCGAGCAGGTGACCTTCCTCGATCTGAACGCAGAACTGGTCAGCCACCAGCTCGACCGCGAAAGCCAGATGCGGCGCACCGGGCCAACTGCCGAAGCGATCCTGCGCCAGATCGGCACGGTCGCCTCGGGGATTGGTTGAGCCGGGCGGAGACGGGGATGGATACGCAGATCAAGTTCTACCAGACCGGCACATTTACCGTCGGCAACCGTCTGCTGGCCGAAGACCAGCGCTCGGTGCAGGCCGACATGCACCGCACGAATTCGCTCAACTCCGGGCATCGGGCGTGCCAGGGCTGCGGGGAGGCGCTCGGCGCGCGTTATGCGATCGATGCGGCGATGCGCGCCACCGGAAACCAGCTGATTGCCGTCAATGCGACCGGGTGCCTTGAAGTGTTCTCAACGCCGTATCCGGAAACGTCGTGGCAGATTCCGTGGATCCACTCCCTGTTCGGCAACGCCGCTGCAGTGGCGTCCGGCGTGGCCGCGGCCCAGCGGGCGCTGGGCCGGCCACAGGTTCGGGTCATCGCCCAGGGCGGCGACGGTGGCACGACCGATATCGGGTTCGGCTGTCTATCCGGCATGTTCGAGCGCAACGACGACGTTTTGTACATCTGCTACGACAACGAGGCCTACATGAACACCGGCGTCCAGCGCTCAAGCGCGACGCCGCCGGCGGCACGCACCGCGACGACACCCGCCGTCGGCGATGCGCCGGGAAACATTTTCGGTACCGGCAAGAACGTGCCCTTGATTGCGATGGCGCACCGGATTCCCTACGTCGCGACCGCCAGCGTCGCCAATCTGCGCGACCTCGAGCAGAAAGTGACGACCGCAATGGAGATCCGTGGCGCGCGCTACATCCACATTCATGTCACCTGCCCGCTTGGCTGGGGTTCGGCCCCGGAAGACTCGATCCTGGTCGCGCGCCTGGCGGTTGAAAGCGGCTTGTTCCCCTTGTTCGAGGCACGCGATGGCGAAGTCACCTCGCGCGTCCGGATCCGCCGCCAGGTGCCGGTCACCGAATACCTGAAACTGCAGAAGCGCTTTGCACATCTGTTCGGCGCCACGCCCGATCTCGACCGCATAGCGCGTATCCAGCGGATGGCCGACCGCAACATCGCCGACTACGGCCTGTTGAACTAGAAGCCGCGTATGGACAAGCCCTTTGCAATCACGCTCGATGTTGGCTCGAGCCTGGCCAACAAGACCGGCGCCTGGCGTAACAAACGGCCGCTCTATGTCGATCGCCTGCCGCCGTGCAATCACGCCTGCCCGGCCGGTGAAAACATCCAGGGGTGGCTGTTCCATGCCGAGTCGGGCGACTATGAGGAGGCGTGGCGCGCCCTGACTGTTGACAATCCGCTGCCCGCGATCATGGGGCGCGTCTGCTATCACCCCTGCGAGGGCGCCTGCAATCGGGGCAAGCTCGATGAGTCGGTGGGCATCAATTCGGTCGAGCGCTTCCTCGGTGACGAAGCGATCAAGCGCGGCTGGAAATTCGCCCCGCCGAAAACCGAAAGCGGCAAACGTGTACTCGTCGTTGGCGCAGGTCCGTCGGGACTGTCTGCCGCCTATCACCTGCGCCGGCTCGGCCATCAGGTGAAGATCGTCGAGGCCGGCCCCTTCGCGGGCGGCATGATGCGGTTCGGAATTCCGAAGTACCGCCTGCCACGCGACGTGCTTGACGCCGAAGTCAGGCGCATCACCGACCTGGGCGTGGAGTTGCAGCTCAATACCAAGGTCGAGAAGATCCTCGAGACGATGAAGGCCGGCAAGTTCGATGCGGCGTTTCTCGCGGTCGGCGCACACATCGCCAAGCGCGCCTTCATTCCGGCAGGCTCCGCCGCGCGGATGCTCGATGCCGTTGCCGTCCTGCGCAGCATGGAAGGTGAGGACAAGCCGATGCTGGGCCGACGCGTCGTTGTGTACGGTGGCGGTAACACCGCGCTCGACGTCGCGCGCACGGCCAAGCGCCTCGGTGCGACCGACGCAATCATCGTTTACCGCCGTACGCGCGAGAAGATGCCTGCGCACGACTTCGAGGTCGAAGAGGCGCTCCAGGAAGGCGTCATGATCAAGTGGCTGTCGACCATCAAGAACATGGCCGACGAAGGCACGCTGACCGTCGAGAAGATGGCGCTCGACGCCAAGGGCTTCCCGCAGCCAACGGGCGAGGTCGAGACACTGGAGGCCGATTCGCTCGTGCTCGCCCTCGGCCAGGATGTGGATCTGTCGCTGCTCGATGGTGTGCCGGGGCTGACCATCAAGGATGGGGTCGTACAGGTGGGCCCAAACATGATGACGGGCTACGCGGGCCTGTTTGCCGGCGGCGACATGGTCCCTTCGGAGCGCACGGTGACGGTGGGGGTCGGCCACGGCAAGAAGGCCGCGCGCCACATCGACGGTTGGCTGCGCGGATCGCAGTACATGCCGCCGCCCAAGCATGAACTCGCCACCTTCGAGTCGCTCAACACTTGGTACTACAGCGATGCCTCGAAGATGGTGCGTCCACAGCTCGAAGGGGCGCGGCGTGCATCGACATTCGAAGAGGTCGTCTCCGGACTGACCGAAGACAATGCTCTGTTCGAGGCACGCCGCTGCCTGTCGTGCGGCAACTGCTTCGAATGCGACAACTGCTATGGCGTGTGTCCCGACAACGCGGTGATCAAGCTCGGCCCCGGAAACCGCTTCGAGTTCAACTTCGACTACTGCAAGGGGTGCGGCATCTGCGTGTCGGAGTGTCCGTGTGGCGCGATCAAGATGATTCCCGAACCGGATTAGGCCAGAGGCAAACACGATGCTGCAGAAAAACCCCGTTCATCCGGCCGACCTCCCGCGAGGAATCGACCTGTTGCGCGACCCCGCGCTCAACAAGGGCACTGCATTCAGCGAAGCCGAGCGTGATGCGTTCGGCATCCGTGGCCTGCTGCCGCCGCATGTGTGCTCACAGGATGAGCAGGTTGTGCGCGTGCTGGAAAACTTTCGCCGCAAGAATTCGGCCCTCGAAAAGTACATCGATCTCGCCGCCCTGCACGACCGCAACGAGGCGCTTTTCTTCCGGATGCTGATCGACCACCCGGACGAGATGATGCCGATTGTCTACACGCCGACCGTTGGCCTCGCCTGCCAGCAGTACGGTCACATCCTGCAGCGCGCGCGCGGACTGTTCATCAGCGCGAAGGATCGAGGCCACATCAAGCGCGTGCTGCAGAACTGGCCGCTTCGCGACGTCGCCATCATCGTGGTCAGCGACGGCGAAAGGATCCTCGGCCTCGGCGACCTCGGTGCCAATGGCATGGGCATCCCGGTCGGCAAGCTCGCGCTCTATACCGCCTGCGCCGGAGTGCCGCCGAATTCATGCCTGCCGGTTCTGATCGACGTTGGCACCAACAATGTCGCCTTTCTCAAGGATCCGCTCTATATCGGACTGCACGAGCCGCGCCTGAAGGGCGAGGAATACGACGCGTTCATCGAGGAATTCGTCACCGCGGCGCAGGAGGCCTTTCCCGGCGTGGTGATCCAGTTCGAGGACTTTGCCAATCACAGCGCATTCCGTTTGCTGCGCAAGTACCGCGATCGGATTCCGACGTTCAACGACGACATCCAGGGCACTGCCGCGGTCGCGGTCGCGGGTCTGTTCTCGGCATTGCGTGTCACCGGCGGCGGAATCGGCGAACAGATGCTGCTGTTCCAGGGCGCGGGCGAAGCCGCGACCGGTATCGCTAATCTCGCGGTCGCGGCCATGATGGCCGACGGACTTGACGAAGCGGCCGCACGACGGCGCTGCTGGCTGTTCGATTCGCGCGGCCTGGTGGTTGCGCAGCGCGCCGACCTCAGCGACCACAAGCGGCCGTATGCCCATTCGCACGCGGAAGTCGCCACCCTGCTCGACTCTGTCACCGCACTTCGGCCAACTGCCATCATCGGTGTCGCGGCGGTCGGTGGAGCGTTCGATGAGGCCATTGTTCGCACGATGAGCACGATCAATCAGCGGCCCATCATCTTCGCGCTGTCGAACCCTACCTCGAAGTCCGAATGCACCGCCGAACAGGCCTACCAGTGGTCGGACGGTCGCGCGCTGTTCGCCTCCGGCTCCCCGTTTGATCCCGTCGCATTCGGCGGACGGACCTTCATTCCGCGCCAGGGCAACAACTCATACATCTTTCCGGGCGTGGGACTGGGCGCCATCGCCAGCCGGACAAGCCGCATCACCGACGAAATGTTCATGGCAGCCGCCCGCACGCTTGCGTCCCAGGTCACGCAGGCCGACCTCGACCAGGGAAGCCTGTACCCGCCGCTCAAGAGCGTGCGCGATGTGTCGGCGCAGATTGCCGTTGCCGTTGCCGGCGTAGCCTTCGATCGAGGATTCGCCCGGGCCAAGAAGCCCGCCGACATGCTGCAGTTCATCCAGTCGCAGATGTACGAACCACGTTACGCGAGCTACATCCGATGACCGAGCCCGTCCTGACCCTGCTGCAGCGACATCCCTTCGTCGAGGCGTTTTCGCCAGAACATGTCGAAAAGCTTGCCACTCTGGCAACGCGTACGCGTTTCGAACGCGATCAGGTCATTTTTCGCGAAGGGGACGAATGCCACGAGTTCTACCTGCTCGTTGCCGGGCTCGTTGCACTCGAAATCGACGCACCCGATCACGTCCTGCGCGTCCAAACGCTGGCGGCCGGCGACGAGCTCGGCTGGTCGGCTCTGCTGATGGGCACGGGTAAGTACTTCCAGGCGCGCGCGCTAGAGCGGGTTGACGCACTCGCGCTCGACGGCGGCGAATTGCTGGCAGCCTGCAAAAAGGATCCTCAGTTCGGCTTTGCCTTCATGTACCGCTTGCTTGCGGTGGTGGCTGGCCGGCTGCAAGCCACGCGCCTTCAAGTGCTCGATCTTTATTCGCCGGTAGCAAAGCGCGCAGGCAACTAGGAGCGACGGCAGCACCGGATCCACCCTTTTTGCACGATCTCATTTTCTGACGAGCTCATCCGGCGTCCGAGGAGTAACGATCATGTTTCGCACCATGGCCTCTGCGCTTGCAATTGCAATCCTGTCGTTCACAAACGCCTCCGCCCAGACTCCCATCGTCATCAAGTTCAGCCATGTCGTGGCGGTCGAAACGCCCAAGGGCAAGGGCGCCGAGTACTTCAAGAAGCTGGCTGAAGAGCGCACCAAAGGCAAGGTCAAGGTCGAGGTCTATCCGAACAGCTCGCTGTTCAAGGACGGCGAGGAGATGGAGGCGCTGCAGCTGGGTTCGGTGCAGATGCTCGCACCCTCGCTCGCCAAGTTCGGCCCGCTCGGCGTGCGCGAATTCGAGGTGTTCGATCTGCCCTACATCTTCGATAACACCGAAGAACTGCATAAAGTGACGACGGGACCGGTCGGCGCGGCGCTGTTAAAGAAACTGGAGTCGAAAGGCATCGTTGGCCTTGCGTACTGGGACAATGGCTTCAAGGTCATGAGCGCGAACAAGCCCATCCGCGTGCCGGCCGATTACAAGGGTCTCAAGATGCGCATTCAGTCGTCGAAGGTCCTGGGCGACGAGATGAAGGCGCTGGGTGCGATTCCGCAGGTCATGGCTTTCTCCGAGGTCTACCAGTCGCTGCAGACCGGCGTCGTCGACGGCACAGAGAATCCGCCGTCAAACTTCTACACGCAGAAGATGCAGGAAGTGCAGAAGTACCTCGCTCTGACCGACCATGGCTATCTGGGCTACGCGGTGATCGTCAACAAGAAATTCTGGGACGGTCTGCCTCCCGATGTCCGCACAACGCTGGAAGGCGCGATGAAGGACGCGACCAAGTACGCCAACGACATTGCGCAGAAGGAGAATCTGGACGCACTGGCGGCGGTCAAGGCTTCCGGCAAGACGGAGATCATCACGCTCACGCCCGACCAGAAGGCGGCGATGAAGAAGGCACTCGTTGTCGTGCACAAGGAAAACGAGGCGCGGGTGGGCAAGGAAACGATCGCTGAGGTCTACAAGGCAACCGGATTTCAGCCATAGCGCGGCGATCGTGCGGGGAGCGCAGCCTTGAAATTCCTCGACCATCTCGAGGAGTGGCTGATTGCGTTCCTGATGGGCGCGGCCACCCTGCTGATCTTCGTCGCGGTTGTCCACCGTTACGCCGCCGGTCTTCCGATTCCCGGCCTCCAGGACGCACTGCTCAAGATTGACCTAACCTGGGCACAGGAACTTTGCATCTACATGTTCGTGTGGATGGCGAAGTTCGGCGCCGCCTATGGCGTGCGCACCGGCATCCACGTAGGTGTAGACGTGATGATCAACCGGCTGCCCGGCAACACGCGCAAGCTCTACGTCCTGTTCGGACTTGCCGCTGGCGCCGTTTTCACCGGGATCGTCGGCACGCTGGGTGCGACCTTCGTCTGGGACATTGCCCACACCGATTCCGTCTCACCCGACCTCGAGCTGCCGAAGTGGATCGTCTATCTGTGCATCCCTGTCGGCTCGTACCTGATGTGCTTCCGCTTTTTGCAGGTAGCGTGGTCATTCGCGCGCACCGGGCAGCTGCCACACCATGACGTCGCGCACGTCGAGGGCATCGAGGATGTCGATCCCTGGGCGCTGGTCGAGGACCTCCATCCTGCGCCCGTGAAGGCAGGCAAGCCATGAGCGCCGCGATCCCCTCCCCCGTCGCAGGCCCGCGCTGGCCGGGGCTCATTCCGCCGGTGTTGATTGCCATTCCGATCGTTCTTAAGTTTGCCGGCGTCGCAATCGCGAACGCCTGGATCATCTTTGCGTTGTTGTTCGGCCTGATGCTGACCGGGATGCCGATCTCGATTTCGCTTGGCCTGACCGTGCTGACTTATCTCTTCACGATGACGAATGTGCCGATCGAGTCGGTCGCGTTGAAGCTGTTCACCGGCATCGAGCGGTTCGAAATCATGGCGATCCCGTTCTTCATTCTCGCCGGCAACTTCCTGACGCATGGCGGGGTGGCGCGACGGATGATCAACTTCGCTTCGGCGATGGTCAGTCACTGGCACGGCGGTCTCGGGCTCGCTGGCGTCATGGCGTGCGCCCTGTTCGCCGCCGTGTCGGGAAGCTCGCCGGCGACGGTCGTCGCGATCGGTGCGATTCTGCTGCCGGCGATGATCAAACAAGGCTTCCCCCCGCGATTCGGCGCGGGCGTCATCACCACTTCGGGCGCGCTCGGCATCCTGATCCCGCCGTCGATCGTCATGGTGATGTACGCGGTCGCGACCAACACTTCGGTCGGCGCGCTGTTCATCGCCGGCATCATTCCTGGAATCGTTCTCGCAACGATGCTCGGCATGACGACCTGGTGGCGCGCGCGCAAGAACAACTACCCACGGCAGCCAAAGGCGACATGGCCCGAACGCTGGCGGACTTTCCGCGAAAGCATCTGGGGGCTGCTGCTCGTCATCGTTGTCATTGGCGGCATCTACACCGGCATCTTCACGCCGACCGAAGCTGCCGCGATGAGTGCGGTCTATGCGTTCTTCGTCGCAATTTTCGTCTACAAGGACATGCCACTGTCCAAAGTACCGAAGGTGCTGCTGGACTCGGCCAACATGAGCGCGATGCTGCTCTACATCATCACCAACGCAGTGATGTTCAGCTACCTGATGACTTCGGAGCAGATTCCGCAGGAACTCGCCGCGTGGATGCTCGACAAGGGCCTTGGCGTCATCGCTTTCCTGCTGTTCGTCAACATCATCCTGCTGCTTGCCGGCAACGTGATGGAGCCGTCCTCCATCGTGCTGATCATGGCGCCGATCCTGTTCCCGGTCGCGATGAAGCTTGGCATCGACCCGATCCATTTTGGCATCATGATGGTCGTCAACATGGAAGTCGGCATGTGCCACCCGCCAGTGGGGCTCAACCTGTATGTGGCGAGCGGCATCACCAAGATGGGGATTACCGAGCTGACGATCGCGGTGTGGCCATGGCTGCTGACGATGCTGGTGTTTCTCGGGATCGTGACCTACTGGCCGACGCTGACGCTCTGGCTGCCCCAAACGCTAGGGATGGTTCGCTAGGCGCGTAGCTTTCTTCAAGCACGGCAGCCGTTGTTGGTGATCTGGCTGCCAGGATCGGCCAGCGACGAGCTTGTCATCGGACGACGCGGGTATGCGTTAGGCCGGTGAGGATCGTATTCGGCCTCGAATGCTCAATCCCCTGAGAAACTATGCCGCTTGAAATTCGGGAAGGGAAACAATGATGGACAAATCCATGATCAAGGGTGTTGTGATTGGCGGAATCGCGATGGTAGTGCTGACCGCGGGCGGCGTTACGGGCTACAAGAAGATGACTCAGCCGACCGTCGCCGATGTAGTTGCGGTCAAGGAGGTCACCCAGACGATCACCACGCCACGCGAAGAGTGCCAGGACGTGCAGGTTCAGAAACAGGCCCCGGTGAAGGACACGAACCGCATCGCGGGCTCCGTGATCGGCGGCGTGGCGGGCGGGGTGTTGGGCAACCAGATCGGTGGCGGAAGGGGCAAGACCCTCGCCACGGTGGCCGGGGCCGCGGGTGGCGCCTATGCCGGAAACCAGGTGCAGAAGAACATGCAGCGGAACGATGTCGAGACCACGACGGAGAAACGCTGCAAGACAGTCAATGAAACATCGAAGAAGCTGGTCGGCTACGACGTCACCTACCGACTAGCCGGCAAGGAAAGCGTCGTCCGTACGTCGTTCAAGCCAGGCGCGACGCTTCCTGTGAGAGATGGCCAGCCAGTTCTTGTCCCGCCGGAAACTTCGAAGTAGTCGGCGGCGTGAACTAACGAACGGTGGACGCGGACAAGACATTGCCCCGGAAGCCGGGCGTTCTGGCCGGTATCAGGAGCTGTGCCACGTTGGGGCGGCGCGCCTATGCTTTTGGCCCCCGGCAAACCGAAGGAGGCTTCGTATGGAACTGACCACCGTCCCCATCAAGAAGCCGGCCGACATCAATTTCATTCTCGGCCAGGCACACTTCATCAAGACCGTCGAAGACCTGCACGAAGCGATTGTGCAGACCGTGCCGCAGATGAAGTTCGGCATCGCATTTTGTGAAGCGAGCGGCCCCGCTTTGGTACGCTGGACCGGCAACGACGCGGACCTGATCGACCTTGCGAAGACGAACGCGCTGGCCCTGAGTTGCGGTCACTGCTTCATCGTCTTTATCAACGGCGGGTTTCCGGTCAATATCCTGAACACGATCAAGGCGGTGCCCGAGGTGTGCCATATTTACTGCGCCACGGCCAACCCGGTCGAGGTCGTCGTGGCCGAGACCGCAGGCGGACG
Source organism: uncultured beta proteobacterium (assembly GCA_963735955.1). Classification (GTDB taxonomy): domain Bacteria; phylum Pseudomonadota; class Gammaproteobacteria; order Burkholderiales; family Burkholderiaceae_F; genus CAVTND01. The sequence continues at coordinate 279,838 of CAVTND010000010.1, read as the reverse complement.
CGGGATCCTTGGTGTGATCGACGGCATGAAGAGCCTAGGCGTGGAGTCGCCGCCCGACATCGAGGCGCGCAAGCAACTGCTGAGGAAATTCGGTTACAAGCTCGGATAGGTACCGCGCTGGGCAAGAAGGGGAACGAATGGCCTGCAGTAACAGTAACTGGGTAGCATTCCCACTCCGGCGGACGAACGGGTCTGCCTGATCCTGACTGCCGCCTCCACTTGCATCGTGCTCAGCAATTTAGTTTTCGGATCCCCCCTCCACGAACACCCCGACGCTGCGCGGCGCGTGATCGCGGTCGCCGCGCTGCCGGAGGATTCGACCGTGCTGGCGCAACTGCTCACTGGCGACCCCGCGCCGGAAGTGCGTGCCGCCGCGGCCGGCCGCTGTGTTGATCTGGCCGTACTCGCCGACGCCCTGCGGGCGGAGGCCGCGCCGCACGTACAAGCGATGATCGCGTCGTCGCTCGGCAGGACGCTGGCAACAACGCCGGACGAAGCGGCCGCGCGGGCGTTGCTTGCCGCGCAGCACTGCACCGACGCCGTCCGTGCCGAGGTTGCGTTGCATGCGAAGGATGCAGAGCGCCATCGCCTCGCGATCGAGGGCATTCGCGATGAGGCAGTTCTGGTCGAGCTTGCGCTCGCTGCCTCTCAATCCTCGCTACGCATTTCGGCAGCCGAGCGCGTGCATGCGCCCGAGCAGTTGCGCCGACTTTTCGATGGAGCGAAGGACAAGGACCGCGGCGTCGCCCGCCTCGCTCGCCAGCGCCTCGACGCGATCGACCACCGTGTGAAGCAAGCCGCGGCGGCGGACGAGATCCTGGCGCAGGCCGAAGCGCTCGTGGTGCAGCCTGGTCCGATCGTCATGGCTGTGGTGGATCTCGATCGGCGCTGGAATGCGCTCGATCTGGGCGATGACCACTCTCGCCGTACCCGGTGGGAAGCAGTCGGCGAGTTGATCCAACAGCGATTCGAACGCGAGCGGGAGGCGCAGCAGGCCCATACGCGATTCGAGCAGCGGCTCAAGGCCTGGCTGACGTCGCTGCAATCTCCCCCGGTAGCCGCCGCACTGTCAGCCGTGCGCAACGAATTTCTCGGGCTGCAAGCCGAGGCGAACCAGAACAACGATGACAAAGCCCTTGAGAAGCTGACGCTGGCTGAACGGCAGATCGCACGGTGGGAGCAAGCGGCGCTGGCGCTTGCTGCCGCCGAAGCTCTGGTCGTGGAGGCCGAGCAGCTGGCGGCAGGAACGCCGATCGACGACGCGCAACTCCCGGCCCGCTGGCAGGCACTCGACATGCGGGTCCGTACGCCGGCGTTGACGCGGCGATTTGAGTCCGCACTGTTGGCAATCGAGCGAGGCCGGCTGGCATACCTGAGCGCCGCCCAGCAACAGCAAGGCGCGGCGCGGCAACGGCTGCACGAGTTGCTTCATCTGGCCGAGCAAGCGCTGGTAGCGGGTCAGTTGCAGGACGCCCGCGGCGCCGCCGATGGGGCCCGGGCGCTGAAACCCGGCGCTGGATTGCTGCCGAAACCGACCGTGCAGCGCCTGAGCCGTGTTGTGCAGCAGCTGGTCGAACTCGAGCGCTGGCAGAAGTTTGGCCAGCAGACAGCCCGCCTTCAGTTGTGCGAGCGCGCCGAAGGCCTCCTGCAGCAGAAGCTCGCGCCCGCGGTGCTGGCGCGCGAGGTTCAGCAATTGCGCGGCGAGTGGAAGAAACTCGACGAGCAACACGCCGGAGTGCCAAAGTCTCTGTGGGAGCGCTTTGACCGCGCCTGCGAAACTTCATACGCACCCGTGGCGCGGCATTTCGCGGAGCTGGCGGCGCTACACAAACAGGCACGCAAGCAGCGCGAGGATTTCATCGACGCCGCCGCAACGCATGCGTCGGCATTGCTCGTCGAGCCACGCGACTGGCGCGCGATCCAGCAATGGTTGCGCGACACCGAGACAACCTGGCGCGGTACGACCCTCGGCAGCGTTGAGCCGAATGCATGGAAGAAGCTCGATGCGCGCATGAGAAGCACGCTCTCGGCCCTGCGCGAGACCTTGTCTACCGCGCTTCAGCAGGCCAAGGCGGAACGGCAGGCGTTGATCGCCGAGGCGGATTCCCTGGCGGCGAAAGCACTCGAGCGCGATGCGCCGTCGCAGGTGCGCGAGCTGCAGGCGCGTTGGCAGGCGCAATCCAGGTTGATGCCTCTGGCGCAGCGTGACGAACGTGTGCTGTGGGAGCGGTTTCGAAGTGCCTGCAATGCCGTGTTCGAAGTGCGCAAGAAATCGAGCAAAGACGCGGACGAACGCAGGAACGCGCAGCGCGAGGGCTTCAGCAGACTTTGCGAACAGGCCGAACAACTGTCACAAGCGACCGACGTCGAAGAGGCACAGGTCCGCCGTACGCAGCGCGAACTGCAAGACCAGTGGAGGAAAGCCCTCGCGGAAGGCGGGCCGGTGCAGTCGGCACTCGAAGCGCGCTTCAAGTCAGCTCGCACGCGGGTTGAGGAGATGTTGCGTCGACGAACCCAGTCGCAGGAAGCGGCGGTTTGGCGGACACTGCTCGACAAGGAGCGGCTGTGCGAAGAACTCGACGATCTCGTGAAAGAGGAAAGGGACACGGACCGGGCTGCAGCTGCGGCGGAATCGATTTACCAGCGCTGGGCTGTGCTGCCGCCGCTCCCCTCTGCCTGGGAGCAGAGGATGACGGCTCGTCGCGACACAGCTCAACGTGCGCTGACCGACGACGAGTCGCGCGGCGATCATGTCGCGCAGATCGAAGAGTGCATCGCTTCACGCCGCGACGCCTTGCTCGAAATCGAGTTGCTGCTCGGCCTGGAAAGCCCGCCCGACCTGCAGCCGCAGAGCGGCTCGCGCTGCAGGTCAGGCAATTGCGTGATCGATTCAAGCGCACGGCCTCGGCCGGCGTCAGTGCCGCCGATCAGCTTCTGCTGGACTGGAGCGCGACGCCCGGTGTCGCGGACGAGCGCGATCGCCAGCGGTGCGAGCGAATCATTGCGTCGTTCGAACAACGGCGTTGAAGTGGACCCGCCAGTGCCAGTAACGCCCGGAAGCCGTCGGGTCTGGTCATTGAACTTGCTGCAAGTGGCGCCTACGGCAGCGCGGTGGGTCTTTGTGCAATGCTGTCGCGATGGTCGCTGCGACCTTCCGCTTCTATGAGGAACTGAACGATTTCCTCGCGCCCGACCGGCGCGGCCACGAGTTCGTCTGCGCGTGCGCGCGCGCGGCGACGACCAAGCACATGATCGAAGCACTCGGCGTGCCGCACACCGAGGTCGAACTGGTGCTGGTCAACGGCGAGTCGGTGGGCTTCGACTCGTCTGCTCGGCGACGGTGACCGCGTGGCGGTGTATCCCAAGTTCGAAGCGCTCGATATCGCGCCGCTGCTGCGCGTGCGAGAGCAGCCGCTGCGCGTGACGCGTTTCATCGCCGATGCGCATTTGGGCGGGCTTGCTCGACTGCTGCGCATGAGCGGCTTCGACACCCTGTACGACAACCACTTTCACGACGACGAAATCGAGCGCATTAGCAGCGCCGAAGACCGCATCGTGCTGACCCGCGATCGTGAACTGCTCAAGCGGCGGGGCATCACGCACGGCTGCTACGTGCATGCCCTGCGATCGGCAGCAGCAATTGCGCGAGATCTTTGACTCGCCTGGACCTGGCGCGCAGCGCCCGGCCATTCACCTTGTGTCTGCACTGCAATGCGCCTCTGCATTCGATCGACAAGGCGCAGGTGGCAGCAGTGCTGCCGCCGACTGTGCGCGCGCACTATGAGCACTTCAGCTTCTGCGACGTCTGCCAGCGCGTATTCTGGGAGGGATCGCACTGGCGGCGCATGCGCTCGATGCTGGATGAGCTTCTGGCGCCGTCCTGACGCCAAGTCCCATGGGCAAGGAAAGCAGTCGATGGATGGAAGCCTCGGATGTCATTCCGATGTTTCCCACGCTGGTCTGGAAGATTCAGATCCTGACAGACTTGCGCGATGCGCTGAACGCCGGGATTTTGGCGGCGCTAGCCGAGTTGCGGCGCGGCCTGCCGGCGCTGGAAGCCGGTCAGGGCTGGCAGTCGGGGCACGCCTTGCATGAACGCGAGGAGTTTCGCGAGCTCGTGGCCTGTATCGATCGCGGCGCCGGCAGCATTCTGCGATTCCTGCGCATCGGAGCAGAGGCATACGAGATCACCGGCTGTTGGGCCACGGTGCTCGCGCCGGGCGCCTCCCACAAGGCGCATTGCCACCCGAACAATTTCCTGAGCGGTGTCTACTATGTAAGCGTTCAACCGGGCGCCGACACCATCAACTTTCATGATGCGAGACCTCAGACTGGCGTCATCCGACCTCCGGTGCTGGAGTTGACGTCCCAGAACACCGACCAGGTCGTCGTGAGCGTGCGCAACGGCACGCTGCTGATGTTTCCGTCCTGGCTGGAACACTCGGTGGACGCCAACATGAGCAAGGAAGAAAGAATCAGTGTCAGCTTCAATGTCATGTTTTCGTCCTTCACCGAACTGCTGAGCAAACCGCTTTGGTAGGACGAATGGTGTGTCGTCGCGGCCCGGCCTTCCGGAGCCACGGCCCGTGTGCTAAACAGTGATTGCCCTGCCTGGGCCCAACCAAAGGCGGACCGCAGGCCCGGCGGCCAATCGGCCGAACAGCGGACAGTCACACTTTCCAGCCGCAGGTAAAGTCATCGGCTAAACCGCCTCGGCCGCTGGTTCGATGGAACTATGGACTTCGCGACTCGGCTTCGAGCTGTAGACAACTGGGGAGGTGGAGTTGAGACTTCAATTCAGCACAGGGAGGCCCAACATGCGGACATTCATCAAACTGGTTTGCTGCGGACTGCTGGCTGTGTTGCCACTGCAGGCCGTTCTTGCCCAGCGATCAGGCGGGGGGGATGGAGGTGGTCAGCGTATGCAGGGGGGCGGCATCAACTATGCGCCGCAACCTGCCGTTTACTCGGTCATCTCGATCGACTCCTATGCCCGCACGATTCGGATGCGCGCAGCCGATGGACGGACGGGCGATGTCTACGTGGCTGAGGGCGTGTACGACCTGTCCAAGCTGAAGGCGGGTGACAAGATCCAGGTGGACTTCGTTGTGCCCGACGCGATGAACAGCAAGTTGAGTGCGGCATCCGTGTGGCCGGCGAACTGACACAATCAGCGCCGAACTGCCTACAGCCCGGGAGAAAGATCCTTCTCGATGCGGCTTAGAGAAGCTCCCGCTAAAACCGCGCCAGCACCCAGCCCGGAAACACCATCACCAGCACCGCGGCGGCGAGGCAGACGACTCCGGCGATCCAGGCGGATCGACCGGTCCCGCGCTGGCCGGCGGCCGCTTCCCCGGTGCTCATGAACAGCGCCTGAATCACGCGCAGGTAGAAGTAGATGCCGAGGTAACTGCCGACCAGGCCGAGGATGGCGTACAGCGTGTAGCCGGCCGCCATCACATTCCAGAAGATCAGGAACTTGGCGACGAAGCCTGGAAACGGCGGAATTCCCGCCAGTGACAGCATCGCAATGCCGATCGCGATCGCCGCAAAAGGCTCGCGTTGAAACAGCCCGCGCAGGCTCTCGAGACGATCGCGCGATTCATCGTCTGCGTTCTGCGGCAAGGCTGCGAACGCAAGGATGTTCATGAGCCCGTAGGCCAGCAGGTAGAACGCAATCGCGGAGAATCGGGTCTCGCCCTCCCCCAGGAAGGCATAGAACAGGTAGCCGGCGTGCGCGATCGACGAGTAGGCCATCATCCGGCGCAGGCTGTCCTGCCGCATGGCGGTCAGATTGCCCCAGACGATCGAAACGAGTGGAAGCAGCGCGATCAGTCCGACGAATGCCGGAGCGAGCGTTGCGGTCCCGATCAATCGCATGGCGGCCAGCAGTACGCCGGCCTTGATCAGCGCAGCCATGTAGGCAGTGACCGGAATGGCGGCCGTCTCATAGGCATCCGGTGCCCAGGCGTGGAACGGCACGATCGCCGCCTTGACGAAGAAGGCGACGATCACCAGCATCGCCGCCATCGTTGCGAGTGGATCGACCGAACCGAGCGCCTGGCGAAATGCCTCGAGATCGAGTGTGCCGCTCACGCCATACAGCATTGAGGCCCCGAGCAGCAGCAGGGCCGACGCGGTGCCTCCGATTACCAGGTACTTCAGGGCCGCCTCGGCGGATTGCGGCCGCCGGTATGCAAGGACCACGAGCGCATAGACCGGAAGCGACATCAGCTCGAGCCCAAGGAACAGGGTCAGGAAGCTGTCTGCCGATATCAACACGCACAGTCCATACAGCGAAGACAGGACCAGGGTCTGGAACGGTGGGCTCGGGAAATCGTCGCGCGAGATCAGCATCACCGGCACCGCTAGCGCCAACACCAGTGTTTTCGCAAGCAGCGCGTCCGGATCGATCGACAGTTGTCCGGGAAATGGCACGGCGTCTGTGCCGCCCATCCATAGCGCGGCCGCCGCCATGGCAGCCGCGACCAGGGACAGCAATGCAACAGCAAGCGCCGCGCGCGAACGCGGTGCAGCCATCTCGACGACGATCAGGAGAACGATCCCAAGCAGCAGCAGATGCTCGGGCAGCAGTGCGATCAGTGCGGCGTCCCAGTTCATCGTCCGACCTCGTGCACGACGCGTGCTTCGGTGCGAACAGCACCCACCAGTTGCTGGAATTGCCGCGCCGCCATCTCGGTCTTGCGCATGGGCTCATCGGGGAAAAGTCCGAGGGCGAACACCGCGGCCACGATCGCACCGAGAATCGCCTTTTCGCGCAGATTCAGGTCGACCAGCGGCTGGCCCGGAGCCAATGCGGCGCCGAACAGAAAGCGCTGGGCAAAGCGCAGCATGTACAGCGCGCCCAGCACCACGCCGGCCACCGCGCTGACCGCGATGGCCAGCGGAACGTTGTCGCCCTGCAGGTGAATTGGCCAGGACGCGGTGAATGCACCGAGCAAAACCAGGAATTCGCCGGTGAAGCCGCTCGTCGTTGGCAATCCAATCGACGCGAGGGTAAGCAGCGCGAAAAACACCGAGTACACCGGCAGCAGGCGCGCAAGGCCGCCATAGGCCGCCAGCTCCCGCGTATGACAGCGTTCGTAGATCATGCCGATCATCAGGAACAGTCCGCCTGCGACCAGACCATGGCTGACCATCTGCACCACTGCCCCCTGGATACCGATCAGATCTAGGCTGATAAGGCCAAGCATTACGTATCCGAGATGGCTGATCGACGAGTAGGCAATGATCTTCTTGATATCGGTCTGGACCAGCGCCAGGCACGCGCCGTAAATGATGCTGACCACCGCCAGCGTTGCAATGAACGGGGCATAGAGTCGCGTGGCATCCGGAAACAGGGGAAACGCGAGCTTCATGAAGCCATAGGTGCCCATTTTCAGTAGCACGCCCGCAAGGATCACCGAACCGGCTGTCGGCGCCTCGACATGCGCGTCGGGAAGCCAGGTGTGAAATGGCACCATCGGCACCTTGATCGCAAACGACAATGCGAAGGCGCCGAGCAGGAGGGACTGCACCGACAGCGGCAGTTGAGCGCGATACAGGTCGGCGAAGGCGAAGGAAACAATGCCGCTCGTCTCCTTGAGCGAGACAACAAGGTAGATCACCGCCGCGAGCATCAGAATGCTGCCGAAGGCGGTGTACAGAACAAACTTCAGGGTCGCATAAATGCGTCGTTCGCCACCCCAGATGCCGATGATCAGGAACAGCGGTATCAGCATCGCTTCCCAGAACAGATAGAACAGGAACAGGTCCTGGGCCAGGAAAGTTCCGAGCATGGTGAACTGGATCAGGTGCACCATCGCGTGGAAAAGCCTCAGGTCTTGCCGGATCGCGCTGAAGCTGCCGGCGACGACCAGTGGCGCGAGAAACGCCGTCAGCAGTACCAGCAGCACGTTGTAGCCGTCGAGACCGATCTGGTAGTAGACGCCCCAGTCAGCAATCCACGCCACCCGCGTTTCAAACTGAAGTCCCGGCGTGCTCGGATCAAAGCGCGTGTACAGCAGCGCGACCAGCAGAAACTGAACGAGCATTACCGCGAACGACACGCCCCGGACGAGATCATCACGTCCGGTGGGGAGCGCCCACAGCGCCGCGATCCCGATCAGCGGCAGGAACAGCACCAGGTTCAGCAGGCCTGCGTTATCCATGGCTGCCCCACCACAGCGCGGCGACGAGACCGGCCAGTACCAGCAGCATGTAGCGCTGCAGTGCCCCGCTTTGCACCCGCGCCAGGACGGCAGCGCCGCGCTTGCCCATGGCTGCCAGGCTGTGCAGCGTGCCGTCGAGCAGCCAGCGGTCGCCGAGTCGCACGAAGACCCGGTCTGAAATCCAGTACAAGGGACGTCCGATCAACGCTGTGTAGATCTCGTCGACGTAATACTTGTTGCTCAGCACCCGGTGCAGTACTTCGAAGTGCGGTCGCAGGAGTTCCGCGCGCTTCGCATCCGCGCCGTACGCCCATGCCGCTGCTCCCAGGCCCAGCAGCGCGATCGCGATCGAGCCAATCAGCACGGCCATCTGCAAGTTCGCCATGCCCGGTACCAATGGTGGCTCCGGCAGCAGGCTTTCAAGAAAGTGCGGCACCGCGATGAAACCACCGACGGTCGACAGCGCCGCCAGCAGGAACAACACCGAACCCATTGACAGTGGAGATTCGTGAACATGAGCCTGCGCGTGCTCGTCGAGGCGGGACGTGCCGAAGAAAACCAGCCAGAGCAATCGGAACATGTAAAACGCCGTCAGCAATGCCGTAAAGGCTGCGAGGCTGAACAGCAGTACAGATCCGCCACGCGAACTCGCCAATGCGAACCAAAGGATCTCGTCTTTCGAAAAGAAACCGGCAAGCGGCGGCAATCCGGCGATCGCGCCGGTCGCGATTGCAAAGGTGACGAAGGTCAGTGGAATTCGGCGCGCCAGCGCGCCCATCTTGCGCACGTCCTGTTCGCCGCTGAGTGCGTGGATCACGCTGCCCGCGCCGAGAAACAGGCAGGCCTTGAAGAAGGCGTGCGTGACGAGGTGGAAGATCGCTACACCATATGCTCCGACGCCGAGGGCTACGAACATCAATCCGAGTTGCGAGATGGTCGAGTAGGCGAGAACCTTCTTGATGTCGGTCTGCACCACGGCAATCGTGGCAGCGAACAAAGCCGTAGCCACACCGATCCAGGCGATCAGTGCGCTGGCGTCCGGCGCCTGCAGATAGATGGCCGACATCCTGGCGACCAGATAGACGCCGGCCGTCACCATCGTCGCTGCGTGGATCAGTGCAGACACCGGCGTCGGGCCGGCCATCGCATCCGGCAGCCAGACATGCAGCGGAATCTGCGCGGATTTTCCGGTCGCGCCGATGAACAACAGCACTCCGACCAGGCTCGCCGACACCGCGACCGCGTTGCCCGTCGCGAATGCTGCATTGATGCGGTCCATGTCAAGCGTGCCGAACGCCTGGAACAACACGAACATGCCGAGCAGGAAACCGGCATCTCCGACCCGGTTCGTAATGAAGGCCTTGGTGCCCGCACGCGCCTTGTCGGGGTCCTCGAACCAGAATCCGATCAACAGATAGGACGCAAGCCCCACTCCCTCCCAGCCGACGAACAGCACCAGCAGCGAACGTCCCAGCACCAGCATCAGCATGAAGAACAGGAACAGGTTCAGGTAGGCGAAGTAGCGCGCATAGCCGGCGTCCCCCTTCATGTAGCCGATCGAGTAGATGTGGATCAGCGTGCCCACGCCGGTCACCACCAATGTCATTACAGCCGTCAGGCGGTCGAAATAGAACTCGATCTCGAATGAACGATCGCCAATCAGGGCCCAGCGATATGCGGTCTCGACCAGTGCACCGTGGTGTTGCGCCAGCAGGTCGATCACGCACTTGACGGCCAGGACAAACGCAATCAGCGGCAGGCCGCAGCCGATCACGCTGACCATGCGGTCGCCAAGGCGCCGCCCGATCAGCCCGTTCAGCAGGAAACCCAGCAGCGGCAGGACAACGATCCAGCTAAGGGTTTGGCTCAACAGAGGCTGGCCCATCGATTCAACCTCTCAGTTCGCTGAAGGCGTCGAGGTCCAGCGCGCGCTTGCGCCGCACCAGCAGCAGCACGATCGGAATCGCGATCGCGACTTCCGAGGCAGCAACCACGAACACCAGGAACACCAGCACGGCGCCAGCCGGAGAATCCGCCTGCTGTGCAAAACTCACGAGGCTCAGGTTCACGCCATTGAGCATCAGTTCCATGCACATCAGCATGACCAGGACGTTGCGCCGGATGATCACGCCAAGCAGGCCAAGCGTGAACAGCACGGCGCTCAACGCGAGGAGCCAGTGCAGCTTATCCATGGCTGCGTTTCCCCACCCGCAGAATCGCGAGCGCTGCCACCACCGCAACCACCAGCAGGACCGAAACGAGCTCGAAGTGCAGCCAGTACTCCTGCAGGAACACCGAAGCAAAGGACTGAACGCCAAACCCTGCGCTGCTTGCGCTCCGCGCCGGCTGCACCACCGCGCCCCAGAGGACTTGCGCGAGAACAGCCGCCAGCAGCAGACCGCCGACGCTGCCCGGTATGAGCCACCGCGAAAAGCGCTCCCGGTAGGAGCTATCGCGCGGGTCGAGCAGCATGATTGCGTACACCATGAACACCATTACGGCACCGACATAGATCAGCACCTGGAACACGGCGATCACGTGTACGCCGAGCAATGCATAGATGCCTGCTAACGACAGCATCGCGGCAATCAGCGCCAGAGCCACGCGCATCGGATCGCGCAGGACCAGCATCAGCAGTCCGGAGCCGAGCGCTGCAATCCCGAAGGCGCCGAGCAGAAGCATTTCGATCATCGCGTCCTCATGAGCGATCCACGGGCTTGGCCGCCGGATATGGCTTGGCGACATCACTCTGCGGCCTCCAATGCAGCAGTTCGTCCAGTGACAGCCATAAACGGTCACGATCGAAGGTCGGTAACTCCGGGACCTCCTTGACCATGCGGATCGCGTCTTCCGGGCAGGCCTCGACGCACAGTCCGCAGAAGATGCAGCGCGAGTAGTCGATCTCGAACCGGATCGGGTATTTCGGATGCGCTTCGTCGAGCGGATCGAACCCCGCTTCGATTTCGATCACTTTCGCCGGGCAGACAGTCGCGCACATGTTGCAGGCAACGCACTGCGGCTTGCCGTCGGGGCGCTGGGTCAGGATGTGCTTGCCGCGGTTGGCTCGGCCGTAGTCGGCACGTGTCTCCTCAGGGTAGTAGGTCGTCAGCGCTCCCTTGCGGCCCGTTATCCAGCGCCACATATTGCGCAGGAACACACCGCCGGTGATGGCCAGTCCTCGCAGGATCTCGGGCAGGTACGAGCGCTCCCACCACCCCATCGTCGGGCGGTTCCAGTAGGCCTTGCGGCGGAATGTCTGCCGGCTCATCGGCGACTCATTGGCAACAGCGGGCTGAGGCTCATGCAAGCTTCACTCATGTCTGCAGTGCCCAGACGATGACCGCCGTCAAAATCAGGTTGGCGAGCGCCAGCGGAAACATGAACTTCCACGCAAACTTCAGAAGCTGGTCATAGCGGAAGCGCGGCAACGTCCAGCGAACCAGGATCTGGAAACTGCAGACCAGCATCACCTTGACCAGGAACACAAGCAGCTGAAGCACCACGACCACCGCGTGGGGCAGCGTCAGCTCGTGACCGCCCGGCAGCGAGAATCCGGAATCGGTCATGAATGGCAGGTTGTAGCCACCCAGAAACAGGGTAGTGAACAGCGCGCCGATGATCGCGATCTCGATGAACTCGGCGAACATGAACAGCCCCATTTTCATCGCGCTGTACTCGGTGTAGTAGCCGGCGATCAGTTCCGACTCGGCTTCCGGAAGATCGAACGGGATGCGCTTGTTCTCGGCGATCGCGGCGACCATGAACAGCAGCGCTCCGAATGGCTGGTAGAAGATGCCCCAGGACGGCAGAACCGCCAGCAGCACACCCGACTGTTGCTGCACAATGGCGCGCAGGTCGAGCGTGCCGTAGATCAGGATCAGCCCGAGCACCGTCAGGCCCATGACCAGTTCGTAGGAGATCATCTGCGAGCCGGCACGCAGACCACCAAGCATCGCGAACTTGTTGTTCGACGACCAGCCGGCCAGCATTGCCCCGATGATGCTGATGCCGCCGAAGGCAAACACAACGAGCAGCCCTGCATCGAGTTGTGCGATCTGCAGCGGATAGCTGCGGTCGCCGAACCAGTCAGCGGCCGCCGGAACTGCGCTCAGCAGGACCGCCGGTTCGAGCGTGCCGCCGAACGGAATGACGGCGAATACCAGCAGCACCGGCGTGAACACGATCCACGGCGCCAGTGCATAGGCCACGCGATCGTAGGAGTCCGGCTTGAAGTCTTCCTTCAGCATCATCTTCAGGCCGTCGGCCAGTCCATGAAACAGGCCCCACCAGATGAGCTTTACCTGGGTAAAGGGAATTCGCACATAGGCCCGGTTGGCGCCGATGCGATCGGACATGATTGCCGCCTGCTTGCGCTCAACCCAGGTCAGTACCGTGCCGAACAGCAGCAGCACGGTCACGGCATAGCCAATCAGAATGACGACGATGACCAGGTCCTGGATCATGCCGACACTTCCAGGGCCGCCAGTGCATGGAACAACGCCGCCGCGTCGGCGACGGTTGATGACTTCGGCGAGCAGCGTTCGAACGCGCTGATGACGCCGCGGAAATTGGTGTAGTGCCCGGCGCGCTCGGTCTGCAGGCTGAGCGGAATGAAGACGTCCGCCTCGGCGTTCGCAGGTCCGCTCCAGACGTCAAGCACGATTCGTCGTGCGGAGGCGGGAACGCACGAGAAGTCGAAACCACCGCCCCAGACCAGCACGAGATCGGTGACCGCGGTGAACGCGACCGCCGGGTCGAACCGTGTGAAGAGCGCGCTCGCCGCAGCGGTGTTCGGATTCTTGTCGGCGCGAATCAGCAGGTCGTCTTCGGGCGGCTCGCCGGGCTGCGGCTGACAGTCAATCTTGTAGTAGGCGGCGCAGCGCTCTCCGAGCGCCGAATGGAAAGCCTCCAACTCTTCGTTGGATCCCCAGTTCGAGACGATCGCGACCGGGTGCGCTGCCTTCGCGATCATCCGGCGCGCACGACCGATGGCGTCCGACAGTTCGATCGGAGCTCCGAGTGCTGTGGCCCGCAATGCGCGTTCGCCGTCGAAAAACTGCACCAGATCGCGACCCTTGTTGCAGATCCAGGGCCCGTTGACCTGCGGATTCTCGAACGGGGTCACGCGCTCGATCCGCGTGTTCTGCTTCGCGTCGAGGGCATTCAAGCGCCATTCCGGGCGGCGGTGCCACAGTTGCACATTGCACCCGCGCGCACATCCCGGACAGACCGACCGCGTCGGCTTCAGGTACCAGACGCGCGACTTGTAGAAGAATGACGGCGACAGCAGCGCGCCGACCGGACATAGATCGATGACATTGTCCGAGTACGGATCGGCATCAAGCGCACCGTCTTCGGAAGCACGAACCAGCGACGAGTCGCCGCGCCTTGTGATGCCAAGTGCCTTTGACCGCGAGATCTCGTGCGTGAAGCGCACGCAGCGCGAGCACAGGATGCAGCGCTCGTTGTCCAGAATGATGCGCTTCGACAAGGTATGGAACTTGGTCGCATGCACCTTCGGATCATGGGACTGGGAAGGCGCGCCGTTGTAGCGGTAGTGGTAGTCCTGCAGCGTGCACTCGCCCGCCTTGTCGCAGATGCCGCAGTCGACTGGATGGTTCAGCGTCAGCAGCTGCATTATCGATTTGCGGTATTCCCTCACGATCTCCGAGTCGGTCAGGACCTTGAGCCCATCGATGACCGGCATGTTGCAGGCGATTTCCACCCAGCTGCGGCCCTCAACCTGGATCGCGCAGACCCGGCAGTTGCCGGCGATCGACAGCTGCGGGTGCCAGCAGAACGCCGGAATCTCGATCCCGTGCGCGACCGCCGCCTGCATGACGGTCTGATTGGACTCGGCGCTGATCGCCTGGCCGTCTATGTAGATCGTGGGCATTCGAGGTTGCCGTCAAAGCGTGAGCGCCGGTTGGTAATGAAGTACTCGAACTCGTCGCGGAATTTGTCGAGAATCCCGACGGCGGCGTAGCCCGCGGCGTCTCCCATGCCGCAGATCGTGTTGCCATCGTTCCAGGCCGAAATCTTGTAGAGCTGGTCGACGTCCTCCGGCCGTCCCTGGCCATTGGCGATGCGATCGATGATGCGATGCATCCAGCCCATGCCTTCCCGGCATGGCGTGCACTGACCGCAGGATTCGTGATGGTAGAAACGCAGCATCACCTGCAGCAGCCGCACCATGCAGGTACCTTCGGCGATGACGACCATGCCACCCGAGCCCAGGGATGAACCGGCGGTCGCGAGGTCCTGGTTGTCGAGCTTGAGGCGATCGACTTCTTCGGCGGTGACCACCTTTGTCGACAGGCCGCCGGGGATGATTGCCTTGAGCTTGCGCCCCCCGGGCACTCCACCGCAGTCTTCCTGGATGAACTTCGCAAACGAGCAACCGGGTTCGACTTCGTAAACGCCCGGCCGGTTGATGTGGCCGGAAACCGAAATCAGGCGAGTCCCAGGGCTCTTCGTCGTGCCAACCTTTTTGAAGGCGTCCGCGCCGTTGCCGATGATTCCGACGATGTTGGACAGGGTTTCAACGTTGTTGACCACCGTGGGCCGCTGGTAAAGGCCGCGCACGGTCAGGCGCGGCGGGCGGTTGCGCGGGTAACCGCGCTTGCCTTCGAGCGAGGTCAGCAGCCCCGAAGCTTCACCGCAGACATAGGAACCGGCGCCGCGATAGGCGATCAGGTCGCAAACGAACTCGGTGCCGAACAGTGGTTGGCCGAGGTAGCCGGCGGCATAGGCCTCTTCCAGCGCGCCGCTCAGCCGGCGGTACGGCAGGTCGAATTCGCCGCGGATGTAGACAAAGGCGTTTCGGACCTGAAGGGCATAGGAAGCGATCAGCATCGATTCCACCAGCAGGTGCGGCGCATTCTCGAGAATCCAGCGATCCTTGAACGTGCCTGGCTCACCCTCATCGGCGTTTGCGCAAAGGTAGTGCGGCTGGCCGTCGTTCAGGTTGACCACCGACCACTTGCGCCCGGCGGGGAAATTGGCACCTCCGCGTCCCTGGATTCCCGATGCGGTCACTTCCGTGGTGACCTGCAGCGGCGTCATTTCACGTAGTACTTTTTCGAGCACCTGGTAGCCGCCGCGTGCCCGGTAGTCCGCCAGCGTGTGCGACGTTGGAGTCACCGGAAAGCTCATCAGGAGCTTGGTGTTGGCCATGCTATTGCTGGCTCTCGATCAAGGCGTCGAGCTTCTCGGCACTCATGGACTCGTGATAAGTACCGTTCACCACGACAACGGGCGCAGTACCACAGGACGCCATGCACTCGACGGTCGCCAGGCTGAATCGGCCGTCAGCGGTGGTCTCGCCGGGCCGGATACCAAGCTTCGTCGAGAGATGGTCGATCAGGCGCTCGGCGCCGTTCAAGGCGCAGGACACATTGCGACAGGCTTCGATATGGCAGCGCCCGACTGGAGCGCGTCGAAACTGGCCGTAGAAGCTCAGCACCTCCTCGATCTGGATGCGCGGCACACCGAGGTAGGCAACCAGTCCATCGATGTCGCTGTCAGCGACGTAACCCCGGTCTTCCTGCATGCGGCGCAGGCAGGGCAGCACCAGCGAGGAATCGAAACCGGCCGGGAAGCGCGCCCGCAACTGGTCGAATTCGGGGATCAGGTGCTTCATCGATCGCACTCCCCGCCAATCATGTTGACCGAACCAAAGGTCGGGATGATGTCGGCCAGCTGGTAGCCCTCGAGCAGACGAGCCAGGCCGCCCATGTGCACAAAGCTCGGCGAGCGCACGTGCATCTTGTATGGAACGCCCTCCCCCGTGCTGACCAGATAGAAACCCAGTTCCCCGTTGGGTGCTTCATGCGCCGTGTAGACCTCGCCGGCCGGCACCTGGGGACCGTCGATGATCAGCTTGAAATGATTGATCAGCGCTTCGATCTGCGTATAGACCAGTTGCTTTTCGGGCAGCACGCAGCGGCGATCGTCGACGTTGATCGGCCCAGCCGGAAGCATGTCGATCAGCTGGTAGATCATGTGCACCGACTCGTCCATTTCTCGCATACGGACGTAGTAGCGGTCGTAGTTGTCACCGTTAATGCCGACCGGCACCTCGAAGTCCAGCTCGGCATAGGCCAGATAGGGGTTGTCCTTGCGCAGGTCGCGCTGCGCCCCGGTGGATCGCAGGATCGGTCCGGTGAATCCCCAGTGGATTGCGTCGGCGGCGGAAAGCGTGCCGATATTGCGGGTGCGATCGATGAAAATCCGGTTGCGATCGATCAGGCCATGGATGCGACCGATGAAGTCCTCGTACTGTTCAAGAATCCAGACCAGGCGCGTCAGCCAGCCATCGGGCAGATCGCGCGCCAGCCCGCCAATGCGGCCGTAGGTGTACGTGACGCGTGCGCCGGTCAGATCCGCCAGGTGCTCGTAGATGTAGTCGCGGATCATCACCAGGTACAGGAACGCCGTCATCGCGCCCAGCTCCATCAGCGATGCGGCCACGCAGGTCAGGTGATCGGCAATGCGCGAGTACTCGGACAGCAGGGTTCGCAGGTAGCGGCAGCGCGGAGTGATCTCGACACCCATCAGGGTCTCGACCGCCTCGCAGTACGCAAAGTCGTTGATCAGCCCCGAGCAGTAGTTGAGGCGGTCGACGTAGGGAATCAGGTTGTGCCAGGTATGGTCTTCGCACTCCTTCTCGAAGCCGCGGTGCAGGTAACCGCAGTGAACATCGACCCGCTTCACTTTCTCGCCCTCGAGCGCGGCGATCACCTGGATCGTGCCGTGGGTTGCCGGGTGCGAGGGGCCGATGTTGACGATCACGCCGGCGTCGGTATCCGCCTGGTCAAAGGCAGGACGGACCGGGTTGGGCTGAACAAAGCCCACGGTCGGTGCAGTCATTTGCGATAGGGCACGAGCGGCTGCTCGTGCTCCTTGGCGTAGTCCTTGCGAAGCGGATGACCGACGAATCCTTCGTACAAAAGAATCGGCCGCAGGTCCGGATGCCCACGAAAGCGGATGCCATACATGTCGTGGCATTCCCGTTCCATGAAGCCAGCCGAGCCGTACAGCGGAAGCATCGAGTCGACACTCGGATCGGCCTCCGGCACGCGGGTCTTCAACCGGATGCGCGCGCAGTGCCCGGTCGAATACAGGTGGTAGACCACGTCGAAGCGCGGCAGCCGGTCCGGCCAGTCGACCGCCGTCACATCGAGCAGGAGATCGAAGCCGAAATCGGCCTTCAGGCGCGTGGCCGCGGCGGTGAGCGCGGCCGGCTCGATCTCGAGGACCAGCATGCCGTGCGCATGGGACACGACACAGGTTTCGGAAGCCAGACCCTGCTGTACTGCTTCGATGACCTTCAGATTCATCAGAAGTCCCGCGTCAGGATCGGATGCCGGTCGCTCGCGATTCGATCCTGCAACTTCATGATCGCGTCGATCACCGTCTCCGGGCGCGGCGGACAACCCGGAACGTAGACGTCGACCGGGATGATCTTGTCGATTCCGGCCACGGCCGCGTAGTTCTGATAGAAGCCGCCGCTGGTGGCGCAGGCGCCGAAGGCCATGACCCACTTTGGCTCACACATCTGCTCGTAAACCTTCAACAGGATCGGCGCCTGCTTGTGAGTCACGGTGCCCACAACCATCAACAGGTCCGACTGGCGCGGTGAAAAACGAGGCAGGGCCGCGCCGAAGCGGTCGGTGTCGTACGGCGTCGAGCTGACCGCCATGAACTCCATCGCGCAGCACGCAGTGACGAATGGGTAGGGAAACAGCGAGAACTTGCGCGCCCAGCCAACCAGTTCGTCCTTCTTGGTCGAGAAATATTCAAAGGCCTGGCTCGGCGCGCCGGCCGGTCGAATCGGAATCGTGGCCGCACGCCCGCTCATTGTTCCTCCCTCGCGCTGCGCGCGGTCCCACCGCGAGGGACGTCGCCCGCCTTCGGGCTGAGGCCGGACACAGACAGTCCCTGCGGACTGTCTGTCGCCTGCCGAAGGCCAGCGGCCTCCGGACGCTGGCCGTGCGGCGGTCGGTGTTGCTCCCTCGCGCTGCGCGCGGTCCCTCCGCGAGGGACGTCGCGCGCCTTCGGGCTGAGGCCGGACACAGACAGTCCCTGCGAACTGTCTGTCGCCTGCCGAAGGCCAGCGGCCTCCGGACGCTGGCCGTGCGGCGGGCTCATTGCAGCACTTCCTCGAGCAGCCTGGCCCGATAGACGTAGAGCAGGATCAGGACCAGGAAGAAAACGAAGACCAGGAAGGTAAACAGCATGAAACCGGTCAGCGGCTGCGCGCCAACCGCCCACAGGTAGAGAAACACGGTTTCGAGATCGAACAGGATGAAGGCGATGGCAACCGCGAAGTACTTGACCGGTATTGCCCTGACATTGCGGACGTCGACCGGTTCTGCGCCGCACTCAAACGGCTCAAGCTTCATGGCCGAGGCCACAGGCTTCGGCCCGAGCATGCGGTTCATCAGCAGGGTGACAAACACGAAGCCGAGGATCGCCGCCAAGTAGAGGAGAAACGAGACATAAGGGTTCATAGATTTCGCCCGCGCTTCCCCGCTGTTTCGGTTGGCAACCGCGCCAGCAACAGTACGCGCGAGGCCTTGCCCGGGGTGTTGACTCAAGTCAAAGGTCGGCGCAGCCTGCTGCGCGTCGCGGCGCGGCAGGTTTATGTGACTTAGGTCAAGTTCGCCGAGTGGGCCGCGGCGTACGTTTCGACCCCAGCCAGCCCCGCCGGATCGACGGGCCGTCCTACCGCTGCTGACTCCGAGGAGAGAGCGATGAGTTGGTCACAGGTCTACGATCCATTCGGAAACCCTTGGCTATCCACCGCCATCGCGGCGCTGCCGATTGTGGTGCTGCTGGGCAGCCTCGCGTTTTTCCACGTGAAGGCCCATTGGGCTGCGATCCTCGGTCTGCTGGTCGCGCTCGCGGTCGCGGTATTCGCCTTCGGCATGCCGCCGATCATGGCCGGGAAGAGCGCACTGCTCGGCGCGTTGTTTGGCCTGCTGCCGATCGGCTGGATCGTCCTCAACGTCATCTTCATGTATCACCTGACAAACGACATCGGCCTGTTCGATGTGCTGCAGAAGAGCATCACCGGCATCACCAACGATCGGCGGCTTCAATTGTTGCTGGTGGCCTTCTGTTTCGGCGCCTTCTTCGAGGGGGCGGCGGGATTCGGTACTCCGGTCGCAGTCACGGCCGCGATCCTGATGGGGCTTGGCTTCACTCCGCTCGCCTCCGCCGGACTATCGCTGATTGCCAACACCGCGCCGGTGGCGTTCGGCGCGCTGGGCACACCGGTGGTGGTGCTCGCCGCCGTCACCGGAATGGACGTCCACCAGTTGAGCGCGATGATCGGGCGTCAGCTGCCCTTCTTCTCGATCCTGGTGCCGTTCTGGCTGATCTGGGCCTTCGTCGGATTCCGCCGCATGCTCGAGATCTGGCCGGCGATCCTGGTGGCCGGGGTCGCCTTCGCGGTGCCGCAATTCCTGGTGTCCAACTTCCACGGCCCCTGGCTGGTCGACGTAGTCGCCGCAGTGAGCTCGATGGCGGCGCTCGCGGTATTCCTCAAGTTCTGGCAGCCGGCGCGGATCTGGACCAGTGCCTCGCGCGAAGGTGAAACCGTTACGCGCGAAGCAGCTGAAGCCTCAACGGTCAAGCATGGCTTCTCGCGCCAGCAGATCATCCAGGCCTGGACCCCGTGGGCCATTCTCAGCGTGCTGGTCTTCCTCTGGGGGCTGCCGCAGATCAAGGACTTGCTCAACAATATTTCGATCCTGCGCTTCCCGATCGAGGGACTGCACAACCTGGTGATCCGCGTGCCGCCGGTCGTACCAAAGCCGACGCCCGAGGCCGCGGTCTACACACTGAACTGGCTGTCGGCCACCGGCACCGGCATCCTGATCGCGGCCGTCATTTCGGCCGTGGTAATGGGAATTTCATTCAAGAAGATCGTGCAGACCTACGGCAAGACCTTGAAGCTCGTCCGCTTCTCGCTGCTGACGATCGCTGCGATGCTGGCGCTGGGCTTCACCACCAAGGGTTCGGGAGTCGACACGACTCTCGGTCTCGCATTCGCGCAGACCGGTTGGCTGTACCCGTTCTTTGGCGCGATGCTCGGCTGGCTCGGGGTCGCGCTGACCGGTTCGGACACGTCGTCGAACGTGCTGTTCGGCGGCCTGCAGAAGGTGTCCGCCGAGCAGCTCGGCATCTCTCCGATCCTGATGGGCGCTGCCAACAGTTCAGGTGGCGTCATGGGCAAGATGATCGATGCGCAGAGCATCGTCGTGGCATCGACTGCCACGCAGTGGTACGGCCATGAAGGCGACATCCTGCGCTACGTGTTTTTCCACAGCCTGGCGCTCGCGGCGCTCATGGGGCTGCTGATCATGGCGCAGGCTTATTTATGGCCGTTCACGCTGATGGTCGTGCACTGATTGCGCAAAAATGCCCTACGAAGCGCTCCGCCGCGAGGCTGCGGCGTTCATTCCACACGAGCGCCTGATCACCGACCCGCTGCGGCTTCTCACCTGGGGTACCGATGCGAGCTTTTACCGGCTCGTGCCGAAACTGGCAGTGGTGGTCGACAGCGAAGCGGAGGTGATTGCACTGCTGCGGGCCTGTGCAAGGCATGGCACTCCGGTGACGTTCCGCGGCGCCGGCACCAGCCTGTCCGGGCAAGCGATCACCGATAGTGTTCTGATGATGCTGGGCGACGGCTGGCGCGACTGCAGCGTCGCGACCGACGCAAGGACGATCAAGCTGCGCCCGGGGGTCATTGGCGCCGCGGCCAATCGCCGCCTCATTCCGTTCGGCCGCAAGATCGGGCCGGATCCGGCGTCGATCGACACCGCGATGATCGGCGGCATCGCGGCGAACAACGCCAGCGGCATGTGCTGCGGTACCGCGCAGAACAGTTACCACACGCTCGACAGCCTGCGCGTGGTCCTGGCGGACGGCACCGTGCTCGACACTCGAGATGCCGCCAGTCGAAAGGCATTCCTCGAACAGCGCGCCGACCTCGCGAACGGGCTCGCCGCACTCGGTCGCGCGGCCCGAAGCGATACCCATCTCGCACAGCGCATCCGCCACAAATTCCGACTGAAGAACACGACCGGCTACAGCCTCAATGCGCTGGTCGATTTCGAGGATCCGATCGACATCCTGTCACACCTGATGATCGGCTCGGAAGGCACGCTTGGCTTCATCAGCGAACTCACCTATCAAACCGTGCCAGAGTACGCGGACAAGGCCAGTGCGCTGATTCTGTTCGACGATCTGGGAACTGCCTGCCGCGCCGTCAGCGCGCTGAAAAGCGAGCCGGTTGCCGCAGTGGAACTGGCCGACCGCGCGGCGCTGCGATCGGTTCAGTCGAAACCCGGCATGCCGGAAGGCATCGCCGAACTTGGGCCCGACGGCGCCGCGTTGCTGGTCGAAACGCGAGCCGAAAATTCAGCCACGCTGGCTGCACAGATCGAGCGCATCACCGCGGCCCTGGCCGGCATTCATACCTCTGCGCCGGTGCGCTTTTCGACCGATGCCGTGGAGTGCGCCCGCTTCTGGAACGTGCGCAAAGGCATGTTCCCATCGGTCGGTGCGATGCGCGCGGTCGGCACCACCGTCGTCATCGAAGACGTGGCGTTTCCCGTACCACGGCTTGCAGAGGCGACCCTTGAACTGCAGCGCTTGCTCGCGGCTCACGGCTACTCCGAGGCGATCATTTTCGGCCATGCGCTCGAAGGCAACCTGCACTTTGTTTTCACGCAGGACTTCAACACCGAAGCGGAGGTGCAGCGCTATCGGGTCTTCATGGATGAACTGTGCCGGATGGTCGTCGAGAAGTACGACGGCTCGCTCAAGGCCGAGCACGGCACCGGGCGCAACATCGCGCCCTTTGTCGAACTCGAGTGGGGCAGCACAGCTTACGAGCTGATGCGCTCGATCAAGCGACTATTCGATCCGAACGGGCTGCTGAATCCAGGGGTGATCCTGAACGACGACCCGGAAATACACCTGCGCAACCTGAAACCGCTTCCAGCCTGCGATCCGATCGTCGATCGCTGCATTGAATGCGGTTTTTGCGAACCGAAGTGCCCGTCGCGCGGACTGACCCTGTCACCCCGCCAACGGATCGTCGGGTGGCGCGAAATCGTGCAGCTCGACCGCAGCGGCGCAGACCAGCCGCGGGCAGTGGAGCTGCACCGTCTGTACGACTATCACGGTATCGACACCTGCGCGGCGTGCGGATTGTGCGCGACCGCCTGCCCGGTAGGCATTGAAACCGGCATTCTGATCAAGGCGCTGCGGGCGCGCCGCACGAGTCCGACGGGGCGACGTGTTGCGGCTGCGGCGGCCGAGCATTTCGGTGCCATCACCTCTGGCGTGAGGGCAGCCTTGACGGGCGCCGATGTCGTGCATCGCCTGATCGGCACGGGTGCGATGCGCGGCACGCTCGATGCGGCACGCAAGCTCAGCGGCGGGCGCCTGCCGAAATGGTCGCCGGCCTTGCCGCGCGCAGCCAGGATGGCACCGGCACAAACCGTCGCGTCAACGCATGCCGAGCGCGTACTGTATTTCCCGAGTTGCGCGGCCCGCACCATGGGCGCACAACGCGGCGACGACACCGGTCCCTTGCCCGCGGCGGCGGGCCGCCTGTTCCACAAAGCCGGCTTCGCGGTCGAGACTCCAGCCGGATTGGCCGATCTGTGCTGCGGCCAACCGTTCGAAAGCCGGGGCTTCACAGAGGCCGCTGACCGCAAGTCAGCCGAGCTGGAAAGCACGCTGCGCGCCGCGCGCGGGGACGCTGCGTGGCCGATCGTCTTCGACACCAGCCCCTGCGCCTACCGCATGCAGCGATATCTCTGCGGTCGACTGGCAGTCCAGGATGTCGTCGAGTTCATCCACGACACGATACTGCCGCGCGTTGCAATCTCACCGCGGTCCGAAACCGTGGCAGTGCATCCAGTCTGCAGCGTGCGCAAGATGGGAACGGCGGATATGTTGACCGCCATCGCTGCGCGGTGCAGCGCGAAGGTGGTGACAATCGACGCCGTGCAGTGCTGCGGATTCGCCGGCGACAAGGGCTTTACTCGCCCCGAGCTCAATGAACACGCTCTGCGGCACCTTCGCAAGGGTCTCCCGCCCGATTGCACGCGCGGTTTCTCGTCGAGCCGGACCTGCGAGATCGGGCTTTCCGAGCAGGCAGGTATTCCGTACATGTCGATTGTGCAACTGGTCGACGAGTGCAGCGTGGAGCTCGCATGATGAAAGTCGCCCTGTTCATTCCCTGCTACGTGGACGCGTTCTTCCCGGAAGTCGGGATCGCCACACTCGAGCTCTTGGAGCGACTGGGTGTCGAAGTTGACTATCCGCTCGATCAGACCTGCTGCGGCCAGCCGATGGCCAACAGCGGTTGCCATGACGACGCTGCGGCGACCGAGGCGCTGTTTGTTCGCAACTTCCGGGGCTATGACTACATTGTCACGCCCTCGGGCAGCTGCACGCACCACGTGCGTGATCACCTGACTGCCGTGCCTCAGGACGCCGACACCCTTCAGGTTCGCCGCGCCACCCACGAACTGGTCGAGTTCGTTCACGACGTGCTGAAGGTGCGCGAATTCCCGTGGGCCGAGTTTCCGCACGCTGTCGGACTGCATAACGGCTGCTCGTCGCTGCGGGCCCTGCGCACCGCGAAGATGTCCGAGATAAAGGAGCCCGCGTTTTCCAAGCCGCTCGCCCTGCTCTCGAAGGTCAAGGGCATCCGCATGGTCATGCCCGAGCGGCCGGATGAGTGCTGCGGGTTTGGCGGCACGTTCTCGGTGTTCGAAGAGCCGGTGTCCGCGAAGATGGGCTACGACAAGGTGGCCGACCACCAGCAAGCCGGCGCCGAGTACATCGCTTCCGCCGACATGTCCTGCCTGATGCACCAGAAAGGCTGCGCGGAACGCCTTGACCTGCCGATCAAATTCATCCATATCGCGCAGATCCTCAACGGAGCGCGTGAATGAGCCCTCCGCCCGGCCGCCCGAAGGAGGGCTCGCTCCCGCTTGGCGGGACGGCGCGCAGCGCCAAGGGTGCACCATGAGCCGGATCGACCACTCTGAAGCCTCGTCAAAGTTCATCGAGGCCAAGGATCATCTCGAGTTCCACGACCGCCGGCTCTGGGACCTGCGCAAGAAGCGTGACCGCGAAAGCGAGTCCCTGCCCGAATGGGAGGAACTCCGCGTGCTGGCTTCCGCCATCAAGGAGCACACGCTGACGCACCTGGCGGACTATCTGGAGGAGTTCGAACGCAACGCCATACGCAATGGCGCACAGGTGCACTGGGCGAGGGATGCCGCCGAGCACAACCAGATCGTGTTCGATCTTCTGAATTCGAACGGTGCCCGCACGCTGGTCAAGGCCAAATCAATGCTGACCGATGAATGCGACATGCGGCCCTTCCTCGAGAACCGCGGCATCGAAGTCATGGAAACCGATCTCGGCGAGCGCATCCAGCAGCTCGACGACGAACCGCCAAGCCACATCGTGGTGCCGGCGGTGCACAAGCTGCGCGGCGACGTGGCCCGGGTCTTTTCCAGGACCATCGGCACCGATGCAAGCAACAGTGATGTGCATTACCTCGCAGAAAGCCAACGCCAGCACACCCGGCCGTATTTCCTGCGCGCCGAGGCGGGCATGACCGGCGCGAACTTCGCCGTGGCCGAGACCGGCACCGTGGTCGTCTGCACTAACGAAGGCAATGCGGACCTGAGTGTCAACCTTCCTCCGCTGTACATCGCGTCGATCGGCATCGAGAAGATCATTCCGCGCATCGAGCACCTCGGCGTTTTCGTGCGGATGCTTTCGCGCAGTGCGCTCGGTTCGCCGATCACGCAGCTCACCTCGCACTTCCGCGCCCCGCGCGACGGCACCCAGATGCACGTGATCCTGGTCGACAACGGCCGCTCCGAGCGGCTCGGCATGGCCGACTTCTGGTACTCCCTGAAATGCATCCGCTGCGGCGCGTGCATGAACACCTGCCCCGTATACCGCCGCAGCGGCGGGCTGAGCTACGGTGCGACGTACTCGGGACCGATCGGCGTCATCATCGATCCGACCTTCAATCTGCGTAAGTACAGTTCGCTGCCATTTGCTTCGACGCTCAACGGCAGCTGCACCAGCGTCTGCCCGGTCAAGATCAATATCCACGAGCAGATCTACAAGTGGCGTGAAATCATCGCAGCGCGCCATCAGCTTCCCTTCGTCAAGCAGGAAGCCATGCAGATTGCCGGCAAGGTGCTGAGCAGCCCGAAGCTCTACCGCGCCGCCGTCGAGACAGCGGGCTCGAGCATCGAGTACCTGCCGCGCTTCATGATGTACAACCGGCTCAACGCCTGGGGCCGGCAGCGCGAGGTTCCCACTGCTCCGCCACAGACATTTCGCCAGTGGTACATCAAGAACCGGGGCAAGTCATGAACAGCCGAAGCGAAATCCTGGCCCGTATCCGCAAGAACCAGCCCGCGGCCCTGCCTTTACCCGAGGTTCCGGGCTTTGAACGGCGCGCGGCCACGTCGCTGCTCGAGGGCTTCAAGGCCGGGGTCCTGCGGATGGGCGGAAAGATCGTCGAGCCTTCTGACGACGGGCTCGAGGCACTGGTTGCACGGCTTTTTCCCGACGCCCGGGTCGTGTGTTCGGCTGTGCCGGAACTGGCCGGCAACCGGCCGCTCGACCGGGTGGGCGCCCCGAACGAGCTTCACGACGTCGATGTCGGTGTGGTGCGTGCGGTATTCGGCGTCGCAGAGACGGGATCACTCTGGTTGACCGACACGCAGTTCAGGGTGAGCTCGCTGGGGTTTCTGGCGCAGCACCTGATCGTGCTGCTCGACCCGGCCCGGATCGTCGAGAATCTTCACCTCGCGTATCGCGAACGAGCACACTTCGATGCGCGCTACGGTGTGTTCATGACCGGCCCCTCGGCAACGGCCGACATTGAAGGTGTCCTGATCCACGGCGCGCAAGGAATTCGCACGCTTACTGTCATCCCCTTGCCGGATCCGGACGTTTAAGTCCAGGGATGAACGATTTCACCGCCCACTCAATACCGGCCATGCTGCTTGTAGATGTAGTTGCTGAGCTCGACCGTCTGCATGGAAATGCGGCGCTGAACCTGGTGGACGGTGCGGATGATCGCGCGCATAACCCGATATACCAGCAGCGGATGCTTGGTCAGCAGGGACTCGAGCTTTTCGCGCTCAAGTCCGAACACCCTGGTCGGGCCGATCGCAATCAGCGCGGCGTAGTGTCGCGTCTCGTCAAGAAAGCTCATTTCGCCGACCAGGTCTCCCGGGGCGAGCACAAACAGGGTTACGCTTTCGGTCGTCCCCGCACCGCGCACGACGCCGAGCGCGCCGCTGACGATCACATACAGGTGATCGTCCGAGGTACCCTCGGGCACAAGGACCGCACCGGACTCGAGATCGCGAAATGCCAGCTGCCCAGCGAGCACGCGCGCTTCGTCCTCGGACAGTTCGGTTGCGAGCCGGGAGGCGCGCAAGGCTTCGAGAATTCCTGGTTCACTCATGATGCAGCTCCCAATTCCGCAGGTTCCGCCGGCCTGCGTGCAAGGTCCGAAGCGCGTCTGCCAGACGCACCACGGGCGACTAACCCGGATCGCGGTTTGCTGCGCGAAGGGGACTCCGGCGCAGCAATCACTTTCTCATGACTTGAGGACGCAAATATGAAATGGTTCACTGTCGCGTTGGCGGCATCCCTGGGATTGGCCAGCGCCGGTTCTGCGCTGGCGCAGGAAGCCCTCGCCAAGAGCAGCGGTTGCCTCAACTGCCACACCGTTGACGCCAAGAAGATCGGGCCTCCGTTCAAGGAAACCGCGGCGAAATACAAAGGCAAGGCGGATGCAGAGGCCACACTGGTGGCCAATCTGACCTCCGCCAAAGGACACCCGCCGATTAAAGCGAGCCCGGACGACGTGAAGAGCCTGGTCAAGTGGATACTCGCCATGTAGTTCAAGTGTCTATGCAGACAAGGAAGCCGGCCAGTGCCGGCTTTTTTGTTTCGCTGTCTGCGCGGAAGCGTCGTGCCATTCGAAGCGCAAAGCGGCCTGTCGATGAGACAGGAAGCTCAGGGTTTCTTCCCGGCCGGCGCGGCGGCCTTGGCATCGAGGTTCATCTCCGGCCACTTGCGCCCGTGGCAGGCCGGGTTCGAGCAGAAGCTGCCGCCGTCGGTGCCCCACTGGATCTTGCCGTGGCACATCTTGCAGCTGTCGTCGACCTTCGTGCGGTGGTCGTGCATGAAGTTTGGCTCACTGTGGCTGGGCAGCGGCGTGAGATCCGGACTCACCGTGGAAACCACGCTGCGCGCTCCGTCCTCGCGGACCACCTGCGGCAGCGCGTGGCACAGCGTGCACTGCAGCCGGATTGCCTCGCCCTTCTCGTTCGCAGGTGCTTGCCGTCGTGGCAGCGGAAGCAGCCCGGGAAGTCGCATGTGGCCGACGTTGTTGGGGAAAGTCTTCCAGGTCAGCGGTTGCCGTTGGTCGCTGCGAACGACGTGAGCATCAGGATCTGCTGCATCTGCGTCGGCGAACTCCTTCTCGCGGCCTTGCTGGCCGCTGGCTGCCGTCCTTCGGCGCCGACGCGGCGATGATCTCTGCGAACTTCGCCGCGCGCTCCTTTTCCGGGCCGGCGATGCCGGCCGACTTCTCGATGATCGCCGTCCGAACGCGCGCCTTGACGGTCGGCAGGCTCGCGGCTGATGCGCCCGTCGTGGATCGCCTCGTCGACCAGGTTCGCGGGATTGGGGAATGGATGCCCGGACGCGTTGTGGCAGTCGATGCAGTCCATGCGCCGCTTCTCGAGCTTCTCGATCTGCGGCGCGTGAGATCCCGGCGGTGGGGTCGTACCAGGTCGTTCGTCTTGCCGTCAGCGCCCTTGGACTCGCACCCAGCGCGATCTTCTGCTTCGTCGGGTCGGGCGCGACGTAGGTGAGCTCCTGCGCGATGTGCCAGTGGATGCCCTTGCGTCCCGCTCGCGCGAACCTCGCCCGTGCCGGTGTGCATCACGCAGCGTCGTGCGTGTCTCGGGGCTCTTCGCATCGGCTTGCCGTAGTGCACCTTGGTGCGCACCGTGTCGGCATGGCGCGCCTCAGGCCAGTGGCAGGCCTCGCACGAGTCGCGCGCCGGGCGCATGCTGCTGTGCGGTGACCGGGCGCTCGTAGCCGACGATCATGCCCCACAGCTCGTGCATGTGCGTCGGCTTGATCATCATCAGCTCCAGGGTCGACAGCCGGCCCATGTGGCACTCGACGCAATTCACGCGCGCGTGGAACGATGCCGCGTGGGCGACCGGCTCCTCCGGGTGCACCGCGTGGCACATGTTGGTGCAGAAGGCGTTGCTGTTGCTGTACTCCCAGGCGACGATGCCGCCAGCCGTCGCGAGGGCGACCGCGATCCCGGCCACCAGCAGCGTGACCACGGTGCCCATCATCGTCTTGCGACCGATGCCGAATCTTCATGGTTTCGCGCTCCCCGACCGCCGTTCAGTGAACGACGCTATAGACGATCAGCACGATAGCCGCGATACCGAGAAAAAGCGCCGCCCCGCCCACGAACCAGCCGAACGCGCGCGACTCGAGCGTCGGTGCAGACGCCTCCTGTCCGACGAGTCGCCCTTCGCGCTGCAGGCGCTCGTACTCCAGCGCGCGCTCGTGCTTGAGCTCCTCCTCGGAGATCCGCCCGGTGAAAATCACCGTGTCCATCGGGAACTTCTCGGGCCGCAGGTGCCCGTTGAAGAAGTGGATGGTGAAGATGAATCCCACCGCGAGCAGCGCCTCCTCGCCGTGGACCAGGGTGGCGATGTTGAACATCCAGCCGGGCAGGAACCTTGGCGAAGAACACCGGGAACCACAGCAGCAGCCCCGAGCCGCCGATGATGAACATGCCCCAGAAGACCGCCCAGTAGTCGAACTTCTCCCAGTAGGTCCAGCGGTCGAACGTCGGCCTTGGGCCGCGGCCGACGAACCACTTGAAGTGGCGCCACATGTCGATCGCGTCCTGCGGCTGCGGCACCATCGAGTCCGGACCCCAGAGCAGGCCGCGCGGCTTTCCGCTGGCGAGAGCGCGCAAGGCAACGTGCAGCACGTGGCCCACGAAGAGCACGACCATCACGACGGCGCACACGCGGTGGATGAAACCGGCGCCCTCGAATCCGCCCAGCAGGCGCGCCAGCGTCGACGCCCAGGCCTGGTCGGAGAAGAGCAGCGGCAGGCCGGTCAGAGCGCAGCCGACGAACGAAAGCATCAGGACGGCGTGCATGATGCGTTGGGCGCGCGAGAAGCGGCGGTAATAGCGCATCAGCGTCCCTCCCCGCGATCGCCGGGCTGGGTGCGGCGTTCGAGCCGCACGCGCAGCGAACGGTAGAGCCAGAGCAGCGTGTGGACGCCGAAGAAAGAGAACACGCCGATCAGCAGCCACTCCATGAACAAGCCGGCGTAGTAGTAGAGCGGGACTGCGCGCGCGGTCGTGGCGATTGGCGTGCGGGTCGTAGTTGGCGAAGTTCTGGGTCGCCCCGGCGTGGCACTTCTGGCAGGTCTTGAGGCGATTCTGCGGCGAAACCATCGAGGCCGGGTCCGAGGCCGGCAGCATGTCGTGCGCGCCGTGGCAGGAAGCGCAGGTCGCCATGCGCGAGTAG
This sequence comes from uncultured beta proteobacterium, assembly GCA_963735955.1. GTDB lineage: Bacteria > Pseudomonadota > Gammaproteobacteria > Burkholderiales > Burkholderiaceae_F > CAVTND01. Next base: position 250,002 of record CAVTND010000010.1, on the reverse strand, counting down.
CCGAGCGCCGTGACCTGGCCGTGGAAAGTGTCGCGGTAGGTCGTCAGGTAGTCGGCATGGCAGTTGCCGCACTCCTTGATGACCTCGGTCTGGAACAGCGGCAGGTCATGCGCCTGGATACGGTGCGCACCGTGGCAGTCGGTGCAGCCGGGCGCGCCGAGATTGCCGTTCCTGGCGCAGCTTGCCGTGCTGGCCCTGGGCGAATTGCTGCTGCTCCTTCGTGTGGCAGGCGCCGCAGGTGTCCGGAATCCTGCGCGCGATGAGTGCTACTCAGCGGATCGGACTTCGGGCGGATGCTGTGCGCGCCATGGCAGTTGGTGCAGGTCGGTGCGGAGCCGCGCGCCGCGCCCGCCAGTGCGCGTCCGTGGATGCTGTCGTGGAACTGGGCGCCGACGTTGCCGCCCGGCATCTTGGCCTTGCGCACCATCGCCTCGTTGGCGTGGCACTTGCCGCAGGTCGCCTCGAGCTCTGCATGACTGGTGCGCGAGGCCGGGTCCTTGCTGCGCAGGATGTCGTGCTTGCCGTGGCAATCGACGCAGGTCGCGGCGGCGGTGCTTCCGCCCTTGCGGGCCACGCCGTGCACCGTGCCGGCGTACTCCTTGACCGGCTTGTCGTGGCAGTTTCCGCAGTCGACCGGCTTGAGCTTCTCGGCGTGCGGCAACTGTCTTCGCGGAGACGTCGGCGTGGCAGGCGGTGCACTCGAGCTTCAATTCGCCGTGCACCGACTTTGCGAACGTCGAACCGTCGACGGCGATCGACTTCCCGCCAGCGCCCTTGGCGTCCTTGTCGGCGTGGCAGGCGAGGCAGGTCTCGTTGGGATCCGGTGTCGCGGCGGCCGCAGCGTGTGCGCTCGGCATCGCAATTGACGTCACCCCGAGAACCGCGCACGCAGCGGCGACGTCCCGGATGAACTCGAGCGAGAGTGGGCGGCGCATTGTCTTGGCCACCGGCTTGACCACACCGAGGCAGCTTTGGCGACGATAGAGGACTGCCCTTGGACGAACCTTGACGCAAGTCAACGTGCCCCAAGCGACGAGTGACGGGACAACACAAGACCGAAAAGCCCCCGATCGCTTCGTGAGCCGACAGCAGCGGCCGGCGTCGTTCCGCGTTCGATGCCCTGCCAGCCGAGCGATAGAATTCAAGTCCGGACGATGCGAAAGACTTCGTCAAGTGGATCCTTTCAAAGTAAACGACGTCGTCCCGAAAGCAATGAAGGCCGGCGTGCGCCGGCCTTTTCTTTACTGACGCGATTGACGTGAACTCAGGCGACCGAGCCGATCCCGCGACACTCGAAGCCGGCGTCCGGCAACTGATGGTGCTGCGTTCGATTGCGGTCTGCGGGCAGATGATCGCCATTGCCGTTGTCGACAGCGCTAGGCATCATCCTGCCGCTGTTCGCAATGGCTAGCGTCATTGCGGCACTGGTGTTGCTCAACGGATGGATCTGGCTGCAATTGCGCGCGCCGCGCCAGTGGGGCCAGGCGGCGGTTGCTGTTCAACTGGGTTTCGATCTCGTTTCCTTTGCACTGCTGATCTATCTCTCAGGCGGAACGGACAATCCGTTCTGCCTGTTGTTCGTCCTTCATTCGGCGCTCCTGGCCCTGCTGCTGCCCTTGAAGTGGGCCGCGGTGGGGATTGTTGCTGTCATCACTTCCTTCGCTGTCCTGAGTCGAATCCGCCTTCCTCTCGAAATGAAAGGAGCCGGTCCGGTCCCGACCGATCTGCTCGTCTTCGGACAGTGGTTGAGCTTTGCACTGACAGCGGGAATCACAGCGTGGTTTGTCCTGCGGATTGTCGGAAGCCTGCGTGATCACGATCGAGAGCTCGCAAGAGCTGCGCAGATCGCGTTGCGCGATGAAGCCGTGCTGCGAGTCGGCGCCTTGGCAGCGGGCGCCGCACATGAACTGGCGACACCGCTGACAACCATGGCTGTTACCGCAGGAGAGATTCTTCGCAACGCCCAATCGCCGGCGGTCAAGCGCGATGCCGAGATACTGGCATCGCAAGTTGGAATCTGCCGCGAAAAGATCGCCGACTTGCTGGCAGCCGGGGGCCATGCGCGTTCAGTCGGCGGCGGCCGGGAACGGCTCGACATCTTCCTGGAGTCGATCGCCGAACGCTGCCGGACGATTCATCCCGAGGCCCGGATCGCCAGCAACTGGGATCAGATCTCTCCTGCTCCGGAGATCTTTTCCGAGCAGGCACTGCGGCAATCCCTGCTGGCACTACTGTCAAACGCAGTGGACGCGTCGCCACGCGACGTAGAATTCAGCGGTCGCAAGGAAGGAAACATCGCCCGGCTTGCAATCGCCGACCGCGGCCCGGGTTTGCCGACGACCGACACGGACAAACTGGGTCGTTCGTCTTTCACGACCAAGCGGCCGGGCGACGGCGCCGGGCTCGGACTGATTATTGCCAGGCGCACCATCGAACGCCTGGGCGGGGCGATTCGCTGGACAAGCCGCGACGGCGGCGGGGTCCTCGTTGAAGTCGAGGTCCCATTGGATGCATTGCTGCTCGGGAAGCCATTGACCCCAGGGAAACCATCGTGAGATCTCCCGAGCGCAACGACGAGCCTGCCGCGCCGCAGCCTCCTGCTGGTCGACGACGATCCGATGCTGTGCGAAACGCTGGCGCGCGCACTATCGCAGCGCGGGTTCGATGTCCGGACCGCGCTGACGGCCGAGGAAGCGTCGCACCTGGCACTCGAAAACCCGCCCGAGTACGCAATCATCGATCTGAAGTTGCCTGACGCCTCCGGCCTCAAGCTGGTTGCGGCTCTTATCGAAACCGATCCGCACACAAGGATCGTCGTCCTAACCGGTTATGGCAGCATTTCGACAGCGATTGAGGCCATCAAGCTGGGAGCGACGTATTACCTGGCCAAGCCGGTGACTGCGGACGACATCATCAATGCCTTCGAGCACAAGGCCGGCGATGCCAGCAAGGAGACGCTGCCGAAACCCATGTCGATCGAGCGCCTCGAGCGGGAGCACATTGACCGGATCCTGCACGAGCATCGAGGCAATATTTCCGCGACCGCGCGCGCCCTATCAATGCATCGGCGCACGCTTCAGCGCAAGCTGGCCAAGCGTCCGATCAAGAACTGATCTTTTCGTAGTCAGAGGTCGTGACGGTCACCGACGAGTGACCATCCAGGAAAGCCGGCGCAAGACTGCTCAGGCAGGCTTGCCGACCATTTCCTTGAGGGCGGCCGCGTCGAGCAGCTTGATCGTCCGACCCTGTACCTGGATCAGGCCCTCGAGCTGGAGTCGCGAAAACAGCCGACTGATGGTCTCAAGCTTGAGCCCCAGCAGGCTGGCGATTTCTTCGCGCGTCATCCGCAACACGAACTCGCTGCCAGAGTAGCCGCGTGCCTGGTAGCGGCGGGCGAGATTGAGCAGAAACACCGCGAGGCGCTGCTCGGCCCGCATGCTGCCCAGCAGGAACATCATGTCCTGCGCCCGGCACAGGTCCCTGGAAATGCTGCGATACAGATTGCGCCCGAGCGCCGGCACGCTCTTTGCCAGGTTGTCGAGTTGATCAAACGGCAGCACGCAGACCTCGCTGTCCTCGAGTGCAACCGCGCCGCAGGAATGACGGCCTTCGCCAATGCCATCGAGCCCGACGATGTCGCCTCCCATGTAGCAGCCGGTGATCTGTTCGCGGCCGTCCTCGGCGAGCATCAAGGTCTTGAAAGTGCCAAGCCTGATCGCATACACGGCAGTGAATGCATCGCCGGGACGGTACAGGCTGTCGCGCCGCTTGACGCGCGTGCGGTTGGCGACGATGCGGTCGAGCAGGCGCGACGTGTCGGACTCAAGTCCGGTGGTCAGGCACAACTCGCGCAAGCTGCACGATTCGCAATGAACCCGAAGATCGCAGTATGGGACGATCTGCGGCGAAAGCGCGGGAGCCGCGCGCCGCAAGCCGGGGAACGACGAAAGGCTCGGACCAATCATCGGGCTTTCTGAGAAAGCAAAGACTGTATCTGCCATCACCGCCCCGTGTCGCATTCCTGGCGTGAATTGGCTGCGACCAATTGCCGCATCGCAATAGACGACGGCCACGCCGGCCGCAAACGGTCACCAACCGCTGTCCACAGAGACTGATATACACCGGACCGACGTCGTCGCTGCATGCAGTTCCTCCGGTACCCCAGAGCCAGGCGCGCGGACCTGCGAAGTTCACCGCGACAATGAGGCTCGAAACTTACGCGCAACTTCCGGCGCACACTTGATCGGCGTCAAGCGCGATGTAATGCGCCGAACGAAGGCACGCCAGTCATGTTTACGCGCGATTTCGTTTCGAGCATCGCTTGCCGCAGGCGGGCGCGACCGGGAAGGTAATCTGCGAATTCGGTTGGCATTCAGGACCGGTTCAGACTTGACTGCGGTTAGGGGCCTAAGTGAACGCAAGACGAGTACTTACGGTGGCCATGGTGATCGCTGCCCTTGGCGCGGGCGCAATCTACTGGTGGCAGGCCCCGCTCAGCGTTGCCCTGGCGCAGCGACTGGCCTTGAACCGGATGGCCGAAGATCCATTGGCCAGCCTTCCGGACGGCTTGCATGTGGGCCTGTGCGGCGCCGGCTCGCCCTTCACCGACGACCGACGGTCTGGCCCATGCACCCTGGCGGTCGCGGGCAAGCGTGTCTTCGTCTTTGACGCTGGCAGCGGGAGCGCGCGCAACCTGAGCCGGATGGGCTTCAGTCCCGGCCGCATTGATGCGATCTTCCTGACCCACTTTCATTCGGACCACATCGACGGGCTTGGCGAACTGATGTTGCAGCGCTGGGCAACAGCGGCGAACAGGACTCCCGTGCCGATTCATGGTCCCACCGGAGTCGAGACGGTCGTCGCCGGATTCTTTCAAGCCTATGAATTCGACCGGAATTATCGTGTCGCTCATCATGGCGAGGCCACCATCCCGCCAAGCGGCTTCGGCGGCACGGCCATGCCGTTCACGCCACCGCAGTCGCGCGTCGTCCTGATCAAGGATGCCGATCTCGAGATCGCCGCATTCAGCGTCGATCACTCGCCCGTGCATCCCGCGGTCGGATACAGCATCCGCTACAAGGATCGCAACGTCGTACTGAGCGGCGATACCAGAAAGTCGGCCGCGGTGCTACGCGAGGCAAACGATGCCGACGTGCTGGTGCACGAGGCTCTGTCGCCGGCCCTGGTGGGAGCACTCGAGCGGGCAGCGGCCCAGGCCGGCCGCACCAATCTGGTGAAGATCTTCGCCGATATCCAGAACTACCACACTACTCCAGAGCAAGCGGCGGAGATCGCCCGCGACGCCCGAGTTCGATACCTCATGCTCAACCACATCGTGCCAGCCCTGCCCTTGCCCGGAATGGAGAAGGCGTTTCTGGGCGGCGCGCCGGAGATCTATTCCGGCCCGATGCGAGTCGGCGCGGACGGCGACTTCCTTAGCCTGCCCGCGGGATCCACCGAGGTGAAAGTCAGTCGGCGATTCTGAACGCGGCGAGACACCCCTCGCGATGGGTGGTCCGAAAGGAAGTGCGGACGACAGACTTGCGATTCATCGTCGATCTCGCCTGCAGTCGAGCCGCTCACGGCAGTCAAATTCGGCAAACTGGCGCCGATCGTCGCCGGACCTGTCATCGTCGAACGCAGATCCCTTGATCGTCCGCGTTATGCTCTTACCTGCCGCAAGCAATTTGGTCGCCAAGCCGGGGCCCGCCTTCTTCAACACTCTTGCGGCCGATCCTCCGAGAAAACCGAATGAGCCCCTTCCCCGCCGATCGACGCCGCAGCAAGCTTCCCGTTGTCATCTTTCTCGTGGTGATCGTTATCGCCGCCCTGGCCGGCGGTGCTTACTACCTGTGGCCACGCTTCGAATCCGAGCCACCGCAGATCACCGTCTCGCCCGATGTCGACACGCTGGGTCTGGTACCGCTGGAGATCCAGGTCACGGACAAGGGGACGGGACTGAAGTCGGTCACGGTGACGCTCTCCCAGGGCGCGACCGACCACAGCCTTGCCTCCGAGCAGTTCGCTCAGCCCGTGAGCGAGAAGAAGATTGGAATCGCCCTGGCGAAGGTGTCCGGGCTCAAGGAAGGACCCGCCGTGCTTCGCGTCACTGCACGTGATGCGTCGCTGTGGCGCGGCAACGAGGCCTCGCTGGAGAAGAAGTTCACAATCGATATCACGCCGCCTGCGCTGGAGCTCATCGCCGACGACCGCTACGTCAATTTCGGCGGCGTGGGCGTGATTGTCTACAAGGCGTCGGCGGACACGGCGACCAGCGGGGTGAAGATCGGCGACCGCTTCTTCCCGGGCTTTCCCGGCCAGGTCAAGGGCCATCCGGACTACTTCCTCGCCCTCTTCGCGCATCCTTACGACGCCCCGCCCGAGGCGAGGCCCACGCTGATTGCCACCGACAAAGCCGGCAACACGCGCGAGATGCGGCTCGCCTACGAGCTTAAGAACGTCCGGTACAAGAAGAGCACCCTCGCCATTTCAGAAGGCTTCCTGCAGAACAAGGTGGCGCCGCTGCTAACCGATGCCGCCGCGCGGCAGGCACCGCCGAAGGACGTCTTCGTCGCCGTGAACAAACGGCTGCGGAAGGAAAACGAGGACCGCATCGCTGCGATCACAACGAAGGCCAGCCCCGCGATACTGTGGAAGGACGCGTTCTCCCAGCTCAGCAACTCGAAGGTCGAGGCGAACTTTGCAGACCTGCGGACGTACACCTACAACGGCGCAGTGATCGATACCGCGTACCACCTCGGCTACGACCTCTCGGTCACGAAGAACTACCCGGTTGAGGCCGCCAACAGCGGCACGGTGGCCTTCGCCGGCGACCTCGGCATCTACGGCAACACCGTGATCCTTGACCACGGTCTTGGACTCTTCACGCTCTACGGTCATCTGAGTTCGATCGACGTCAAGGCGGGCGACTCCGTCACCAAGCGCCAGGTCCTGGGCAAGACGGGTGAGACCGGGCTCGCCGCCGGCGATCACCTGCACTTCGGGGTCTATCTCGACGGCGTTGCGGTGCTACCGGTGGAGTGGTGGGACAAGAAATGGATTGACGACAACCTCACGCCCAAGCTCGAAGGGCGGAGCGGGCAGGAAATCGCGGAGGCACAGAAGCCGGTGAAGGGGACGCGCAAGGGTGGTGGGCGGCGACGATAAGCGGTCGGTCACCTTTGGAGTGTTGTCGCGGTCAACCGCTTCGCTGGCCGACAGGGGCGCCCTTGGCAGGATTCGAGCTCGCGACCCCTTGGTTCGGAACTCAAAGTGAGCGCAGAAAATTGAGCATGTCCTGCTTCTGGCTTTCACGGAGGTGTTTGAAGTTCCTGATCACGTCATTTGCCTCGGAGGTTTCACCAAAATAGCCCCCGCTCTTGTGCGCGCGAATTGCCTCGAGCAGGTCCGACGTTCGGCCATCGTGCAGGAAGAACAACCGCCGTCCAAGCCCCCACAGCGGCGCCGTCCGAAACTCATTGGGTCCCGCCTGTCCCTGGGTGACCCCATCGGCCAGGCCCGGGCCCATATCGTGAACCAGCAGATCCGAGAAAAGGTTCACCGGCTGGTTGCGCAGAGCAGCCACTGTTGAGTCACCCGTTTGGAGCGTGGGCGTATGACAGAGCGCACAGCCGGTACTGCTGAACAGGTCTCTCCCTTTGGCAATCGAAGCGGCGCCTCCCGGCGTATCGGGCGACGGCATCGGTGGCGCGAGGAAGCGCATGAAGAAGGCGAACTTTTCGATCGCACTGATCGTTTCGAGGGGCGTCTTGCCGTCGGTATTGGTGACGTCGTTCGGAACCTTGGCAAACTGGCAACTGCGCGTTTCATCCCGTTCGGTCTGAAATAGCTCGTTGGTGATGCCCATCTCGACGTTGTAAGCCTCGCCGGAGAACACCAGCAGTGACTTGTTCTGCGCCTTCCAGCCAAACCGGGCAACCGTGCCGTCGTTGCCGTTGTTGTTCGCCTGACCCGAGATCGTGCGACCGGCCAAAGTGATATTCGCCCGGCCGCGGATCTTCATCGAACTCTTCATCGACGCGTCCTTGGCCTGGTTAGCCAGGATCGCCTGATCCGAAATCTGCTCGATCAGGCCCGCGCCAAACACCGGGGTGGGAATCCTGAAGATCACGTTTTGCCGCGCGAGCTCCCGTTCGAACTCCGGCTGCGCGAGGGTGCACCCGTACGCATCTTTTCGGCCGGCGATGGTGAACAGATCGTGCACGCCGCCGTCCGGTGCTCCATCGGGATTTCGGACGAATCTCGCCTCACGTACCGGCCCATTCAGAGTAATGAAGGAGGGCACGATATTGGTCGCGCCGTCTTTCTTGGCGAAGGCAATCTGAGGGTTCACCGCCGGGCTCGTTCCACCGAGTACCGGCTGAATATGGCAACCGCCGCAGCTACCGAGATTCATCGTTGGACCCAGCCCGTCCTTGACATCCTCCTCTTCTGCGAAATCGTCCCGGCCGGCGTAGAAAAACGCGATTTCGTTCTTGCTCAGTCCAGCGATGGGCGCACCGGCCCCGGCTGCCCCACCGCGCACTCCGGGATCCCGGGCTGGAGGCGACGAATCAATCGACGATGGATCCGGAACCGAACAGCTCACGACGAAGCCAGCCATCGCAAGTGTCAAAAAAGCTTGAGCGTTTAGCCTTTTCATAGTCCCCCCACTTCGCCACCACTCCGAGCTTACGGAGTCGGACCGGCGTTTCAATCACGCGAGCCGGGGAATCGGGAGTCGGATTGTGCGTGTCGCGGAAGACCGCGCTCAGGCCGCAGCTTCCGCATCGCCATGCACCAGCATGAAGTTGACGCCGCACGACGTCTTGCCGGCGTCGCTCACGAGCAGATCCAGCGCGAGCGTCGCGAGGTCATCCGCCACTGGCTCGACGGCGGGATCGCGCTCCATCGAGCAAAGCTTCAGGTAGGTCCCGCATTCATCGCAGGCTTCCACGCTGACCGCCTGCTGTTCGGCGTTGCCTCGGTCGAGCGCAAGATACGAGATGCCGCGCGTGCTTTCGCAGTTCGCGCATTTCACTCGGACCATGTGCCACTGCGCGCTGCACAGCGCGCAATGCAGGAAGCGATAGCCTCCTGCTCGCCGCCGATGCGGATCACGCTCGCAGTGGGGCGGCTCCCGCAGCAGGGGCATCGTGTCGCGTCGCTGGTGCGCACGAAGGCGCCCTCGCCGAGCGCGATCGTCAGGTGGGTGAAGTAGACCTGGAGGGCGGCGCCGACCAGCGGGGCCGCCGCGATGTCCAGACCCAGCGCGATGCCGGCGAGGAGCTTGCCCGCCTGCATCTCGTAGAAATCGTCGCTCTGCCGCTCGAGCCGAACGACGACCTCCCGCTGCCGCCCTTCCATCACGACCGCGAGATCGCGCAGCAGCCGTCTCATGCCGTCGCGCCATGCGGCGTCGCGCGGATGCGTCTGGAAATCGAGCGGAGGCAGGCCGCGTTCGTTGCAGATCGTGACGGCCTTCGCGTCCGGCAGACTCACAGGCGGCATCGCATTCAGCATGCGGTGCTGGGCCTCGGCGACGCGCCCGACAAAAGCCAGGTACTCGCCGACCGAGGCCGACCGCGAGAGTGCAGAAAGGCGCGCTGCCCGGTCGGCGAATACTTCGACCCTGTTCGGAAGGCGCAGGTACGGGATCGCTGGGCCTACCTGCGCGGCGATCTCCTCGGGCGATAGCAGGCGTCGTTCCATCCAGACTCTCGTAGCGCGCACGACGATGGGAGCGGGGCCAAGCGGCACCGCACAGCGGATGCGTCCCCGCCCTAGCGGTCTCGCTCGACCTCGCGAAACCAGGCGGGATGGTTCATGCGGGCCCAGGCTCGCGTGACCCAACCTTCGGTGATCGCGCGGATCGATTCCTTGGTCCAGAAGGACATGTAGACGTGCCCGATCACGAGCAGGATGAGCCCGGTGGCGGCGACCGCATGCAGCAGTGTCGCGAGGCGAACCACAGTCACTGGCAGCGCATCTGCAAAATAGGGTCGCCAGAACAGGATGCCCGTGACCACCAGACGCCAGCATGCAGAGCGAGAGCAGCCAGAAGAGCACTTTCTGCCCGGCGTTGTAGCGGCCTGCCGGGGGCGCGGCCTCTTCATTGCCCATCATTACCTCGCCGGCGTGCATGAGCCACGTCCTGTCGTCGGCGTCGATCAGGTTGTGGTGCCACACCCGCAATGCCAGCAGGACGAAGAAGAACGCCATCGCGAGCCCGAGAAACGGATGCAGGATCTGCGTCCAGGGCCCGCCACCGAAGAGATGGGTGAGCCAGAACATCGACGGATGAAAGAATGCGAGGCCGGAGAGCGTCGCAAGGATGAATGAGATCGCGAGCAGCCAGTGCGAGACGCGCTCGCCGTAGCTCGTAGCGCTGGATCGCGTCGTGCGGGATATGCATCGTCGTCACCTCAGGCCGGTGGGTTACGGGGGCTTGGCGGGGCGTCGTCGTCCTCGGGCGGCGCCTTGGGGCCGACCTTCAGATAGTGGAGCAGGCCCGCGAGCGCGGTGATTCCCATCGCCGCGAGTGCGATCGGCTTGAACGCGCCCTTCCACAGCGACACCAACGGACTGATGTGCGGATCGGCGGGCAAGCCATGGTAGATCTCGCGGCTTGTCCGCATGCTTCAGCACGTACATCACGTGCGTGCCGCCCACGCCCTGGGGATCGTACAGACCGGCATTCTGGTAGCCGCGGCTCTTCAGATCGACGATGCGCCCGGCGGCGTGCTCTTTCATGTCTTCCTTGCTGCCGAACGTGATGGCGCCGGTGGGACACGTCTTCACGCAGGCCGGCTCGAGGCCGACGCCGACGCGATCCGAGCACAGCGTGCACTTGTAGGCCTTGTTGTCCTTCTTGGACAGGCGCGGAATGTTGAACGGGCAGCCCGTGATGCAGGAGCCGCAGCCGATGCAGTGCTCCTCGACGAAGTCCACGATGCCGTTCGAGTACTGGACGATCGCGCCAGGCGCCGGACACGCCTTGAGGCAACCCGGGTCGGCGCAGTGCATGCAGCCGTCCTTGCGGATCAGCCATTCGAGCCGGCCGTCCTGCTCTTCGTACTCCGAGAAGCGCATCACGGTCCACGATTCGGCGCGTGAGGTCAGCCGGATTGTCGTAGACGCCGACATTGGTGCCGACCGTGTCGCGTAAGTCGTTCCACTCGCTGCACGCGACCTGGCACGCCTTGCAGCCGATGCACTTCGATACGTCGATGAGCTTTGCGACCTCCGTCGTCTCGCGTACCGACGGCGACGGCGTCGTGGTCGCCGAGCGTCGCTTCAGGTCGAGCGATTGCAGCGATGACATGGCTACCCCGCTAGGCTTTCTCGATGTTGACGAGGAACGCCTTGTATTCCGGCGTCTGCGTGTTGGCGTCGCCGACGAAGGGCGTCAGCGTGTTGGCGAGATAGCCGGCCTTCGCGACGCCCGTGAAGCCCCAATGGAGCGGGATGCCGACGGTGTGCACCTTGGTGCCATTGCAATCGAGCGCCTTGATCCGCTTGGTCACGCACACTACCGCACTGGATCTCGCCGCGGTTGGAGCGCACCTTGACCGATGTCGCCGTGCTTGATGCCCTTCTCCTTCGCCAGATCCTCGCCGATCTCGACGAACTGCTGCGGCTGGGTGATGGCATTGAGATCGCACGTGCTTGGTCCAGAAGTGGAAATGCTCGGTCAGGCGATAGGTCGTCGCGGCGTACGGAAACTCCTTCGCCTTGCCGAATGCCTCCATGTCGCCCTTGAACACGCGCGCGGCCGGGTTCGAGAACGCCTTCGGGTTGTTCGGCGTCATCAGATTGGTCGGGACCGGCGACTCGAACGGCTCGTAGTGCTCCGGCAGCGGTCCGTCGGCCATGCCCGTCGGCGCGAACAGCCGCGCCACGCCTTCGGCCGTCATGATGAACGGATTGACGTTCTCGTCCGGCGCCGCGTCGAGGCGCATGTCCGGGACGTCCGCTCCGCTCCAGGCCTTGCCGTCCCAGGAGACGAGCGCGCCGCTTCGGGTTCCACGGCTTGCCGGACGGATCCGCGGACGCGCGGTTGTACAGGATGCGGCGGTTGGCCGGCCACGCCCACGCCCAGTTCAGCGTCTGGCCGATGCCGTACGGATCCGCGTTGTCGCGGCGCGCCATCTGGTTGCCGGCCTGCGTCCACGCGCCCGCATAGATCCAGCATCCGCACGAAGTCGAGCCGTCGTCGCGCAGCATGGCGAAGCCCGGCAACTGCGCGCCCGCCGGCACCAGCACCTTCGGGCGGGGTCCTTCGGATCGGCGATGTCGGCGAGTGCCTTGCCGTTGTACTCCATCGCAAGCTCCTCCGAGCTCGGCGTGTGCGGGAACCTTGTAGGGCCAGGTCAGGTTCCGGATCGGCATCGGGATACGCGCCGCCTTCCTTCGCGTAGAGTGCCTTGAGTTCGCAGGAAGAGCTCCGCGATGATCTCGATGTCGCCCTTGGCCTCGCCCGGCGGCTTGGCGCCCTTCCAGTGCCACTGCAGCCAGCGGCCGGAGTTGGTGATCGAGCCGTCTTCCTCGGCGAAGCAGCGTCGACGGCAGCCGGATCACCTCGGTCTGAATCTTGGCGGAGTCGACGTCGTTGTGCGGCCCGAAGTTCTTCCAGAACTCCGAGGTCTCGGTCGCCAGCGGATCGATGACGACCATGAACTTGAGCTTGGACAGGCGCGGCGATCGATCTTGCGCTTGTTCGGGAAACGACGCGACCGGATTGAAGCCCTGGCAGATGTAGCCGTTCATCTTGCCCTGCGCCCATCAGCTCGAACGCCTGCAGCACGTCGTAGTCGCTTGTCGAGCTTGGGCAGGTAGTCGTAGGCCCAGTTGTTCTCCTTCGTCGCCGCGTCGCCGTACCACGCCTTCATCAGGCTCACGTGGAACTTCGGGTAGTTCTGCCAGTAGCTCATCTGGTTCGGGCGCAGCGGCTTCAGCGTCCGCGCCCTGATGTAGTCGTCGTAGTCCTGCTCGGCTTCGCGCGGGAGCGTGAGATAGCCCGGCAGGCAGTCCCAGTCAGCGCCGAGATCGGTCAGTCCCTGGATGTTGCTGTGGCCGCGCAGCGCGTTCACGCCGCCGCCGGGCAGGCCGATGTTGCCGAGCAGCAGCTGCACGATCGCCGCCGTGCGGATGATCTGCGAGCCCTGCGAGTGCTGCGTCCAGCCCAGCGCGTACATGATCGTCATCACGCGGTCGGGCGCCGCGGTCGATGCGATGTACTCGCAGACCTTGAGGAACGCGTCCTTCGGCGTGCCGCAGATCTTCGTCACCATCTCCGGCGTGTAGCGCGAGAAGTGCGTCTTCAGGACCTGGTAGACGCAGCGCGGATGCTGCAGCGTCTCGTCGACGACCGCGTAGCCGTCCTTGCCCATCTCGTAGCCCCAGGTGCTCGGGTCGTAGCTGCGCCTGCGCTTCGTTGTAGCCGGAGAAGAGGCCGTCATCGAAGCTGTAGTTCGCGTTCACGCACGAACGACGCGTTGGTGTAGGTCTTGACGTACTCCTGCTGGATCTTGTCGTTGATGAAGCAGATAGTTGATCACGCCGCCCAGGAACGCGATGTCCGTGCCGACGCGGATCGGCGCGTAGTAGTCGGCCATCGCGGCCGAGCGCGTGAAGCGTGGATCGACGACGACGAGCGTTCGCCTTGTTGTGCGCCTTGGCCTCGGTGACCCACTTGAAGCCGCAGGGATGCGCCTCGGCGGCGTTGCCGCCCATGATCAGGATGACGTCGGCGTTCTTGATGTCCTCCCAGTGGTTGGTCATCGCACCGCGGCCGAACGTCGGGGCCAGACTGGCCACCGTCGGGCCGTGTCAGACCCGTGCCTGGTTATCGAAGACGAGCATCCCCAGGCTGCGCACGACCTTGTGCGTGAGGTAGCCGGCTCTCGTTCGACGAGGCAGACGCGGCGAGCATGCCCGTGGTCGTCCAGCGGTTGACCGTCTTGCCGTCGGCCGTGCTGCGCGACGAAGTTGGCGTCGCGGTCGGCCTTCATCAGCCTGGCGACCTTGTCGAGCGCGTCGTGCCACGAGATGCGCTTCCACTCGTTCGCGCCCGGCGCGCGGTACTCCGGGTACTTCAGGCGATTTGGGCTGTGGACGAAGTCCAGCAGGCCAGCGCCCTTCGGGCACAGCGTGCCGCGGTTCACCGGATGGTCCGGGTCGCCTTCGATGTGGATGATCTCGGCGTGCGCGTTCTTCGCCCTGTCGCCGAGGCTGTACATCAGGACGCCGCAGCCCACCGAGCAGTAGGGGCAGGTGTTGCGCGTCTCGGTCGTGCGCGCGAGCTTGAAACTGCGCGTCTCCGCCAGCACCGGCTGCGGCGAGAAGCCGAGCAGCGCGAGGCTGGACGCTCCCAGGCCTCCGGCGCAGGCCCTGAAGAAGTGCCGCCGATTCATGTCCATGATTGCCTCCGAGATTCGTCCCGCCGGGATTCGAGGCTGCAACGGACTCACGGGACGCTAACTGCAATCGAGTATAGATTGGGCAAGAAGTTCCGTCACCGACGACCACCGATTCCGTGCGTGCACGGATCGTCAATTCCCGGAGCGTGAAGTGGTCGAACCGATGTGACGCGCTGACCGCACGCTCCGGCGCAAAGCCGCAAGAGAAAAGGGGCCTGCATAACAGCGAGGCTTTTTGACGGGCCAAGTCCGAGATTTGCCTACGTGCATGTCATGGTCTAGCCTTGTTTCGAGCGCACGAGCGCCGCGAAAGGAGGACTCGCAATGGATCTTCTTGTTGAACGTGCGGATGTCTGGGCCGCAACCATCCAAGACAAGCCAGGCGGTCTCGCAGAACTGCTGAGTACGCTGCGGAGTGCGGGCGCGGATCTGCAATTCATCATTGCTCGCCGCGCACCCGAGAAGCCCGGGACCGGTGTCGTGTTCGTGACTCCGTTGCAGAACGACAGGGAAATCCGGCTCGCCGCGCAAGTAGGCTTCAACGTTTCGCAAAGCCTTCACTCCGTTCGGGTACTAGGCCCCGACCGGCCGGGCGTGGCCGCGGAACTGACCGAGAAGCTGGCGGATGCCGGTATCAACCTGCGCGGATTCTCGGCCTCAGTGATCGGCAAACAGTTCGCCGCCTACGTTGCGGTCGATTCGCTCGCGGATGCGAACAAGGCAGTGGAGATCTTGCGAGGCGCATGAATGCTGGCGAGTAATCCGCGTGGTGTGAGGCCTTGCGCCCATAGTTCCATCAGAGCGCTCGCCCGTCCGAGCCATTCCAGCGTGTCGTTGTCCAGATTCCCAAATGCCTGACGAGTTGGCGATGCCTCATCAATCGCACCTAGCAACTGTTCGCTCGTGATTGCCACTTGCATCCCCCTAGCCAATCGCTGTACCCCACGTGTACCCCGGACCAAAAAAAGAAAACGGACTGATCGCTAATCAGCCCGTTTTGAGAGTGGCGCGCCCGGCAGGATTCGAACCCACGAAAGTCCGGCGCACCGCCGAGCATACTGCGATGCGACCGGCCTAGCCCCGAGGTGAGGTCTAATCACCGCATGCACCGGACCGGTTACAGCGGACTGCCCGCCTCCACCGGCCGGTGATGCGGAGCGTTGACGTCGGTGCTTCCCGGCATCACCGACGCGTCCGCCTTTCGACACTTCTGATGGCGGCTTGCGTCGCGTCGGGCCCTCGGCTGGATAGACTGAACTCGGGCCATGCCCTGCCATCCAGCCACGCCGCACGATCTGCTCAAAAACGGACGCCTAGTTCCGGAGCAAAGCGGCGTTCTTACCGCCGCCCTGTTCTCGACTCGACGGCTTGGCTAGCGACCGCTCCGCCAGCCTGGGCGCCCGAACCGGTCAGAATGCGTTCTTCGCACGCTACATGTTGCATGATTCGGATGCTTCGAGCCCTTGCGATTGGAACCCTGGTGTTCGTATCGGCTACTGCCGCGTTCGGCGGCGAACAGGTCGAAGTCTGGGTTGTACTAAGCGAGCCACCGGTGGCGGGATCACCAACAGCGGGGCAACTCGAGCGAGTGAAGCGGCAGCAGGACCGGGTAATGGCTGAGTTAAGGGCGTTGGGCGCAACCGAGCTTGCGCGCGTAGCTCTCGCCAATAACGCGTTAGCAGTCACTATCGATTCGTCCAAGTTGCCCGAAGCCAAGCGCATTTCGGGCGTGCGTTCCGTGTCGCGTGTACGGAATATCGAACGTGAACCGCCACCGCCCAGTCGTTAATCGCGTCGCAGCATTGCAAGAGAAGGCGTTGCGGAGTCGCAAACACGCGATGCCCGCGAAAACGACTTTACAAAGTGTGACGCGCGCGCATAGATTTCCGGGCCTCAAGAAGCAAAAACCCAAGGAGGAATTCCATGAAGCGCATCGCGACTCTGATCGCGGCTGCCGCATTGCTGAACGCGTGCGGCGGTGGGTCGGACCAGGCTGAGTCACAAGCTTCGGCCAGTAATGCATCCCAGCAAGCAGCAGCACGTCAGCGGCAAGACGTCAGGCGCAAGTCAGCAGCGAGCTCGATTTCCAGCAGTCCGCATCGTGTTGCGGCACCCGCGGGCATCGTCATCAATCGAGTCGACCGACGCCTGCGCGGCAGGAGTGGTGAGGTCGACGTGTGGGTGTCGCTTGCGCAGAATTCAGTCGCCGCTGAACGCGCCGCGCTGGCGGAGAGCAGCGGCATGGCGACGGCTCAGGGTGGTGAGTTGGCCAAAGCCATGGGTGCGGTACGCAAAGCGGCTGCCGATCATCGTCAACGCATTGGCGAGTCGCAGGCAGCGCTGGCCAGCAATATCGCCTCGGTCGGCGGCCGCGAGCTCGCGCGCGTTCAGGTCGCGCATAACGCGATCGCGGTGCGCATCGACGCTTCGCAATTAACTCAACTCGCCGCGCTATCGGGCGTCGCCCGGGTTCGGCCGGTGCTGAACTACGAAATGACGCTCACGGAGACCGTGCCCTATGTCGGCGGCACTGCCGTGCAAGCGAGCGGGCGGGACGGCACCGGTGTCACCGTGGCGGTGCTCGATTCGGGCATCGACTACACGCATCGCAACCTCGGTGGCCCAGGAACGACGGCCGCCTACGCGGCTGCGTACGGCGCGAGTCCGGCCGACCCGCTGAACACCACTCTGGACGGTCTGTTTCCCGACCGCGAAGGTAATCGACGGCTTCGACTTCGTCGGCGAAGTCTGGCGGCGCAACGGCCCGGTCGTCGGAGTGCGCACTGAGGATCCCGACCCGATCGACTTCGACGGTCACGGCACGCACGTCGCCGACATCATCGCCGGCCAGAGCCTGGACGGCACGCATAAGGGCATGGCACCGGGCGCCAAACTCGTAGCCGTCAAGGTCTGCAGCGCGATCAGCACGGCCTGCAACGGTATCGCGCTGCTTAAGGGGATGGACTTCGCACTCGATCCGAACGGCGACGGTGACACGTCCGATGCGGTGGACATCATCAACATGTCGCTCGGTTCGGACTACGGCCAGATCGAAGACGACCTGACGCGAGGCTTCGACCAACGCCGTCAAGCTCGGTGTGATCGTGGTCACCTCAGCAGGCAACGGCGCCAACAAGCCTTACGTCGTCGGATCGCCGTCGATCGCACCGGGTGTCATCAGCGTGGCGCAGACCCAGGTGCCGAGCGCGAAAGCGATTCCGCTGGTGGTGAACGCGCCGGCGGCGATCGCCGGCATCTATAGCAACACAGCGACGGTCGACTGGGCGCCGGTGGGTGCGGGTATCACCGGTGACGTGGCGCGGGTCGGGCGAGGTTGCCCGGCGGCCGGCGCGACGCCAGAGGATCCCTACCTGAACAGCCCGGCCGGCAAGATCGCGCTGATCGACCGAGGCGTCTGCTCGGTGAGCCTGAAGGTGGACCGGGCCGTCAAGGCCGGCGCCATTGGCGTGCTGATCGGCCTGGTCGCCCCGGGTGATGCGGTGTCGTTCTCGTACGGCGGCGGCGACACCTTCGCGCCGACCCTGGTGATCCAGCAATCGCTGTCCACCGCGATCAAGGCGCAGCTCACCGCGGGCCAGACAGTCAACGTTTCGATTTCCCCGGCTGCGGCGATCCCGCTGGTGGGCAGCATGGCCAGCACGTCGTCGCGCGGACCGTCGATCAGTGAGCAGACCATCAAGCCTGAGATCGGCGCACCAGGTGCGTCTGTATCGGCGGAAGTCGGTACAGGCACGGGCGAGACGGCGTTCGGCGGTACCTCGGGTGCATCGCCAATGGTCGCCGGTGCGGCGGCCCTGATGCGGCAGGCCTATCCGAACCGCTCGCCGGAGAAGATCAAGGCGATGCTGATGAACAGCGCCGAAACGGCGGTGTACACCAACCCTGCGTTGTTGCCGGGCGAACTCGCGCCGATCACGCGCATCGGCGCTGGCGAATTGCGCGTCGACCGCGCGATTGCGCAAACCGCCATTGCGTGGAACCGGGAGACGAAGTCCGCGGCACTGTCCTTCGGTGCACTCGAGGTCGAGTCGCACATGGTGGTGGAACGCACGCTCAGAGTCGAGAACTTCGCCAACACCGCGCGCAACTTCACCATCACGCCCAGCTTCCGCTATGCCAATGATGAGGCCAGCGGAGCGGTGAAGGTGCAGGTCAAGTCCAGCGTGCACGTTTCGGCAGGCGGACACGAAGACATCGACGTCAAGTTGACCATCGACCCGAGCAAGCTGTCGACATGGACGCTTAACGGCGGCCCACAGGGCGGCAACGGCGCGGCGCTCAACGGCCCCGAGTACGACGGCTACATCACGCTCACGGCCGGCACCGAGAAAATCTCTGTGCCGTGGCATGTGCTGCCGCGCAAGGCCGCCGCGACGGACACCCAGTTGTCGCAAAAGGGCAACCCGGGACCCTCGCTGAAGCTGCGCAACCGCGGTGTCGAGACCGGGGACTACGACGTGTTCTCGCTGACCGGCGTCAGCAAGAAGATCCCGCGTAGCCAATTGCCGGGCCCGGGCGACAACTTCGCAGTGATCGACATGCGCTCGGTCGGCGTTCGCCATCTACCTGCGGCAGTGTATGGTGCCGACTACCTTGAGTTCGCGATCAACACCAACGGGCGGCGCGCGCACCCGAACTACCCGGCCGAGTTCGACATCTACATCGACTCGAACAGCGACGGCGTCGACGACTACGTGGTGTTCAACGCGGAAAACGGCGGCTTCAGCGCCAGCGGCCAGAACCTGGTCTTTGTCGCTAACCTGGCCACCGGCGTTGCGACCGCGGTGTTCTACACCGACGTCGACCTGAACTCGGGCAACGTGATCTTCACCGTGCCGATGAACAGCTCGGCCGGTTCGGTGAACGTCGGAGTTGCGGCGGGGACGACGATGAAGTTCTCGGTCTACGCGTTCGACAACTACTTCAGCGGCAACCTGACCGACGCGATCGAGGGCATGCTTTTCACGCCGGGCAAGTCGCGCTTCGGCGTGGTCGGCGACCCGTTCGGCACCGTCGCGCCGAACGGCTCGGCGCACCTGGGCGTGACCACCGCAACCCTGCCCGACACGCTCAGCAGCGAGTTGGGCCTGCTGATGATGTACCGGCGCAACGCTGGCCAGGAGGCCGATGCTGTGCGTATCCGCTGATCCGTACGGCGACGTCAGAGCGCCGACGCGATGTGAAAACGGCCGCTATTGCGGCCGTTTTTTTGATGCGCCGACAATGCGGGTAACAGATGAAAGCCCTGATGGCCCCACGTTCGATTGATTACGAGCTGCGCGAAAACGAGATCGAGCTTCTTGCGATCCGCGCGCAGGGTGCCGGCGGGCAGAACGTCAACAAGGTATCAAACGCGATACATCGCCGCTTTGACATTCGCGCGTCTTCGCTGCCCGAAGCGATTAAGCAGCGACTGCTCGCCAAACGCGATCAGCGCACCAGCGACGACGGCATGGTCATCATCAAGGCGCAGACGATTCGCAGCCTGGAAAAAAATCCGAGCCGATGCACTCGCGCGGCTCGACGCGCTGGTGATTCTTCGAGCCGGAAGCAGGAGAGCCGCACTGAAGTCCCGCTCAGTCGCCGGCTCATGAAGAGGAGAAGCGAAGATGGCCAAACCCGTTTACGAACTGAACCCGATCCACACCGCGAAGCCCGCCGACCGCACCGGGATGATGCCGTCGCAGTGCGCGTCGATCATCGGCACGACCAGCGACGCGACGACCGCACCCGCGCAGATTGCCGGCTCGCCGATCGGCAGCGCCAACGCGGCCGACTACGCGCTCAAGCAATGACCGCGATGCCCCCGCGTCCGCGCGCGCACCCCGCGCCATGCGGCAATGGGCGGTCGGAGGTATGCGGACACCTCCGAACCCCATTCATCGCATCGGTTGGGTACCGTTTTCGTACGGTTCCCACGCGTAGCGGCGATGACTGCTGACGGCCTCGCGCTCGTGCGCGCTCTGGCGATGGAGGAGGAGCTGCGCGATGGCGCGCCGCGCGGTCCGAAGAAGGTCGGCAACAAGATGCGCGCCGGCGGGTTCATTCCGATGACGCCCATGACCCCGATGACACCGATGACGCCGATGCAGGGGTGGCTTTATGGCGAGAAGAAGTAACCGGTGGGCGTGCTCGCCGATCACGGGACTCTGGACGGTGCGGCTTCCGCTGGCGGGACATTGTTCTCGACCACCGGAGTGAGGATTCCTGTTTGGCCCTCCATCTGAAGGCTGGGTAGCGATGCGTATAAGTTGCCGAGGAACTCGACCACGAAGTTTTCAAGCGTTGCATCTGCTGGCAGGCGAACGGCGCGAATGCCTGCCGCGGCAGCTACTTTGGCCGCGCCTTCCTGTAGTCCCAAGGGCGAAACGACCCAGGCACCCGAAGCGCCGGTGTATCCCATGCGGAAGGCTATCGCTCCAATCTCTTCTTGCTTTAGGCGCGACTTTGTCTTGCGCCGACACTCAATGATGACAAAGGCGCTGGACCCTTCGATCAGACCCTTGGCATCGATCTCCCATCGCGTGCCGTACTTGCCGTCGACGTGTTGCTTACCCTTCACCGCGGAGAACCCAAACTCAGTGCGCAGATGCTCAATGATTTGCTTTGCTGCAACCTCATAGCGGCGCCATTCGGCATCGGTTGTCATGTGCGACTTTGCAGCGGATTCTTCCCTTGTCCAGTATCTGCCTACGCGATGCGGCGACGGATGAAGGCAAGACCGACAATTGCGATGCCGATGAGTGCCAGCGGGGCAGGCTCGGCAACTGAGGCGGCCTTCACCAGAAGGTTATCGATGCCGACCGCGTCCACTCCTGGGACGAGCCGAAAAAATACTTGAGAGACGCCCAAGAAATTCAACGCTTGATCGTCTACGCTGTCCAAGAAGATCTGCTCTGCATGTCCGGGAGCCGACACGCCCAAGCCGCCGGGACCCTCGAGACCGACGTCAATATCAAGGGCGATTAGGTCGAACAACCCGCCGCCATTCCTTGTCAGGGTTATCAGCAGTTCCGCGTTACGGGCACAGCAATGCCACCAAAGCGTTCCCTCATGACTACCCCCATCGTTGGTGTGCGGGGACTCGGGCCCCGATATCGCAAACGTATATCCCTTTTCCTTGTAGGTAGGGACGTCGATACCGTCGACGCACAACGGACCACCAATGCAGAGCTGTGGCGTTTCATCAAACGTCAGAAGTGTGGCGCTCGCGCTTGCCGATAGGGCCATCACGCAGAAGGACACTGCGATCTGTTTGATCAGCCGTCGGCGACGGTTTAACGCCAGCCCCGCTAAAACCAAGCCGAGCAGTGCCAATGTTGCCGGCTCCGGAACCTGAATGATCAAGTTATCGAATCCAGAGGGGCTACCGCTCTCGAAATCCTGATAAAACAGAAGCCAGGCGACGTCGGTCCAGGCCGGTCCGACGAAGCTGGCTTCGGCGGCGATGCCGACGGAGAGGGAATCAAAGAATCCACCGTTTGATGAAGTCAATTTCCACGTAGGCAACGCGACGGTAAGTTCCCTTAGGGAGAACGGACCACTCTCAAAAAACACAAAGATAGATGCCGGATAGAGATTCGGACCAAGGTAATTCGGGTTCGTGGTCAGCGGGTTGCCGCACCCAAACGTATCGAATCCGATCCAGGTGCTGTCGTAAAGGGCGGGAAGGGGATTGCCCCAATCGATATGACAATTCGGCGAGAACGTCACTCCCTGAGTCGTTGTATTGGTGATACTGAAGCTGTCAAAGACTCCGGGCTGTTCGAAATCGAAAGTGATCATCTTCGCAAATGCCGGCACGCCTGACAGTGCCATGGCGATCGTCAACAGCAATGAGAAGAGTCTTGTCTTGAAGCGCGGCAAAGCCTTGCGGCATAGCATTGACATAGTGACCTCCACTCGGTTGTGGATCGCGTCGAGTACTGGTCAAGCGCACGCGAGGGTCTGGTCAACAGGGCCGACAACCTCCCAGCAATGCGCCGGTCGATGTTGTCTGTTGGTCAGACTCTTTGACCATATCGATCATCAATCGTGACCCGCGTTTTTGCTGGCGGCAATAGCTGGAATTTTGCCCACTGTCGAATCTTTTTACAGGCGGCCGTTTTTGGCATAGCCCAATTGCGGTCGGGGCCGCTACTAGCATCGCGACCCGTTTTGCAGGAAGCTAGTGCGTCAAAGGGGAGAACAATGAAGCTGCTTCCTTGCAGTCGTGCTGATGTGAGTAAGGTGAAGCTGTCGAAGGAATGCATACACGCGCTCTTCGCACTCGCTATGGCGACGGCAGGACAACTGGCGTCGGCATCGCAAATCGTGACCCTCGATTTCGAGGAGCCGCTCCCTGTGCAGCTGTATGAATATTCGCACCGAGGATTCACCCTTTCCACGAACGGTCACTTCGACGTAGTAGGGCCAACCCCTCCTGACATGGATATCTACCCCATTGCTCCAAGTAGGTGGCTCGGGTGGGACCTCGCGGGTCGAAAGAACCCCAACTACGACGGTCCGCAGCCACCTCTCTTTCAAGCAGGTGTCTACATCACCTTCGACGGCGGGGCTTATTCACTGCTGAGCCTCTTGTCTATCGGCATCGGCGACTGGTACGTGACTTCCTCAGGCGGCGGCTTTTTGGACGCCCGAGACTACGTGCAAGATGCGGTACCGACGGAGATATCCTTCACCGGACCGGGGTGGCGGGACATTACGTGGCTGTTCGTTGTGTCCGGGGACAGCGGCAACCCGAATCGAGGGTTCGATGATTTAGTGTTCAGAATCCCTGAGCCCGCGTCGCTCGCGCTGCTCGGTATTGGCTTGGTTGCGCTTGGTCTTGCGCGCCGCCGTGGATCATGCGCGTTGAGCGATGCGCAATCCGCGCCTACTTCCGTCCACTGATCCAAGAGCGCGGCGCGCGCTCCCTCGGCTGCCTCGCGTGCGACTTCTTCCGGGGCGAGTACTACGGCGCCGGACTCGTGCGCGAACGCTGGAAGCCGACGCGCAAGGTGGTCGGCGACTCGACCGGTTGCGCCTACTGGCTCCGGGCGATCGGCGCGGACGACTCGCTGGACGAATGAACTGCTCGCGCTGTCGCGGCTTGCTCTGGGTGTGCGTCGATCATCCCGACGTGCCGTTTGGCGACCGTCCCTGCTGCGCGGAGGACGAGGCCTGCGAGTGCAACCCCGAAGCGCGGATGCCGCCGGGGACGACCGTCATCGCGTCAACCGACCCGTCATCAGGCGGGAACACATAAAAGCGGCTCTTGCTTGGCAATTCCCGCGTTACGCAGCCCGACAGTCCCCACAGAATCGCAAGGCGTCCCCGCTACGGAGAAGGACGCGCGACATGCGAAGCGCGGCTTGAGCCGAAACGCAGACGTCAAAACATCCACGAGGGGACCAAATGACAGTTCCGAAGAAGGTTGCTGACCGACTACTTGCTGGCATCAAGCACTATCAACCAATCCTTAATGCGGCGAAGTCGCGTGACGTCGGAGAAGCCGACACCGTCACCATCGTCAAGGACATCCTCGCCGATGTCTTCGGATATGACAAATACTCTGAGGTGACCTCCGAGTTCGCCATCCGGGGCACCTACTGCGATCTCGCCACAAAAATTGATGGCACGCTTCAGACGCTCATTGAAGTCAAAGCGATCGGCTTGGAGCTCAAGGAGCAACACGTCAAGCAAGCGATTGACTATGCAGCCAATCAGGGTGTCGACTGGGTGTTGCTGACCAACGGACTTTGTTGGCGCATTTACCACATCGTTTTCGCCATGCCGATCGACCAAGAGTTGGTGGTCGACATTGACTTTTCTCGACTGAATCCGCGCTCTGAAGCCGACCTCGACTTGCTCTACCTGTGGTGCAAGGAGGGATGGCAGCGATCCGTGCTCGGGGAGTATCACACTCAGAAGCAGGCGCTTTCCCGCTTCTTTGTCGGTGCCATGCTTGAGTCTCAGCCTGTTCTGGAAGTGATCCGTCGCGAGCTACGCCGACTGTCCCCGGATGTACGGATCGATGTTGAACAGATTCGTGCCGTGCTGACGAACGAAGTGATCAAACGTGAAGTGGTCGAAGGCGAAAAGGCGGAGGAAGCGAGACGGAAGGTAGCGCGAGCAGCGGCGAAAGCTTTGAGAAACGCAAACGGCAAAGCCGAAGACAAACCCGCCCGCGAAGGTGCAGAGCTGGCAGCGGTGCCGTTGGCAGCGGCGCCTGCTGATACACAGTCTCAAGCCTGAAGCGATGATGGTTCGATGACTGAACGAGCCCCTAGGGAGCTGGATCCTTGGCAGGAGCGCTACGAAGAGTGGACTGGCCTGTCGCATCGCTTGGAGCGCTTTGAGCTCTTCATGGCAGTTTTCGCGCAGAACTTGGGGCGCAGGGATCGCGACCTCAATGTGCGAGAACATGAATACGCACGGAACAGGTCGAAAGCCAGAGCGATCGAGGACTCAGATGCCGTAACGGAGGCTATCGCGGACTCAGATACCGTCACGGAACTTTGGCTCGACGGTTGTATGTTCGTTATGTGTCTCTATGAAGTGGTTCGTTCGATCGATGAGCGTATCGCAGGCGATGCGGAACTCAGTTCCACTTCCGCCGCCGGCGTCTCCAAAGACACGAAGCACCTGTTTGAGCGCGTGAGAATCCCGCTCGCGAAGTTTCAGCCAGCATATCGGTATCGATCGACCGACTATGACGTGGCTCAACCAGGGATGTCGACGGATCGAAGCGTTTCTTGGGAAGTGGCAGACGGCATCGTGATATCGAGACGCCAGTTGTCTGACGCGTTCCTTGAGCTACTTCGGGCGCTGCCTCGGCGGACGGTCACGTAACGATTCGCCCATCGTCGCGGCCGCCCGGTTCCTAAAGCTTCCATGCTGGCTTGAGACAAAGGCGTTCCCGCGGCCCTGGTCGCGTGGCTCAACGGAGCGCCGCCTGACTCGATGCTGCCGCCCGCGCCGCCGATCTGGGGCGACGACGAGCGCGCCGACTTCGACGCGCGGAGGTGACCGATGCTGACGATCGACGACATCCCCGCGGACACGCGCCGCAAGCTCGGGCTTCGCCGCCAGCGCCAATCCCAGTTCTCGAAGGACGCCGTGCGGACTCACGCGTTGCGCGTCCTCGCCGAGATCGCCAACCTGACTCAAGACCAGCGTCGCAGGGTCCTAGACCACGCGGCGAAGGTGAACGGGATATGAGGGGCCGGCCACTGATCCCCGCTCCGCAGTCGCCCCGGGCGGTATCACCGAGGTATCACCGAGTCAAAAAAGAACGGGCTGAAATCTCGCGATTTAAGCCCGTTTTGAGAGTGGCGCGCCCGGCAGGATTCGAACCCACGACCCCTTGGTTCGTAGCCAAGTACTCTATCCAACTGAGCTACGGGCGCAAGGCGCGAAGTTTAACATGGGGTCCGTCGCGATCTCGCTCTTACTGCACCGCTCCGACAACCCTGTCGTGAGCAGCAAAACTTTAGGCCGAATTGCTCCACGGAATAGGCGCAACTCGGCCGAAAGAAGGTCGTGCCAACCTCGTAACGTCAGGCCGTTACGACTTGCGCCTGCGTTCCATGAACACCTCGGCCACCGTTGGACTCCTGCTTGCAGCCGTTGCTGCATCGCTTGCGCCCTCAGGCGCCGGTGCTCAGGTGTTCAAGTGCCAGCAGGACAGCGGCTTGGTGACCTACAGTGACAGGCCTTGCGACATCAAGACCACTCTCAATGATGTGAAGTCGATCGACAAGGTCGAGGATGACTTGCCGACCGCGGCCACACTCCTGCGCGCACTGGGCCCGGACAAGGCAATCGACAAGTCCGGCAAGATCTATACCCGGGTCAATGGTGGGTACGTCGACAAGTACGGCATACGGATTTCCGGAGTTGCGCAAGGCCACCGCTGATCCCGCGAGCAGCTCGCGCCATTGGCGCCGGACCCGATACCCCACTCTAGAAGCCGATCGTCACGCCGATGCTGGCGACCGGGTAGTACTTGAATCTCGTCACGCTGTCCTGCAGGTTCGTCTGCTCTGCCACCACGTTGGACTGAAGCTGGGAGCATTGCGCGGCTGACAAAGTCGGTCCGCAGGTCGCGGTCAAACTCGCCTTCGGTGAGCCCTGGAACATCACTCCCAGATCGAAGTAGAAGTTGACGCCGGCACCGGCGACGTTGCCGTAACCAATTCCAAGGTAGGGCGCGGCCTGGTTGCCCGACTTGATCGTGCCGGTCAGGCTGCCGATGTCCGAGGCCGAATACACCGTGTCATTGATGGTGTACGTGCCTCCGCTCGGAGTACCGGTCACGCTGATCTTGTTGTCATTGAAGATCAGCCCCCCTGTGACGCGGAAAGGACCCAGCGGGCTCCAGTCCAGGAAAAGGTTGCCGTTCGAGAGCTTGGGCTTGGCGTCGTACTTGACATCGGTGTCATCAATCGTCGTGCTGAACGACAGGTACGAGTAGCCGATGCGAGCAGACAGCGTTGGCACCAGGCCGAAGCCGACATCTCCGCCGACGCCGGTCGTCCCTGCCTTCACGCCAACGCCAAACGCGTTCGCGCCCCCGGCGCCGGCAAGTGCGGCGGCGGCAATCAGTATTCGAATGCTCTTCACAGTGGAGGTCCCCCGGCAATCAGACGCCGGCATTGTCCGATGAAGGTCGGGCCGCGTGCAGACTGCGGAAGAACTAACAACGATGCGGTATAAGAACCGATTGCCTACACCATCAGAACGAGCTGCCCTGTCGTGCGGCGGCTTTCCAGATCGCGATGAGCTTCCGTCGCGGCCGTAAGTGCATAGCGCGTGATACGCGGGCGCAGCACACCGGCCTTGAGCGCGTCGAACACCCGCGCTGACATCTCACGCAGCCGCGCTGCATTCTGCGCGCCCATCAGGTAGTGAAAGATCACGGGGCACGACAGCGTGACCGACTTGCTCGAAAGCCATGCGGTATCGATGGCGCGCCACGCTCCGCCCGCCGCGCCTACGCTGATCCAGTGTCCGGTAGTGACGATAGACCGCATGTTTTCTTCGCGCGCGGCCTCGCCGATGCCATCGATGATGAGGTCGGCGCCTCGGCCTGCCGTCGCATCGAGCACGCCATCGGCAAAAAGTCCGCCACGGGCGATCACGATGTGCTGGCACGACTCGCGCGCGACGTGCGCCTTGTCTTCCGAGCCGACGACGCCGATCACGGTGGCGCCAAGCGCTTGCGCCCACTGCGCCACCAGCATGCCGAGCGCGCCAGCTGCCGCGTGCACGAGCACGGTCTCGCCCGAAACAACGTGATGCAATCGGAATAGACAGTACTCAGCGGTCATTCCCTTGAGCATCACCGCCGCGCCCTGCTCCACGCTGACGTGGTCGGGCAAGCGCACGACTTCGCGGGCTACCAGCGTGCGCACGGACGCGTAGGCGCCCGCGGGCAGACTGGTGTAAGCCACGCGATCGCCCGGCAGCAGACTGGAAACGCCGGCGCCGACATCGATCACCGTGCCCGCCGCTTCGAAGCCGGGCACGCCGCCGACATCAAGCAGGTTCGCGTACCGGCCGGTGCGCGTATAGACATCAATGTAGTTAACGCCGATCGCGGTCTGTCGCAGGCGCACCTCGCCGGGACCGGGCGGTGGGGCCTCGATCGCCACGGCCCGCAGGTTCTCAGCGTCGCCGCGCGCCGCCAGCACGATCGCAGTTCCAGGCAGACCGACACGTCCGGCGGTGGAACCGGCCCGCGCCGGTCCATGCACCGACTCGACCTGATCCTTCGCCTCGGCCAGGTGCCGCCGCAACGCATCGAAGCCAGCCTCGTAAACGTTGCGGCCCACGTTTTCGGTCAGTTCCCGTTCGCGGCCCGGCGGCGTGGCGAAGGTCGATTCCCAATGCCAGAACGTGCGGGCGCCGTCGGTGACCGGCTTGAGCTGGACCGTGGCGACATAGTTGATCAGTGGAATCGTCGTATCAAGGATGCAATAGGTCGAGATGTAGTCGCGATCGGACAACGCTATCAACTGCTCGCGCAGGGCGTTGCCGTCTGCCAATTTGAAGTTGCGAACGCAGCCCACTTGGTCGGCTGGCAAGCCATCTTCGATGAAGGACTCCGCGACCACCGGATGCCAGTGAACGTGCGAGTTGAAGTCGCGCAGCACCGCCCATACGCGATCGATTGGCGCATCGATCACGGTTGATCGAGTGACTCGGCTCATGCGCATGTGGTTTGCATCGCCGGCCGACTGCGCAGTCCCGTGATCGACGCCACCGACTGCGAGCCTCAGCGTTGGACGCCGAATCGGCTCTTCAGGGCATCGAAGCCACCCTGGAATACGCCCTGGCCGATGAGCTGCGAGAGCTCGCCTTCGCGCCCATCGGCACAATCGAACTCTGCGCTCCATTCCGCGAAGGTCCGGTTGCCGTCGGTGATCGGAGTCAGCTTCAGCGTCGCGATGTAGTTCTCGACCCCCATCGGCGATTCGAGTATCGAATAAGTGCACTCGTAGTCGTAGTCCGACAGTGTCAAGAGTCGCTCTCGGATCAGCCCACCGTCCTTGGTCCGGAAGCTGCGGACACAGCCGATCTTGTCGGCCGCCTGCATCTGCTCGATGCGCGAATCCGCGATCGCCGGATGCCAGTTCGGCAGCCCGTTGAAATCGCGAATGAGCTCCCACACGCGGTCGGCGGGCGCCTCGATGACGGAGCTCGTGTAGACCTTGACCATGCGGATCAGGATTCAGACCGGGCCGCAGGAGGCAGCGCTGCTGCCGTCATGCCCTGCGCTATCTGACCCAGCTCGCCGCCTTGCACACCGATCTCGCGCAACAGCTGGTCCACCAGAGGGGCCTGGGCACGGAAACGCAAGGCGCTGTTGACGATGCTATCGGCGAAGTTGCCGCCGCCATCGCCGTTGCCGTGACCTCCCCCGCCTCCGAGTCCCTCGACGTGGAGGATCTTGATGCCTTCGATGCGTTCCATCGGGCGAACGCTCTCGCGGATGATGCCTTCCATCTTCTCGACCAGCTTCAGGCGCAAGGCCGACGCTCTCGCCTCGACGGTCAGGACGTTCTGCGCTTCGTTCATCAGGCGCGTTCCTTCGGCCTCGATCTCCTGGCGAATCTGCAACGCGAGCGAGCGAATCTTGTCGGCGTCGGCGTCGGCCTGTGCCTGTGACCGAACGGCGGCGCCGCGATCATCGGCGACGGCGCGCTCGGCTCCGGCCGCGATCGTCAGCCGCAAAGCGTCCCGTTCGGCCTCCTTGCTCGCTTCTATCAGATCGATCTGCTTGCGACGCGTCGCCATCTCGGTTTCCCGCACCGTAAAGACCTTTTCTTCCTCGGCCACGGCTTTGGCGCGTGCCTGATCGGCCGAAGCACGGGCCACGGACTCGGCCTGGCTGGCCTTTGCGACCTCGATCGCGCGCAATTGCTCGGCCAGTTCGACCGACTTGCGGCGCTCAATCTCGGCGGTCTGCAGCTCGCGCTCCTTGGCGATACGCTCCTCCTCGATCGTGCGTTCGGACAGCATGCGCGCCATCTCGATCGCCTGGCGCGAACTGATCTGTGCCCGCTCAGCCTCCTGATCCTTGTCCGCGCGCTCGCGCGCAAGCTCGGCCCGCTGGGCGGCGCGCGCGACACCTACTTCGCGCTCCTGCGTCAGCCGTGCGTACTCGGATTCGCGATCGATCTCGAGCGACTGCTTCTCGGCTTCCAGGTTCTTGTTACGGATCGCGATCATCGTGTCCTGTTCGATGTCGTTGCGCTGCTTCTTGCGATGCTCGATCTGCTCGGTCAGTCGCGTCAGACCCTCGGCGTCGAACGCATTGCTCGGATTGAAGAACTCCATCGAAGTCTGGTCGAGCTGCGTCAGCGAGGCCGCCTCCAGCTCAAGGCCGTTCATCAACAGGTCGCCGGCCACCGACGTGCGCACGCGCTTGACGTACTCGCCGCGCTTCTCGTGCAGCTCTTCCATGGTCATCTCGGCCGCCGCCGTGCGCAGCGCATCGACGAACTTGCCCTCAACCAGTTCCTTGAGTTTCTCCGGCTCCATCGTGCGCGTACCGAGCGTCTGCGCCGCATCGGCCACCGCCTGCGCTTCGGCCTTGACCCGAACATAGAACTCCGCGATCACGTCGACCCGCATGCGGTCCTTGGTGATCAAGGCCTTGTCACGTCCGCGCGAAACCTCGAGCCGCAGCGTGTTCATGTTGACCGGAATCACGTCGTGCACGATCGGCAGCACGAATGCTCCGCCGCCGAGCACGACCTTGGTGCCGCCAAGTCCGGTGCGGACGAAGCTTCGTTCCTTGGAACTTCGCAGGTACAGCCAGTGCAGCAGCCAGAACACCACGACGATCGCAACCGCGATCGCGAGGAGTGCCAGAAGAGTCATTCCAAAATCGGTGCCGGACATTTGATCTACCTCCGGGAAATGGCAACGAACTTGCGGGTCTGCTCGGTGAGGGCGACCTCGGTGGGAAGGCGCTCCATGCTGGATGCGCCGTAGAAGCCGTGACAGCTCGGGCAGTTCTTGAGAATGAACTCCGCATCGGGCGGCATGGCGATCGGGCCGCCGTGGCAGATCACCAGCACGTCGCGCTTGACCTTCAGGGCCGCCTCGGCCCACGCGTTGATCTGCGGGACACAGTCCGCCAGGCTCAACGCCGTTTCCGCGCCGATCGCACCGCCGGTGGTCAGGCCAAGATGGCAGACGATAATGTCGGCGCCGGCCCTCGCCATTTCCGCCGCCTCGTCGGCCGCGAAGACGTATGGCGTGGTCAGCAGATCGAGCGCACGCGCCGCACGGATCAGGTCGATCTCGTGGCCGTAGCCCATACCGGTCTCTTCGAGGTTGGCGCGAAAGGTTCCGTCGATCAGGCCGACGGTCGGGAAGTTCTGAATGCCGGAGAAGCCAAGGTCAGCCAAGCGGCGCAGGAAGTCCTCGCGGATCATGAAGGGATCGGTACCGTTCACGCCGGCCAGCACCGGTGTGTGCTTGACCACCGGCAGAACTTCGCGCGCCATCTCGACGACGATCTCGTTCGCGTTGCCGTAGGCGAGCAAGCCGGCGAGCGAACCGCGACCTGCCATCCGATAGCGGCCCGAGTTGTAGATGACGATCAGGTCGATGCCTCCGGCCTCTTCGCATTTGGCGGAAAGGCCGGTGCCGGCGCCGCCACCGACGATCGGCCGGCCCTGCGCGATCTTGGCGCGCAGGCGGTCGAGGATGTGCTGGCGAGCAATTCTTGGCATGAGTTCGAGTTGAGCGACTAGTCCCCGCATCCGGGCGGGTTGAAGGACTGGAGCATTGACATGTTCATGAACGGGCTCCGGCTGAATGCCGCGCTTCCGTCCGGGTAATCTCCTTGAACTGCGCGACCAGCAGGTCCGCGAACGCCGGGTCGTTAAGGTGGAGGGGACTGCAGATGAGCTTGCGGTCCGGTGCGGCGCGAAATGCGGACTCGATCGCCGCGAACAGCGCCTTGTCGGCAGCAGGATCCCAGAACGCCTTGCCGGGCGCATCGAGCGCGGAGACACCGCCTTCGGGAATCACGAAGCGCACCGGGCCCGTCATCGCGTTGAGCTTGCGTGCGATGAACTCGCCGATCGCCCTGCATTCCTCGACGGTCGTTCGCATCAGGGTCACGTTGGGGTTGTGCCGGTACAGGTTGCGTCCGCTGTACTTCGGCGGCACCGTGTCCCAGGCATAGAAATTCGCCATATCGAGCGCGCCGCACGATCCCACGTAGGGCACGTTCACGCGGCTCATCGCATCCATGCGCGTCGTGCCTGCTGACAGCACTCCCCCCGCGATCTCGTCGCAGACCTCCGTAGTCGATACATCGATCACGCCGGCAAGCAGCCCGGAGTCAACCAGCTTTTCCATCGACTGACCGCCGGTGCCGGTCGCGTGGAACACGAGGCAGTCGTAGTCCTCCTGCAACTGCCTGGTGACCGCCTGCACGCAGGCCGTCGTCACGCCGAACATCGTCAATCCGATCGCCGGTTTCGTTTCGGGTGCCGCGTGCCGGCGATAGGCAATCATTCCGGCCAGGGCGTGCGCGGCATTCGCCAGCACCTGCTCACTGATCCGATTGATGCCGGAAACATCCGTCACCGAGTACATCATGCAGATGTCATTCGGGCCCACGTAAGGCCGCACGTCACCCGAGGCCATTGTCGACACCATGACCTTGGGCAATCCAATCGGCAACGCGCGCATGGCCTGCGTTGCGAGTGCGGTTCCGCCGCTGCCGCCAGCCGACAACATGCCGCCGATGTCCCGCCGGGAAAGCATGAAGCGTTCGAGCGCCAATGCCATCGCCGTTACCGCCGACCCGCGGTCGCCGGTGAAGACAGCCCGCTCGCCGCCTGGATGGTGGCGCGCCACTTCGCGTGGATGAACATTGGCAGTGGACGTCGTGCCCGAGGTCGACAGATCGACCGTCACCGTACGCAGTCCCAGCTTCTCCATGCAGTTCTTCAGGAAGAACAGTTCGCGGCCCTTGGTGTCGAACGTGCCGACGATGTAGGCCGCGCGACCGCTGGTCGCAGCCACCGGAAACTCGACGACGCGGGCGCTCTCCCTGGTTCGCAAGGTCGAGGCGGCTTCATGTTCCGCCTGCGCCGTGGCGTCCGAGGGTGGACCTCGATCCTGCAGCATCGACGACACGTTGCCCGCGCGGCCCGCACCCGACTGTCCCCAGCGGGTAAAGCCACTGCCTGGCGGCGACGCGGAGGATTCGGGCGGCCGACGACCCTGCTCGCCGTCGACGAAGCGAACTTCGGCGTCCCGCTCGCCCTCGTGTCGACGTACGACGTAGACGGATACCGATTCACTTTCATCGGCAACCTCAACCACCGACGGCGCCATCGCACTTCCGGTCGAGAGTTCGGAGCCGGCATCGACCTCGCCGCCTCCGTGTACGCCCAGCAGCCGCTGCTGCAATTCGCGATCACTGGCGAGTTCCTGCGCCGAGAGTTCGCGCGCGATGCGACCGTTGACCATCACCGCTATTCGGTCGGCGACGTCGACCGCGACACCGATGTTCTGCTCGATCAGCAGTACGCCGATCTGACTTTCGCCGGCTAGGTTCTTCAGCGTCGTGGCCACCTGC
Source organism: uncultured beta proteobacterium (assembly GCA_963735955.1). GTDB lineage: Bacteria > Pseudomonadota > Gammaproteobacteria > Burkholderiales > Burkholderiaceae_F > CAVTND01. Next base: position 216,465 of record CAVTND010000010.1, on the reverse strand, counting down.
TCGACGATCACTGGCGCCAGACCCTCGGTGGGCTCGTCCATCACCAGCACCCGTGGATTGAATAGCAGCGCGCGTCCAATCGCCAGCATCTGCTGCTCGCCGCCAGAAAGCTGTGCCCCTCCATTGCGCTTGCGCTCACCCAGACGCGGAAAGAGGTCGTACACCCGCTCGACCGTCCACTCGCCCCGCCGCGCACTGCGACTCGCGAGGCGCAGGTGTTCGTCGACCGTCAATGACGGCCAGACGCGCCTTCCCTGTGGCACGTAGCCAATGCCGAGCTCCGTGATCGTGTTGGCGGCCAGTCCGAGCACCTCGCGGCCCATGAGCGTCACCTTGCCGCGCGCCGATGCGGTTGCCGGCAACATGCCGGTGACCGCGTTGCATAGCGTGGTCTTGCCCATGCCGTTGCGGCCAAGCACCGCCAGCACGCCGTGCTTCGAGCGTCAGTGACACGCCCTGCAGCGCATGCGCACGCCCGTAGTGCACGTCCAGTCCCGCCACCACCAGCATTGGATCGGAAGTGTCCCGCGCTGCCTTGCCGGCAGCGTCTCTCGCTCTAGTGGGGGCCATGGCCTCCCCTGTCATCCTTCGCACCCATGTAGATCGCCTGTACCTCGGCGTCATCCTGAATCTGCTGCGGCGTGCCGTGCTTGAGCACGCGCCCGTTGTGCATCACCGTGACCTGATCCGCGACGCCGAGCGCGATATCGAGATCGTGCTCGATCAGCACGAAGCCGAGGTGCCGCGGCAGCGCGCGCAGCAGGGCCACCAGCTCGCGGCGTTCGGCCGGCGACAGACCCGCAGCCGGTTCGTCGAAGAGAATCAGCCGCGGTGCGCCGGCCAGCGCCATCCCGACTTCGAGCTGACGTTGCTGGCCATGCGACAAGGACGTCACCGGCAACTCGGCGACCGCCGCGAGGCGAACCTCATGCAGCAGCGCGTCGGTTGCGCGTTGCGAAGCGTGCTGCATCGGGACGCGCCGCATTCCGAATCGCCCGCGAGCGACGCCGCGCACGGCGAGAAGCACGTTGTCGCGCACCGTCAGGTCGCGAAACAGCAGCGACGACTGGTACGTGCGACGCAACCCGCGGCGAATGCGTTCGTAGGGCGGTAATTCTGTAATGTCTTCGCCAAAGAACACCACGCGACCGGCACTGACCGGGAAGTCGCCCGTGATCGCATTGAACAACGTAGTCTTGCCGGCGCCGTTGGCACCTAGGATCGCCCGGCGTTCACCTGCGGCAACCGAAAAGGACACGTCGTCGACGGCCCGCAAGGCGCCGAAGGTTCGCGAGACACCATGCAGTAGCAGCGCATCGCCCATCGCGATTGCGCGCCGCGGAGGCTCGAGCTCGAGTGTCGTCACAACGTCAACGTTTGTTGGATTGATCTCGCGCCGGCGCCGAGGGGATGCGCACAGGTGGAGCAGCCTTCATGCTGTCCGCTCTACCCGTGCGCATTCCTGCGGCGCGCAACGCCTGCGGCTTACGGGCAGTCAGGCACGTCGCGTGAACCGATCTTGAAGTCCTCCGGCTTCTGTCCCAGCGTCTGGTTCACGTTGTCGATCCGACGTACCACCTTGTTCGACAGGTTGCCTTGGGGGTCCCTGACGACGTCCGTCACGAAGTTGCTGCCGATCGCCTGGCGATTCGCGTCGAGCTTGATGTCCCCGACCGGCGTCTTCAGTGTCATCTTCTCGAGCGCCGCGCGGTACTTCGCCTGTCCGCCGGACAGATCGCCGTTGACCGCCTCGAGTGCGTCGAGCGCCGCCTTCATGTTGATGTAGTAATTCAAGGCGAACAGGCCGGGGCTCGGGTAGCCGTCCGGGAAATTCTTCTTGTAGCTGGCGACGAAGGCCTTGAATTCCGGCGTGTCGATCGAATCGGCAATCGGTCCAGCCGACAGCGTGCCCACGAGCGATTCGCGCCGCTTGCCGCGGTAGTTCAGCACGTCCTGCGCGACGGTGATCGAGCCACCGATCATCGGCTTGTCGCCGCCTGCCGCTTCGTACTGGTTGAGAAAGTTCACTGCATCGGCACCGCCGAGGATCACGACCAGCACATCGACATCCTTCGGAATGCGCGCGATCACCGATGCGTAGTCCTTCCCGCCCAGCGGTACCCACGCCTTGACCGGCACCTTGCCGCCCTGCGCGCAATACTCGGTCATGAAGCCCTGCACCTGCGAGTACGGAAACGCGTAGTCCTCCGCGATGATCATCGCCCGCTTGTAGCCGCGCTTGAGCGCTTCGGTTCCGAGGCCCACCATCCACTGTCCACCGTCCGTGTTGAAACGGAAGAAATTGGGGGAAGTGTCGACCAGCGTCGTGGCTTGCGCACCGGACGAGCCGTTGATGAAGGTCACGCCGGGCTGTGTCTTCGAGTAGTTCTTGACCGCGATGCCTTCGCCTCCGGATAGCGGGCCGACCATGATGTCGACCTTGTCCTGCTCGACCAGCTTGCGGGTCGAATTGACGGCCACGTCGGGCTTCGCATCCGATGACGCCTTGATCATCTCGATCTTGCGGCCGGCAACAACGCCGTTTCGCTCCCGGATCGCCAGTTCTGCGCCGCGCATGCCGTCAGCACCCCCGGCGGCAAACGGCCCTTCCAGCGTAGCCAGCACGCCGATCTTCACCGGCGGTTGTTGGGCCAGCGCCGTGCCGCCGAACGCCGCGAGTACAGCGGTGCCGATCAGTGTGCGCAGGAATGTTCGCTTCATGGTCTTCATTGCGGTCTCCTTACTGCGGGTTTGCGGCATCTTCACGGCCGCTGGGTTGACAAAACGGTGCGGGCGGGCCCGAGTGTGTTCGGCCTCGATGCGAGGCGTGCACGCCACCTGAACCACAACCCGAGCAGACCGTCGGGTGAAAACAGCACAAGAACCAGGAACACCCCGCCAATGACGAGGTTGAAACGTTCACGGTCGATGAGATCGATCGCGAATGTCTGCAGCAGCACGAAGACCAATGCGCCGAGGAAGGGGCCGATCGGGTGCTTCATCCCCCCGAGCACGGCGATGATCAGCAGGTTGATCAGCCACGATGTACCGACCGATCCCGGCGTGATGAGTCCGTTGTACCAGACGAAGAGCACGCCACCGACCGCTGCTATCGCTCCGGCCACGGCGTACGCGGCCACGCGGTGCGCCACGACGTTGAAGCCCAGTGCGTGCATCCGCCGCGGGTTGTCGCGGATGCCTTGAAGTGCAATGCCGAAGGGCGTGCGCACGAGGTAACTGATGAAGAGATAGCCAGCAAGTGCCCAGAACAGCACGAGGAAATAGAACGGCAACGGATCGCGCCACGCGACGCCGAACACCGCTGGCGGAGCGATCTTGTGCAGCCCCAGGAAGCCGTTGAACACGCTGTAGTTCTGCAGGACCAGGTAGTAGAAGGCCACACCGATCGCGAGCGTGATCATGATCGTGTAGATGCCCTCGGTGCGCACGGAGAGCCACCCGATGAACGTGGCGCACACCGTGGCAATGAAGATCGCACAGGGCACGACGACCCACCACGGCCAGTTCAGACTGATCTCGGCCGTGCCGCTGGTGCCCAGGATCGCCACTGCGTAGCCGGCAATGCCGGCGACGGTCATCTGCGCCAGTGAAATCATTCCGCCGTAGCCGCCGAGGAAAGTCAGCGACAGCGCGATCAGTCCCAGCGTCAGGGCCTGCGCCCCGATCTGGAAGGTGATGAATGGCGAGGCGACGAAAGGAAAGGCCAACAGAGCGGCGAGCACCAGGATGTGTCGCGCCGAAATCGCCGAGGCCAGCGTGGCCAGCGTTCCCGTCCAGCGCTGGCGCACCGGCGTGGTGCTCCGCCCGGCGAACGCGTCGATCCGCGACGGAGCCACGGCGGCCGCGGACTGCGTCGCGACCGCCGAGGCGTTCATCGCCTTGCGCCATTTGGCGGCACTCATGATTGGCCCCTCGCCGCTGCGCGCTGAGGCTCCACGAAGGCGCGGCATCGCTTGAGGCGGCTCGTCGCCTTCATGCGGCCTTCCCCAGAATTCCCCGCGGCCTGAACGCGAGGACGACGACCAGGATCACAAAAGTGAACACCACGCTGTAGGTCGGTGCGTACGCGAGCCCGAACGTCTCCGCCAGCCCGAGCATCGCAGCGCCGATCGCCGCGCCGACCACGCTGCCCATGCCGCCGACGATCACGACGATCAGCGATGCGAGCAGCAGGCGCGTGTCCTCGCCTGGCACCATCGACAGTTCAACTGCACCGATCACGCCGCCCAGCCCCGCCAGGCCCGCGCCGATCGCGAAGGTCACGGCAAAGACGAGGTTCACGTTGATGCCGGCCGCGGCGAGCATGGCCCGATCGTCGACGCCGGCCCGGATCATCATGCCGACCCGCGTCCGATTCAGAAACAACCACAGCGCGACGCCGATAACGATGCCGAGTACCAGCAGGCTCAGCCGATACTGCGAGTAGGCGTTGATGATCGGAATGCCGCGTAGCGGGCCCTTGAGCCACGATGGCGGCTCCATCTGGTGCACTTCGCCGGTGAAGATCCACAGCAGGATGTCGGCGATCACGATCGACAGCCCGATCGTCACCATGGTCTGGCGCAGTTCCTGACCCTGCATGTGACGCAGAAGAACGAGCTGGATCAGCAGCCCGACCACCGCCGCGCCCAGGAAGCCGGCGGCGAGTGCCAGCAGCCACAGGCCGGTCTTCTCGGCGACGACATAGCCGATGTATCCGCCCAGCAGGTACAGCGAGCCGTGCGCGAGGTTGACGTTGCGCATCAGACCGAAGACCAGCGTGAATCCGCTGGCCACGATGAAATACAGCGACGCCAGAGTCAGCCCGTTGAGAACGGTGACCAGGAATAGCCGCGTGTTGTGGACGAGCCCCCAGATCGAAAGACCGGTCAGGACTGCGATCAGCACAATCCACCAGAAGCGCGTCGCGTTGCGGGACATGGGCTCAGCTTCGTTCGCGCTAGAGACGGCTCGATTCGGCCGTCGGCAAGCGCTGCCTTGAAGCGCTCGAGTCGATCACGCTGCCACCGCCGTTCGCAGCGTGCGAGCCGAGGCGATCTCCGGCGCCTTGTGGAAGACACCGTCCTTCATGATCGCCAGCAGCCGCTTCCGATCGAGAAGGATGCCGAGGTCGGCGAGCGGATCGCCATCGACGAGCAGCAGGTCGGCCAGATAGCCCTCCTTGATCTCGCCGAGCTCATTGCCGCGCAGCATGATCTGCCCTCCGAGACGGGTCGCACTGACCAGCGCCTCCATCGGCGTCATGCCGAGATGCTTGACGAAATACTGCAGATCCATCGCGTTGGTGCCGTGCGGCGCCCACGCGAAGCCGTAGTCGCCACCGGGCAGGACGCGCACGCCGCGCCGATGCATCGCCTTCAGTGATTCGATCGCCGCCGCGAGTTCGTCCTCGTAGCCGAGTTCCCGTGCACGCGCGGGCGTGATGCCGTACGGCGTTCCCTCCGACAGCAGCTTGAAGATGACCGACAGTCCGGGCGCGACGAAGACGCGGTCCTTCTGCGCTTCGAGCATGTCGAGCGCCTCAGCTGTCGGTGTAACTCGCGTGATAGATCACCTCGCAGCCATGGCGCAGCGCCTGCTTGACCGACGGCGCCGAGCGCGCGTGCACCGCGACGCGCTTGCCGCGCAGCTTGGCCTCCTCGACAGCGACCTTGACTTCGGCATCCGTCATCCAGGTGGTCTTCGCGTTCGCATGTGGCACCAGGTTGTCGCCGGAAAGATTGAGCTTGATCGAATCGACGCCGTACTTGAGGAACATGCGGCACACCGCGCGCATGTGCTCGGGACCATTGACATTGACCGCGAAGCTGAACTCCGGAAACGGCAGGTGCGGCAAAGTCTCGTCGCCGAGGCCGCCGGGCACCGTGAGTTCCTGGCTTGCCGCCATGTAGCGCGGTCCCGGAATCAGCCCGCTGTTGATCGCGTCGCGCACGACCACATCGAGGCGCGGCTTGGCGGTCGCCGCGCCGACGCACGAAGTCCAGCCGTGATCCAGATAAACCTTCGCGACGCGCGCGGTCCAAAGCATGTGCTCCTCGACCGGCATCTTCTGGATGTCGGCGAGGCCCGCGGCGTTGTTCCACGCGAAATGCGTATGGGCTTCGACCAGGCCCGGCATCAGCGTGGCTCCGGCGCCGTCGATGACGCTCGTCCCCGTCGGCGAGATCGTGCGCGCACTGCGGGCCACGCGAACGATGCGATTGCCGCGAACGAGCGCCTCGCCGTTGTACGGCGCGGCGCCCGAGCCGTCGATGATGCGAACGTTCGTGAACAGCACGTCAGTCATGGGGCGCCTCGCCTCTTCGTGTATTCGCTCACGCCGCTCATGCCGCCTGGCTCCAGCGCGTCCGCACCGACGTGCGCGTCTCGGGCGCCCGATGAAACTCGCCGTCCTTCATGACCGCGAGAATCCGTTTGCGGTCCTGCAGGACGGTGATGTCGGCCAACGGGTCACCGTCGATCAGCAGCAGGTCCGCCAGTGCGCCGTCGCGCACTCGACCGAGGTCGTCATTTACTTCAACTCGACGGTTCATGATCGGCGCACCCCAGGCGGTTGCCGAGAGCAGCGCCTCCATGTTCGACATGCCGAGATACTTGACGAAGTACTCGAGGTCCTTCGCATTCGTCCCGTGCGGGGTCCAGGCAAAGCCGTAGTCCCCGCCCGGCAGGATGCGAATGCCGCGCTTGAGCATCTTCTTCAGCGTCTCCACCGCGATCTCGAGCTCGCGGTGGTAGCCCATCTTCTTCGTGACTTCGGGCGTCAACCCCCACTCGCTTGCGTGATACGAGGTGTTGATGAGCCACGCGAGCCCCGGAGCGACGAAGTGCTTGTCCTTGCTGGCCTCCAGCAGGTCGAGCGCCTCCTCATCCGCGAAACTGGCGTGGTAGATCACTTCGATGCCGTGCCGGATGCACTGCTTGACCGATTCGTTTGAGCGCGCATGCGCGGCGACCCGCTTGCCGAAGCGATGCGCTTCCTTGACGCACATCGCGATCTCTTCGTCGGAAAACGGCGTGTACTCGGCCGGCAGCCCGGTGATGTACTCGCCGGACAGGTTGATCTTGATCTGATCGACGCCGTACTTGACGAACTGCCGGACGCAGCGGCGAATCTCTTCCGGACCGCTGACCACCGCGCCGAAGCTGAACTCCGGCTGCGGCAGATGCGGCCGCGTTTCATCGCCGAGACCGCCCTGCACCGTGATCTCCTGGCTGGCGGCGATGTAGCGCGGGCCCGGGATCTCGCCCGCGTCGATCGCATTGCGGATCACCACATCGAGCCGCGGCTTGGCGGTCGGCCGCGCCGACGCACGAGGTCCATCCCATCGACAGATAGCGCTCGGCGACGTGCGCGCACCACAGGATGTGTTCCTCCGTCGGCATCCGTTGGATCGAATCGAGCGACGGCTGGTCGTTCCACGAAAAGTGCGTGTGCGCCTCGATCATTCCCGGCATCAGCGTGGCGCCCGCGCCGTCGATAACGGTGACACCGGCAGGTGGCGAGAACGCTCCGGCACGCGCGCCGCTTGTCCTCGAGACGCGCGTGATCCGGTTTCCCTGTACCGTAACTTCACCAGCGAACGGTCGCTCGCCGGACCCATCGAACACCCGCACGTTGGTGAAAAGAACCGAAGCCATCAGGTGCTCCTTGCCGGCGATCGGCCAACGCTGTCGCACGAGAAACTCGCGCGCAAGACGCGTGCAGTCCGCCGCGCGCTCGAACGGTCGTCCAGTGGCCGCAGCGCGCCAGCACCTCGACCGTGACCTCGCACCCTGCCGCGCGAAACCGGTCACCCAGCGCGCGCACGGCCTGCGGCGGTGCCACCCCGTCCTCGTCGCCCGTGACCAGAAGCACCGGACAGCGCACGTCGTCCAGACGCGCCGGCTGCGCGACCGCCAGCGCCTCGCAGGTTCGCGCATAGCCTTCGGCGTCCTGCGCCAGCAGCGATTCGCGCGTCGCCGCAACAGCCAGCGGCAGTTCGCGCCGCGTGGTCGAAGACAGTGCCGTCTGCAGCAGGGCATCGGCGATCGGATACATGCCTTCGGAGCGGGCGCGCGCCGCGCGCTGCAGGATGCGCGCGCGCGCCGGCTCGGGCGGCGCCGCCAGCGGCCCGAACAGCAACAGTCCGTCGACTCGATCCGGCGCAGCGGCGGCCAGGTGCTGGCAGACGATCGTGCCCAGCGAATGCCCGGCGAACACGGCCCGGTCGATATCGAGTTCGCCGCAGACCCGCAGCACGGCCTGGACCAGCGAATCGATCGTCAACGCACCCTCGTTCAGCGCATAGGCGCGTTGCGAGCGACCCGAGCCCGGCAGGTCGATGCGCACTGCGCGATGCCGCTCGAACGCCGGCATCAGCGGCGTCCAGGTATTTGTCGTGCCCCCGAGGCCATGCACGCAGACCACGGTGGAATCGCCGTCGCCGTCGATTTCTACGGCCATGCGATCGATGTAGCGCGCTGGCATCAGTGCACCGGATTCTCGAGCACGCCGATGCCGTCGATCTCGATCTTCACGACATCGCCGCGCCGAAGGTAGGTCGGCGGCGTCATGCCCATGCCGACACCGGCCGGAGTGCCGGTGGCGATGATGTCGCCCGGGAACAGCGTGATGCCGCGCGAACACGTCTCAATCAACGTTGGAATGTCGAAGATCAGATCGCGACGTGCGCGCGTCCTGCCGCAGTTGCCCGTTGACCCAGCAGCGCACCCGCGTATCGCGGCCGTCGAGTTCGTCGGCGCTGACCAGACAGGGTCCCATCGGGCAGAAAGTGTCGAAGCTCTTGCCCAGATCCCACTGTTGATGCCGGCTCTGAACATCGCGCGCCGTGACGTCGTTAACGATGGTATAGCCCCAGACGTGGTCCATCGCACGCGCCCGGCTGATGTTCACACCGCCGCGCCCGATGATGACCGCGAGCTCGGCCTCGTAGTCGATCTGTTCGGAAATCGCGCCGGGAAGACGGATCACCTCGTTCGAGGCAATCACACACTCGGGTACCTTGGTGAAAACGATCGGCCACTGATCGATCGGCGCGTCGTTGTTCGGGTCCTTGGCGAAGATCGTCCCGGCCAGTTCCTTCGCGTGGGCCCGGTAGTTGCGCCCGACACAAAAGAGATTACGACGCGGCAGCGGTAGCGGCGCCTCGAGCTCGACCGCGCGCAAGCGGCAGCCGTGGACCGGCAGGCCTTACCGATCTCCCTTCCGCCTGGGCCTCGATACAGGCCAGGGCTCCGCGGCGGGTGCCCCGCTCGCCCAGGTCGAGCGGAGTGAGTTCGGCGCCATCGGACGACACTGCGCCGACATGCCGACGACCACCCCACCGATAGGTCACCACCTTCACCGAATCTGTCTCCTGTGGTCTTGCGCTCACCAAGGCGTATGGCGCTCTTGGCGGCGCCGCTTACTCTGTATTCTGCGGGATCACTGTGTTGCAGTGCAGCTACCGGTTCGACTGGTGCGCCGCAGCGAGATCACTTCACCCTTCTCGCTCTGAGACATCTGGCTCATAATGAGACACGTGTCTCAAAACACCTCGCTACCATAGCAGTGCACTTTTTCCGGCGTCAACACATTTCTTGGGAAGATGCCATGCCGGTGCGGTCTCTCACCACCACGCGGTACACGACAGCTCCGCCCCCGCCCGACGCCGGTCCGCGCGCACGCACCTATCGCCGCCTGATCGACGCTGGAATGAAGCTGGTGCAGCAGCGCGGCTTGGTGACCGTCGCGGAAGTGGCCAGTGCTGCCAACGGTTTCGCGTGCGACCGCGTACCGCTACTTCCCGAGCCGCAGCCAGCTGATCACTGCGCTCGTTGAAGAAAGCCTGGGACCGGTCCGACGCTTCGAGTCCGCCGAGCAAGATGGCCGCGCACGCCTTGAAGACCTGTTCGTTCAGACGTTTCCGCGCTTTACCGAGTTCGAAGCGCAGTTGCGCGCGGCCCTGCAGCTTTCACTTGAGCACTGGGCGCTCGAAAAGGCGGGAGCCCTGAAGGAAGAGGCGTTTCGCCGCGGCCATCGCACGCACATCCTTGATCGCGCCGCCGCGCCGCTGCGCGCCCGAGCTCGGGCCTGCCGGATATGGACGCCTGCTGCGCGCGCTCTCACTGGTCTACGGGATTGAACCCTACGTGGTGCTCAAGGACGTCTGGAACGCGAGCGACCGCGAAGTGGAAAGCATTTCGCGCTGGGTCCTGGACGCGCTCGTCAACGCGGCACTTAGCGAGGCGCGTGCCGAACGACCATTATCCAAGGCAGCTCGACCACCCGCGCCTTCCGCACGACGAACCGTCGCTGCTCGCCGAAACTAGCGCTTACGTTTGTCCGTCAAGCTGGTACAGACTGCGAATGACTTTCACTATGAAGATCCCCCCGTCGATCGAACCCCCACATTGTCTAACGCCCAATACGCCGAGGCGACTCTGCAAAAGTGCTAGCAACGATATGAGATCAAGAACCTGGCAGAGCGCGACGAAGCAGACCGATTACGCGACCTCATCGGTCTCGACGGGTTCGATCGACTCGAGGACGACGGCCACGCAGGAACTCGCTGCGCTTGGCATCATGTCGGGCCTTCCCTCGCTGCACCGAGAGCATTCAAATGGCCCTCAAGATCGACACCAGCATCGAAATCGCCGCTCCGCCGTTGTCTGGAGTGTGCTGTTCCCTCGGGCTACGAATTTCGTTCACGCGGAAGCGTTTCGCGGACTGCTGGTGCCCTTCATGGCGAAAAGTTTCAATTCGAGCGCTCGCAGCGGCTTCGTTGCGATGAACGAGGCGTTAAGGGCTCGATGTGAACGAATTGCCTGACGCGGTGGCGCATTTCGGGCTCGCGTCGGACCGGAAGACCTGCCCTTCTGGTTTCGGGGAATGACCGTACGGGTGATCTAGAGTCAGCTATTCCGAGTTCATTCAGCCTCGGCCACGCCATTTGTTCGGCCCACTTCGCCTGCCCGCCGGGCCGCGGTCCGTCGCGGGTACATTCGGGGCCTGCGCAGGGCGTTGCGTCGGCAACGGTGGTTTGGGCGCGCGCGTCCTCTCGCCCTTTCGCGTCCCCTCGCCTTTTCGCGTCAACGCGTCAACAATTGCGCCGCGCTCGCTGGAGACACCTTTCGCCACCAGCGCCGCAATCAGCCGAGTTACTTGAGGTGCCGCAACGCTGGTTCCGTTCATCGCCGCAGTCGAACCACTGCGCGACCCGGCGCCAACGCGGCCCATTTCGTTTGCCATGGAAGGCTTCGCAGACGAGGGCAAAGCGTTCGCACGGCCAGTTGGTCCTGACTCGTCTGAAAAGTGACACTATGCCGACCCGGCCCCTCGGCGGCTAGTGCCGACTAAGCCCTGTCACGAAACATGCGACGGGCCTCGAGCGGAGAGGCTGTATCCCAGGCTGGCTGCGAGGCGGGACGCTCGCCCGGCCGAAGCACGAGGCCCTCCCCTGAAGTCTGCCGCGTTGGAAGCGCGTGGCGGTCGATTTCAGCTTCCAGCGTCAGCGCCAGGTCCAACGCGAACACGCCATCACCGACATGCCAGGAATGATTGAAGGTCCCGTTAAAACTTGAAGTGGCCGGATCCTTGGTGACAAAGTAGTTGGAGCAGTCGACGTTGGTTGCCTTCGGATGCGCAGCAGCGGGCAGACCAACGCGACCTGCGCGTGGTGAGGTGCCGAGCCGCTTAGCGTTGGACACGCCAAGCACTTTGTCGAAGCGGTTTGAATAGTTGGTGAGGCGCACGCATCGATCGAACATCGGGCGCGCCCATTCGCTGTCGGCCTTAAGGACATCGGCGCTGACATCAGCACCAATCAGCGCCACCTGAGCTACGCGCCAGTCGCTGCGAAACAGCTTTCCTTTCTTAGCTGCTTGGGCAAACGCTTCCATGATCACGTAGGCGCCTGTCGAATGTCCAATCAGGTGCACGTTGAGCTTGCACGGATTCTCGGTGTCGGATTGCGCCTCCGCGAGCAAACCGACAACGTCGGTCACCATTCGGTCGGCTACTTCGGAGGCATCCGACCGATCTTCCAAGTAGTTTAGAGTCGAGTTCTCACTCGGCCAGTCGAATGCGACAACGATGCCCCGCCATCCGGAGGCGACCAGAGTGTCCTGAAGCACTTCAGTGCGCCACATGACTGCGGGAATGTCGTTGTTGTAGCCGTGGACGAACACGAGCACGTTGCCGGTAGTTCCGGTGACTTCGTCCTCTACGCCATCGGCGGCGGCGCGCACCATCAGGCGCCATCGCTCGCGGCTCTTGATTTCGTGCGATGTGTCGTAGCGCTTCGTACCCCGCGGCACACGCAGGAAACGCGTGTCGCCGGGCTCGGCCACAAAGCGGCCCTTGCTGTCGACATCACGGGAACAAATGACAAAGGTATTGCTGGCGGCCATCGATGCTCTCCTCAACGCAATGCGAGAGGCCAGTTTCGTCCGAACAGACGCGCCCGCACAAGACCTTCTCTGATGCCCTTCAGTGATTTACTTCAGCTTACGTTGCAGTTCGCCGCGAAGAACGCTCGAAGACGACCTCTTCGAGTGCTCTCCGTGGCCGCCCGCACTCCCAAGGAGCATCGGACACGCCGTCCCGTGACCACGACGCATCTTGTTGATGTGTCCCGCTGCGATCACGGAATCTTGCTGCGTGCCGACGCGGCGAACACTGCGAACGGCTGCCGCCATTGGTTTGCCGCTCGGAACGGCTGTCGTTCGGAGGCGTACCGAGCTCGATGACAACGGCGGCGTCGTTTGCCAGAGCAATACTCGCGAATGGCCTTGGCGAAGTCGTCAAGCGTGTCGGGCAGCGTCCCGCCTTCATAAGACGGGCGCAGATCACCGATCACCCAGACGGTGTGGCATTGGGCGAGCACGTCGGCAATCGATTTCAGATCATTTTCGAGAATTGCGCTGAACCGTGCGAGATTTGCCTGCTGCGTCGATTGCCGCGTTGCGATCAAGGGTCCAACGTCGTCGATAATGACCACCTGAGCTTCGCTCCATGGCCAGTACCCGATAGTTGTTGGCCCTGCGTCGTCAGGGTAGCAGTGACCGGATGCACTCGCCGCGAACTCGAGCAGCATGTCGAGGCTCAAATAGCGGACCTTGCACTTCCTGAAGGCGAACTCGGTTCCGATACCAGCTGCCATTGGGGTTCGGCCTGACCCGATCGGGCCGCCGATCACGATCTGGCACGGAATCGTCTTCGGTGGGGCTCCTTCATCGATCAGGCTCTGGAGGTCTTGCGCGTCCTTGGCGCCAATCGTCGGCGCTGTATCAGCGAGGCGGAACAGATAGGGCATCGCTCCCTTTTGCCAATTGATCTTCTGCCGAAGCCACGGCGGAGCGAGCACGACGGCGACGATCAGCCACCACGATCGTAGCAGCACCGCTGGAATCGCCGACGTGTGAAGCCCAAAACCGAACACCGCGCCGAGTGCCATGTATACGGCTGCTATCACCGCATTGGCACGCAACAGCTTCTTGTCCAGCGGAAATGTGCCGGTGGCTTCCCTCACCGAATTGCGATATGCGCGTGCCTCCCAAAATGTTGCACCGACAATCGCAATCACGAGCCCGGTCGGACGGCCAGCCGTGTAGGGATCGTCGAGGGCGGCACTCACGATCCCTAAGAAGTCCGGCGCCGCTGGCCGAACGCACGGTAACCATTGATCGTCCAGCCGGCAATGCAACTTGCGATGAATTCGGCCAGGATTCCGATGCAAACATGGCCGAACTGGTTAGCCAGCCACGTGTGCGAATAGGTTGCGGCCGTCTGCACTTCCTTGCCGTTGGCGTCCGCCCGGAGCTGACGCAGCAGGTCCTCGAATGATATTTTTGGAGGCTTTGGTCCGACGGTACTTATGGGTGCAGTAATGGTGGAGCTCACGTCTTTCTCCTCACGAATAGCGGAGTTGCATTTCTCTATCGCGCAAATTTGAGTATTGGATGTTGGACCGAGCCAGTACGACCCAGAAGCGGACGTTCAACGCCCGGCGCCGGATGCGGGGGTTAAGCGCTAGCGTGACCCCCGCGCCTGCACGCCTTGGTTGGGCCTCTATCTGAACTTCGTTGAGTGTTCTTTTTCATTCACACGTTAAAGCCCGGATGAGTGTCGAAATTGTTGTTAATGATGTTGTTGGCTCGCTGCGTCGCCTGTGTCCGCATGGCCGCCGACGTGTTGATGCCCTCGAAGGCGAACCACGACAACCAGCAGACCTGCCACCGCCACGCGCCGTTGTAGCCCCAGCTCGAATCGTTGTTCCCGCTGTCGTGGCCCTTGCCGTCCGCGTGGCGGGATTCGTGAAGGATCGTGCCTGCGCGCAGGCTGACGCCCTGGTTGTAGAAGAACGGGAGATAGAGGCGCGTCAGGTCGTCGGTGAACGGCCCCCATTGCGTGTACGCGATGGAGCCCGGACAGGAACTCGGACGTGCACGACGAGGTGCCGCAGCGGGCATCGAGCTCATCAATCGCATTTCGCGCGAACCGGCATCCCCATTCCAGGATGTTCCCGTTGTACGACTCGTTCGGGAAGCGCGGCGAGGAATAGGTCAGGCAATGGATCCCCGACAGCGCGCGGGAGAGCGGCTTCGTGTTGTTGCAGACATCGTCGTACCCGAAGCCCTCATCCCAGTCACCCTCGTCGAAGTCGAACGCATCCCAGGCCCAGTCGATGAACGCCTGCCAGCAGATTCTCGGGCCCGTAGAGGTTGTCGCCAGACGTATCGAGGTTTGGTACCGAATAGGTGCAGGAAGCCATGGCTCAGTTCTCCTTTCCTTTGCAACACACGACGCTGGGCGCGGTGTAGAGCGACCCTGACTTCGGAGGCGTGAATCCGCGCTCCTTCCCGTCTTCGCGTTCTGGCTCGGCAAAGAGCTCCTGAGGCCGTGCCCGGCGAATGTCGAGAATCCAGTGATCCTCCTTCGGCAGCAGGTGCTGCACCTTTTCCCTGAGGCCGAGTTCGACGGCCACCTTGACCGCCTCGATCAGGATCGGCCGGGCGGGCCTCTCGGAGACGACCTTCAGGACGAGGTCGGCGGCCTGCGGGTGACGAGTGGCCACGCGATGGAGCGCATGAACGGCTCCCGTCGACACGAGCATCTCCATGTCTCGGTCGCTTTCACAGCCCTCGTCTTCCCTCGTCTCCGGCAGCGGCTTCAGCGCCGCGCCCACCAGGAAGTCCGCGGCGCTTTCATCGCCGACGTCACCGACGACGTAGAGGAGATTCCAGCGCAGCGTGGTGTCACCGCCTTTCACCTGGCGGAAGAGTCCCGTTCACGGTTTCCAGCAGGTCGCCGCTGCAGCGGCGGAGGACTTCCACCACGCGCGTGTACTCGAACTCACCCTCCTTGCCGTCAGTGTTCAGGTAGCGCACGGCCTGACCCAGGAGCCAGGCCGTGGCTGACCTGTCAAACGGGCGAACAGCCGCTCTAACCTCCAAGCTGTCACTATTGCTACTCGATGTTTGCTTTTCACAAGACATGCGAAACCTCCTTGTTCCATTACACAATTTGGGTGTCTCTAGGCCTACTCACATCGCTTGCAACTTGGGTCATTTCCCATCTGACCGTGAATTCTCGCGACTGGCTGAGTCGCGGAAGGCTTGCGAATGCGCGACGTCGATCGCGCTCGGAAGTGATCTAAGCGCAACCCGAGGTGGAGAACAACCGCTTAGTCGGCAAGCAGAGTGTGAATATTCACGAGGCGACGCCTACGGCCGCAGGAATCTTTCAATGTCTGCGGTGGACAACGCGGGATGTCCGCGACTACCGAGGAGGCGGCCGGCCGGGTGCGGCTCACTCCAATCTGACGCCCGCAGTTTGGCCGAAGCGAGCCCCGTTCCAGTTAGCGGTCGAGAAACTCGTCTAGCCCGCGATTGCGGGCGAGACTGTGAGCCACTCATTAGGTGTTACTGGCGGAGACGGACGGATTGCTCGGTCATCGCATTGCCTCCGCGATGCCCTCGGCCCTGCGTGATCCTCCGGGCCTACCGGCGGCGTGGCCGCCGATGTCCTTCGCACGCTTGCGCGTGCTTGTCGAACCAGAACGCTTTGTCCACCGTCACATCATCGCCAGAACACAAACGCCCCGTGAAGGGGCGTCTGTGTTCTGGCGGAGACGGACGGATTCGAACCGTCGATGCACGTTTTTGCGCGCATGCTCCCTTAGCAGGGGAGTGCCTTCGACCACTCGGCCACGTCTCCTAAACCTCGTTCGCCCTTGCGGACGGATTGCTCGGTCATCGCGTTGCCTCCGCGATGCCCTCGGCCCTACGCTTCGCTGCGGGCCCACCGGCGGCTACACCGCCGATGTCCTTCGCACGCTCGCGCGTGCTTGTCGAACCGTCGATGCACGTTTTTGCGCGCATGCTCCCTTAGCAGGGGAGTGCCTTCGACCACTCGGCCACGTCTCCGGAAAATCTTGCGCGGTTCACTTTCGCGCGCGGCGAATTCTAGTCGCCACACCCGATCGAATCAAAACCTCCTAGACGGTAACCTGATCAAGCCCGAACGCCTTGTGCAGGGCGCGCACGGCAAGCTCCATGTACTTGTCGTCCACCACGACCGAAATCTTGATTTCGCTGGTGGAAATCATCTGGATATTGATGCCCTCCTCCGCCAGCGTGCGAAACATCAAGCTTGCAATGCCGACGTGCGAACGCATGCCGATGCCAACCACTGAAACCTTTGCAATCTTCGGGTCGCCGACGACTTTCTGTGCGCCGACGTGTTCCTTGACCTTGCTTTCCAGCACATCGAGCGCCTTGGCGTACTCGTTGCGATGTACGGTGAAGAAAAATCGGTCGTGCCCTCGACGCTGATGTTCTGCACGATCATGTCGACGTCGATGTTGGCATCCGCGATCGGACCGAGGATCTGATAGGCGATCCCGGGGCGGTCCGGCACGCGGGTCAGAGTGATCTTCGCCTCGTCGCGCGCGAAGGCGACTCCGGAAATGACGGCTTTCTCCATCGTCTTGTCCTCCTCGAAAGTGATCAAGGTGCCGGACGCCGCCTCGATCTCGAGCGGCAGGTCGGCGTCGGTCATGCTGGACAGCACCCGCAGCGGAACCTTGTACTTGCCGGCAAACTCCACCGAGCGGATTTGCAGAACCTTCGATCCGAGACTTGCCATCTCGAGCATCTCTTCAAAGGTCATCCTGATCAGTCGCTGCGCTTCAGGCACCACGCGCGGGTCAGTCGTGTAGACACCGTCGACGTCGGTGTAGATCAGGCATTCATCGGCTTTCAGTGCCGCCGCCAGCGCCACGGCGGAGGTGTCGGATCCACCGCGACCAAGAGTCGTCAGGTTGCCGTGTTCGTCAGCACCCTGGAAACCGGCCACGATGACGATGACGCCAGCATCGAGATCGGCACGAATGCGTTTTTCGTCGATCTCCAGAATGCGCGCCTTGTTGAACGCACTGTCGGTCAGCACATGGACCTGCGGGCCGGTGAAGCTCTTGGCGGCAAGACCGCGCTCCTTGAGCGCCATGGCCAGCAAGCCGATCGTGACCTGCTCGCCGGTGGAGGCGATCACATCGAGTTCGCGCGGATCAGGGCTCGTCTGCACTTCCTTCGCGAGCGCGATCAGGCGGTTGGTCTCGCCGCTCATGGCGGACACCACGACCACAAGTTGGTGGCCGGCGCGCTGCCACTTTTCAAGGCGGCGCGCGACGTTCTTGATGCGATCAACGGTACCGACCGAGGTGCCGCCGTACTTGTGAACGATCAGGGACATGGCCAGCGGAAGTTCAAAACATCAACCCTGAGGAACCAGGAACAAGGAAGCGCAGGAGCGTGCAAGCTGCGACGCCGAGCGCGCGATTATAGGTGTGGACAATGCGCGGGCCGTTTCAGGCCTTAACCATCAAGGCTCGCGCCGTTAATCTTCAATCAGAGTGGCATCGGCCTGCCACTCGATGGCAATGCGTTCGCCATCACGGTCCGTGAGGCGCACATCTGCTCCCAGCCCGCCGACATAGATCAGCGCTTCCGCTCGCCATACCAGAGGCAGGCGCGCGCGCTCGAACTCCGGAATCCCGGCATCCTGAAACAGGCGCTTCAGCGTCCTCGACGGCCGGCCGGCGTGCGGCTTGAATCTTTCGCCGCCCGCGCGCGGGCGAATCTCCAGGGGCTCGGCGGCAAGCCACTCCGGATCGAATCCTTCGCCAGTCGTAGGCGTCATGCGCAGCACTCCACCCCAACCAGGCAGGGCGATCTCGCCTTCCCCACGCCAGATCAGTCGCTGGACTGCGCTGTCAGTGACTTCAATATCCTTCAGCAACAGCAAGCCGCGATAGCGCCGCACTTCCCGCGCACCGACGCGCACCAGCAGGCGTGCATCACTGCGCGCGTCGCGCGCCTGCGCCAGCATGTCCACCAGGCGGGCTCGGGACGGTGCTTCCAGTCCCGCACTCGCCAGCCAGGCACGCAGGGTCCAGGCCTGGCGCGCGGCCGGTAGCTCGAACAAAGCGTCCAGCCGCAGCATGCCGGCCGGTGCGTCCTCGGTGCAACTGCGCAAGTCATCGCGTGCGACCGAGTGCAGCGCGTCGGCCGCGTCGGCGACCAGTTCGATCGAACGCGCCGCCGCCGCGCGGAAACCCGGGCGGATCGCTTCCAGGCGCGGCAGCACCTCGGACCGCACCGCATTGCGCGCCAGTGCTGGGTCCGCGTTGCTGTCGTCCTCGACGAAGTCGAGCGCGCGCAGTTCGATGTAGCGGTCGATGTCGGCCCGCGCCACGTCGATCAGCGGCCGCACCAGGCGCAGCGAGCCATCATCGAAGGCGCGTACCGGCGGGAATGCGGCGAGTCCCTCGAGGCCGGCACCGCGCATCCACTGCAGCAGAAAGGTTTCAAGTCGATCGTCACGATGGTGGGCGCAGTAGACCAGTCGCGCGCCTACTTCGTGCGCCACTTCGGCCAGCACGGCATAGCGCGCATGCCGCGCGGCGGCTTCGATCCCCTGCCCCATGCGCCGAACTGCCACGCGCCGCGCGATGAAGCTGGCTCCCGCCGCCGCAGCTCGCGATTCGCAGTGCGCGAGCCAGCGGTCCGCCTGGGCACTCAGGCCATGGTGAACATGCACCGCGACCACCTCGCGCAGTCCGGAGCCCCGTTCTCCTTGCAAGCGCGTCAGCAAGTCAAGCAGGACGCTCGAGTCGCGGCCCCCGCTGAAACCCAGCACGATCAATGCGGACTTGCGGCGCGGCGGCAGACGCTTCAGCGGTTCTCGCAGCTGCTGTTCATCCGCCTCGAGCGCTCGCGTGGCGCGCAGGTGCGCGCTGCGCACTGCGCCAAGCAAGGCTTCCTCGAGCGGATCAGGTTTCTTCGGACGTGTTCTTGAAGCGGCCATAGGCGAGCAGTCGCGCGTGACGGGCCGCCAGCAGCTCACGCGGCTTCATTCCCTGGAACTGACGCAGGCAGTCGGCCAGCGCGCGCTTGAGCATGGCCGACATCTGCGTCGGATCACGGTGGGCGCCGCCGAGCGGTTCGTTGACGATCTTGTCGATCACGCCCAGGGCCTTCAGGCGGTGCGCAGTCAGGCCGAGCGCCTCGGCCGCCTCGGGCGCCTTGTCGGCGCTCTTCCATAGTATCGAGGCGCAGCCTTCCGGTGAGATCACCGAATACGTCGAGTACTGCAGCATCAAGACCTGGTCAGCGACTGCAATCGCCAGCGCGCCGCCGGAGCCGCCCTCGCCGATGATGGTCGTGATGATCGGCACCTTCAGCTGCGACATCACGTACAGGTTGTGGCCGATCGCCTCGGACTGCCCGCGCTCTTCCGCGTCGATGCCGGGGTAGGCACCGGGTGTGTCGACGAAGGTAAAGATCGGCAGGCCGAACTTCTCCGCGAGCTGCATCAGTCGAAGCGCTTTGCGGTACCCCTCTGGCTTGCTCATGCCGAAGTTGCGCAGCGCGCGTTCCTTGGTGTCGCGGCCCTTCTGGTGACCGAGAACCATGACTGCCTGGGCATTGAAGCGCGCCAGGCCGCCGATGATGGACAGGTCGTCGGAAAAGGTCCGGTCGCCGTGCAGCTCGTGGAAATCCGTGAAGATGTCCCTGATGTAGTCGAGCGTGTAGGGGCGCTGCGGATGACGCGCCAGCTGCGAGACCTGCCACGGCGACAGCTTGGCGTAAATGTCCTTGATCAGGCCGTCGCTCTTCTTCTGCAGCCGCCCGATCTCTTCGGAAATGTCGACTGCCGAGTCATCCTGCACAAAGCGCAGCTCCTCGATCTTGGCCTCGAGCTCGGCAATCGGCTGTTCGAATTCCAGGAATGTCGTCTTGGCCATCTCGCTTCTCAGTATTCGACCGGGACCGGATCGAAGGTGCGCCACAGATACCAGGTCGCCACGCTGCGCCACGGTGCCCAGGCCTCGGCAAGCTGTGTCACCCGCGCCTTGCCTTCGCGACCGATGATGGGCTCTCCGTCAAAGTAGTTCACGCTGACCGCCTTCAACAACCCCAGATCGTCCACCGGCAGGACATTAGGCCTGAGCAGATTGAACATCAAGAACATCTCGGCGGTCCAGCGGCCGATGCCGCGAACCGATGTCAGTTCCTCGATGATCGCCTCATCGTCCTGCTGCGCAAAGCGCGCTGGATCGATGCTGCCATCCGCGAAGTGTGCCGCAAGATCGCGGATGTATTCGACCTTGCGGTCCGACAATCCACACGCGCGCAAGGTCGGCGCGCGCCGCCGCAGCACGCCGCGCGGAGTCAGGTCGCCACAGGCCGATTCGAAGCGGCGCCACACGGCATCGGCCGCCTTGGTCGAAATCTGCTGGCCGGTGATCGAACGCGCCAGGGTGACGAAGGCATCGCCGCGGGTGGTCATCGCCACTCGCGGGTGCGCCGCGATGATCTGTCGCATGACGGGATCGGCCGTGGCCAGAGCGCGCCGGGCGCGCTGCCAGTACTGCGGCCGCTCTCTCGTGCTCATATTCATTGCCGACGCCACGTCGTGCCCTGCGCGGAATCCTCGAGCACGATGCCCTCGGCCGCGAGTTCCGCACGCAGGCGATCGGCCGTCACGAAGTCGCGCGCTTGTTTGGCCGCAGATCGCTGAGCAATCAGCCCCTCGATCTCAGACTTACTTCGACCAACAACAACCGTTGATTGCAGCGTCACGGCCTCAAGTTGAACGTTCACACGACTTTCGATACGCCGCTGCAGGAACTCATTCGGATCGTCGCCCAACAAACCAAGCGTCTGGCCCAAAGATCTGAGTTGTCGTGCGAGCAAGTCAGACCGACCTTTGTTGACCTCCGCGGCAAGTTCGTGCAGCACACTAGTTGCGATGGGGGTGTTGAAGTCATCGTTCATCGCCGCGGCAAAGCGCCTTGCGTGCGCCTCGTTCCAATCGACGTCGCCCTCGGTAGCAGGCGTGTCACGCAGCGCCGTATACAGCCGCGCAAGCGCCGTGCGCGCTTCGCCAATCTGGTCCTCATCGAACTGCATCTGGCTGCGGTAATGCGTGCGCAGCAGGAAGAACCGGATCGTCTCGCCGCCGTGACGCCGCACCGCCTCGCGGATGTTCAGCACATTGCCGAGCGACTTGGACATCTTGTCCTCGCCCATGCGCAAGGCGCCGGTATGCATCCAGACATTGGCAAAGGTTTCTTCGTAAGCGCCTTCGCTCTGCGCAATTTCATTCTCGTGATGCGGGAACACGAGGTCTGGTCCGCCGCCATGGATGTCAAATCGTCGCCCGAGCAGTTCGCTGGCCATGGCTGAGCATTCGATGTGCCAGCCGGGCCGACCAGGCCCCCACCTTGACTCCCACTGCGGCTCGCCGGGCTTGGCGCGTTTCCAGAGCACGAAATCCAGCGGATCACGCTTGGCCGCATCGACCGCGACGCGCTCGCCGGCCCGCAACTCGTCAAGCGTGCGATTCGACAGGCGGCCATAGTTGGGATAGCGCCGCACCGCGAAGTTGACGTCGCCGTCGTCGGCTTGATAGGCGAGTTCGCGCTTCTCGAGCAAGCCGATCAGGTCGAGCATCTGCGGCACGAATTGCGTCGCGCGCGGCTCGTGATCGGGACGTTGCAGACCCAGCGCATCGAAGTCCTCGTGCATCGCGGCGACGAACCGGTCGGTGAGTTCACTGACTGTTTCCCCGTTCTCAGCAGCGCGGCGGATGATCTTGTCGTCGATGTCGGTGATATTGCGCACGTAGTTCACGCGCCAGCCGCGCGCCCGCAGCCAGCGCTGGATCACGTCGAAGGCGACAAAGGTGCGGCCATGACCGATGTGGACGTAGTCGTATGTAGTCACGCCGCAGACGTATAGGCGAACTTCATCTGCGACGAGCGGAACGAAAGTTTCCTTCCGCCGGGTCAGCGTGTTGTGGATCAGCAAGGGTTCGTGCATCTGCAAGCTCTTGGAATCCCGAGAGTGTTGATCGGCGTGCGATCGAACGGGAAATCAGGAAAGTCGGATGTGTCGAGCGCCAGGCCAGGTAGATTGCAAGCGCAACAGCGGCAAGGTCAACAGCGCAGGGAAAGCATTGAGGCGTGCAGGAGGCAGGGAACGAAAATCTGGGCGGCGGTAGAATCGGCGCGAGTATATCAACCAGTCGCCGCGATTCGGCACACGCGGCCGCCCGAGAAGCGTGGTGGCTCCGGCAGGCGGCTACCGAACCAGATTTCCAGATTCCGCCAACCGGTGCGACGCGAACTTTTGCTCTCCTGTGTCACTGCCTGCGCCCTGGTCGCCGCGCCTCAATACCTGTGGGCGCAGTCGCTCCCGGCCCAGTCGGTCGGCAACATCGAACCGGACAAGGCGGCCCCTTCGGCTCTGCAGGAAGTGCAGCGCATGATTGCTGCAGGCCAGCCCAAACAGGCCCTGACCCGGGTCGACGCCGAATTGCTGAAGAACCCACGCAATGTGCAGATGCGATTCGTGCGCGGGGTGATCCAGACTGAAATGAAGGAGACGGCCGCTGCGCGTGAAACTTTCGAGCGGCTGACGCAGGACTTTCCTGAACTGCCTGAGCCGTATAACAATCTTGCCGTGCTCTATGCCGCCGATGGACAGCTCGACAACGCGCGCCGCGCGCTCGAGGCGGCACTGATTGCGGCCCCAAACTACGGAGTCGCCTACGAGAATCTCGGCGACCTGTACCTCCAGATGGCAGCTGACGCCTACCAGCGAGCCGCCAAGCTCGAACCGGCGAACCGTCAGGCGACGGCCAAGCTGGCGCTGGCGCGAGAGATCATTACCAAGGTGCGCGCCGCGCGCTGATCGACGACGGAGAACCATGTGAAAATGTTGAAACCCTTTGTCAGCCTGGCGCGCAGCTTTGCGCGCGGTGCCGGGCCCGGTCTTGTGCTCGCGCTGGGGCTAGCGCTCGCCTCGTTTCCGGCCGCGGCCCAGGCGCCGCGTGTCGCTTTCGATACGAGTGCCGGCACGATCGTGGTCGAACTGGCGCCTGAGCAGGCGCCCAAGACGGTGGCCAATTTTCTCGAGTACGTGCGCGCCGGCCAGTATGACAACACGATCTTCCACCGCGTGATCTCCGGCTTCATGATTCAGGGCGGCGGCTACAAGACCGATCTCAGCGAGAAACCTACCCGCGCGCCGATTCCACTCGAAAGCAAGAGCGGGCTCACCAACAAGCGAGGCACGATCGCGATGGCACGCAGGGGCGATCCCAACTCGGCCACCTCGCAGTTCTTCATCAACGTGGTCGACAATGCCAATCTCGATTACCCGAAACCGGACGGCCACGGTTACGCGGTGTTCGGCAAAGTAGTCGAAGGCATGGATGTGGTCGACAAGATCCGCGCCGCCCCAACCGGCAATTCCGGCTCGTTTCAAGATGTTCCGCAGACGCCGATCGTCATCAAGTCGGCGCGCATTCTCAAATAGGCTCGCCTGGGAGACAGCATGGTTCGGCTCTTCACTAATTTCGGCGCGATTACCCTTGAGCTCGACCGCGAGCGGGCGCCGAGAACAGCGGAAAACTTCGAGACCTACGTTCGCGCCGGGTTCTACGACAACACGATTTTTCATCGGGTCATCAATGGTTTCATGATCCAGGGCGGTGGTTTCGAACGCGGCATGCGTCAGAAAACGACCGAGGCACCGATCGACAACGAAGCACGCAACGGCCTGCGCAACGTCAAGTACTCGGTTGCGATGGCGCGCACGGGCGACCCGCATTCCGCGACGGCGCAGTTTTTCATCAATGTCGCCGACAATGACTTTCTCAATCACACGGCGCCGTCGCCGCAGGGCTGGGGCTACTGCGTGTTTGGACGCGTGATCGAAGGCATGGACGTGGTCGACAAGATCAAGGCGGTCCGAACCGGCCGTCACGGTGGCCATGCAGACGTGCCGGAGCAGGATGTCCTGATCGAGCGCGCTGAGATCATCTAGTGGCAACCTCGACCGTACCGGCGCTCGCGGTCGAACATTTGGCTGCGCCGCTGACCAACCCGGTCTTCATTTCCGACCTGCATCTGACGCTGCTGCGTCCGCTCACGGTGCAGCGCTTCCTGCGCTTCATGCGCGAGGACGCGCCTCGTTATCGCGAACTGGCAATACTCGGTGACCTGTTCGAATTCTGGCTCGGCGATGACGCAGGCAGTTCGGCGGAACCGGTGATCAATGCTCTAGCCTCAGCCACGCAGCGGGGACAGCGTCTGGTACTGATGCACGGCAATCGCGATCCCTTGCTTGGGACCGAGTTTTGCCGTGTGACCGGAGCGAGGCTGCTCGCCGATCCGATCGTGGTCGAGGTGGCCGGCACACCGACCTTGCTGTCGCATGGCGACCTCTGGTGTACCCGCGACCTGGCGTATCAGCGCTTCCGCGCGATGACTCACGACCCTGTGGTGCAGGCGGACTTCCTCTCGAAGTCAATCGATGAACGCCTGGCATTCATGCAGAACGCGCGCTCGCAGAGCGCAGAGGAAACGTCGAACAAGCCGAGCGACATCATGGATGTGACCCCGGCGGCGGTCTGGGATGCCCTGCGCGCGGCCAGCGTGCGCCGCGTGATTCACGGTCATACGCACCGGCCGGCCGCGCATGAATTTGACCTCGATGGCGCTCTCGCCGAGCGCTGGGTGCTGCCGGACTGGGATCTTGACGCCGCAGATCCGCGCGGCGGATTTCTCGACTTCCCGGACGGCTTGCCCCGGCTCGTCTTCTTCGACGACTGATCAGTGCGACCGCGCGGTACGCCGATTCGTTGCCGGGTTTGGATAAAGCGCCTAGCGGCGCGGCCCGGCGCAGCTCCTGTTACTCGTCCAGCAGCCGATTCAGTTGTTCCGCGGTGACCTTGGGTGTGTCGCGTGTTGCCTCGTCAACTGTGATGCCGTGCCGTTCGAGCGCAGCAACCAGGCGCTCGATCTCGCGCTGCTGCGCTGAGGCGTGATCGATCAGGCCATGCAGTGCCTTGGTCAGTGGATCATCGCCGTCAGGCGTGATTCCATAGGCGGAGAAGCCGAGGCGATTGGCGGTCTGTTCGCGCTGCGCATCGACCTCGCGATGCAGGATGCGTGCCGGATTGCCAACCGCGGTCGCACCCGGCGGAACTTCCTTGACCACCACCGCATTGGATCCGATGCGTGCACCGTCCCCGACCGTAAATCCCCCGACGATTTTTGCGCCGGCGCCGACAATCACATTGCGACCGAGCGTCGGATGCCGCTTTGGCCCCGCGCGCGAGCGAGGTGCCACCCAGGGTAACTCCCTGATAGATCGTCGACCCTTCGCCAACCTCAGCGGTTTCACCGATCACGATGCCGAGGCCGTGGTCGATGAAGACGTTGCGGCCGATTGTCGCGCCCGGATGAATCTCGATCCCGGTGAGGAAGCGCGACAAGTGCGAGATGAAGCGGCCGAGCCAGGTCAGACCATGGTTCCAGCACCAGTTCGCGCGCCGGTGCAGCCACAGGGCATGCAGCCCCGGGTAGCAGGTCAAGACCTCCCAGCGCGAACGCGCGGCCGGGTCGCGTTCGAGGATGCAGTCGATGTCTTCGCGCAGGCGCCTGAACATGGATCGAGTTCGACGATGGAGTCGAGCGATTCTACGGGCTAGTCGGCGCCGGGCCGTCCTCAAGCCGCCTGAATGCCCCGCAGCAGGCAGCAATCGTGTTGCGCGTGGAGGTCGTCAACGAGCCTGCTTGCGGCCGGCGCGATCACGCCGCGATTCGATGATGGCCGCCGTGACGCCGCGCAGCAGATCAATTTCCGTCTGCGTCGGCTGCGCGCGGTTGAAGAGCCGTCGCAGCCGCTGCATCAGCCGCTTCGGTTCGTCCGGGTTGTGAGCGCCGATGATGGTCAGGGCCTGCTCCAGGTGAAGGTAGAACCCTTCGAGCGCATCGACGCTGGCCGGCGGCTCCGCCGGCGGGAAGCGACGTTGCTCTGCATGTACGGCACTGCTTGCGCGCAATTCGAGCTGACACTCATAGGCGGCAACCTGCACCGCTTGCGCAAGGTTGAGGGAAGAAAAGCCCGGATTCGCCGGTATCGCACAGCAGATCTGGCAGCGCTCGATGTCTTCGTTAGCCAGGCCGCTGCGTTCGGTGCCGAAGACCAGGGCTGACTCGACGTCCTCGTCCGCAAGCCGCGCTCGAATCTCCTGTGCAGCACTTCGAAGATCGACCAGCGGCGGCCCGAACTGCCGGTCGTAGCCGCGTCATGGCCAGGGCAAAGTTGACGCCGACCAGTGCTTGCGCCAGCGTCTCGCATGATCGGCTGTTGGCCAGCACATCGGCCGCGCCGGTGGCGAGCGCGATCGCGTCTGGATTCTCCCGATAGTCAGTGAAGCGTGGTGCGACGATGACCAAGCGCTCGAAACCCATGGTCTTGATCGCTCGTGCGGCCGCGCCGATATTGCCCGGATGACTGGGCGCCATCAGGACAAAACGGACACGTTGCATCAGTGCCGGCATTGGACTCGGAAGCAGGATCGAGGGAAGTGGTCGGAGCGAACCGCCGGTTCGACTAAAATCCGCGATTCAGTCTAAACGCCCCCGGCGCGCGCGCCGCGCGCCACACCATGCACCCGATGCTAAACACGGCCGTCAAGGCCGCGCGCAAGGCTGGCTCGATCATCAATCGCGCCAGCCTCGATCTCGATCTGGTTCGCGTGGGTACCAAGGGCCGCAGTGACTTCGTGACCGAGGTCGATCACGCGGCCGAGCATGCGATCGTGGACATTCTGCGCAAGGCCTATCCGGATCATGCGGTGCTGGCTGAGGAATCCGGCGCCAGCGGCAAGTCCGAATACACCTGGATCATCGATCCGCTCGATGGCACGACCAATTTCATTCACGGCTTTCCGCAGTACGCGGTATCGATTGCCCTGCAGCATCGCGGCAACATCACGCAGGCCGTCGTCTATGACCCGACGCGAAACGAGCTGTTTACCGCCTCGCGCGGCCGTGGCGCCTTCGTCAACGACCGCCGCCTGCGCGTCTCGCGCCGCGACAAGCTGGACGAAAGCCTGATAGGAACCGGATTTCCGTTCCGCAGCCTCGAGCACCTCGACGACTATGTACGGATGTTCAAGAGCATCACCGAGCACACGGCCGGGATTCGCCGCCCCGGCGCAGCCACACTCGACCTTGCTTATGTTGCAGCCGGGCGGCTCGACGGCTTCTGGGAGATCGGCCTGTCGCCATGGGACATGGCCGCGGGCAGCCTGCTGATCCTCGAAGCAGGTGGACTAGTGTCGAACTTCGATGGTGACGCTGGCTACCTGGACGACGGCCATATCGTCTGCGGATCGCCGAAGATCTTTCCGCAGTTGCTGCGACTGGTCGGCGCCGTGCACAGCGCACGCAAACGCTGAGTCCTCGCGTACCGGCATCTGATGAAGGCCGCCGAGGTCGCCGGCCACACGCCGATGATGGCGCAATACCTGCGCCTGAAGGCGGTGCATCCCCATACGCTGCTGTTCTACCGGATGGGGGATTTCTACGAGTTGTTCTACGACGATGCCGAACGTGGTGCGCGCTTGCTCGGCATCGCCCTGACCAGCCGCGGCAGCTCGGCGGGTGCACCGGTGCGCATGGCGGGCGTGCCGGCGGTTTCACTCGAGCAGTACCTCGCCCGGCTGGTGAAGCTTGGCGAAAGCGTGGCGATCTGCGAACAGATCGGCGATCCAGCCACGAGCAAGGGGCCGGTCGAGCGCAAGGTGATGCGGGTTGTCACGCCTGGCACCCTGACCGACACCGCGCTGCTTGAAGACAAGCTCGACGCACCACTGCTCGCGATCACACCGCCGTTCCGGCGCGGCGGCCTCTACGGATTGGCCTGGCTGGTGCTGGCCTCGGGTGAATTGCGCGCGGCGCGCATCCCAACTTCTGAGCTCGTCTCGGAACTGGCCCGCATCGCGCCATCGGAAGTGCTGATTCCCGAATCCGCTGCCGATGCCGTGCGGACGCGGGTCGAGCCCGCTGGCGCGCCGATTCAGGAGCGCCCCGACTGGCACTTCGATGCCGTACGCGGCAGCGCCGTCTTGCGAAGCTCGCTTCAGGTGGCCACGCTGGATGCGTTCGGCGTGACGGACGCGCCGGAATGCCTCGCCGCCTGTGCGGCTTTGCTTGACTACGCGCAGGCCACCCAGGGCGGCCGCCTGCCCCAGCTCGCAGGACTGCGGTTTGAATCCGCGTCGGACTTTGTCGGACTGGATGCGGCGACGCGCCGCAACCTCGAGATCACCGACACGCTGCGTGGCGAAGACGGCCCGACCCTGTTCGGACTGCTCGACCATTGCGCCACCGCGATGGGCAGCCGGCGATTGCGCTACTGGCTGCACCATCCGGTGCGCGATGCGCATCTTGCCCGAGCACGTCACGAGTTCATTGAGCGCCTGCTCGACCGCACCGGAACCAATGTTGAACTTGCGCAGGCGCTGCGGCCCGTGCCTGACCTCGAGCGGATTGCGATCCGCATCTCGCTCGCGACTGTGCGCCCGCGCGAGCTCGCGGCATTGCGCGCTGCCTTGCCCGACGTCGAACGAGTCGCCGCCTGTGTGGCCGATCTCCAATCAACCCTGCTCGATTCGATCAGGGGCGCGCTCGCCACACCGGCCGGATTGGTGTCCCTTCTATCAGGCGCCTTGCTCGCCGAGCCCGCCTACGCAGTGCGTGACGGCGACGTCATCGCGCCGGGTTTTGACGCCGATCTCGATGAACTGAGGTCGCTGCGCGACCATACTGGTCAGTTCCTGCTCGATCTCGAGGCCCGCGAGCGCACTCGCACCGGCATCAGCAACCTGCGCGTCGAATACAACCGCGTGCACGGCTTCTACATCGAGGTCACGCATGGTCAGAGCGCGAAAGTCCCCGATGACTATCGCCGTCGCCAGACACTGAAGAATGCCGAACGCTACGTCACGCCCGAACTCAAGTCTTTCGAGGACAAGGTACTGTCGGCGCGCGAACGTGCGCTCGCCCGGGAGCGAGAACTGTACGAGCAACTGGTGGCCGATGTTGCACCCCACGTACCGGCCTTGCAGTCCATGGCTGATGCGATTGCGACCGTCGACGGCCTGTCTGCGCTCGCCTTGCATGCGGAGCAGACCGGGTGGACCCGGCCCGAGCTCAGCGACGAACTTCGACTCGAGATTCGCGGGGCGCGCCACCCCGTGATCGAACAGACGATCGAGGCCTACGTTCCGAACGACTGCGTGCTGGAGCGGGGTCGCCGCCTGCTGGTCATCACAGGGCCCAACATGGGCGGCAAGTCGACCTACATGCGCTCGATTGCCTTGATCGCCCTGCTCGCGTATGCCGGCAGCTATGTTCCAGCCACCCTGGCGCGAATCGGCCCGATCGATCGCATCCTGACACGCATTGGTGCGGCCGACGACCTCGCGCGCGGACGCTCGACCTTCATGGTCGAGATGACCGAGGCAGCGGCGATCCTGAACAGCGCGACCGAGTCGAGCCTGGTCCTGATGGACGAGATCGGCCGCGGCACCTCGACCTTCGACGGCATGGCGCTCGCCGCGGCGATCGCGCGCGAACTGGTCGAGAACAACACCTGTATGACGCTGTTCGCCACTCACTACTTCGAGCTGACGCAGCTTGCCGAACAGCACCCGGACGTGGCCAATGTGCACGTCGCCGCCGCCGAAGTCAACGGCAAGGTAGTGTTCCTGCACGAGGTTCGCGAAGGACCGGCGAGCCAGAGCTACGGCCTCGCGGTCGCCCAGCTCGCCGGCGTTCCGCCCGCGGTGGTCCGTCGCGCACGTGGCCTGCTTGCGCAGCTGGAAGAGCGCGCGCTCGGCACGCGACCTCAACTTGACCTGTTCGCGGCTACACCGGCGCCCGCTGTCGCGAATGCGCAGCCCGAACTGCGTCAGCAACTGGCGGCACTTGATCTGGACGAGTTAAGCCCACGCGATGCCCACGCCCTGCTCGCCGAGCTGCAGCGCCAGGCACGCGACGAGTGAGGCGCGGCCTCGAGCCGGTTGGCAGGCCATTCGTGCGGACTTCTGAAATGAAGGGCGCGCCGGCGAGCCTTCGCTGAAAAGCCGAATGGCGTCAGTGCAGGGTTCGCTCAGGCGGCTCGGCGAGGCGAAGAAAGTCCGGCAGACTTGGCGCGTCCGAGTTTTCGATTTCTTCGGCGGTGGCGGGTCGCACATCGACCACGTCGATCAGGAAGCGCAGCGCCATGCCGGCGAGAGGATGGTTGCCGTCGAGCACGGCCATACCCTCGGCGATGTCGGTCACGGTAAACAGGATGCCCTCGCTGCCCTCGGAATCCGAGCCCTCGACCCGCATGCCGACCTCGATGCCCTCGCCGACCTGCTCCACCGGCATCAGGACGACCAGGTCGGGGTCATATTCGCCAAATGCATCCTCGGGCTCGAGCTGCAGGGCCAGATGTTCGCCGGCCACCTTGCCCGCCAGCTCTTCCTCGATGCGGCCAAGGATGTCGTCGTGGCCATGCAGATAGACCAGCGGCTCGGCCGACTTCTCGAGCAAATTGCCCTGCGCGTCGTACATCGCGACATCGAGGCTGACCAGTGCGCCGTCGTCGATCTTCATCGTGCCTGCCTGCCAGTTCGCCGGGGATTATGCGCCGGGCTGCGTGCCCGTACTGTCTACATATAATCGCCACGTGCCTCGACGGTCCTCCCCGGGTGACGAAAGCACCGTGCTGCGGCGATTGGGTCAGCTTTCGGTCCGGCGTTTCATGCGCGACTACTGGCAGCGAAAGCCGGTCGTGCTGCGGAATGCCTTCCCCTCCTTCAAGGCGCCGGTCGACCAGGCACAGCTTTTTGCCTGGGCCCACGATACGGACGTCGAGTCCCGGCTAGTTACCGCGTTTGGCGGCAACTGGACACTGCAAAACGGCCCACATGTACGCCTGCCGTCGCGCCGGCGCCCCGGCTGGACCTTGCTGGTCCACGGCGTGGACCTGCTCGACGACGCTGCGCATCAGTTCCTGGCCCGCTTTCGCTTTGTGCCCGACGCACGACTTGACGATCTGATGGTGAGCTATGCGAGCGATGGCGGTGGTGTCGGACCGCACACTGACTCCTACGATGTCTTTCTGCTCCAGGCCACCGGGCGACGCCGCTGGCGCATCAGCCGCCAGCGCGACCACGAGCCAGCGCCGGGACTGCCCCTGAAAGTCCTGCGCGAGTTTCGTCCTTCTCGCGAATGGGTGCTCGAGCCCGGCGACATGCTTTACCTACCGCCCGGCGTTGCGCACGAAGGCACGGCGCTCGGCGAGTGCACGACCTGGTCGATCGGCTTTCGCGCACCGACGATGCAGGAGCTCGTCGATCCCTGGTTGGCCCAGGTCGCCGAGCGCGTTCGCCTGCCCGGCCGCTATGCGGATCGAGGCATGCAGGCAACCACGCATCCTGCAGCGCTGCCACATGCGATGAGCACACGGATCCACCGACAGCTTGTTCGCGTTCGTCCCAAACTCGCCGATACTGAATCCTTCCTGCTTCGCCACCTGTCGGAGCCGAAAGCCCAGGTCGTGTTTTCGGCACCAGCGCGTCCTCTCGCTGCGGCGGCATTCCGACGTTCAGCAATGCGGCGGGGCGTGGATCTCGATCGGCGCAGCCGAATGCTCTATTCGGCGCGCGCGATCGCCCTGAATGGCGAGTGGATGGAAAATCGCGGAGCGTGTTTCCGGCAACTTGCCGATCAACGCCGTCTGCAGCCGTCCCAACTCAAGTCACTGGCGACCGAACATTGGCTACACCTGCACGGCTGGTACCGCGCGGGTTGGCTGCATCTGTCCCGCACCGGATAATTCCGTCCTGACTCTCATCTCACCATGACACCCTCAGAACTCAACACCGATGGCACGCCGCAGCGTGCCTTGATCACCTCGCGCGCCGAAGCACAGCAGGCGATACAGATCGCACTCGGTTCCGCGCGCCATCTGGTGCGCGCCTTGCATCGTGATCTGTCGCCGTTTGGACTTTCGAGCGTGGCCACTGTCGAACGTCTCCAAACCTTGCTGCTGGCGCAGCGCGAGGCCAGAGTCCGGTTTCTGGTTGACGATCCGCTCTGGCTGGATACCGGGGCTGCGCGACTGCGCCTGCTGCAGCGCCGCTTTTCACACGCGATCGAGCTGCGTGTTGCTTCGACCGACGATCCGGTCGGCGACGACTGCTGTCTGATCGCCGATGATCACAGTGTCCTCAGCCTGATTGCCGGCCGGCTGCTGCGCGGAGACCTATGGCTGAATCACAAGCCGCGCGTGCAACCTCTCGCCGCGGCATTCGACCGGCGCTGGGACGCGGCTGCACACAACCTTCCGGTGTCGCCGCTGGGACTTGCCTGACCGAGGGCCTGTTCACACTAACAACGGGAGTGCGAAAGATGGATGGCGGGAGGCAGTGCAAGGCGTCGCGAGCGCCGTTGGCTGATGCCAATCAGCGAGCGGCAACGCCGCAATGCGCCCGCCATCCGTCTTTCCCTTTGGGTTGGGCCGAAATGCGGCGTCTGCTTTGTGGGGACGGCTTGCCAATGGAACCACCATTGGCTGCGCCGCCCTTCGCGCAGGCCACCGCATTGCGGCCCAACGCATCTCCCGTTGTTAGTGTGAACAGGCCCTACTAGTTCAGCGCTCGCTCCGCTGCGCGCAGGCCGCTTCGTAGATCGCTATACTTCGAGCCCGGCAGTTACGGGTCAACCAGAGCTTTTCATCGTCGACCTGCGACCCGCCAGGTCGGAATAGCACTTGCGCCGCAATCAATTTACCCACTCAGGAAGGTTCGTTCCATGAACAAGTCGTTTCTTCTTGCTTCGATGATCGTTGTAGCGCTTGCCGCTTGCGGCAAGCAAGCCGAGGCTCCCAAGGCTGCAGCGCCCGCCCCCGCCGCTGCTCCAGCACCCGCGCCGGCTCCTGCGCCCGCTCCTGCCGCCGACGCCGCCAAGCCTGCCGATGCTCCGGCCGACGTAGCCAAGGACGCCAAGAAATAATCATCGCGCGCTGCGAATGAAGCGGGGCCGGTTGTGCCGGCCCGTTTCGATTGTCTTGCGAAGTTGGGTTGGTGCCAGAGGCTCGCGGCCTCCCGTCCTGTACTCAACTTCGCGAGCAGTTCAGCTATTGCCCAGGTAGAAGTTCCGCTCCCATCGACGAAGGTTTTGCCTTCCTTCGCGGAGAAAGGGAGTAAAGACCGCCAGGCTCAGCAGGATTCGATTCAATACGCTGGCCGGAAAACGCAGCGGCTTGACGAAGTCAACGAACAGAACGACACGAGCGCACTCGGTTTCGTTCCAGGCCTCGTGCTCATACGCGTCGTCGAAGATCAGAACGCGACCTTCTTCCCAATGTCGTAGCTCAGGGCCGATTCGGATTGCCGTGCGTTCGCGCGGTTCGGGAATCAACAGGCCAAGATGCAGGCGCAGTACACCGTTGTAAGGGCCCCGATGCGGCGGGAGCCGCTTGCCCGGCTCGAGTATCGAGAACATCGCGGTGCGAAGACCGGGAATGCGCGAAACGATGCGCCAGGTTTTGGGACATTGGGCCATGTTGGCCGACGACTCGACTCCGTAGGCACAAAACAGAAATGTCTTCCAGCGGGAGTCCTGGGTAATGGCCGCGGCATCGACGGTGAGGTCCTGGACATTTGGCAACTCATGCTTTCGCACAAGGACCCGATCGAGTTCATTGCGGATTGTCCGCCATTCCTGTTCGAGTTCCTCCGCCCACGGAAAGCAGGGGTTCTCATAGACGCAGGGGTTACCGAGTCTTGCAAACTTGAAATTCAGGCGCTCGGCGAAAGCGACAACCGCCATGAACAGGCGAGTCATCAAGCCTGGGCGCTCCATCGGGGCGATGCCCTCGGTTGCCCAGGTCTGCTGTGGCGTCGCGATTCCCGGACCAGTACCGGCCGCTCTTGACGCATCCGACACGACGGAAACCTTGTCCGCCACACCCCGGTCCATCGCCATCTCGACTAAGACTTCCTGGTCTTGCGAGGAGTACGTCCTGCGGTGGACTTCTTCGCGACGCCTTTGCGTCCCTGTCGAGCGGCTTGCTTTGTCGCTTTCTTCGGCTTCACCGTGGTCGCCGGGCGTCCGGCTGTCTTCCCTGAAGTCTTGTCCGACTTGGCGCCCGCCCCACTCTTGCCCACGGGCGGCGGCGTCGGCCCGGTCGGCGCCGCTTTCCCGCCTGAGCCTTGCGGCGGATTCGGTCGCTTCATGATGTCGATCATGACGCGGCGCCCAACTCGCCTCAGATAGTCCTCTTCATACTTGCTCAGATACTTCCGCAATTTCTCCCGTCCCGTACGAGTCTCGTAGGCCTTCCAGAATTTTCGTTGGAGGTCCTGAACGAACTTGAGCGCCTCACCGGGAGGCACCGGGTCCTGTGAGTCGGGTAGTGGTTTCCTGCGCATGGCAACTCCCTAAACGCCCAGCACGCCGGCGAGCGCTTTCAGCGTCTTGCGGTGATTCATGAGGAACTGATGATCAAGGTCACTCCCTTTGACGGTGATGCAGTTCTCTTCATTCAGCGTGACCAGGCGCGTCGACCAGGCCGGTTGCACACCGTCTCCGGGCACATGCGGGCCATCCTCGATTGGAGACGGATCCATGGGCGGCAACTTGCCCCAGGTCGTGCTGCCGATCGTGTCGTCGGTGGTTTGAACGCCGCGGATATTGAAGAACTTCAGCGCGAGATCCTCGTCGAGGTCGGAGGCGAGAAACTGGACAACCTCCTTTCCGTTCTCCAGTTCATCCCGGTCGAAGCCGGTCGATGCCTTGGTCGGATAACGCAGAAGATTGCCGCTCTCCTGAGGGTCATAAGGATCCGCGGGGCTTCCGGTTGTGTCGTCCGTGCTGGGGTAGCTCGCAAGTGGAAAGTCCGGATCCTGAGAAAGCGCCGGTTGGTTCCCATCAAACGTGTCTTTATCGAGGAAATGCAATGCGTACAACGCCGGGAGGGACGAAATTACCTTGATGATGTCGTCCCGAAAAGTATTGAAGGGGCCGTTGAGCAAGGGTTCACCCTCGAACCAGCGATGGACCTGGCTGGCGTACCCGTAAAACGGCGTGCCCGCTGTGATGGCCTTGCGCATGTTGGTCACGATCGGAGCGTTGTCGCGCAGGATCCAATTGACAATCATGCCGCCTTGACTATGACCCACGAGCGAGAAATTCTGCAGCGGATCGGCGTTGTTGCACTCGTCTTTGACGCGCTCCTGAAAATGCGGAAGCCACTTGTCGACGAAAAACCTGACGACGTGGTCCAGTCGACGCCGCCAGTCATAGCCGAAAATGAACCAATCAATTTCCTTCTTGTCGCACCACCTTGTAAATCCGTCGTACGGCGTGCATCCAAGAACTTCGACAGGTCCGTCGGCGACGATGATGCGGTCGTCCTTGTCTCTGTACTCACCCGCCCCGACCTTCGTCATCTGTAGGTTCAATGCGTCGCCCGTGAGCGAACCTGCGTCGAGCCAAATGGTGCGGTAACGGAACGACTGCGGACCGGCAACGCTACTCTTGAATCTTGTTTCCGCCCGCTTGAGCTTCGACGCCAATCCGCCAGGAAACAAGATTACGGTTTGTCGATTCGCCGCAGGCGCACTTGAATTGTTGAAGCGCGTAATGAAATCATCGATCGCATGATTGGTCTGATCGATTTGCTCGAGGTCCCTGGTTTCGTCATAGGTCATGGCCGGCGCCTTCTGTCTTATCGCTGTCTGGAGTTCCGGCTACGGCGTACCGCTGCAGACTTGGCGGAATCGGCCTTGACTCTTCCGGACTTGCTGCGTTCATTTGCGAGGGAGGTAGCGCCTTTCCGCGGACTCGGTTTGACGACTGAATCTGTCGACGGAACATAGTCGGGAGGTATCGTTCTGGCTGGCCGCTTGAGGATGTCCATTAGTACTCGGCGCCCGACGCTCCTCAAGGTCTCGGCGTCGAACTTCGCGAGATATTCGCGCAGGCGCTCCTGCTCTGCTTTGGACCTCGGAGTCTTAGTAAAGGCCTTCTGGAGGTCCCGCACGAACGCCAGCGCCTCCTCTTGAAGACACGGTCGTAACCGGAACCTTTCTCGTCTTCCTGATCATCGTCGCTCCTCAAACACCCAGCACGCTCGCGAGCGCGCCAAGCGTCTTGGCGGAATTCATGATGAGCATATGTTCGACGTCAACGCCTCCTGTGACAGTGATCAAACTACTCGGAAGTGCGGCGGCCAAGCCTGCATGCCGGGCTGTCCACGCTGGTTGCGTGCCGTCGCCCGGTACGCTGGCGCCATCCGCAATCGGCGTCGGGTCGGTCGGCGGCACCCAGTCCCAATTCGTACTGCCGATGGTGCCGCTGGCGCTGGTGACGCCGCGAATGTTTACGAACTTCTGCGCGAGCGCGGGTACTAGGGGGGACGCGAGGTATCGCGCGAGCATCCGTCCTTGCTTGAGTTCCTTCTTGTCGAATCCGGATGAGCTCGCCGACGGATACCTGGATAGGTTGCCGTTTGTCTTGGGCTTGTAGGGATCGGCGACAGTGCCGGTGGTTTTGTCGAGGCTTGGATAGGTCAACAGCTTGAAATTCTGGTCAGCTGCGAGCGCAACCTGGTTCTGCGCGAACGTTTGGTGGTCGAGAAACTGCCATGCGTAGCAGGACGGAAACGAGCACAGTGTCTTGATGATGCCTTTCTTGTAGATGTCGAAGAAGCCGTTGAGGTAGGACTCCCCCTCGAACCAGCGGTGCACCTGGCCCGCGTAGCCATAAAATGGTGTGGCGACCGTGATTGCCTTTTGCAAGTTGGCGCCGTTGGGATGGTTCTTGCGCAGGATCCAGTTGACGACCATCCCGCCCGCACTGTGCCCAATCAGTGAGAAGGTGAGGAGCGGGTCGGCGTTGTTGCAGCCGTTCTGGACGCGAGCCTTGAAATACGGGAGAAATTTTTTGAGGAAGAACGCGCCGATGTGATCGAGCCGTCGCCGCCAGTCCCACCCGAAGACAAACCAGTCGAGACCCTTCCGATCGCACCATGCTGTGAAGGCGTCGTATACGCCGCAACCCAGCAGATTGACGTCGCCGTCGGCAACGACGATACGGTTGTCCTTGTCCCGGTACTTGCCTCCCGCGGTCTTCGTCATCTTCAGGTCGAGGGCGCCGCCCAGGACGGTCATGGGAGTCACCCAGACGTCGTCGTAGGCAAACATCTGCACTCCCGCGGCACCGTCAACGTACGGCTTGGTTGCGCGCCTTAGCCTCGACCCCGTGCCGCCTGGGAACAGAAAGATCGTCTGCCGCGGACCCGCGGCGGGTCCACTCGAATTGTTGTAGCGATCGATGAAGTCGTCGATTGCAGGATCCATGATCCGCAACTGCTCGCTGTCCCGCGTAGTTTCGTAACTCATCACCTGCGCTCCCTGCTGTTCTCCAGTCGTTTCCGCAGAACGTGGTTGCGAGTGAATTGCGTGAGTTCCATGCACCGCCGCGTGGCATGTTCGTTCGCTTGTGCCAGGCGATTCAGTTCCGCATTGGTCTTGCTAG
Organism: uncultured beta proteobacterium; assembly: GCA_963735955.1. Taxonomy (GTDB): domain Bacteria; phylum Pseudomonadota; class Gammaproteobacteria; order Burkholderiales; family Burkholderiaceae_F; genus CAVTND01. Next base: position 178,498 of record CAVTND010000010.1, on the reverse strand, counting down.
ATCGATCAGGATCCGGCGGGCTATCGAACTGATTGAATAGCGTGAACGACCGCGGGAAACCAAGTAACTCTGAACTTCCTCGTCGGCGTCCTTTAACGACTTGAGTGGGCGGTCCTTGAAATGATCATGAAGATCCCGAATGAAGTCCATTGCCACGGCAGACGACGCAATTGCGGGGCGGTCCTCCCGTTTCGGCCTTTCTTCACGAACTTCTTTCGGTACGTCGAACACACCGGCGAGCTTTTCGAGCACCACGGTCGCGTTCATGATGAACGTGTGCTCAACATCGTCGCCGATTGCGTTGATGACATTGTCGCGAGGCAGGCTAGCAAGGCGCGCGGTCCAAGCCGGCTGCGTGCCGTCTCCAGGCACGTCCTCATGCAAAAAGATCGGCGAGTCGTCGACATCCGGGTCGAAGTCCGGATCGATCCAGCCCCACCGCGTGCTTCCATGCGTGTCCGGATTCGGCAAGACGCCCCGGATATTGAAGAACTTCGTCGACAAGCTTGCGTCAACGATAGGCGCAGCCAGACTCTGGAAAACCTTGAGCGCCCGACCTAACTCAGCCATGTCGAATCCCGTCTTTTTCTGAGTCGGATAACGCACCAAGTCTTCATTTATCCCCGGATTGTAGGGATCCACGCGAAGGCTGGGATTGGCATGGTCCCTGCTTGGGTAATCGGCTAGCGGGTACGACGGATCCGCTTCAAGCAACTCTTTGTTGTGGTCGTAGGTCTCCATGTCGAGAAAGTTCACTGTGTAAAACGCGGGAAACGAAGAGATCACCCGCACCACCTCTTCCGTGCCAAGAAAGTTGAGAGGCCACTGACCCGCGAACCATCGAGGCATCTGCTCCGCGTAACCATAGAACGGCGTTGCCACAGTGACCGCCCTGTGCCAATGACCAATCTTTTCGATCTCGTCGTGATGGTTACGGAGAATCCAATTCACGAGCATCCCGCCCAGGCTGTGGCCCAGGAGCGACAACTTGGCCAACGGATTCGTGCTGCACCCTTCGATGACGCGCTTCTGAAAGTGCGGCAAGAACTTCATCACGAAGAATCGAGCGCAATCCTCGAAGGGACGCCGCCAGTCGTAACCGTAGACGAACAGATCGATGCCTCGGGGCCTACACCAGTCGATGAAGTCGTCGTAGGGCGTTTCTCCAAATAGCTGCACCGATCCGCTAGCGATGATGATGTGCTGGTCGGCCTCCATGTAGACACCGTCCTTGCTCCGCTCCATCCTGAGGAAGAGCGCAGCACCGATGAAGGTCAAACAATTGAGCCAGACGTAGTCATAGGTTGAAGGGTTAGTAATGTCACCCGAAGGGTACTTATCGGGAGACCGCTTCAGTTGGCAACCAGCACCGCCCGGAAACAGTATGACGGTCTGACGCTCTTCCGGCGGCCTTCTTGATTTCCTGTACTCCGCGATGAACTCATCGATCGCACAATCGAGATCGGCGAGTTGCGCGACGTCCCGGGCTTCCTCGTACTTCATGGCGAGCCCTCGCTGGCGAGCCGGGACTCGAAAAGCCATCGGCCGCGCGACCGCTTTGGTCACCACCGGCAGGTAGGGCTTCAACCATTCCGCCGGCCCGCCTTCGGCATCGGTGATCGCGATCGGATCGAAGTAGCGAATTCGATCATCCTCCGACAAGTCGCCCGGCTGCTCGAAGTATTGCGGGTCAAGAGCATCGCTGCCCGCCATATAGGTCCGCGGGTGGGTCGGCGTGGCGCTTGACCAAAGGAAGCAGTGGAAGTTGGCTGACGCAATCACGTACCAGCGCACCGGATTGAGCGTGCGGGCGCGGACGATCCGGCGGATTGTCTTGATCAAAATGCCGAAGCGACCGACCACGGTCCACGGACGGCGAAACATGCGCTCGATGAAGTCGACAATAGCCTCCGAGCGATCGGCCAGTTGCGAATGCCCGATCGTCTCGCCGTCGAGGTCACGCAGGCGCAGATTCGGGGCGAGGTGGCCCATCCGCAGGTCGTCCCAGAAGCTCGCCGTACCCGCGAGCGGCGCAATCACGCTCAGATAGACCGGCATCGGCAGCAACGGATTCTGCGCGATCGATCGGATCTGCCGCTCCATTTCGGCGGCGGTTTGATGTCGGTGATCAAACAGATAGCCGTAACAGATAGCGATGCCCTGCGATTCTGCGAAGGCGATGTCGTCGGAGACACTATGGCGCCGGCTGAGGTTCTGCTTCTTGTTGTACCGTCGCAGCATTTCATGGTCCAGCGACTCGACTCCAGCGAAGACCACCATGCATTTGGACCTGGCCAGGTGCTTGATCAGCTCGCGGTCGTGCAAGACGTTCTGCGTCACCAACGCGCCCCAGCCTCGAATCCTGGGATGGGAGCGCATCAACTCTGCGACTCGCAGCATGTGCGCGCGATCGTCCGAGAAATTGTTGTCCAGGAACATGACCATCGGATACCAGCGGCGAAAGCTCCACCACGGGCTCGACGAAAGTGCGCTTTCGAGGCTATCCGCCAGGGTCTTCAGGTCATACCGGACATGGGTACCGAACTCGGCCGGAATGACGCAAAAAGTGCACTTGAAACTGCAGCCCCGCGACGACTCCATCAGGTGCAGAAACGGATTGATGCCGTTGCGGGGGAATAGTGTGTAGTCGATTGTGTAGTTCGAAATCCGGTCTGTCGGGGAGCGATAGATCGACTTGAGGGTACCCCCAAGGAAATCCGAAATGACTTCAGGCACGCTGTCCACCCCTCCGACGCAGACCGCGTCGAAAAATCGAGTCGCGAACTCGGGGAACGAGGTGCAGATACTCCCTCCTCCAACCACCTTGGCGCCAGCCTTCCGAAAGAAGAATGACGAGCTGGCGCATCCGATCGAAGTCGGGCTGAAGGCCAGCCAGGAAAACGACGTCGTATCCGGCACAGTCGGTCGTATTGAACGGTCCATGCCAGTCTTCGTGATGCAAGCGCACGTCGAAGCGTTGCTGATCGATCAGCGACCCGACATGCAAGCCTGAAATCGGCTGCATGAAGTAGCTCGACCGGCGCTTGTCGCGGCTAGGGCGAAGATGGGCGCAGACCACCAGGGCGCGCAACTTCGGCGGAGTTGCCGAACGGCAGTCGGGCTGGAGATCGGCAACCCCTGGAGCACCGCTTGACGACAGAAATCCCATGCGCCCCCCACCTTGGCTGTTCTGCATCTCAATGGAAGCAACAACCGCGCAAGCTGTCAAGACGAACGCCGACAAATGATGGGCGCAGGAAGTCCGGAGCTACTATTCTGGATAAAAAGGAGGGGTGCCTCAGCCAGAATCGGGTCCGGATCACTCCTGGACTCGAAAAAGTTCGGGCCAGATCGACGCAATGACCACCACCAGAGACGCCCAGTCGACACTCGGGACCGTTGAAAACCGGCCCGAGAATCCCGAACGTCGGTTTCTCACGATCGTATTCGTCGACCTGGTCGGGTACACCGAGCTCTCGGAGCGACTGGATGCCGAGGATCTGGGAATGCTCCAGAGTCGGTACCAGAAGCTGGCTCTGACGATCATGGAACGCTACGGGGGCTTCGTCGCGAGGTTCGCCGGCGACGGCATTCTTGTCTACTTCGGCTTTCCTCACGCACATGAGCGCGATGCTGAGCGCGCCGTACGGGCCGCGCTGGAACTCCAGCGGCGCATGATTGAAATCGACACTGAGGTGCAGGGCAAGCGCCTTCCTGCGCTATCCGCACGGATAGGGGTTCATTCCGGCCATGTGTTGATGGCACCCGAGCAACTGAGCTTTGGGACCGGGGTCCCCGGCGCTGTGGGTGATGTTGCAAACCTCGCAGCGAGGTTGCAAACCGAAGCACCTCCTGGCGGGATATTGATGAGTCAGGAAACGATGGAACTGGTAGATGGACTCATTGAGTGCGAGGCGCTCGGGTCACGGCCGATCAAGGGTCTCTCGCGCGAGGTGGCGGTGTTCCGTGCCGTCAGTGTGTTGCGCGACACCGGACAAAAGTCGGCCCGACAGCAACGGGGTGCGACGCGAATGGTGGGTCGCGACGCGTCCGTCAAGCGAATTCTCACGCGATGGCAGTCCACCCTGGAAGGCTCGTTTTGCCAGTGCGTAGCCGTGGTCGGGGAAGCCGGCGTCGGCAAGACCCGCCTCGTGCTGGAGTTCTGCGGCCTGCCTGAGGTTGCCGACGCGACACTTCTGCAGGCGAATTGCCATGAAATCTTCGCTCGCACGCCCCTATTCCCTGTAGGAAGTTTTTTTTGGGCCAGGGCCGGTTTGACGCACGAGGACAGCGAGCCTGAATGCGCCCAAAAGCTATCGGTCCTGCTCGAAGGACTGGGCCTTCATTCCTCGGAGAACATGGAGATAGTCGCAAGCCTGGTGGGCTTGAGTGAAGCCGGCGCGACCGCAGCAATTGCTCCGACGCCGCAGATGTTCAAACGCAAGCAGTATGAGTTTGTGCTTTCCGTCATCGCCAGGATCGCGCGGGAAAAGCCGACCATTCTGTGGATCGAGGACGCGCATTGGCTCGATCCATCGTCGGCAGAACTGCTGCTTGAGGTCTGTGCCACCCTGAAAGACACGCCCATCCTGGTGCTGCTGACGATGCGCGCGTTTCCCCCTGGCCCGACTCTTCCCGAAGTAGTCGAGGCGGTCCAGCTTGAGCAGCTTGGGCTTCAGGAATGCCTCGAGCTCGCGAGGACCGTCCCGGGCGCCGAAATACTGGCTGACGATATCGTTGCTGACGCGGTGATTGCGGCTGACGGTGTACCTCTTTTCCTCGAGCAACTCGTCATTTCGCTTCTGGACGAGCGCCTCGAGATACCCGGCAAAGTCCGTCGACAGGCCGGAATGCCGTTGATGCTCGCTCAGATGATGTCCGAACGGCTCGATCGTCTGAAGGGTGGCCGGCGGATCGTGCAGGCAGCGGCCTGCATAGGCAGATCGTTCACGCCCGACTTCCTTTTCGCGGTCTTGCAGGAAACAGCCGTAATCGTGGCGGAGCCGCTCGAGGCCCTGGTAAATGCGGAGATCCTCCTGGCGAAGCCCTATGGAGAGGAAGTGCGTTTCGAGTTCTGTCACGCATTGCTCCAACGCATGGCGTACGAGTCCATGGTGCAGACCGAACGACGCGCAATGCATGGCCGGATCGTCGCGGTACTGCGCGAGCGGGCGGGAGTGCGCCCCGCGATTCCGGAGGTCATGGCTCATCACCTGACCGAGGCCGGAGTTTTTGCGGAAGCAGCCGAAGCCTGGCTACTCGCAGGCGCGACTGCCAACCAGCGATCGGCTCATGTTGAGGCGGTTGGACATTTGCGCAAGGGCCTGGGACTGCTTGACCGGATCAGCGTGCCAGAGCAGCGCCGCGAACTTGAACTCAAGCTGCAGGTTTCGCTGATGAGTTCCATCCTGGCGACGCAGAGCGCGACCTCGCGCGAACTTTCGGTGTGCTGCGAACGCGGTCTCGAAATCTGCCAGGACGGCGAGCCGACCCCGCTCATCTTTCCTTTCGTTTTTGGCAAATTCACCTTCGCCAATTGCCGGGGCAACAGCGAAGAGGCGGAACAGATTGCCAGGCTGTTCCTTTCGCTGGCGGAGCGTTCTTCGAATGAGTCCGCCCGCGTTATCGGGCACCGGATGCTCGGAATGGTCCTGTTTGCCCAGGGCCAGGCGACCAAGGCCAAGGAGCATCTCGAGACATCGCTGAACCTCTACCGTCCCGAGCGCGACGAAGCCACTACGCACATGTTCGGACAGAACACGGAGGTTCATACCAAATCCGTGCTCAGCCTCACGCAGTTCTGCCTTGGCAACGTGGACGCGGCGCTGGACATGGGCATCGACGCTCTCCGAACGGCAGACGCGATCCGCCATCCTCATTCGACCGGCATCCCGCTTTGCTACGTCGGCGGGTGGGTGTTCGGTTTGTGTGAGGCTACCGACAACTTGATGCACGAATCGCGACGACTTCTGACGCTCGCGGAACAACATCGGCTTGCCGGCTTTCGTGCACACGGCCTGGCATTTCTTGGCTGGGCGATGTGCCAACGCGGAGCCTTGGCGCAGGGCATCGCGGCCATCGAACAAGGCATCGCGGCCTTCGATTCGGTCGAGTTTCTATTGGCGCTTGCCGGCCATCTCGCCAACCTGGCCGACGCTCAGCGCCGGGTCGGACGCATGGGCGCGGCGAAGTCGTCGGCGGCCCGAGCCGTCGAGCTGTTGCCGGCGGGGAGTCGATGGCTCGAAGCTGAGGTGCGCAGAATCGAAGCTCTGGTCGTCCGCGATAGTGCACCCGAAGACGCGGACCGCGCGGAAATGATGCTTCGAAGTGCCGTCGCGAGCGCGCGCAATTGTGCATTTCCGGTGATGGAGCGGCGTTGCTTGTTGAGTTTGAACAAACCCTTGGACCACAACGTCGCGAACCGGACCTTGAAGCGCGCTTGGCAGATTTGGCGCATCTCGAAAACCTTGGACGGCGGGTTGCATTAAAGGCGCGATGATCACCGCGCCCAGGCGGTGTTCATTGTTGCTTCTTGCCCAAAAACGCGAACATCACCAAGCTGCGCATCGAGGCAGTCAGGCGTGCACTCAAACCGATCGCCAGTCCAGGCCCAATTCCTGGTCGGCCACCGCGACGTCGGCCAGACCGCAGTCAAGTACCTCGGCCAGCGCGGTTTGTGCCAGGGTTGGAGTGTTACTTGAACTGGACAGATGCATGGCGGCGATCCAGCCAAGTCGGCTGCGGTCAAGCGCAGCCAGCAACTCCGCTGACTGCGCGTTCGACAAGTGTCCCTGCGCACCGGCGATGCGCGCCTTCAGGAACAGGAGGATAAGGTCCAGTGCGGAGCAGGTGTGCATCATCGTTGCACTCCAGCAGCAGAGCATGCGCTCCTGAGAGCGCGTCAATGATGAGTTCCGAGCGCTCGCCGACATCGGTCAGCAGTCCCGCACGCCGATCGCCATCGCTGAAGACGAACTGGACCGGTTCGGCCGCGTCGTGGGGCACCGAGAATGGATCGATGGCCAAGGGTCCGAGCATGACACGCCGGCCGGATTCAATTCTTTGCCAGCTGCCATCGGCCAGCGCTGCCGCTTCAGCCGTGCCGGCAGTGCAGTAGATCGGAATCCTCGCCCTGCGGCCCAGGGCCGCCGCGCCACTGACGTGATCGGAGTGCTCATGCGTGACAAACACTGCCGACAGATCGTTGAGCGCCAGCCCGGCGCGCGTCAGTCGCGCGACCAACTGCCGAAGATTGAATCCGTCGTCGACCAGCACGCGCAGCGGCTTGCCACCATCGCTGGCTTCAACAATCAGTGCATTGCCGCCGCTTCCGGAGCCGAGACTGCAGACGCGCAGCACTGCGCGCCAACCTAGCGGAGTTGGTCACTGAGCAGCGCAAGGATGCGGTCGCCAACCGGCGTGCGCTCGGGCTTGCCATCCTTGTCGAAGACGAGCACGGCCGTCCGCGACGCGCCCTGCTGTTCGACCTGGACCCGGTACTGGGGCGCTGGGATCGGTTTGTCGCGACCGAACAGCTTGGTCAGAAAGCCCTGCTGATCTCGGGCCTTGGCTTCGTATTCGGGATCCAGATAGCGTACGAAGTAAAGCCCTTTGACGCGATCGCGATCTTCGACAGTGAAGCCACCACGGTCGAGCGCAAGTCCGATCTGGCGCCACGCCCGATCAAACGCCTCATCGACCTCCACTCGTTCAGTTCGCCCGTCAGCGCCCTTGATCAGGCGCGCCTTCGCGGGCATTGCAGTTGCGCCAGCCGCCGCCCCAGTTGCAGCTGCACCGGTTGCGGGTGTCCCTGCGGCGGTGGTCGCGACCGCCGGCTTGGCAGTGGTGGTGTCATACCTGACCAGCAGCCGCTGCAGGATCTCTGCTTCGAGTTCAGCGTCGTTCGGCCGAGGTTGCCAGGCGGTGCGATCCTGTGCGGTGGAGGTATACACCTCGATCACTCCGCGGTGGCTCACGAAAATTTCCGAGGTACCATCAGCCGTGCGCTCAATCCGGGCACGAAACTTGTCCTGCTCGCCGGTCGAATAGGCCGAGTCCAGTACCTTGCCCAGGGTGGCGCGAATGATGTCCTGCGGCAATTTCGCCCGGTTTTCGGACCAGGTCGTCTCCATCACGCCGGCCGCAGGATCGGACTTCTCGACGCGCAGCCCGATGCTGGGCCAGAAGTCGATCAGGATGGGCCAAGCCTTCTCGGGCGGCAGATTGACCGCAAGCCAGCGCTGATTGCCCTGGCGTTCGATTTTTGCGATCACTGCAGTCGGCACAACGGCCGGGCCGGATGCGGCACCGGCGCCTACCGGGCGCGCGCCACCTCCCGATGCCGTCACGGACTGCGGCCGATCGGGCACCTGGAATCGTTCATCCCTCGGCAGCTGCGACAGGTCCGGTGGAACCTCGAGCGGCGTGGTACGTGTCTTGGCAGCCTGGTAGTCGATCTTGTCGGCACTGAACATGCTGCCTGTCCACGTGCATCCTGCCAGGGAAATCACCGTGCCCGCCATCATCAGACGAGCACCCATCATGTCAACCATCTTCAATGCTCCTGGACGACGCCCGCGTCCTTCAATGCCGCCAGAACGACTGGCTCCGCGCCGCTCGACAGCGGCAGCAGTGGCAGGCGAATACCGCCCTTGATACGGCCCATGCGCGCCAAGGCCCACTTGACCGCGATTGGATTGGGCTCGACAAACAATTTCATATGCACGGCCAGCAACTGGTTGTTCACTGCACGCGCGCGTGCGAGGTCGCCGCCCAGCGCCGCCTTGCACAGTTCACTCATCAGACGCGGCGCGACGTTCGCGGTGACCGAAATCACACCGTGGCCGCCGAGCAGCATCAGCGCCAACGCCGTGTCATCGTTGCCGCTGTAGAGCGCAAACTCCGGCGGCAGGCGCTTGAGAAGGTCAGCCGCGCGCGCGAGATCACTGGTGGCGTCCTTCAGCCCGATGATTCCGGGTACGGCTGCCAGCCTGACCGTGGTGTCGTTGGCGAGATCGGCCACAGTGCGACTGGGCACGTTGTAGAGGATCATCGGCAGGTCAACGGTCTCGGCGATCGTGCGAAAGTGGCGGTACAGACCTTCTTGCGTCGGCTTGTTGTAGTACGGCACGACCTGCAGCGTCGCCGCAGCGCCGACCTTCCTTGCATGCCGGGTCAGCTCGATGGCCTCGGCCGTGGAGTTACCGCCGGTGCCGGCGATGATGGGCACACGGCCCCGTGCGGCCTCGACGGCCACCCGGATCAGCTCGCCATGTTCCTCCGGAGTCACCGTCGGCGACTCACCGGTCGTGCCGACCGCGACGATGGAACTCGTCCCCTCGGCGACCTGCCAGTCGATCAGCCGACGGAACGCGTCGAAATCGAGCGCACCATCCTCGTGCATCGGCGAAACGATCGCGACGATGCTGCCCTTGATCATGATCCTGGTGTTTCCTCTTACAGGCAATTTTCCAAGCCCGCGATTCTACCGGGCCGTGCGTCCGGCTGCTCTCTCAGATCGCCAGCGCTTCGACCGGTGCCGGGCGATCTGGTTCGCAGTTCAGGGCCGCCAGGCGCTGAATCATGGCCGGTGGTTCGAACACATGCCCGTCTTCGAAAGCGATGACGCGAAGACCGGCGAAACGCCGTCAGCAATTCGCCGGGCCTGAGCAGGAAGTCCGGATTGCGCGGCCGGCCGAACCGCTCGTTGCCGGTGGCAAACGTCTCGTAGATCAGGAGTCCATCCCGCGCAAGCGCAGCCCGGATCCGAGCCAGCAACGGTCGGTGCAAATAGTGCACTACCACTACGGCATCAAAGCGCTCATCGGCCAGCGGCCACGGCCCGGCCTCAAGGTCGGCGAGGACAAAGCGGACTCCCGGATGCTGCCTTAGCGAGGCTTCGCAGGCCGGATCAACGTCGACCGCAGTCACCTGACATCCGCGCAGCGCGAACCAGGCCGCCTGCCGGCCATGCCCGCATGCGAGATCCAGCACCCGCGCTCCCGGCCTCAGGCTTTGCCCGAAGCGCACGACCCAGGCCGAGGGCTGCGATGCGAGCGGATTGGAACGCAGCCTGTGGTCGCTGAACTCGCCGGATTCAGGCTCAGTCGTAGTCAAGGCCCATGGCCTCGCGCACGTCACGCATGGTTTCCTGAGCGACATGGCGGGCTCGATCACAGCCATCGGCGACGATCGAACGCAACAGCGAGGGATCGTCCAGATACGGCTGCGCGCGTTCCCGCCACGGTCCCTGCTCGCGCAGCATGCTGTCGATCAGCGGCTGCTTGCAGTCGAGGCAGCCGATGCCCGCGCTCTTGCAGCCCTTCACCACCCAGTCCTGCGTCTGTGTCGTCGAGTACAGCTTGTGAAGTTGCCAGACCGGGCAGCGTTCAGGGTCGCCCGGGTCGTTGCGACGCACGCGTGCCGGATCGGTAATCATGCGGCGAATCTTTTCGGTCAACACCTTTGGGTCTTCGCGCATCAACACGTCATTGCCGTAGCTCTTCGACATCTTCTGTCCATCGAGACCAGGCAACTTCGGGGTTTCCGTCAGGCGCACACCGGGCTCAGTCAGATATCAGGCGGCCGCCGCCCTCGAGGTAGCCGAACAGGCGTTCGCGGTCACCCATCGAAAGGCTCTGCGCCTGACCGAGCAGGGCACGACCCTGCTCGAGCGCGTCGTCGTCACCCTGCTGCTGATAGCGGGTGCGCAGATCGTGATAAAGCTTGGCGCGCTTGCTACCGAGCTTCTTGACCGCCGCGCTCGCCTTTTCCTCGAAGCCGGGTTCGCGTCCGAACAGATGATTGAAGCGGCGCGCGATCTCGCGCGTCATCTCGATATGCGGAACCTGATCCTCGCCCACCGGCACCATGGTGGCACGGTAGATCAGGATGTCCGCCGCCTGCATCAACGGATAGCCGAGAAAGCCATAGGTCGACAGGTCGCGATCCTTGATCTTCTCGATCTGGTCCTTGTAGGTCGGCACGCGCTCGAGCCAGCCGAGCGGCGTGGCCATCGATAGGAGCAGAAAAAGCTCCGCATGTTCCGGCACGCGTGACTGGATGAAGATCGTCGCCCTCTGCGGATCCAGGCCGGCGGCGAACCAGTCGATCAGCATGTCCCAGACGCTCGCCTCCAGCACATCCGGGGTTTCGTAATGCGTCGTCAGCGCATGCCAGTCGGCCACGAAGAAGAAGCACGGATGCTCGTCCTGCAACTTGATCCAGTTCTTCAGCGCGCCGTGAAAGTGACCAATATGCAGCGAGCCCGTAGGGCGCATGCCGGACAAAACTCGATCTTCGAACATTCTTGAGCGGAGTTCTAGACAAACAATGCGAACGATGCCGACGCCGAACTCGTAGAACGGCTGCAGGAAGAACCACAGCGTATTGGTCGCCAGCAGGAAGATCAGGATGAAGAAGCCGTAGGGCTCAACTCTGGACAGGGCATAGGACCAGCGATCAGGCAGCAGGCCCACCAGGATGCGTCCCCCGTCGAGCGGTGGCAGCGGCAGGAGATTCAGGGCCATCAGGCCAATATTGACGAAAATGCCGGCACGGCACATTTCGAGGAAGAATCGCTCCTCGACGCCGGTTTCCACCAGGCCCTTCATCACCAGCGCCCAGCCGATCGCCATCAGAAGATTGCTGCCGGCCCCGCCGCCGCGACCCAGATCATGTCGCGCTTTGGATGTCTGAGATTGGCGAAGTTGACCGGCACCGGCTTGGCCCAGCCGAACAGAAACCCGGCACCGCCCGCCAGCTTGGACAGCAGCACGATGGCCAATGGGACGATCACGGTGCCAACCGGGTCGATGTGTTTTAGCGGGTTAAGGGTCACGCGACCTAGCATGGTGGCAGTCGAATCGCCAAAGAGGCGCGCGACATAGCCGTGCGCCGCCTCATGCAAGGTGATGGCCAGCAGCACCGGGATCGCGTAGACGGTGACCGTCTGGATGATGCCGTCCATGCGAGTCAGTCTAGCAGTCGGATGCGCGCAGGCCGGCTGGCAAGGGAGTGATGAAATCAAAGCCCGAGCCGGGCGAGATCGCCCTTGCCCAACCTTACTACCATGGCGTGCGCGCCGGTCAGATCGACAACGGTGGTGGGTTCAACCCCGCAGGGCCCGGCGTCCAGGATGAAATCGATCTGATGCTCCAGGCGTTCGCGGATCATCTCGGCATCGTTCAGCGGCAGTTCGTCTCCCGGCAGCTGCAGTGTGGTGCTGATCAACGGCTGGTCCAGAACTGACAACAGTCCGAGCGCGACCGGATTGTCCGGCACGCGCAATCCGATCGTCTTGCGCGATGGATGCGACAGCCGGCGCGGCACTTCGCGCGTCGCCTCGAGGATCAGTGTGTACGGGCCGGGCGTGGCGTCCTTCAGGAGTCGGAACGTGCGATTGTCGACCTTGGCGTACTGGCCGATGTCTGACAGATCGCGACACATCACAGTAAGCAAGTGACGCTCGTCGATGCGCCGGATCGCGCGGATGCGGTCCACGGCAGCCTTGTCATCGAGATGACAGACCAGGGCGTAGCACGAATCGGTTGGCATCGCGCCGACGCCGCCATGCTCGAGAATCTGCGCCGCGTGACGCAGCTGGCGCAGCTGCGGGTCGAGCGGATGGACGGAAAGCAGCTGCGCCATCGGCTCAGAGCGCCTTTACGCGAGCGTCTACAAAGCGATGCCAGACCGGAGTCAGGCCAGGCGGCAAAGTGAGCGCCATGCCGAGTTCGACCTTGTCCGCCTCGTCGGGTGCATGGAAATCGCTGCCGCGCGACACTTCAAATCCGAATTCCTGCGCAATGCGACCGAAGCGTGCGATATCTGCCTCAGTATGGCTGCTGGTGGCGACTTCAAGCGCCACGCCGCCGGCAGTGCGGAACTCCGTCAACAGTTCGTGAAGCGCCAGCGCCCCAATCCGGTAGCGGCCCGGATGCGCCATCACAGCGACGCCTCCGGCTGTGCTGATCCATTGCACCGCGTCGGCCAGATTCGCCCATTGATGCGGTACATAGCCCGGCTTGCCCGCGACCAGAAATCGCTGAAACACGTCGCGCACGTCGTGACAAACACCCGTCAGCACGAGAAAGCGTGCGAAGTGGGTGCGCGAAACCATGGCCGGATTGCTGGCGAGCGCGATTGCGCCTTCATACGAATGCTGCACCCCGACCGCGTTCAGGCCCGCCGCCATCTCGCGCGCCCGTTGGTCACGCCCGGCCCGGACCTCGGCCAGTCCGCGCTGCAGTTCCGCACAGGCCGCATCGATGCCGAGCCCGACAACGTGCACGGTCGTGTTGCCCCAGCTCACCGAGATCTCGACGCCCGGGACCCATGGCAAGTCGAGCTCCCGCGCCGCCGCCTCTGCGTCGGCCAGCCCGCAGGTCTCATCGTGGTCAGTGAGCGAATACAGTTCAACTCCGCGCGCGGCAGCGCGCTCGACCAGCGCGCGCGGACTCAGCGTGCCGTCGGAGTGAACCGAATGGGAGTGAAGGTCGGCGCGCAGATCGAGGAGACTGCGGCCGCGTTGGTCGGGCATTAGCGCGATTTTACCGGGCCGTGCGAGAGACGCCTCTTTCAGCGCCGGAAGCGAGATTTACCTGACTGACAAAATTCGCAATCAGGCCTGCGACGATGTCCGGCTGGTCATGGTGCAGCATGTGGCCGGCATTCTCGACGACCTCGCTACGGACATCCGGCACGGCCCGCATCCGACGTTCGACCTCGGCCAGGGCGGAGGCCGGATCCTGATCAACAAACTTCATCACCTCGGTTTCCGCCGCCCGCACCCACAGGACCGGGCAGGTGACGCGCCGCCAGCAGGCCAACACTTCCTCCAGCCGATACAGGACCGGACTGATGATCCGGTGCGCCGGATCGCCTGCCACCCGCCAGCGACCCGCGCCATCGAGATGGGCCCAATGTGGCGCGAGAAATTCGGCGCGCTCGGGCGTCAGGCGCGGATTGGTCCGGCGCAGACGTGCGGCCACTTCGCCCGGTGATCCGTAATCGCGCATCGCGGATGCCTGCTTTAATTCGTCGAGCCACTGTGCATAACGCGCCGGCGCCTGGGACGGCTGGGAATCCCGCAAGCCGAATCCTTCGAGGTTCACTACCGATCGCACGCGCTGCGGGCGAATGCCGGCGTACAGCAGCGCAATATTGCCGCCCATGCTGTGACCGACCAGATTCACCGCGGCGCTGCCGCTCACCTGGTCAAGCACAGACTCCAGATCTGCGAGATAGTCGGCAAACCAGTAGCTGTCGCCCGACCACGCGCTCAGCCCATAGCCGCGCCAGTCCGGTGCGATCACCCGCCAGCCGGCCCCTAGCGCATCGACCACGAACTGGAACGAGGCCGACACGTCCATCCAGCCGTGCAGCATGACCAGCGTGCGTTCCGGCGTCGCTTCATCGCCCCACATTCGCAGGTGATACCGAAGCGTGCGCACCTCGATGAATTGCGACTGAGAGACGCGATAAGCGTTGGTTGAATTAGTCACGGGTGGGTTTGCGTGCGGGCCATGGTTCGGCGATTATAGGAAGCGAGGTGTTCTCAACCGAGGCGGGCATGCGCGATCAGTATCAGGCGCTCTACCAATCGTTTCGTTGGCATGTGCCGCAGGAGTTCAACATCGCCGCGGTTTGCTGCCAGCGCTGGGCGCAGGAAAGGTCGCGCGTCGCGCTGTACTACGAAGACGAGCGTGGCACGCCCGCCGCCTACACGTATGCCGCACTCCAGGCCGACGCGAATCGGCTTTCGAATGCCCTCGCCGCCCTCGGCGTCACGCGTCGCGATCGTGTCGCCCTGGTTCTGCCGCAGCGACCCGAAACCGCTATCGCACATGTCGCGATATATCAGATGGGGGCAGTTGTCATGCCCCTGTCGCTGCTGTTCGGACCTGATGCTCTGGAGTACCGTCTGCAGAACAGCGAAGCGGTTGTCGCGATCATCGATGAGAGCGCGCAATCGGCCATCGAATCGATCCGCGCGCGCTGTCCGGCGCTGTCGCATCTGATCGTGGTTGGCGGACGCGCCGACAGCGCGCAGGGCTGGAGCCTACTGCTGAGTGCGGCCAGCGACTCGTTCGCGCCGATCGCCACGCGGCCGAGCGATCCGGCCGTGCTGGTCTATACCAGCGGCACAACCGGGCCGCCCAAGGGCGCGCTGATGCCGCACTCGGCGCTGATCGGCAACCTGCCCGGATTCGTTGCCTCGCAGGACTGGTTTCCACGCAACGGCGATGTCTTCTGGTCGCCGGCCGACTGGGCCTGGACCGGCGGCCTGATGGACGCGTTGCTGCCGACGATGTACTTCGGCTTTCCGATCGTTGGCACGCGTGCACGCTTCGCGCCGGACAGTGCGTTCGAACTGATTGCCCGCTACGGAGTAACCAACACGTTTCTGTTTCCGACCGCACTGAAGATGATGATGAAGTCGGTGCAGGCTCCGCGCCGGCGTTATTCGTTGCGCCTGCGCGCCATCATGAGCGCAGGCGAGGCCGTTGGCGAAACTGTGTTCGAGTGGTGTCGTGACGCGCTCGGAATCCCAGTCAACGAAATGTTCGGCCAGACCGAGATGAACTACATCGTCGGAAATTCGCACACCAAGTGGCCGGCACGCGCCGGCAGCATGGGGCGTCCATATCCCGGCCACCGCGTCGCGGTCATCGATGACGAGGGACGCGAGCTGCCGAATGGCCAGGTCGGCGAGATCGCAGTCAATCGGCGTGATATTCATGGCCATGCGGACCCGGTATTTTTTCTCGAGTACTGGAAGAATCCGGGAGCCACAGCGCGCAAGTTCACCGGCGACTGGAGCCGCACCGGCGACCTCGCGAGCATCGACGCCGACGGCTATCTCTGGTATCAGGGCCGCACCGACGACATGTTCAAGGCGGCCGGATATCGTATCGGTCCAAGCGAAATCGAAAATTGCCTGCTCAAGCACCCGGCCGTTGCCAATGCCGCCGTGGTGCCCAAGCCGGATCCCGAGCGCGGCGCGCTGGTCAAGGCTTTCATCGTCCTGGCGTCCGGCCAATCGGGCACCAGCGCCTTGATCGAACAACTGCAGCAGCATGTACGCGGCAAGCTCGCGCCCTACGAATATCCCAAGGAGATCGAATTCGTGGCGGAACTGCCGATGACAACGACCGGTAAGGTGCAGCGCCGCGTCTTGCGGGAGCTGGAAAAGGAACGCCAGGCGGAATCGCTGCGCCGATCCTGAGCGCGGCCAACGGTCTCCCCCGCCGCTCGCGTCGACTTAGTCCCGCCTGCCGTATTGGCGAGGTGGTGGTCGACTCGGCCTGCTTTCCGCGGTTCGGCAGGTTCAGGTTTGCCTGGATGCGTCCCCTACGCCGCCGAGTTCGCGACCAGCATTTTGCCGAGCGCGGTTGCCACCAGCGTGCCGTGCTGGTTGCGCGCCTCGGCCTCGGCCACCACGATGCCGCCCTGCACCGCTGGCTTCGCTTGAAGATCGGTGACGCACCACTCGATCGTCAGTCGATCTCCGGGGCGCACCGGTGCCAGGAAGCGCGCGTTGTGCTCAAGATAGCCAAGCGCCGTACCAGCCACGAGATTGCCAAATGGCGCGCTGATAAGAGCCGAGGTCAAGACGCCGTGAAGTATGCAGCCGCCGAATGGCGAGGCGCGCGCGAACTCCTGGTCGACGTGAAGTGGATTGAAATCGCCGATCAGTGCTGCGCCGTCAGTCAGATGTTGGGGCGTGATCAATGCCGTCGCGCCAAAGCGATCGCCGACATGGAACTCGGAAAAAGTTCGGCCAAGAGTCCATGGCCGCTTGCCGCCTACGACCGCGTGTTCTCCCACACCGCGGCTCGCGCTGGTTTTGGCCGGTAGCTGGCATTGGCAATGGCGGCACGCAGCACTCGTGCCCGCTCTTCGGGCGCGGCGTCGATCAGCTGCGTAACAAGGGCGGCGGGAATATCGCGGTAGCGGCGGCGGTCCGGGCGAAACGTCACTTCGCGCCAGCCATTGCTTGCGAGCCAGCGCCACAAGCTTTCGCTCATTCCAGCCTGCACACTCATGCGCACGTCGTCGCACGTAAGGCGGGCGCCCAAGGCCGGCCGGGTGCCGATGGGGGGAAGGTCGCGAGAAACGCGGATCCGCAACAAAGTGCGGACCCGGTCGCGTACCGGATCGACGAGGTTCACTAGCCAGGATCCCTTCAGCACTGCACTCTAGCGAGACTCGGCCGGCGATTCAACCGCCGCAATCTCAGGTGATCGGTGCTCGCTCGTGGCGCGGGGTGCTGACCTGCGGCTTGCTGGATTCGCGGATCGCCGCCAGCAGCACCCGCTGCCGATCCTCGGGTGAGACATCGTACAGGCGAGAGACGAGCGTGCTGGGCAAGGGTCGGAATCGCAATCGACTCTCGCCGCGCCGCAATTCGCGCCAGCCCAGTCCGGAGAGCCAGTTCCACATTTCATCCGTCAAGCCGGCCTGCACGGTCATTCGCAACCCGGCGCAACACAGGGTAGCGCCGGTACCCGGCTTTGGGGCCGCCAATACTGTCGCCACACGGGCCCGCCCAAACCACTCGCCCAACGGCGTGCTAAACAGTTTCGCAAATTCCATGCATCCTCCAGCAGTCCCAGCCACTTTATCGACGCTGGTAGCCGGATTCGATCCCACGTGACGGCGATCGCGGTAATCGGTTAGTCCGAACTAGGGGACAAAACACGCTTTCGGGCCGGCTCAGGCGCCCTGCTCCAGCGGCGAAAAAGTGCAGCGCAATACCGCCGCGTAGAATTGACCTTCCTCTCCGCGCTGCCGACCTCCCGAGTCCACAGTCCATGCCCATCTACCAGATTGCAGATCGTCGCCCCGAGATCCATCCCACGGCCTTCATTTTTGAGAACGCCGTGATCATCGGGCGGGTGCGGATCGAGGCCGGAGCCAACATCTGGCCGTTCGTGTCAATTCGTGGCGATAACGAGCTGATCCTTGTCGGCGCCGGGTCCAATCTGCAAGAGTCCTGTGTCCTGCATGCCGATCCGGGGTTCCCGCTGACGATCGAGGACAATGTAACCGTTGGACATCAGGCCATGCTGCACGGCTGCACGATTGGCGCCGGCAGCCTGATCGGAATCCAGGCGGTGGTGCTCAATGGCGCAAAGATCGGCCGCAACTGCCTGATCGGAGCGGGTGCACTGGTCACGGAAGGCAAGGTCATCCCGGACAACTCGCTGGTCGTCGGCGCGCCGGCGCGCGTCGTGCGCACGCTGACTGAAGCGGCCATCGCCGGCATGCACTCCAACACGGCGCAATATCTGGACCGGGGCGCGGCCTACAAGACCGAACTTGTGCGCCTGGACTGAAGGTGTCCGATCGCCTCCTGAAGTTCATGTTTCAAGGGGCCGACGTGCGCGGCGGCCTGGTGCGCCTGACGGGCGCCTGGCAGGCCATGTCAGCGCACCACGACTACCCATTGCCGGTACAGCGTCTGCTCGGCGAGATGGTCGCTGCAGCGGCGCTGCTGGCCAGCAACATCAAGTTCAACGGAGCACTCATCCTGCAGGTACACGGCGATGGGCCGGTCAAATTGCTCGTCGTCGAATGCCAGTCCGACCTGAGCCTGCGCGCCACCGCCAAGCTGCGCGATGAGCCGGTCCCATCGGATGCAAGCCTGCGCGAGCTGATCAATCGTGAAGGCCGTGGGCGCTGCGCAATCACTCTCGATCCGAAAGATCCTGCGCCTGGCCAGCAGGCCTACCAGGGCATCGTGCCGCTGGTCGGTGACTCAGTCGCCGAGCTGATCGAATCCTATATGCGGCAGTCCGAACAGCTGGCAGCCAAAGTCGCACTCGCGGCCGACGCTCATGCCTGTGCGGGGATGCTGCTGCAGCGGCTGCCTGATCACGGTGGTAGTGGCAACCGGGATGCCGACGCCTGGGACCGTGCCGTCACGCTTGGCCGTACCGTACTTCCGGATGAGCTGCTCAACTTGCCGCCGGAAGATGTGCTGAAGCGTCTATACGGTCAGGAAACGTTGGGACACTACGCGCCGATCACCCCTCGATTTGCGTGCTCCTGCTCGCGCGAGCGTATCGGCCGCATGCTGGTTTCGCTCGGACAAGTTGAGGTCAACTCGATCATCACGGAGCAGGGACAGGTGGAAGTGACCTGCGACTTTTGCAACCGCCGCTACCACTTCGACCCGATCGACGCTGCGCAGCTGTTTGCAAGCGGAGCCACGTCCCAAGTCGACAGCTCGCGTCCTCATTGATGGCTCGCCCGGTCCCGCTCCTTGATGCCGGAATCAAGCTCGCCGGCAACTAGGCCGGGCTGGTCGAGAAGCTCCGTTCAAGCTCGCGTCGGAACGCGATTGCGGCCTGCGTCTCGTCGAACTCAACATCGTTCCAGCGAACCGTCTGTCCGGCTTCCACCGGTCGCGCCAGGCGCAGGCCATGAGCGAGGCCCAGCGGCAGGGCGCCGATCTGAAGGGACTCGGTTGCGGGCAGCAAGCGGCCGAACACCGTGAAGCCGCCCTCCCCATCGAGCAGCTCGCCCGGTGCGAGATCACGCTTGGCGGTGGCCGCAACGTCTGCATTGAAGCCGATTGCGGCCCCGGTTGCTTCGCCACGCAGGCCGACGCTGGCGACGCTGATGCCGAGCTCCAGTCCGATCAGGTGAAACGGCTTGTACAGGGCCGAGTATTGGCCGCTGGGGTCCGTGACCAGGCCGTACTCGCGAAAGCAGCGCTCGACGTAGTCACTGCCGCCGGCGAACACCACGTAGACACCCCAGCGCAGGTCGCGTGCCACCGGTGAGCCATCGCGATTCAGGCTTGAAATGACCTCGACCTGACCGCGATGATGCAGCACGCCACCGTCCGCCAGCGGGGCGAGCACCGACGGCAGTTGATCGACTCCGCAGGGAGGAAAGCTCAGCCCCTCCGGCGCGATCAGCCCGGTCGCGTTCGACACCGCGCACATCTCGATCGCACTCTTGGTGCCGTCCAGAAACGAGTTGAACATTTTCGCGTTCAGGCCACCGACCTCGGCCTCGGCCGCACTCAAACCGTAATAGCCCCAGACCGTCTCCGGGGTGGAGGCATGGTAGGCGGGAAGGTACTTGGTGCCCTTGCCGGCCGCGATCACTTCGAAGCCACAGGCACGTGCCCAGTCGACCAGCTCGCAGATCAGCGCCGGCTGATCACCGTAAGCGAGCGAGTAGACGATGCCCGCCTCCTGCGCCCGCCGAGCCAGCAGCGGCCCGGCAAGAGCATCGGCCTCGACGTTCACCATGATGATGTGCTTGCCGTGTTCGCAGCAGGCCAGTACATGGGCGATGCCGGCCGCCGGCGAGCCGGTCGCGTCGATCACGATATCGATGTCGGGTTCACCGATCATCCGTCGGGCATCCTCGAAACAGCGCAGCGTGGCTATCGCCGAATCGCTCCAGCCGACTCGCCTCAGAGCCTCGCGAGCTCCGTTCGGGTTGAGATCCGCAATCGCCGTCACGCGCATGCCCGGCGTGTGTCGCACCTGCGACAGAAACATCGATCCGAATTTGCCGGCGCCGATCAGGCCGACACGCAGTGGCTGGCCGATCGCCTCGCGTTCTTTCAGCAGTCGATGCAGGTTCATTTTTCGGGCGTCGAATCCGCCGCCCCATCGGGCTTTGGCACCAGCACCTGGAAGAACACTTCGCCTTGGCGCACCATCTGCAGTTCGCGCCGGGCGCGCTCCTCGATGGCTTCCCGGCCTTCACGCAGGCTGTTCACCTCCGCCGCGACCTGGGCGTTGCGCGCGGCCAGGCCGTCATTCGTCTCGCGCTGGCTGGCAAGCTGCCGCTCCAGCTCGGTGACCCGCAGCCAGCCGCCCTTGCCGAACCACAGCGGCACCTGGATCGCCACCAGCAGCACTCCGAGGAAAAGGGCCAGTGCCCGCATCGTGCGGCCGCAGACTCAGCGCAGGTTGTAGTACGCGGCGCGACCCGGGTAGCTCGCGATGTCGCCGAGATCTTCCTCGATCCGCAGCAGCTGGTTGTACTTGGCAATGCGGTCCGAGCGCGACAGCGAGCCGGTCTTGATCTGCAGCGCATTGGTGCCGACCGCAATGTCGGCGATGGTCGTGTCTTCGGTCTCGCCTGAGCGATGACTGACGACCGCGGTATAGCCGGCGCGCTTGGCCATTTCGATCGCCGCAAATGTCTCGGTCAGAGTGCCGATCTGGTTGATCTTGATCAGGATCGAATTGGCCACCCCGCGCTGGATGCCTTCGCGCAGGAGCTTGGTGTTGGTCACGAACACATCATCGCCGACCAGCTGCACTTTGGTGCCCAGTTCGCGCGTCAGGTGCTCCCAGCCGGCCCAGTCGTTTTCGGCCATGCCGTCCTCGATCGAAAGGATCGGATACTTGTCGCACCAGGTTGCCAGGACCTGCGTGAAGTCCTGCGAACTCAGCTTTAGGCCTTCGCTTTCCAGCTGGTATTTCCCATCCTTGTAGAACTCACTCGCGGCGCAGTCCAGAGCGAGCGCGACCTGACGGCCGGCCTCGAAACCGGCACGGTCGATCGCTTCGAGAATCAGCTTGATCGCCGCCTCGTGGTTTTCAACGCTGGGCGCAAATCCGCCCTCGTCACCCACGGCGGTACTCATGCCACGATCGTGAATGATCTTCTTCAGCGCATGAAAGACCTCGGCGCCGTAACGCAGCGCTTCGGAAAAGCTTGGCGCCCCCACCGGCACGATCATCAGCTCCTGCAGATCGAGGTTGTTGTTTGCGTGCGCGCCGCCGTTGACCACGTTCATCATCGGCACCGGCATCTGCATCGCGCCGCTGCCGCCGAAGTAGCGGTACAGCGGCAGACCCGCCTCTTCGGCCGCGGCTTTGGCAACGGCCATCGAAACCGCCAGTGTTGAATTTGCGCCGAGCCTCGATTTCGATTCCGTGCCGTCGAGGTCAAGCAGCGCGCGGTCAAGAAAAGCCTGCTCGCTCGCCTCCAGCCCCATGACCGCCTCGGCGATCTCGGTATTGATGTTTTCAATGGCCTTGAGCACGCCCTTGCCGAGGTAGCGGCCCTTGTCACCGTCGCGCAGTTCTATCGCCTCGCGCGAACCGGTCGAGGCGCCACTCGGGACGGCCGCGCGACCCATGACTCCGCTTTCCAGCAGGACGTCGCATTCGACGGTCGGATTGCCGCGCGAATCGAGAATCTCGCGGCCGATGATGTCAACAATTGCACTCATTTATGCCGATCTGGGATGAAGCGTGAGAAAGGAGTTCAGGTCGCCGGTACGCCCTCGACGACGATCATGTTGAAGTACTCGGTGGCGCCGGCGCGCTTAGCACGCACAGCGCGATACTTCTCGCCGTCATACCAGGACTTTGCCTGCTCGAAGCTCGGGAACTTCAGCATGGCGATGCGAGCTGGCCGCCAGTCACCTTCGAGCGTTTCGCAGCGTCCGCCGCGCACGACGTATTCGCCACCCGCCGCCGCCACCGTGCTGGGGGCTGCGGCCATGTATTCCTTGTAGCGCTCCGGGTCGCTGATCTTCATTTCGACCATCACGTAGGTAGCTGGCATGGCGTCCCCCCGGACGTACTAGTTGAAATCAATCTCGATGAAGCCGCGCTTCTTGGTGGCGCGATCGAGTTCGGTCAGTGTTTCCAGCAACTCCTTCATCCGATGCAGCGGGACCGCATTCGGCCCATCCGACTTGGCCTCGGCCGGATTCGGATGCGTTTCCATGAACAGGCCCGCCACCCCGACTGCCACTGCGGCGCGCGCCAGTACCGGCACGAATTCGCGCTGTCCGCCACTTGAAGTGCCTTGCCCGCCCGGCAGCTGAACCGAGTGCGTCGCATCGAACACAACCGGAGCGCCGGTCTCGCGCATGATCGCAAGCGAGCGCATGTCTGATACGAGATTGTTGTAGCCGAACGAGGCGCCGCGCTCGCAGGCCATGAAACGGTCGTCTGACAGTCCTTCTTCACGCGCCGCGTCGCGCGCCTTGTCGATGACGTTCTTCATGTCACCGGGCGCCAGAAACTGGCCCTTCTTGATGTTGACCGGGCGGCCACTGACTGCACAGGCACGAATGAAGTCAGTCTGGCGGCACAGGAACGCCGGCGTCTGCAGGACATCGACCACTGCCGCGGCCGGCTTGATCTCGTCGACCTCATGCACGTCAGTAAGGACCGGAACACCGATCTGCGCCTTGACCTCGGCCAGGATCCGCAGTCCCGCATCGATGCCGAGACCTCGAAAGCTCTTGCCGGAGCTCCGATTGGCCTTGTCAAAGCTCGACTTGTAAATGAAGGGGACACCGGTGGCCGCGGCAATCTCCTTCAGCTTTCCGGCGGTGTCGAGCGCCAGCTGCTGTGACTCGATCACACACGGTCCGGCAATCAGAAACAAGGGCTGCTCGAGCCCGACCTCGAAGCCGGCGAGCTTCACGCCGCCGCCTTGGCCAGCGCCGGTCCGGCCAGTTTTGTCTGCTTGTGGACCAGCGCCGCCTCGATGAATGCCTTGAACAGCGGGTGCCCGCCGCGCGGTGTCGAGGTGAACTCGGGGTGGAACTGCACGCCGATGAAAAACGGATGCGCGGGCAATTCCATGATCTCCGGCAGGTTCTCGCTCGGAGTGCGCGCCGAGACCTTGTAGCCGCGCGCCTCAAGCTGAGGTACGTAGACATTGTTCACTTCGTAGCGGTGGCGATGGCGTTCGTTGACTTCGGTGCCATAGATGCGCGCAGCCAGTGTGTTGCGCTCCACCGGACAGCGCTGAGCGCCAAGCCGCATCGTTCCGCCAAGGTCGGACTTGTCCGAGCGCCGCTCGATCTGGCCGGTCCGATCCATCCATTCGGTGATCAGCGCCACCACCGGATGAGGCGTGTCGGGCTCGAACTCGGTCGAATTGGCACCCTCCAGGCCGCACACGTGCCGCGCAAACTCGATCGTCGCCAGCTGCATTCCAAGGCAGATGCCGAGGTAAGGCATGTCGTTTTCACGTGCATGCCGGATCGCCTTGATCTTGCCTTCGGTGCCGCGCTTGCCGAATCCGCCCGGCACCAGGATCGCGTCAAGTCCTTCCAGCACGGCCGCGCCGTCGCGCTCGATCTGCTCGGAATCGAGATACTCGATCTTCACTCGCGTGCGCGTATGGATGCCGGCGTGCATCAGGGCTTCGTTCAGCGACTTGTACGAGTCCGACAGGTCAACATACTTGCCGACCATGCCGATCCGAACCTCATGCTGGGGATGCTCGAGCGAATCGACCAGCTTGTCCCAGGCGGTCAGATCGGCCGGCCTCGCCACCACCCCGAGCTTGAAGCAGACGATCTCGTCGAGCCCCTGCTTGTGCAACATCGACGGGATCTTGTAGATCGAGTCCCGATCCCAGGCCGAGATCACGGCGTCAAGCGGCACATTGGTGAACAGCGAGATCTTGGCGCGCTCGTCCTCGGGAATCGGGCGGTCGGCCCGGCAAAGCAGCACATCGGGCGAAATGCCGATCTCGCGCAGTTTCTGCACGCTGTGTTGGGTCGGTTTGGTCTTTAATTCGCCTGCGGAAGGAATGAAGGGCACCAGGGTCAGGTGCACGAAACAGGCGCCATTGCGACCCAGCCGCAGGCTCATCTGGCGCGCTGCCTCGATGAACGGCAGCGATTCGATGTCGCCGACCGTGCCACCGATTTCGACAATCGCGATGTCGGTCTTGCCGTCCCAGGCTGCGGTCGCGCCGCGCTCGATGAAGTCCTGGATCTCGTTGGTAATGTGAGGAATGACCTGCACCGTCTTGCCGAGATACTCGCCGCGCCGCTCCTTCTTGATGACCGACTCGTAGATCTGACCGGTCGTGAAGTTGTTCACCTTCCGCATCCGAGCGGAAATGAAGCGCTCATAGTGGCCGAGATCGAGATCCGTCTCGGCCCCATCCTCGGTCACGAACACTTCACCGTGCTGGAACGGCGACATCGTGCCGGGATCGACGTTGATGTACGGATCTAGCTTGATTAGGGTGACTTTGAGGCCGCGCGATTCGAGGATCGCTGCGAGGGAGGCGGCGGCGATGCCCTTGCCGAGGGAGGACACCACGCCACCGGTAACGAACACGTATTTCGTCATCGTTGCTCGCACTGCCTCAACCAGGTGAGGGAACAGGCGTTACCGGTAAAGCGGCAGTATACAGAGGCCGATTGCGCCGTACTGCAGTTCAGTCAATTGCGATGCCTTCGCTCGAGCAATACTTTGCGCGCGCGATCCGGATAGTCGGTGATGATTCCATCCACTCCCAGCCTGCAAGCCGAAGCATCTCGGACTCGTCATTGACCGTCCACGGCACTACCCGTACGCCGGACGCATGGGCTTCAGTGACGTCCTCAGGTTTCAAGTTGCGCCAGAACGGCGACCAGGCCGAGCATCCTGCCTTGCGCGCCAGGCGCGGCACTGAGCCGCCGGCGTCGGTCAACGACAAGCCGGCATGCCAAGGCGAAGGCCCGCCGCCCTCGGACCGCACGGTGTTCATTCCCTCCGAAGCAATCGTCAGGCAGACCGTCGAAATCTCAGGTGCAATCTTCGCTTATCTCGACCAAAGTGCGCCAGTCGAAAGACTGCACCGTCACCCGCTCGATCATCTTTGCCCCCTTGATCGCAGCGACGACCGCGGCAGCGAAGGAAACTGGATCTGGCACCTCGGTGCCTGAGCTCGGCGTGATCTTGGTCTCGATGTTGAAGCGCACCGGTTGGCCGCCCGGCGAGCGTGCATCGCGCGCCAGACTGAACAGTTGCGCCAAGCGTGGGCATACGCTCGCCGTCGACTGCCGCTTGCGCCGGCCATTGCTGGGCGTACTTGCTGTCGGGCCGCAGGCGGCCGACGTCATAGCGCAGCCAACTGATCAGAACTGAGTGTGCGGATCGACGATGGGCTCCGCGATCCAGTATCCCTGTCGCGTCGCGCGTCAACGCCGGGTTCAGATATGGATCGTGCGACAGCACCAGAACGCCGTCCTCCGTCATCGCCAGATCGGTCTCGAGCGTGGTTACGCCGATGCCGAGTGCAAGCCGAAAGCCGGCGAGCGTGTTTTCAGGCGCCAGGCCGCGTGCTCCCCGATGGCCCTGAAGATCGATCGCGGCCACCGAAGCGGCCAGCGCGAACGACAGAAAGCCGGCTGCCAGCCGTGCAATGGCTGGCCCAGCGTCAGGGGGTCGCAAGTTTCAATCCGACGATGCCGGCGATGATCAAGGCCACGCTGAGCAAGCGCCCTGCATTGGCCGACTCGTCGAACAAAACGATGCCGAGGATGACCGTGCCCACCGCCCCGACCCCGACCCACACGGCGTAGGCAGTGCCGACCGGCAGGCTCTGCATTGCGATGCCAAGCAGCCAGAGGCTGGCCACCATCGCAGCGACCGTTGCCACGGTCGGCAGCGGCTGCGTAAATCCATCGGTGTACTTCAGACCGATGGCCCAGCCAACCTCCAGGAGTCCGGCCACAACCAGGATGAGCCACGCCATCACGTACTCCTTGCGGAATCGCACTTCAATCTAGGGCCTGAGCTGGGTCCGCTCAACTCGCGTTCGACACCGATGGTAAGTCAGGCTGGCAAACAGTGCGTGACTGCGCACCGAGTTCGCACCCTCGCACGGTAGGATGCACGGGACCACGCCCCGCACACTTTCCAAGATGCTCGCCAAACCTGCCACCTTCCCGCGCCTCGCCCTGGTCGACGCACTAAGAGGGCTGGCGGTGGCACAGATGATCGCATTTCATTTCATCTACGACCTCAACCACTTTGGCTGGCTCCGCCTGCGGATGTTGATCGATCAGCCCTGGGTCGGCTGGCGAACTGCGATCGTGACCCAGTTTCTGCTACTGGTCGGCCTCGGTCTGGTGCTGCGGTCTTCATTCAGGCCAGCGCGCGGTGACTTTTTCCGTCGCTGGTTGCAGATCGCAGGTGCCGCACTGCTGGTTTCGATAGGCAGCTGGATGGTCTTCGGACCGCGCTACATCTACTTCGGCGTGCTGCACTTTGTCGCCGTCGCACTGCTTCTCGCCCGCCCGCTGCTGACGCTCGGCCCCTGGAATCTGGCCCTCGGTCTGGCAGCAGCCGCAGCAGGACTCATGCTCAGTGATCCCTGGTTCAACCCGGCTCCTGCCAATGTCCTCGGATTCACCGAAGTGAAGCCACGCACCGAGGACTACGTTCCGATATTTCCATGGCTGGGTGTCGTGCTGATGGGCTGCGGTCTCGGCGCGATCTGGCAACGCGCGGGCTGGGCGATGCCGCCGCGGCTGGCTCGGCTGAACGAGGATCCGCCGCGCCTGCTCGTATGGCTCGGTGTCTGGTCACTGACCGTTTACCTGGTTCACCAGCCGCTGCTGCTGGGAGGGCTCATGCTGGCACGCAAGCTGGGGCTCTAGGACGCTTGACCGGCATGTCCTAGGCGAGCGAACCCGGCTTCAGGCGCAACCAGGCGCGCCCTCGCGTTCGCTCGGCTACGAACGTGTCACGCACCGCATTGAGCCGGTAGGTGAGAAAGCATTTCTCGCGCACCTCGGTCAGTCGTTGCGCCCGGAACATGGCGGCGTTGACTCCGTCCCAGCGAGCCGAATGCACAAGCAGTCCATTGACGTCCTGCCCATGCAGGAAGCGACCTACCTTGTGGGTGAATTCATAGCTGTCACGGCGCACCAACGCAGGATGATCGCGTTCCCTGCCGCGCAAATCGATCAGCAGTGCCCGGCAACGGACATCGCAGATGCGCCGGTCGGTGCGGATTTCGCGGTCGAGCGTGCTGAAGCTGTCGAGCACGAAGCGGCGCCAGTGATGTGCTGTTTCGGCGACGGTGGTTGCGAGTTCGAGCGAGCCGTACCAGACGCCGTAACTGGTTCCGTCCGAGAAACGGGTGGCCTGCCAGTGCGCCGAGTCGAAGCTGCGAGAAATGACGGCTCCGTAATCAAACGGCCGCGTGACGATCGCCGTGTCGGTCGGAATGCGCTCGCGACCTTCGGCCGCGATCGCAACGGCGCGATCCATGGAATCGGAGCCGAGATCATCGAACAGGTCCTGCGAACTGCGTATGCCAGGAATATTGCGGATGAGATCACCGTCGAACTCGGCATTCGACGCGTAGAGCCCGGTTTGCATCAGTGACCGCGCTGAAAGTCCAGGTACCGGCGCACTGCCAGCAGTCCCTCAAAGCCGCGCTCGATGATCAGATCGACCGGTCGTGCGCCTAGACGCTGATTGAATTGCGTCATCCAGCCGTAGGCAAGGTCACGATCGTAGGGGAAGAGGATCCGCAGCGACTTGTGAATTCCGAGCAGATGACCGGCCCGGTCGAGCAAGTCGCGGCTGTCAGCGAGCGGTTCGCCCTCGCGATACCGAGCCAGTGTGCTGCGACTGGCGGTCGACAGGCCGAGCAGCGCGGCCTGTTCGATCGCCGCGAGCCGCCAGTGGTCGAGCAGTCGCGTCACCATCTTCGCAAGGCGCCCGCGCGCATCGCGGCTCGCGACATCAACTTCGCCGACTTTGGGAATCGGAACTGCCATTCCGTTTGCTTTCCTTTTTTGGTACGCCGAATGTACCAATGAAGGCAGATCTGGTCAAGCTCTAGCCGGGTTCGAACTACAACCGGTCATTGCGACCGATCATTCGGCTCGCCGCACCAGAATCGCGGCCGGCGCTGCGTCCTTGCGCAACCACTCAGGCTGCAGCGTGATGTGGTCGATCCGGAAATCCCGTCTCAGGACGATGCGTGCCTGGTGCAGGATGACCGGCCAGCGCTCGATATTTTCGACCAGCACGTGCGCGGACAGGGCCGTCCTGCCGGGCACCATTGTCCATACGTGCAGGTCGTGCACCGAGATGACCCCAGGCACCTCAGCCAGCGCACGGCCGACCGCAGCGTAACTGAGGCTATCCGGCACGCTGTCGAGCAGCACGCCGGTGGATTCGTGCAGAACGCCGAAGGTCGAACGCAGAATCAGACCGCCGACCAGCAGCGACAGCAGGGGATCGACCATCAGCGGGCCACCGAAGTGAATGATGAGGCCGGCGACAATCGCCGCCACCGAACCCAGCAAGTCACCAAGTACATGAACCAGTGCGGCACGCGTGTTGAGGTTTTCGCGGTCGCGCGACAGCGCCCAGGCCACAAGCAGGTTGATTCCGAGACCGACAATGGCGATCAGGAACACAGATCCGCCGACCGCGATCGGCGCATTGATGCGGTCGAACGCCTCGACGGAGATCCAGACCACGACCGCCAGCATTGCCAGCGCATTGACGAAGGCGGCAATGACCTCGACCCGTGCCAGTCCGAACGAATGCCGGTCAGACACCGGACGGCGCGCAATCAGATTGGCGGCCAGCGCGAACAGAAGCGCCGCGGCGTCGGTCACCATGTGGCCCGCATCGGCGATCAATGCCAGCGAGCCGGACCAAAGGCCGCCGAGCAACTCGATCAGCGCGTAGCCGAGCGTGAGTCCGACCGCGATCGCCAGCGGACGCGTCGCGCCCGCGCGGGCCTGGTGGGTGTAGTTGCTATCGCCATGTTCGTGTGCGCCCAAGCCATGGAGATCGTGCCCAGCGCTCATGCCGCACACGTCGCTGCGCGGGCTCATCCGGCCTTGGCCGCGAATGCGACAAATCGACCTGGCAGCCCGTCTTTACCCGGACTTCTTCCAGTGTGACGCCCGGCGCCAGTTCGATCGCCTTGAGGCCATCGGAATTCACATCGAACACGCCGAGTTCAGTGATGACGCGGTTAACGACCCCCTTGCCGGTCAGCGGCAGCGTGCAGTTCTGCAGGATCTTGTGCTCGCCATTCTTGGCGCTGTGCTCCATCAGCACGACGACGCGCGACACCCCACCGACCAGGTCCATCGCCCCGCCCATGCCCTTGACCAGCTTGCCCGGAATCATCCAGTTGGCCAGATCGCCCTTTTCCGCTGACCTGCATCGCTCCAAGAATTGCGAGGTTGATATGGCCGCCGCGGATCATCGCGAACGAATCAGCGCTCGAAAAATAACTCGAGCCCGGCAACGCAGTAACCAGCTGCTTGCCGGCGTTGATCAGATCCGGATCGACCTCATCCTCAGTCGGGAATGGTCCGATGCCGAGCAATCCATTCTCCGACTGCAGCATCACATCCATGCCGGCCGGGATGTAGTTGGCCACCAGGGTCGGCAGGCCGATTCCCAGATTCACATAGAAGCCGTCCTGCAGTTCCTGCGCGGCACGTGCCGCCATCTGCTCTCGAGTCCACGGCATGCTCGCTCCTACTTGGTGCGGACGGTGCGATTCTCGATGCGCCGCTCCGGACTTCGTGTTCAGCACGATCCGTTGCACGAAGATGCCCGGCGTGTGCACGTTGTCCGGATCAAGCGTGCCATTCTCGACGATCTGCTCGACCTCCGCCACGGTCATCTTGCCGCACATCGCGACCACCGGATTGAAGTTGCGCGCTGTCTTGCGATAAACGAGATTGCCCTGCTCTGTCGGCCTTCCATGCCTTGACCAGCGAAAGGTCGGCGCGGATCGACGACTCCATCACATAGTCCTTGCCACCCCAGACTCCGTCGAACACCTGCGTCGGCTTGCCTTCGGCGACGATCGTGCCGACGCCCGTGCGAGTGAAGAAACCCGGGATGCCGGCGCCGCCGGCGCGCATGCGTTCCGCCAGTGTGCCCTGCGGCGTGAACTCGAGCTCGAGTTCGCCCGACAGGTACTGCCGCTCGAACTCCTTGTTCTCTCCGACATAGGACGAGATCATCTTGCTGATCTGTCGCGTGGTCAGCAACAGCCCCAGTCCGAAGCCATCGACGCCGGCATTGTTGCTGACGCAGGTCAGTTTCTTGACCCCGCTGTCGCGCAGGGCGGTGATCAGCGCTTCCGGAATACCGCACAGACCAAAACCGCCGACGGCCACGATCTGTCCGTCCTTGACCACATCGGCCAGCGCCGCGCTCGCCGAGGGATACACCTTGTTCATTCAAGTCTCCGCGGGTGAATCAGGCAATTCTACGTGAGGGCAGCGCGCACCGACTCCGGCAACGGCCGGGACTGGCCGCTGGCGTAGTCGTACCAGACGATAACCGTGCGGCCGGTCGCGTAAAGCACGCCCGGCTCATCCTTGCTTCTCGATCACGATGGACTTCTCGACGCTCGAACGTCCAACCCGGGTCACTGTCTGACGCACGATCGCCAGCCCCGGATAGGTCATCGCCTTCACGAAGTCGCAGGCGGCATGCGCAAGGATACAAGCCTCACCCACCGGCATGGTCGGCAATCCGAAAGGCAGAACCACTGAATCCGCGCTTCCTCCATCAGGCGGAAGTACATGACGTTGTTCAGGTGGGACATGGCATCCATGTCGCCCCAACGCAGCGGCATCTCGATCGTTGAAGTCCTTCATGTCCATGCGCCCCAGCCGCATCCACGGATCAGGTGACCCTCATGCCGTCGTCGACCGCAATCACCGCGCCGTTGATGAACTGCGATTCCTCGGCCACCATCAGCAGCAGGACGCCATCGAGATCGTCGACCTTGCCCACCCGCTTGCGCGGCAGCATCTGGATCAGCTTCTGAGCCGCCTTCGGTAGTCCCAGTACTCATCGTTGATCTCGGTGCGGATATAGCCAGGGCAGATCGCGTTGACGTTGATTCCGTAGCGGCCCCACTCGACCGCCTGCGACTTCGTCATATGCACCACGGCCGCCTTGCTCATGCAGTACACGCCGATCTGCGGCAGCACGCGCAGGCCGGCGACCGAAGCGATGTTGACGATGCGACCGCGAAAGTCCGCCTGCCCCTTGGCGCGCGCGATCATGCTGCGCGCCACCGCCTGCGCGACAAAGAACGCACCCTTGACGTTGGTGTCGAACACGATGGTCATAGTCGGTCGCCGTGGCGTCGACCAGCCGTTGCGTGGTCGAAACGCCCGAGTTGTTGACGAGGATGTCGATCGGCCCTACCGCACGCTCGGCCTGGTCGACCGCCGCCGTCGATCGAATCCTGATCGGTCACGTCGAGCTGCACGACATGGGCCGCCCCTCCCGCCGCTTCGATCTCGGCGCGCAAATCCTTGAGCCGCTCGACGCGTCGCGCCGCCAGTACCGTGAGCGCGCCATTGGCCGCCAGCACCCGTGCGAAACGTGCGCCGAGACCGCTGCTGGCCCCCGTGACCAGCGCCACTTTTTCCTTCAGATTCGTTCTCATACCGCCCTCACCATCGAGCGAAGGATGATCGCACAATCGATTGCCGCTTCATGGCCTGGTGGCTCTTGGATTGCAGCCCCGTGCCGAACTCCGCACAATACGTAGCTCAAAACCTTGCCAGGGCCTGATCCGTACTTGAACATTGACTAAGCAGCGCCGAGCAGCAGCGACAACGCGGCCTTGGCTGGCCTGCGGAGAGACCATGACAGACACGATGCAACCGATCGAACGCGAGGCGATGGAATACGACGTCGTGATCGTCGGTGGCGGCCCGGCCGGACTCGCCGCCGCGATTCGGCTCAAGCAACGCGCCGCGGACCGCTGGTCGCGAGATCGGCGTCTGCGTGCTCGAAAAGGGCAGCGAGATCGGCGCTCATATTCTTTCGGGCGCCGTCATGGATCCGATCGCGCTCGACGAACTCATTCCCGACTGGAAGGCCAAGGGAGCACCGCTGAAGACACACGGTCAGCGACGATCGATTTCTGTTCCTGTACCGAGTCCGGAACGGGCACTTCCCGCATGGTCTGCTGCCAGCGCCTTCCGCAACGATGGTTACTACGTTGGCAGTCTCGGCAACCTGGTTCGCTGGCTGGGGCAGCAGGCCGAAGCCTCGGCGTCGAGCTCTTTCCGGGTTTTGCGGCAGCCGAAGTTCTCTATGACGAGAACGGTGCGGTCAAGGGCGTGGCCACCGGCAACATGGGCGTCGGCCGTGATGGGAAACCCACTGCGAGCTTCCAGCCCGGGGTCGAGCTGCACGGCAAGTACACCTTGTTCGCCGAAGGCGCACGCGGCAATCTCGGCAAGCAACTGCTGGCACGCTTCCAACTGATGGAGGGTCGCGATCCGCAGACCTGGGGCATCGGCATCAAGGAAATCTGGCAGGTGCCGGCCGCCCAGTTCAAGGACGGCCTCGTGATCCACAGCGCCGGATGGCCACTCGATCCCGCCACCTACGGCGGCGGCTGGATGTACCACTTCGGCGAGAACCTGGTGTCGGTCGGACTCGTGGTTGGCCTCGGCTATCGCAACCCCTACCTCGCACCATTCGAAGAGTTCCAGCGCTACAAGACCCATCCGACGATCCGCGCGTTTCTCGAAGGCGGCAAACGCTGTCGGCTACGGCTCCCGCGCGATCAACGCAAGCGGACTGCAGTCTCTGCCCAAGCTCGCATTTCCCGGTGGCGCACTGATTGGCTGCGACGCCGGATTTCTCAACGCGCCACGCATCAAGGGCAGCCACGCGGCGATCAAGAGCGGCATGCTGGCCGCCGACGCTGCCGTTCGATGCCCTGGCGTCCGAACGCGCGCACGACGAGCTGAGCGCGTATCCAGCTGCATTCGAGCAGAGCTGGCTGCACGATGAACTCCATCGCGCACGCAACTTCAAGCCGTGGCTCGACAAGGGCCTCTACATGGGCGCGCTTGATGTTCGGCGTCGATCAGATCGTGTTTCGCGGCAAGGCACCCTGGACCTTGCATCGCAAACTCGCGGACTACCAGAAGCTCAAGCCTGCCGCCGAGTGCCAGCCGATCACGTACGGCAAGCCCGATGGTCGCCTGACCTTCGACAAGTTGTCATCCGTGTACTTGTCGAACACCAATCACGAGGAGAACCAGCCGGCGCACCTGACGCTCAAGGACCCCGCCGTGCCGGTGGCGATCAACCTGGCGACCTACGCCGGACCCGAAGCAGCGCTACTGCCCGGCAGGCGTTTACGAATTCGTGCGCGCGGACGACGGCAAGGAGCGGCTGCAGATCAACTTCCAGAACTGCGTCCACTGCAAGACCTGTGACATCAAGGACCCGACGCAGAACATCGTCTGGGTCACGCCCGAGGGCGGCGGCGGGCCGAACTACGTCGACATGTAGCCGGCGTCGCCACAAGAGCGAGGCGCTCGCGCCGCCCGCGCGGCCGGTGCCGGGCCGCGGCCGTCAAGTCGCCGCGACGCATCGTACAGGCCGTATGGCAGATTCAACCGGCGGATTCGGCATCGTTCGCAGCCGCGCAGCGCACCTCGAGGGTCCGGGGCATCGACTACCATTCAGGTCGGCGGTCGAGCCTTCATGGGGCACCGGGTTTCGCTGGCCGAGTACCGAGGACGATTGGCACGAGTATGAAAGCGACCAGAACCCTGCACGAACGGGGCCAGAGCCTGTGGCTCGACAACATCACGCGCAAGTTGCTGGCCAGTGGCACTCTGCAGCGTTACATCGATGAGCTCTCGGTCACGGGACTGACCTCGAACCCGACAATTTTCAATCTCGCGATCAAAGGCAGTACTGATTACGACGCCGATATTGTCCGCGGCATGCGCGCGGGTCGAACCGGAGAACAGCTGTTCTTTGATATTGCTCTCGAGGAACTCAGCCGCGCCGCCGACATCTTTCGGCCAGTTCACGAGCGCAGCGACGGCGTGGATGGCTGGGTTTCGCTGGAAGTGTCACCGCTGCTCGCGCATGACACGACAGCAACACTTGCGGCCGCGCGCGATCTGCACAAGCGAGCGGCGCGGCCCAACCTGTACATCAAGATTCCAGGCACTGCCGCCGGCTTGCCGGCAATCGAAGAAGCCACTTTTGCCGGCGTGCCGGTCAATGTGACGCTGCTGTTCTCACGCGAGCAGTATCGCGCCGCCGCCGAGGCCTATCTGCGCGGCATTGAACGTCGCCTCGCCGCAGGCCTGTCGCCGCGCGTCAGTTCGGTCGCTTCGCTTTTCATCAGTCGATGGGACGTGGCAGTGGCTGGCAAGCTTCCGGCCGAGCTTGTCAACCGGCTGGGAATCGCGGTCGGCCGAAGCACCTACCGTACCTACCGTGAACTGATCGAGTCACCGCGCTATCTGCGGGTGCTGAACGCCGGCGCGCGCCCGCAGAGACTGCTGTTCGCCAGCACGGGCACCAAGGATCCGGCGGCACCGGCCACGCTGTATGTCGACGCTCTGGCCACGCCCTTGACGGTCAACACAATGCCGGAGGCGACACTGAACGCCCTGTCCAATGCCGATGGCACCACTATCACTGGATTCGAACTGAGTGACGCGCAGGAACAACTGGCCGCCTTTTCGAACGCCGGCATCGATCTCGAGCGCTCGCCACCCGCCTGCAGAACGAAGGCGCGGCCGCGTTCGTCGCCTCGTGGAACGAGTTGATGGCGAGTGCTCGCCGCGAAAGGCGCGGCGCTCGCCGATGCCGCCTGAGCATCCAGTGCCATGAACGAAGCGAAGGCGGTTCGGGCGCGACAACGGCGTGACGGCGGCAGCAAGTTGCCGGCGACCGCGGCCTGGCAAGCACTGCTGGCCCATCGCGATCGGGAGCACGGGACGCACCTGCGCCAGCTCTTCGCTGCCGATCCCAAGCGCGGCCAGCGCATGAACGTCGAGGCCGCCGGTATCTACCTCGATTATTCCAAGAATCGCATAACCGACGAGACGCTCCGCCTGCTGATTGCACTCGGCGAGCAGACCGGTCTGCGGTCGCGAATCGACGCAATGTTCGCTGGCGAGCAGGTCAACGAAACAGAACGGCGGCCGGCCTTGCATGTCGCCTTGCGTACTCCACGCGACACATCGATCCGCGTCGCGGGCGAAGACGTTGTGACGAGAGTCCACGCAGTCCTCGACCGCATGGCGGACTGTGCGGATCGAATCCGCAGCGGCGCCTGGCTGGGTCACACCGGCCAGCGGATACGCACTGTCATTAACGTCGGCATCGGCGGCTCCGACCTCGGTCCGGTGATGGCCTATGAGGCCTTGCGCCCATGGAGCGACCGCGCGCTCGAGTTTCGCTTTGTGTCGAATGTCGACACCGCCGATTTCGCTGAAGCCACGCGCGACCTCGATCCGGCCGAGACTCTGTTCATCATCGCGTCCAAGACCTTCACGACCCAGGAAACGATGGCCAATGCACGCACGGCGCGCGCCTGGGTGGTGCAGGGCCTCGGCGGCGCGGAAGATGCGATCGCACAGCACTTCGTGGCGGTATCGGCCAATGCGAGCGAGGTCGATCAATTCGGCATCGCGCCGGCCAACATGTTCGAGTTCTGGGACTGGGTTGGAGGACGCTACTCGCTGGGCTCCGCGATCGGCCTGTCAACCATGAT
Organism: uncultured beta proteobacterium; assembly: GCA_963735955.1. GTDB lineage: Bacteria > Pseudomonadota > Gammaproteobacteria > Burkholderiales > Burkholderiaceae_F > CAVTND01. The sequence continues at coordinate 142,201 of CAVTND010000010.1, read as the reverse complement.
CGCAATCGGCCCGGCTCACTTCCGGGCGTTGCTCGCCGGCATGCACGCCATGGACGAACACTTCCGGACCGCGCCATTTGCGCGAAATCTGCCCGCACTGCTCGGACTGATCGCGGTCTGGAATACGAATTTTCTGGACGCGCAGACCGCGGCGATTCTGCCCTACGACCACTACCTGCGGCGCTTTCCTGCCTATCTGCAGCAGCTCGTGATGGAGAGCAATGGCAAGCAGGTGACGCACATCGGCGACGCTGTTGACTTCGACACCGCACCGATCATCTGGGGCGAGGTCGGCACCAATGGTCAGCATTCGTTCTTCCAGCTGCTGCACCAGGGCACGCGCATCGTTCCATGCGATCTTCATCGGTTGCGGCCAGGCTCAGCGCGCGACGAGTGAGCATCACGACCTGCTGCTCGCCAACATGTTTGCGCAGGCAGCCGCGCTCGCGTTCGGCAAGACTTCAAATGAGGTGCGCGCAGCCGGATCGGCCGAGTCGCTGGTGCCGCATCGCAGCTTCGACGGCAACCGGCCTTCGAACACCCTGCTCCTGGAACGACTGACGCCCGCCACTCTCGGAGCGCTTGTGGCGCTCTACGAACACAGCGTCTTCACCCAGGGGGTGATCTGGCAGATCAACTCATTCGATCAATGGGGTGTCGAACTCGGCAAGCAACTGGCGCAACTCATTGCCCCACAACTCAAGGGCAACGCCCCGGTCACGGAGCTCGATAGCTCCACCGATGCATTGATCCGCCGTTACCGCCGGTTCAACGGTCAGCTTTGAGCGAATCGCGCGAGGCGATCAGCACGCAGACCAGCGCGAGTGCGGCAGGCAGCGCCTGGGTAAGCAGAATGGTCGGCTTGCGCCGTGAGTCCGCCGAACACGCCAGCGATGACAACACAAATCAGGAAGAACAGCTTTATGTCTCGCCGTCCACTGACCAGGCCCCAGACCAGGCCGGCGGCAAGGAAGCCGTTGTAAAGGCCCTGGTTCATCGCCAGCACCGCCGAGGACGCGGACACCTCCGGTGTCATCGCGAAGATCCTGCGGCCGACAGGGTGGTCCCAGAAGAACATCTCGAGCACGAGAAATCCGAGATGACTCAATGCGACCAGGCCGATCAGAAGATTGGCGATCAATTTCATGCATTCTCCCCTTGGGTCCGATGGCCGCCACGACGGTGTTCGTCAACCCAGTAGGCACCGACGATGGTCTTGACATCGGTGATCGTGCCGTCACGCGCCCATTCCATCACCCGGTCCCAAGGGGCAGTGAATAGCTCGAGCACCTCACCGGCGTCGGTGCCGGCCGCGCCGACTTCGAGTTGTTCGGCGACGAAGACTTCGATCTTCTCGTCGCTATAGCCGATCGCATTGTGGAATCCGCCGAGGTAGGTCCAGCATCGCGCGCGATATCCGGTCTCTTCCTGCAGTTCGCGCTCGGCACAGGCCTGCAGCGATTCGCCCGGATCGATCTTGCCGGCCGGAAACTCGATGAAGCTTCGTCCCAGCGGATGGCGGTACTGGCGTTCGAGCAGCGCATCGCCATTGGCCAGCAGCGGCACGATCATTACCGCGCCCGGGTGCCGCAGATACTCGCGCGACGCAACGTGCCCGTCGGGGCATCGCACCTGGTCCTCGAGCAACCTGAGAAAAACCCCTTCGTAGGCGATGCGGCTCGCCAAGGTCAGCTCTGCCAGCGGGTCCGGCATCACGGTGTCTGGGGTCTCAGGCCTGGCGGTGAAACGTGATGGATCGGTCATCAGTGCTGCCAAACCCGCGGCGGCGACCTAGCTGCCGAGCGTCTTGAGCATGGCGTCGGCACACAGATTGAGAAGCAGCTGCGGGGCGATACCCAGCACGAGCAGCAGCGCGCCGTTGATCGAAAGCGCGATTCGCATGTCTGTCGTGGCGGCAATCGGCGTGTCCATCGCACCGGCCGGCGGTTCGTCGAAGTACATCACCTTGACCACGCGCAGGTAGTAGAACGCACCGATCAGCGAGAACATCACCGCGGCAACGGCCAGCGAAACAGTGAGCACCGTGGCACCGGTGGAAAGCAGGGCCTGCAAAACGACCAGCTTGGCGTAGAAGCCCACCAGCGGCGGGACGCCAGCAAGCGAAAACATCGCCAGCAACATGACGAAGGCATACCAGGGGCTGCGCTGGTTCAGGCCCCGGAAATCATCGATCTGCTCGGCCTCGAAGCCCTCGCGGGCCAGCAGCAGGATGATGCCGAAGGTGCCCAGCGTGGTCAGCGCGTAGGTGATGACATAAAACATCGCTGCCGTGTAGGCCCCGCCCGCATTGCTGGCATCGCCATGGCCGACGCCCGACATCAGGGCCAGCAGCATGAAACCCATCTGTGCAATCGTCGAATACGCGAGCATGCGCTTCAGATTGCTCTGTGCGATCGCGGTCAGATTGCCCAGCGCCAGCGAGCCGATCGCCAGCAGCATCAGCATCTGCTGCCAGTCAACGGCCATCGGCAGCAGGCCCTCGACCAGCAGCCTGAAAGTCACCGCGAATGCGGCCAGTTTCGGTGCCGAGCCGATCAGCATCGTGATCGGCGTCGGTGCTCCCTCGTAGACATCTGGCACCCACATGTGGAACGGCACCACGCCCAGCTTGAAGGCGAGCCCGGCTACGATGAACACGACACTGAGCACCAGGGTACTGCGGCTGACGACCTCGCCATAGGCGACGCGTCGTGCGATTTCGTCGAGGTCCAGTGTTCCGGTCGCCCCGTACAGCAGCGACATGCCATAGAGCAGGAACCCCGAGGCCAGCGCCCCCAGCACAAAGTACTTCATCGCCGCTTCGGTCGCCTTGGCGTCGTCGCGCCGCAACGCGACCAACGCATACAGTGACAGGGTCTGCAGCTCGAGGCCGAGGTAGATCACCAGCAGGTTGTTGGCCGAGATCATGACCATGATCCCGAGCAGGGTGAACAGCGTCAGCGTGAACAGTTCTCCCTTCCACAGCTCGCGCGACGCGCGAATACTGCTGCGCGTATACCAGCATGAAGCCGGTCGCAATGATCGCCGCCAGCTTCAGCAGGTTGGCCAGCGGGTCCGTGACGTACATGCCGCCGAAGGCATACATCACGACATCCTTGGCGAGAAAGACGGCAACCACTGCCGCCGTGACGGCGAGCGCCGCCAGGCTGAGCAAGTAGGTCAGGAGCCGGCGCTCGTCCGCGACGAAGACATCGACGAGCAGGATCACGCAGGCGGACGTCAGCACCACGATTTCCGGCGCGACGGCGAGCAGATTCAGGGATTCCATTGGCGCGCCTTCTACGGCAGCAGCTTGGGTTGCGCCACGTGCTGCTGCAGCTGGGTGATCGACGCGTTCATCAGATCGGTGAACGGCTTCGGATAGATGCCCATCCACAGGACCGCTGCCGCGAACAGCGCAAGAATCAGGATTTCACGTCCATTGGCATCCTTGAGCTCCGCGACATGGGAGTTCGCGACCTCGCCGAACACCACGCGCTTGTACATCCAGAGCGAGTACGCGGCGCCGAACACCAGCGTGGTTGCCGCGGTGAAACCGATCCAGAAGTTGTACTTGACCGCGCCCAGGATCACCAGGAACTCGCCGACGAAGCCGCTGGTCGCCGGCAGGCCGGCGTTGGCCATCGCGAACAGCATGAAGAACGATGCAAAGATCGGCATCGTGTTGACGACACCGCCGTAGTCGGCAATCGCGCGGCTGTGCATGCGGTCGTACATGACGCCGATGCAGAAGAACATCGCACCCGAGATGAAGCCGTGCGAGATCATCTGGACGATCGCGCCCTGCATTCCAATGTCGTTGAAGATGAAAAATCCGAGCGTCACGAAACCCATGTGGGCGATCGACGAATAGGCCACCAGCTTCTTCATGTCGGTCTGCACCAGGGCGACCAGGCCGACGTAGACCACTGCGATCAGGGACAGCGCGATCATCAGCCAGGCCAGATCGCGCGAGGCGTCCGGCGCGATCGGCAGCGAGAAGCGCAGAAAGCCATAGGCGCCGAGCTTCAGCATGATTGCCGCCAGCACGACCGAACCACCAGTGGGCGCCTCGACGTGCGGCATCCGGCAGCCAGGTATGGACCGGCCACATCGGCACCTTGACCGCGAACGCAGCCAGAAACGCGAAAAACAGAAGTACCTGGGCCGGCATCGTCAATGGCGTTGTGTGCCAGGTGAAGATGTCGAAGCTGCCGTCCGATGCGAAGTACAGGTAGACCAGGGCGACCAGAAGGAGCAGTGAACCTGCGAGCGTATAGAGGAAGAACTTGAAGGCGGCGTAGACGCGGTTGGCACCGCCCCAGATGCCGATGATGATGTACATCGGGATCAGGGTCGCCTCGAAGAACACGTAGAAGAGCAAAGCGTCTGCCGCGGCGAAAACACCGATCAACAGTCCCGACAGGACGAGGAAGGCGGCGTTGTACTGGGCCACCCGGCTGCTGATCGACTCCCAGCCGGCAATCACGACCAGCACTGTTGTGAACGAAGTCAGGAGCACGAACCAGACCGAAAGACCGTCGACTCCGAGGTGGTAGTCGGAATTCAGCAGGCCGATCCAGACCGCGCGTTCGACAAACTGCAGCCCGCCTTCAGCCGGATTGAAATCGAGTACCAGGCGCAACGTGACCAGAAAGCCGAGCGCCGCCCCTACCAACGAAATCGCCCGCACCACGCCGGCGTTGGCATCACGGCCGGCTGCCAGCAACAGCAGGCCAAAGGCGATCGGCACCCAGATCGAAAGGCTCAGCCAGGGAAACGCGCTTTGCATGTTGACGATCACCCGGGCCGGTAGGTCAGGAACAGGGAGATCAGGGCCAGCACGCCGATGATCATTCCAAACGCGTAGTGATAGATGTAGCCGGACTGCAGCCAGCGCGACACCCCGGCTACCCAGCCGACCAGCTTCGCGCTGCCATTGACCGCGAGACCGTCAATCAGGCGTATATCGCCGATCTTCCAGAGCCCACCGCCGAGAAGGCGAGCGCCGCCGGCGAAGACGATCTCGTTGAAGCGGTCGAAGTAGTAATTGTTCTGCAGCATCGTGTAGACACCGCCGAGCGAGCGAGCAATCTGGGCCGGAACCGCGGGCCACCGCGCATACGCCGCCCAGACCAGCACCGAACCCAGCACCAGCAGCCAGAATGGCAGGGTCTGCACCGCATGCAGAGCCATCGCTGTCGGGCCGTGGAAGTGCTCGGCCAGGCCGGCCATCGCCGGATGGTGGATCACATCGACAAAGATCGAGTCGCTGAAGAAGCCGCCCACCAACAGGGGCTCGACGGTGACAAAGCCGATCAGCACCGACGGGATCGCCAGCAGCACCAGCGGCACCGTGACCACGGCCGGCGATTCCTGTGGCGGACCGCCGTGATGCCCGTCATGCGCCTCCGCGTGTGCGCCGTGCGCGCTGTGATCATCATGGGCATCGTGCGCGTGCTTCCAGCGCGGCGTGCCGTGAAACACGAGGTAGTAGACGCGGAAGCTGTAGATCGCGGTGATCAGAACGCCGAGTGTGACCGCGAAGGATGCGAACGCGAACGCAGCGCTCGTTTGACCGGCCGCCGCAGCGTGGGCGGCGATGATGATGCTGTCCTTTGAGTAAAAGCCAGAGAAAAAGGGCACAGCCACCAATGCGAGGGTGCCGATCAGGAAGGTGATCCAAGTGACTGGCATGTGCTTCCACAGGCCGCCCATGTTGCGGATGTCCTGATCGTGGTGCATGCCGATGATGACGGAGCCGGCGCCAAGGAACAGCAGCGCCTTGAAGAACGCGTGCGTCATCAGGTGAAAGATCGCGACCGAATAAGCCGATACGCCGAGCGCTACCGCCATGTAGCCGAGCTGCGAGAGCGTCGAATAGGCCACCACGCGCTTGATGTCGTTCTGGACAATGCCGAGGATTCCCATGAAGAGCGCGGTGATCGCGCCGATCACGGCAACGAAGGCGAGTGCCGTGTTCGACAGTTCAAACAGCGGCGACATGCGTGCGACCATGAAGATGCCCGCCGTCACCATGGTCGCGGCGTGGATCAGCGCCGAGATCGGCGTCGGGCCCTCCATTGAGTCCGGGAGCCAGACATGCAGCGGAAACTGTGCGCTCTTGCCCATCGCTCCGACGAACAGGCAGATGCAGACCACCGTCATCAGCATCCAGGGCGTGCCGGGCAGCAGCTCGATCGTGGTCGATGCGAGTGACGGACCCGCCTTGAACACCGTGGCGTAGTCGAGCGAGCCGAAGTACGCGTAGATCAGGCCCACGCCCAGCACAAAGCCGAAGTCACCAACCCGGTTGACCAGGAAGGCCTTCAGGTTCGCGTAAATGGCGGTCGGTCGCTTGAACCAGAAGCCGATCAGCAGATACGAAACCAGGCCGACCGCCTCCCAGCCGAAGAACAGCTGCAGGAAGTTGTTGCTCATCACCAGCATCAGCATGCTGAAGGTGAACAGCGCGATGTAGGAGAAAAAGCGCTGGTAGCCGTCGTCATCGGCCATGTAGCCAATTGTGTAGATGTGCACCATCAGCGAGACAAAGCTGACGACGACCATCATCAGCGCGGTCAGGTGGTCGATCAGGAAACCGATCTCGAAACTGACGTCGCCGGCGGCGAGCCATGTGTAGACGGACCCATTGAATGTATGTCCCTTCAACACATCGCCAAGGATCACGATCGATGCGATCGTCGACACCAGCACGCCGGCAATCGTGACCGTATGAGCGCCGGCGCGTCCGATCACCCGGCCGCCGAGGCCCGCCACGAGAGCGCCGATCAAAGGCGCAAGCGGCACCAGCAGGTAGAGCTTCTGCATTGCGGTCATGGAGCTGTTCCCCTAGCCCTTCAATGCGTCAAGTTCGTCGACATTAATCGTCGCGAGATTGCGGAACAGCACGACCAGGATGGCCAGACCGATCGCCGACTCAGCCGCTGCCACGGTCAGAATGAAAAACACGAACACCTGCCCGTGGTAGTCGCCGAGATAGTGCGAGAACGCAATGAAATTCATGTTGACGGCGAGCAGCATCAATTCGATCGCCATCAGCAGCACGATCAGATTGCGTCGATTCAGGAAGATGCCGATCACGCTGATCGCAAAGAGCAGCGCACCCACACCGAGGTACCACGACAGCGAAACCACCGTTCTCCCCCCTTACGCGCCAGTACTGCCGCCAGGACGATCCGCACTGCCGGCGCCCTCCGACGGCAGATCGACCAGCCGCACCCGGTCTTCGCGACGTACCTTGACCTGATGTGATGGCACCTGCGACTTTGTATCCTTGCGTCCGCGCAGCGTCAGTGCGATCGCCGCGATCATCGCCACCAGCAAGAGCGCGCCAGCGATCTGCAGCGGATACAGATACTCGGTGAAAGTCAGCAACCCCAGCGCCTTGATGTTGTTGACGCCCGCAATACCCGGTCCCGGCCGGGTCATCGACTGCCAGCCCGGCTGCGACAGCACCAGCCACATCTGCAGGACGATCAGCGTGGCGACCAGTCCTCCAACACCAAGGTTGCCCCACATCCCGCGCCGGATCCGGTCAAGGTTGACATCCAGCATCATGACCACGAACAGGAACAGAACCATGACGGCGCCGACGTAGACCAGCACCAGCGCAATTGCCAGAAACTCGGCCTGCATCAATATCCAGAGGCAGGCCGCAGAAAAGAACGCCAGCACCAGGAACAGCACCGCGTGCACCGGGTTGCGCGCGGTGATCACACGCAGCGCGGCCAGCAGCAGGATCGCGGCGAAGACAAGGAAAAGGATGGCTTGGGTATCCATGACGGGTCGGGAATTTGCCGGGCGCGATCGAACGCTATCGCTTGCTAGCGGTAGCGCGCGTCCTGTTCGCGGCGCTCGGCGATCTCGGCCTCGTACTTGTCGCCGATCGCGAGCAGCATGGGTTTTGTGTAATAGAGGTCTCCGCGTTGCTCGCCGTGGTATTCGAGAATGTGAGTCTCGACAATCGAATCCACCGGGCAGCTCTCCTCGCAGAAGCCGCAGAAAATGCACTTGGTCAGGTCGATGTCGTAGCGCGTTGTGCGACGCGTGCCGTCGTCGCGTTTTTCCGATTCGATCGTGATCGCCAGCGCCGGACAAACCGCTTCGCACAGCTTGCAGGCAATGCAGCGCTCTTCGCCGTTGGGATAGCGGCGCAGGGCGTGCAGACCGCGGAAGCGCGGCGACTGTGGCGTCTTTTCCTCCGGATACTGGATCGTGATCTTGCGGGCGAACGCATAGCGGCCGGTCAGCGCCAGACCCTTCACCAGTTCGCGCAGCAACAGGCTGTCAAGGAATTCGCGGATCGCCCCCATATTCGTTGACCTCAGTGGCTCCAGATATTCCAGGGTGTCTGCATCCAGACCGCGACCACCACCAGCCAGACCAGGGTGATCGGAATGAAAACCTTCCAGCCGAGCCGCATGATCTGGTCATAGCGATAGCGCGGAAACGAGGCGCGGAACCAGATGAACAGCGAGACCACAAAGAAAGCCTTGGCAAACAGCCAGAACCAGGGCGACAGCGCTTGTATCCACCCCGGCAGGTCGACGCCGAGGAGAATTCCCACGTCCACCGGCGCTGCCCAGCCGCCGAGGAACATGATCGTGGCGATCGTCGACAACAGGATCATGTTGGCGTACTCGCCGAGGAAGAAAATCGCGAAGCTCATGCCCGAGTACTCGACCATGTGCCCGGCGACGATTTCCGATTCGCCCTCGACCACGTCGAATGGGTGGCGGTTGGTCTCGGCGACGCTCGACACCACATAGATCACGAACAACGGAGCCAGCGGCAGCCAGTTCCACGACAGGAAGGTCAGGCCCCGCTCGGCAAAGAACCCCTCGTTCTGGCCGTTGACGATGCCGCTCATGTTCAGGGTCCCGGCCACCAGCAGCACAGTCACCAGCACGAAGCCCATCGCCAGTTCGTAGCTGACCATCTGCGCCGCGGCGCGCATCGCTCCGAGAAACGCATACTTCGAATTCGAGGCCCAGCCCGCGATGATGACGCCGTACACGCCGACCGAAGTAATCGCCATCACGAACAGCAGTCCCGCATTGATATCGGCCAGCACGACGCCCGGCGCAAACGGAATCACGGCCCACGCCGCCAGCGCCGGCATGATGACCACGACCGGCGCCAGGAAGAACAAGGTGCGATCCGCCTGCGACGGGCGTAATGACTTCCTTGAAGATCAGCTTGATGCAGCATCCGCGATCGGCTGCAACAACCCGAGCGGACCGACGCGGTTGGGACCGATGCGGATATGCATCCAGCCGATCAGTCGCCGCTCCCAGTAAGTCAGATACGCGACGATCAGCAGCACCGGCACGACGATCGCGACGATCTTCGCGAGCGACCACACGACCGGCCATGCACCGCCCAGGGTCTGAGCGCCGTACTGACTGACGGAGTCGAGCAGCTCGTTCATCGGGAGCACTTCGCTCTGCTCTCGGAGCGGTCCGGCATGTTCATGCCTGCTCCAATGTAATCGGCCCGAACATCGCGCCGAGGCTGGCAGTGGATGCGTGCGCGGCAGCAATCCGCACGGTGCCGTCGGCCAGACGCTCATCAATCACGAGCTCGAGCAGCGCGCTGGCTTCACCCTGGCGCGCGCGCACCTTTGTCGCCTCGCTCACTGCGAAGGCCTGCGCCGTGCGCGCGTTGACGATGGCGCGCGGCGCACGAGCATCACGCGTCGCCTGCAACGGTGCCGACCGACGCACGATGGCATCGCTGAAGTAAACCGGCACATCGGCCAGTCGTTCAGCCGCGCCGGAATCGACGCCGGGCGCGGCCGGCTTGGTTGTTGTGCGATTCGAAAGACGGGCGGAGAAACCCTCGTCCGCAAGCACCTCGGCGCGCACGTCTTCCGAGGTTTCGTACTCGAAGCCTCGCAGTCCGAGCAGATTGCCGAGCACGCGCAACACCTTCCAGCCGGGCCGCGCATCGCCGAGTGGCCGCACGGTGCCATTGAAACTCTGCACTCGACCCTCGCATTGACGAAGGTGCCCGCGGTCTCGGTGAACGGCGCGATCGGCAGGATCACATCCGCGTAATCGAGCGCGCCATTGCGATACGCCGAGAACGCGATCACGGTCTCCGCCTGCGCGAGCGCTTGCGCCGTCGCAGCAGGATTGGCAGTGTCGTACTCGGGCTCGACGTTCCACAGCAACATGGCCTTGCGCGGCTGCTCGATCATCTGACGCGCGTTCAGACCGCCTGCCGTCGGACGCGCGCCGACCACAGAGCCGCCGACCGTATTGGCGGCCTCGGTCAAGACGCCCACGTGCGCACCGGTCGCGTCGGCGATCCACTGTGCCCACGCGCGAAGCTGCGCTGCCTGCGGATGCTGGATTGCGCGCGATTACCGAGCAAGATAGCCTTGCGTTCGCCTGTCAGCAGCGACGTTGCGATCGCCTTGGGCCGACTCACCTGCACTGACTCCGGCGGCTGGCGCCGGAATAGTCGCTGTTTGCTCTGCGATGGCTGCCGCAATCTCGACCAAGGCCCGCACCCAGGCTCGACGGTCGCACGATCGCGCGTTCGGCCACCGGCATCAGCAGAGTCGTCGTCGACCGCGTGAAGCACGGCGATCTGGCAGCCGCGCTTGGTCGCCGCGCGCAGTCGCGCCGACAGCAGCGGTTGATCCTTGCGCAGGAATGAGCCGACCAGCAGCACGCGATCGAGCTGGTCGATCTCGGCGATCGTCATGCCAAGCCATGGCGCGCCTTCCTCTTCAGCGTCCGCCGAAAAGTCGCTCTGCCGCAGGCGGATGTCGATGTTGTCCGAACCGAGTCCGCGCAACCAGTCTTCCGAGCAGATGCAACTCTTCGATCGTGCTGCCTGCCGGACGCGAGCGCGCCGATCGCACTGGCACCGTGCTCATCCCTGACGCGAATCAACGCGTGCCGACGTACTCGAGCGCGTCGCTCCACTCGACTTCGCGCCACTGTCCGCCCTGCTTCAGCATCGGCCGCTGGAGACGATCCGGCGCGTTCAGGCCTTCATACGAGAAGCGATCGCGATCCGACAGCCAGCATTCGTTGACGTCGTCATTCTCGAACGGCAGCACCGCATCACGCGCGTGTCCTTGACCTGCACGATCAGGTTGGCGCCGACGCAATCGTGCGGGCTGACCGACTTGCGGCGCGACAGCTCCCATGCGCGTGCTTCATAGCGGAACGGCTTGCTGGTCAACGCACCGACCGGGCACAGGTCGATCATGTTGCCCGACAGCTCGGAGTCAACCGAGCGGCCGACGAAGGTCATGATCTCCGCATGTTCGCCGCGGCCCGCCATGCCGAGCTCCATCACACCGGCGATTTCCTGGCCGAAACGAACGCAGCGCGTGCAGTGAATGCAACGCGTCATCTCCTCGGCGGAGATCAGCGGCCCCATGCTCTTGTGGAACACGACGCGCTTGGGCTCCGCGTAGCGGCTCGCCGAACCGCCATAGCCAACCGCCAGATCCTGCAGCTGACACTCGCCGCCCTGATCGCAGATCGGACAGTCGAGCGGATGATTGATCAGCAGGAACTCCATCACCGACTTCTGCGCGTGCTTCGCGTACGTCAGACTGCGTGCGCACGATCATGCCCTTGGCGACCGGCGTGGCGCATGCGGGCAACGGTTTCGGCGCCTTCTCGACCTCGACCAGGCACATGCGGCAATTGGCCGCGATCGACAGTTTCTTGTGATAACAGAAGTGCGGGACGTAGATGTCCAGCCGATTCGCGGCCTCCATCAGCATGCTGCCTTCCGGCACCTCGACCTTGCGGCCGTCGATTTCGACTTCGATCATGCGTCGCTCGTGTACGCGATGCGCGTGCGCGCATCGCACGTGCACTCGCTCCGATTGGTTAGATGGGCGGACTTCGGGCGGCCGTGCGCCCGCCCATGGCACAAGGGCACGCCAAGTCGTCCGCTCACGTCGGCGCGGCTCATACGTATGCGCCCACCAGGCAGCGCTTGTGCTCGATGTGATGCTCGAATTCGGTGCGATAGTGCTTGACGAAGGCCCGCACCGGCATCGCGGCGGCATCGCCGAGCGCGCAGATGGTGCGGCCCTGGATGTTGTCGGCCAGCGAATTCAGCAGATCAAGGTCTTCCGCTCGCCCCTCTCCATGCTCGATCCGGTGAATCATGCGATACAGCCAGCCCGTACCTTCGCGGCACGGCGTGCACTGTCCGCAGGATTCCTCGAAGTAGAAGTACGCCAGCCGCTCGAGACAGCGCACCATGCAGCGCGTCTCGTCCATCACGATCACCGCGCCGGACCCGAGCATCGAGCCCGCCTTGGCGATCGAGTCATAGTCCATGTCGGTGGCCATCATCAGTTCGCCGGGAACCACCGGCATCGACGAGCCGCCGGGAATCACGCCCTTGATCTTGCGTCCGTCGCGCATGCCACCGGCGAGTTCAAGCAGCTTGGCGAACGGTGTGCCGAGCGGCACTTCGTAATTGCCGGGCAGGGTGACGTCGCCGGACACCGAGAAGATCTTGGTGCCGCCGTTGTTGAGACGACCGATCTCGAGGAATGCATCGCCGCCGTCGTTGATGATGAATGGCACCGCGGCGAAGGTTTCGGTGTTGTTGATCGTGGTCGGCTTGCCGTACAGGCCGTAGCTCGCCGGAAACGGTGGCTTGAAGCGCGGCTGACCCTTTTTGCCTTCGAGCGACTCGAGCAGCGCGGTCTCTTCGCCGCAGATATAGGCGCCGAAGCCGTGCGACGGCATGCAGGTCGAAGCTGAAACTCCGAGCCGAGGATCTCCTTGCCAAGCAGGCCGGCCGCGTAGGCCTCGTCGAGTGCCTCCTCGAAGCGCTCGTAGTCAGCCCAGATCTCGCCATGAATGTAGTTGTAGCCGACGGTTATCCCCATCGCGTAGGCGGCGATCGCCATGCCTTCGATCACGATATGTGGGTTGTAGCGCAGGATGTCGCGGTCCTTGAACGTGCCCGGCTCGCCCTCGTCGGAATTGCAGACGAGATACTTCTGCCCCGGAAACTGGCGCGGCATGAAGCTCCACTTGAGCCCGGTCGGGAAACCCGCGCCGCCGCGGCCGCGCAACGCGGACTGTTTGACCTCCGCGATGACGGCCTCCGGCGTGATCTTCTGATCAAGGATCTTGCGCAGCGCCTGGTAGCCGCCTCGCCTTTCATAGTCGTCAAGCCGCCAGTTGGATCCATCGAGCCCCGCCAGAATCATCGGTTGGATGTGCCGGCCGTGGAAGCAGGTCTGCGCCGTCATCTGAGAACCTCCGCGCTACGCGCTGCGGTGCGAGCTTGCTTGGACGGCCCGGCGCTGCGCTCCCGAAAACCTCCGCGCCCCGCGCTGCGGTGCGAGCTTGCTTGGGGCGGCCCGGCGCTGCGCACCCGAGACCTCCGCGCTCCGCGCTGCGGTGCGAGCTTGCTTGGGGCGGCCCGGCGCTGCGCACCCGAGAACCTCCGCGCTCCGCGCTGCGGTGCGAGCTTGCTTGGGACGGCCCGGTGCTGCGCTCGTCATTTCGCCCGCTTCAATTCATCGAGCAAGGCATCAAGCCGCTCGTTGCTCATGAAGCTTTCCATCCGCTTGTTGTTGACCAGCAGCACCGGCGCGTCGCCGCAGGCACCGAGGCATTCGCCTTCCTTCAGCGCAAAGCAGCCGTCCGCCGTCGTATCGCCGAAACCGATGCCGAGTCTCTGCTTCAGATGCTCCGCGGCCTGATTGGCACCCGACAGCGCGCACGGCAGATTCGTGCAGATCGTCAGCTTGAACCGTGCCGGCGGCGCGAGGTTGTACATCGCATAGAAACTCGCGACCTCATAGACCGCGATCGACGGCATCCCGAGCACGGCCGCGACTTCATCGATCAGCTCTTGCGAAAACCAACCGAACTGGTCCTGCGCAATCGCCAGCGCGGCGATCACGGCCGACTGCCGGCGCTCTGCCGGGTACTTCGCGATCTCGCGATCGATACGACGCATCGAGTCGGCGGATAGCAGGGCCCGAGTCTGGGGGACGGCGCTCATGATCAGGATCAGCGATCGATCTCGCCGAACACGATGTCCTGCGTGCCGATGATCGCCACCGCGTCGGCGATCATGTGGCCGCGTGCCATCTCATCGAGCGACTGCAGATGCGGAAAGCCGGGCGCGCGGATCTTCAGGCGATACGGCTTGTTCGCGCCGTCCGATACCAGATAGATGCCGAACTCACCCTTCGGATGTTCGACCGCGGCGTAAGCCTCACCCGGCGGCACGTGAAATCCCTCGGTGAAGAGCTTGAAGTGATGGATCAGGTCTTCCATGCCGGACTTCATCTCGACCCGCGACGGCGGCGCCACCTTGTGGTTGTCGGTCATCACCGGGCCCGGATTGGCACGCAACCAGGCCATGCACTGCTGGATGATGCGATTGCTCTGCCGCATTTCCTCGACCCGCACCAGGTAGCGGTCGTAGCAGTCGCCGTTCCTGCCGATCGGAATCTCGAAATCGAGCCGGTCGTAAACCTCGTACGGCTGCTTGCGGCGCAGATCCCACTCGATGCCCGAGCCCCGCAGCATCGGGCCGGTAAATCCCATCTGCAGAGCACGCTCCGGCGACACCACGCCGATGCCGACCAGGCGCTGCTTCCAGATGCGGTTGTCGGTCAGCAGGGTCTCGTATTCGTCGACATAGCCGGGAAAGCGCTGGGTGAAGGCTTCGATGAAGTCGAGCACCGAGCCCTGGCGGTTTCGTTCAGGCGGCTGATCTCGGCTTCGCTGCGATACTTCGACTGCGCATGCTGCGGCATCCGCTCCGGCAGATCGCGATACACGCCGCCCGGACGGTAGTACGCGGCGTGCATGCGGGCGCCCGACACCGCCTCGTAGACATCCATCAGGTCTTCGCGCTCGCGGAACGCGTACAGAAACACCGCCATCGCGCCGACGTCGAGGCCATGCGCCCCCAGCCACAGCAGATGATTCAGCAGGCGCGTGATCTCGTCGAACATCACGCGGATGTACTGGGCACGCACCGGCACATCGACGCCGAGCAGCTTCTCGATCGCCATCACATAGGCGTGCTCATTGCACATCATCGACACATAGTCGAGCCGGTCCATGTACGGGACCGACTGCAGGTAGGTGCGCGTCTCGGCCAGCTTCTCGGTCGCGCGATGCAGCAGGCCGATGTGCGGATCGGCACGCTGGATCACCTCGCCATCGAGCTCCAGCACCAGGCGCAGCACCCCATGCGCCGCCGGATGCTGGGGACCAAAGTTCAACGTGTAATTCTTGATGTCGGCCATGTCAGTACCGCCCGGCCGTTCCGAAGGTACTGACGGCCCCCGCGGGGGCAGCGAACGCAGTGAGCGTGGGGGCTTCATCCTAGCGTCCCTGGCCGTAGTGCTCTTCGCGAATCACGCGCGGCACGATCTCGCGCGGCTCGATCGTCACCGGCTGATAGATCACGCGCTTCTGCTCCGGGTCGTAGCGCATCTCGACATAACCGGAGATCGGAAAGTCCTTGCGGAACGGATGACCGACGAAGCCGTAATCCGTCAGGATGCGACGCAGGTCCGGATGACCCTCGAACACGATGCCGTACAGGTCGAATGCCTCGCGCTCGTACCAGTTCGCACAGTTCCAGACCGGCGTCACCGAACTGATCAGCGGCAGTTCATCGTCGGGGCAAAACGCCCGCACACGGAGACGCCAATTGTGCCGCAGCGACAGCAGGTGCAGCACCACTGCATAGCGCGGGCCGGCCCATTCGCCATCGCCATGCGCGAGGTAATCGACACCGCACAGATCGATCAGCTCCTCAAAAGCGAGCGACGCATCATCGCGCAGCTGAGTCGCGCTCGCGAGATAGTCGGCGGCATCGACCACGATCGTGACCTCGCCGAGCGCCGTACCGAGATCGCGCAGCCGGTTTCCCAGCACCGCACGCAATGACCCGGCAAGCGTATCGAGGTGGCTCATCGGGAGGGTGATCGGCTTCGATTGCCTGGCGGGCAGGAATCAACGGGCGATGGTGTTGGTACGACGGATCTTGTTCTGCAGCTGGATGATTCCGTAGATCAGCGCTTCGGCGGTCGGTGGACACCCCGGCACATAGATGTCGACCGGCACGATGCGGTCGCAGCCCCGCACCACCGAATAGCTGTAGTGGTAGTAGCCGCCGCCGTTGGCGCACGATCCCATGCTGATGACCCAGCGCGGCTCGGCCATCTGGTCGTAGACCTTGCGCAATGCAGGCGCCATCTTGTTACACAGTGTGCCAGCGACGATCATCACGTCGGACTGGCGCGGGCTCGGCCGGAAAAAGATGCCGAAGCGGTCAAGGTCATAACGGGCCGCGCCGGCGTGCATCATTTCGACCGCACAGCACGCCAGACCGAAAGTCATCGGCCACAGTGAGCCGGTCTTGCGACCAGTTGACAAGCTTGTCAACGCTGGTGGTGACGAAGCCTTCGTTCAGTACGCCTTCGATGCCCATGGCTGCCTCTGCTGTCCCGCCTCGCTATTCCCAGTCGAGAGCGCCCCGTTTCCATTCGTAGGCGAAGCCGACGGTCAGAATCGCCAGGAACACCATCATGGCCCAGAAGCCGGCGCTCCAGGCGCCGAGATCGCCGAGCACCACCGCCCACGGAAAGAGAAACGCGATCTCGAGATCGAACAGGATGAACAGGATCGCGACCAGGTAGTAGCGCACGTCGAACTTCATGCGCGCGTCTTCGAAGGCTTCGAAGCCGCATTCGTACGGCGAGGTTTTCTCAGGATCGGGTCGGTGCGGGCCGAGCAGTGCACCGAGCACCATTGGCGCCGCGCCGACGGCCAGGCCGACGAGGATGAACAGAAGAATCGGAAGGTAGCCTTCGAGATTCACGCCGCTCGACCTTTATGCAGATGCGCTTTGCGCAGATGCTCCAAGAGTTCCAGCTCACTCACAGCACCCGATCGGGGGCTGCGTTCGGTCCCGCGTACGCGGCGGCGCATCTATCCCTGGTGCCGACGGAGAGACTCGAACTCTCACGGCTTTCGCCGCCACCCCCTCAAGATGGTGTGTCTACCAATTCCACCACGTCGGCAGAGTGCAAAACCGCGGCGATTCTACTTGATCCGTTCTCCGAATGTCGCTCTGTGACGCGGAGCGAACGGCGCAAGGATCATCGCACCCGCCGCCGTCACGATCCTGCAATCTACTTCGGAATTTCGCTCGGCTTGGGAGTCGCGCCGGGCGCAGGCGCGGCGGGCTGAGCGGCGGCTGGCGCGGGCGGCGACGCTGCACCACTGGCTGGTGCGCTGGGCACCGGAATGTCCTTGGGCGCACTGTCGACGGGCGCCGGAACCGGCGTCGGTGCGACTGTGCCCATGACGCCGCCGGTATCACCCGCCGGCCGCTTGGCCGCGGTGCCGCTATACGCGAGCCCGAGTGTTGCTATGAAGAAAACGGTGGCGACCACCGCCGTGCTGCGCGAAAGAAAGTTCGCCGAGCCAGTCGCGCCGAACAGGCTGCCTGACGCACCCCCGCCAAACGCGGCGCCCATATCGGCGCCCTTGCCGTGCTGGATCAGCACCAGAACAATGACCGCGAGGGCAGACAGCACCTGCACGACGATCAGCAACGTAGTCAACCAGTTCATGCTTCAACCTCTAGCTCGAAAAGTCCGTAAGTAGTTCAGGCCGCAGCCGCGCAAATCGCGAGGAAATCGGCGGCAATCAGTGAGGCCCCGCCAATCAGGCCGCCATCGATATCAGTTTGAGAAAACAGTTCGCCGGCATTGGCCGGCTTGACACTACCACCGTACAGGATTCGAAGCGCGGCTGCCGAGGCTGGATCGATCGCTCCCACCTGCAGGCGCAATGCCGAGTGAACTTCCTGCGCCTGTGCCGGCGAGGCGGTGCGGCCGGTGCCAATCGCCCACACCGGCTCATATGCCAGTGCGCCGCGTGCCAGACCAGCCGCGCCGATCGCTTGCAGCACCGCTGCCAGTTGTGCGCTGACGACCGCTTTCGTCGTCCCGCCCTCGCGCTCGGACAGGGTCTCGCCGACGCAGACGATCGGTCGCAGTCCGACCTGCAGGGCGCGCGCCGCCTTGGCAGCCACTACCAGATTCGATTCAGCATGCATCTGGCGGCGCTCCGAGTGGCCGACGATGACCCAGCCGCATTTCAGTTCGACCAGCATCTCCGCCGCGATGTCGCCGGTGAACGCACCCGGAGCGCGCTCCGACACATCCTGTGCGCCGACTTGCGCCGTGCTGCCAGCCAAGGCCGCACCTACCTGGGCCAGATAGGGAGCCGGCGGACACACCACGACTTCGCACTTCGGTTCAGTCGGAAGGAAGGTCTTCAGCCATACCTCATTGGCGGCGAGCGAACCGTTCATCTTCCAGTTCGCGGCGACGAGCGATTTGCGTGGAGTCATCGTGCGGTACTCAGTGACCGATTGTTGGCGGCAGTCATGGTGCACGCTGGGCGCTCACGGGCCTCCCCGGACGGCTCGATGCCTGTAGGCCCACGGCGAGCACGATCTTGCCGACATGCGTGCTCGACTCCATCAGCGCATGAGCCTCAGCTGCAGCCGCCAGCGGAAAATCGCGGAAAACCATGGGCTTCACGCGTCCCGCTTCGATCAGCGGCCACACCTGCTCGCGCAGGCGGCGCGCGATCGCAGCCTTGAACTCCACTGAGCGTGGTCTCAGGGTCGAAGCGGTGACCGTAAGGCGGCGCCTGAGCACGGCGACAAGATCCAGTTCCCCCTTGACACCACCTAGCAGCGCGATGATGACAATGCGTCCGTCTTCCGCCAGGCAGGCAATCTCGCGGGCAACATAGGAACCTGCCACCATGTCCAGAACGACGTCGACGCCACGGCCCCCGGTCAACTCACGAATGGCGCTGCTGAAATCCTCGGTCCGGTAGTTGATGCCGCGGCGCGCGCCCAACGCTTCGGTGGCGCGACACTTTTCGTCGGAGCCGGCCGTCGCGAACACGGTGTGACCCAAGGCCGTCGCGATCTGGATTGCGGTCACCCCGATACCGCTGGTGCCACCCTGGACCAGCAGGGTTTCTCCAGGCGCCAGACGGGCGCGATCGAACACATTGCTCCAGACAGTAAAGCAGGTTTCTGGCAGTCCGGCCGCTTCGATGAATGAACAGCCGGTCGGCACCGGCAGGCACTGCGCAGCCGGCGCGGCGCAATACTCGGCATATCCCCCACCGGCGACCAGCGCGCAGACCTCATCGCCGACCGCGATGCCCTTCGTCTCGGCACCCAGCGCCGTCACGGTCCCCGCAACTTCCAATCCAGGCAGATCAGACGCTCCGGGCGGCGGTGGATAGCCGCCCATGCGCTGCAGGACGTCGGGTCGATTGACTCCAGCCGCTTCGACGCGAATCAGCACTTCGCCGGCGGCCACCGCGGGAACCGGCCGCTGTGTCAGGCGCAGGACCTCGGGGCCACCCGGCCGGGATATCTCGATCGCGTTCATTAATGCCTGCATGCGCTCGTCCTCCGTCCGCCCTTGGCGCTCCCCCTACCGGCAAAGAAAAAAGGGGCGCCGAGGCGCCCCGCTTGCCCAGCCAAGGCGCCTACAGCTGCGGCTGGGGGCTCGGTTGAACTTCGGCTGCCGCCGCTTTCATTGAAAGGCGCACGCGGCCCTTTTCGTCGGCCTCGATGACCTTGACCTTGACCGCCTGGCCTTCCTTCAAGTAATCGGCCACCGCATTGACACGTTCGTTGGCGATCTGCGAGATGTGCAGCAGGCCGTCCTTGCCCGGCAGGATCTGCACGATCGCGCCGAAGTCGAGCAGGCGCAGCACAGTGCCGTCGTACACCCGGCCGACTTCGACTTCGGCCGTCAGCTCGGCGATGCGACGCTGTGCTTCGCGGCCCTTTTCCTGGTCGACGCTCGCAATGATGATCGTGCCATCGTCCTCGATGTCGATCTGGGTGCCGGTTTCCTCGGTCAGCGCGCGAATCACTGCGCCGCCCTTGCCGATCACGTCGCGGATCTTCTCCGGATTGATCTTCATCTTGATCATGCGCGGCGCGAACGCCGACAGCTCGCCACGCGACACGCCGATCGCGTCCTGCATCTTGCCGAGGATGTGCATGCGGCCCTCCTTGGCCTGCGCCAGCGCGACCTGCATGATTTCCTTGGTGATGCCTTCGATCTTGATGTCCATCTGCAGCGCGGTGACTCCAGTGGCCGTACCGGCCACCTTGAAGTCCATGTCGCCGAGGTGATCCTCGTCGCCGAGGATGTCGGTCAGCACGGCGAACTTGTTGCCTTCCTTGATCAGGCCCATCGCGACACCGGCCACATGCGCCTTCATCGGCACACCGGCGTCCATCATCGCCAGGCAGCCGCCGCACACCGAGGCCATCGACGAGGAGCCGTTGGATTCGGTGATTTCGGACACCACGCGCATCGAGTACTGGAAGTCCGTCGTACGACGGCAGGCAGCGGATCAGCGAGCGCTTGGCGAGGCGGCCGTGGCCGATTTCGCGCCGCTTCGGCGCGCCGACCCGGCCCGTCTCGCCGGTCGCGAACGGCGGCATGTTGTAGTGGAACATGAAGCGGTCGCGATACTCGCCCATCAGCGCATCGATGATCTGCTCGTCCTGCTTGGTGCCGAGTGTGGCGGTCACCAGCGCCTGGGTCTCGCCGCGGGTGAACAGCGCCGAGCCGTGCGTGCGCGGCAGCACGCCGAGGCGAATCTCGATCGGCCGCACGGTGCGCGTATCGCGCCCGTCGATGCGTGGCTCGCCATCGAGAATCTGGCTGCGCACGATCTTGGCCTGCAAGGTCGAACAGGATGTTGTCGACCTCGTTGTCGTCCGCCTTCGGCTGACCGGCCGGCGGCATTCGGCGCCAAGCCGGGCCCAGACGTCGGTGTAGACCTGCTTGATCTTCTCGGTCCGCGCCTGCTTGCTGCGGATCTGATAGGCATCGCGCAACGCCGGGCCGGCCGTCTGCACCAGCTTGGCCATCAACGCTTCGTTCTTCGGCGCCGGCTTCCAGTCCCACGCCGGGCTTGCCGGCGTCGCGCACCAGATCATGAATCGCGTTGATCACCGCCTGCATCTGCTGTGTGGCCGTGCACACACCGCACCGAGCATCACGTCTTCGGGCAACTGATCGGCTTCGGACTCGACCATCAGCACGGCGCGCTCGGTGCCGGCGACCACCAGGTCGAGTTGCGAGGTCTTCAGCTGGGTGGCGGTCGGATTGATGCACGTACTGGCCGTCGACGTAGCCGACGCGCGCCGCGCCGATCGGACCCTTGAACGGAATGCCGGACAGGGACACCGCCGCCGAGGCGCCGATCATGGCCGGGATATCCGGATCGATTTCGGGATCAACCGACAGCACGTGAATCACGACCTGCACTTCGTTGAAGAAGCCATCCGGAAACAGCGGGCGGATCGGACGATCGATCAGGCGCGACGTCAGCGTTTCCTTTTCCGAAGGCCGTCCTTCACGCTTGAAAAAACCGCCCGGGATGCGGCCGGCCGCGTAGGTCTTCTCGACGTAGTCGACGGTCAGCGGAAAGAAATCCTGTCCCGGCTTCGGCCTCCCGGCGCGCCACCACGGTGGCGAGCACGACCGTGTCGTCGATCGAGCACACGCACCGCGCCCGCGGACTGACGGGCGATCTCGCCGGTTTCCAGCGTCACGGTGTGTGCACCGTACGCAAACTGCTTGCGTCACTTTGTCAAACACTTGGCGTTCCTTTCAGTTCAGAGTCGGCCGCAGACCGGCGACCTGGCACGCCGCGGTATCGACGACTCGAGCGGTCAGGCTCCGCCCTTACGTCCATATCGCGGCGCGCGATCATGCAACGCAAGACAATCGCCCGCGCGGATCCCTCCGCGCAGGCTGGTTGTTCATTTCGTGTCGGATCACGGCGACTACTTGCGCAGTCCAAGGCTATCGATCAACCCCTTGTACGTTTCGGGGTTCTTGCCCTTCAGGTAGTCGAGCAACTTGCGGCGCCGGCTGACCATTTTCAGCAGACCGCGGCGCGAGTGATGATCCTTGACGTGCGCCTTGAAGTGATCGGTCAGCTCGTTGATGCGAGCGGTCAGCAAGCGCTATCTGCACTTCCGGCGAACCGGTGTCGGCCTGCGCGCGCTGGTACTTGGCGACGATTTCCGCCTTGTTGATATCTGCAACTGACATGGTTTCCCTTTCGCTCGCTGATGTTTCTGCCGAGCGCTCGTCGGTGAAACTGAACAAGCGGACACGGAAGGATGGCCGTGCCGTGGAGCCCGCAATTATAGCCGAACCGAGAGCCCGCCCGGAACGGGAACCGCCCGTCCTGGAGCGGCTAGCGGCGCCCGGCGTCCGCTGCGCGCCGGGCATGCGACAGCGAGTCGGGCGCTCGGTGCGCTCCGGGGCGACGCGCAGGTCGGTGCGAAAGCCGAAACCGCTGCCTTCGACATCGAAGCGCACGTCGGGCGATCCCTGCCTCGCCATGACCGAGACCACCAACGGCGCCATCAGCTGATGGTCGGCCGCGCGCATCAGGACCGTGCCGAGCGGACTGCCCTCATCCGGTCCGTAGCGCATCCCTTCCAGCGCGCGGGCAACCGCCACCGCGTCGGTCGAGCCGGCCGCTTCGATCGCACGCACCAGCATTTCGATCATCACGACGGTGCGGGCCTGGAAATAGTCGTCGCGCGGATCGGGAAAGCGGGCGCGAAACTCCGAGATACACGCGTTCCATCGACGACCGGCGTTGCATTCGGATGCCATTCGGCCACCGCCCGCACGCGGCCGACGCCGGCCTCGCCGATGGCGGCCGGTGCTCCGAGCCCGTTGCCATAGAAGGTGTAGAAGTTGACGGCCAGTCCCGCCTCGCGCGCAGCACGGACCAGCAGGGTCAGATCATTGCCCCAGTTGCCGGTCACGACCGTGTCCGCACCGCTCGCCTTGATCTTTGCAATGTAGGGCGAGAAGTCGCGGATCCGGCCGACCGGATGCAACTCGTCGCCGACGATCGCCACGCGCGGGGCGCGCTCGCCCAGCATGCTGCGGGCGTTGGCGGCCACCTGCTGGCCGAAGCTGTAGTCCTGATTCAGCAGGTAAACCGCGGCGACCGATCGGTCGGCACGCGACAGCCTCGACCAGCGCCGCCATGCGCATCTCGACATGCGCATCGAAGCGGAAGTGCCACGGAGCTGCAGCGCTCGTTGGTCAATGCAGGGTCGACGGCCGAGTAATTCAGAAAGAGCACGCGCTCGGTCGGGCATGCGAGCGTTCCACTTGTCGACCGTGTCGATCAATGCCGCCGCTACCGCCGAACTATTGCCCTGCAGAACGAACGGGACTGCGCGCGTCGATCGCGCGCCGGAACATCGATCAGCGCTTCGTCGACCTGGCCCTTGGAATCGAAGGTCTGCAAGCTGTAGAGGTCGCGCGCCGCCGGCCAACTTGACGCCGCCGCGCGCATTGACGCGTTCGATCGCAAACAGCAGATTGCGCGCGACTGCTTCGCCGGTATTGGCAAACGGCCCCGAGAACGCCTCGATCATGCCGAGTCGGATCGGCTCGCCCGTCTGCGCCGCTGCGTTCAGCGCGGTCAGACTTGCCCCGGCCCAGAAAGTCAGTACGCGCAGGAAGAAGGCCAGACTGCAGTTCATTGGGCTCCTCTTGGCGCTAGGTCTTGGCTCAGTACGTCGCCAGTCGTGAGGCAAGACCTTCCTTCACGTCGTCCATGTCCGTGGGGCGGACCTGAAGCCGCGCCACCCAGTGCTGCCGCGGGATAACGCACCTTCGGAACCACCCGGCGCTCATGGCGCGAGCGAGGTCTGAGGATTTAGCCGCTCCGAGGTCGTGTAGAGCTTGTTCAAGGCATTCAGATAGGCCTTGGCGGATGCCGCCACGATGTCGGGATCAGCGCCGATGCCATTGACGATCCGGCCCGCACGCGCCAGGCGCACCGTGACCTCACCCTGAGATTCGGTGCCGGTCGTGATCGCGTTGACCGAGTACAGAAGGAGCTCGGATCCGCTCTTAACCTGGCTCTCGATCGCCTTCAGCGACGCGTCGACCGGGCCGTTGCCATCCGATTCGACGCTGACTTCCTGCGGTCCGATCGACATCACGATCCGAGCATGCGGCCGCTCACCGGTCTCGGATCGCTGCGCCATCGAGATCAGCTTGAAATGTTCATCGTGCGGCGTTACCGACTCGTCCGAAAACAAGGACTGGATATCCTCGTCGAAGATGTCGGACTTGCGGTCGGCCAGCTCCTTGAACTTGGCGAAGGCAGCATTTAGTTCAGTCTCGCTTTCAACCGGGATCGCCAGATCGTGCACTCGCTGCTTGAACGCATTGCGTCCGGAGAGCTTGCCCAGCACGATCTTGTTGGTACTCCAGCCGACATCTTCTGCACGCATGATCTCGTACGTTTCCCGCGCCTTCAGCACGCCATCCTGGTGAATGCCCGAGGCATGCGCGAAAGCATTGGCACCGACGATCGCCTTGTTGGGCTGAACGACGAAGCCGGTGATGCCTGACACAAGCTTGGACGCCGGCATGATCTGCGTCGTATCCACCCCGACCTGCAGATCGAAGTAGTCGCGTCGGGTGCGCACCGCCATCACCACTTCCTCGAGCGAGGTGTTGCCGGCGCGCTCTCCGAGGCCGTTGATCGTGCATTCGATCTGCCGTGCGCCACCGATCTTCACGCCGGCCAGCGAGTTCGCCACTGCCATTCCGAGGTCGTTGTGGCAGTGAACGCTCCAGACCGCGCGATCCGAATTGGGTACGCGACTGCGTAGCATCTTCAGAAACTCGCCGTAGAGCTCGGGCACCGCGTAGCCGACCGTGTCCGGGATATTGATCGTGGTCGCGCCTTCTGCGATCGCCGTCTCCAGCACCCGGCACAGAAAATCGGGATCGGAGCGATAGCCATCCTCGGGTGAAAACTCGACGTCGTCGGTGAATTTCCGCGCAAAGCGCACCGCAAGCTTGGCCTGTTCAAACACCTGCTCTGGCGACATGCGCAATTTCTTTTCCATGTGCAGGGCCGAGGTCGCAATGAAGGTGTGGATCCGCTGGGACTTCGCACCCTTGAGTGCTTCGGCCGCGCGGCTGATGTCCCGGTCGTTGGCGCGTGCCAGCGAACAGACCGTCGAGTCCTTGATCGTATGGGCGATCGCCTTGACGGCCTCAAAATCGCCGTTGCTTGAAGCCGCAAAGCCGGCCTCGATCACATCGACCCGCAGGCGCTCCAATTGCACCGCGATGCGCAGCTTCTCCTCGCGCGTCATGGAAGCGCCGGGGCTTTGTTCGCCGTCGCGCAAGGTCGTGTCGAAGATGATCAGGCGGTCAGTCATGGCAACTCCAATGCATATGTCCCGGGTCGCCTGGCTCCGGGCTCAGGCGCGTTTACTGCACAAATTGTGGGGTGGGGGTCAGCTGCGCGCGGGGCGCAGCAGTAGAAGCAGCAGGTCGAGAACAGCTGCCGAATGGCGGAGTGTGACGAACACGGTACGCAACATGCCCCGAACTATAGGCGCAAACCTCTGATGCGACAACCGGCACTGCCGAGCCATGGTGGAACTCAAGCGGACCTCAGCCCGAGCGGTCGACATCGGCCGCAACCGGCCTGGCCGGATTCGTCTCGCCGCGGCCCCAGCGCCAGATCCAGTACACGTAGCCGGACAGGGCATAGCAGCAGAACAAGGTGAACAGTGCGATCGGAGGATCAGATGACACCAGGAAGATCATCACGATCAAAACGATCATGACCCAAAATGGAACGCTGCGCGCCAGTTGGAAACTTTTGCCGCTGTAGAACGGCGCACTGGATACCATCGTCAGCCCTGCATACACAGTGACTCCAAATGCAACCCAGGGCATCCACGATTCGCGGATCGGAAATTTGTTATCGATCGCGAGCCACACGAAACCTGCCACGAGAGCGGCAGCGGCCGGGCTCGGCAGGCCCTGGAAGAAACGCTTGTCGACGACCCCAAGATTGGCATTGAAGCGCGCCAGCCGAAGGGCCGCACCGGCGCAATAGACGAACGCCCCGGCCCAACCCCAGCGACCGAGTTCATGCAGGATCCACTCGTACATGACCAGCGCTGGCGCAACACCAAAGGACGTCATGTCCGACAGGGAGTCGAACTGCTCGCCAAACGCACTCTGCGTGTTCGTCAGGCGGGCAACGCGGCCGTCCATGCCATCGAGGACCATCGCCGCGAAAATCGCGATCGCGGCCAGTTCGAATCGCTGGCTCATGGCCTGCACAATCGCAAAGAAGCCGGCAAACAAAGCCGCCATAGTGAACAGGTTGGGCAGCAGGTAAATGCCGCGCCGGCGGGCGACGATCAGCTTCTCGTCGGCGGCGGGGACTCCCACAAGTCCGATCGGGCGTGACGGTCGGCGGCGGAACCGCATCAGAGTTCGGCCAAAATCGTGCTGGTCGCGTACACGATGTCACCGACGGTGACTTTCGGGCGGGCCGTCAGCGGCAGGTAGACATCGACCCGCGAACCAAAGCGTATGAAACCGTAGCGTTGCCCGCGCGCGAGCCGGTCTCCCGCTTTCACATAACAGAGAATCCGGCGCGCAATCAGACCAGCTACCTGTACGCAGGTCACCTGCACACCGTTGTCGAGTCTGAGCACCAGTGCGTTGCGCTCATTCTCGGTGGAGGCCTTGTCGAGATCCGCGTTGACGAATGAACCCGGCGAGTACTTCACGGCCGCAACAACCGCATCGACGGGGGAACGGTTGCTGTGCACATTGAAGACATTCATGAAGACGCTGACCAGCAGGGTCTCGCCACCCGTGTCCGGATCCGCCGCCTTTGCAACCCTGACGATTCGGCCATCGGCGGGCGAAAGTACGGCATTGGCCAGGGTCGGCACCTCGCGCGGCGGATCGCGGAAAAACTGGATCACAAAGACCGCAACCAGCCACAGAGGGATCGACCAGGCGAAGCCCACCAGCAGCCACACGGCCAGCGCGCCAACCAGTGCAGCAATGATGAACGGCCAGCCTTCGCGCGCGAGAATCGGATGCGGATAGTTCAATCGAAGATCCAGAGCGAGGGAGACGCTATGGTATCGGAACCCGCCCGCTTGAATGGCGCATCGTCTATGGCATCAGGCGAGCCTTGGCGGTGACCGTTTGCCGTTCCATCGAACGTCCGGGCTCAAATGACGCCTGAGGTACCGCATCCGAGGCCATCGCCGACATGCGTGAGACGCCGATCGGGATCGGTCCGCCTTCTTGACCTCCAAAGTTCAGTTCTTCCAGCCTCACTCGATTGGCCGCCACGCCGAGAGCTTCCGCGGCCGCCGCAATTCGTGCGTTCACGTTGGCGATCGCCTGCTTGATGAGCTGCGACTGCACGCGTTCACGCGTCGATCTCGACAGACGGAAGTCGATCTGGCCAACGGCCAGCAGTGGATTGCGCCGCAGCCACGGTGCGAGGCAGTTCAGCAATGTTGGTGGTGCGCAAGCTCACTGACTGCCGCACACGCCATCCCACCAGAGTGCGCGCACTGCCGGCCGAATACACGGCAGTGCTGCTGTAGCCCGCCGACTGGATCTCGGCCTTGGGATCGGCCTTCTTCAGTGCCGCAATGCCATCACTGACACGCTGATTGACGATTCCCTGCGCGCGCACCAGATCCGGATCCTGGGTCTCGAAGTAGAACTGAGCAAGCGCCTCGTCATTGGGCAGTTCGAGTTCGGCCAGTCCGGTCATGACCAGCACCGTTCCGGTCTGACCCGGTGCGGCAGGAGCCTGGGCAAGGGCGGCGGCCGCGATGACCATGCCGATCGCTGCAACAGCTTGCTTGAGCATGAATTCCCTTTCCCGACCCTGAATCCTTCCAGTCCTTCAGCCCATCAGTTCTTGGTCTGGTCGACCAGGCGAT
This sequence comes from uncultured beta proteobacterium, assembly GCA_963735955.1. GTDB lineage: Bacteria > Pseudomonadota > Gammaproteobacteria > Burkholderiales > Burkholderiaceae_F > CAVTND01. The sequence continues at coordinate 114,295 of CAVTND010000010.1, read as the reverse complement.
TCGCCTTGATCCAGGGCATCATGGCCCGGAGCTTTTCGCCGACCTGCTCGATCGGATGCTCAGCCATCAAGCGGCGGCGTGCGGTCAGGGTCGGCGCACCGGCGCGATTCTCGATGATGAAGCTCTTGGCGTATTCGCCGGTCTGGATGCGTTCGAGCGCCTTCTTCATCGCCAGGCGCGAGCTGGCGTTGACGACCTCGGGGCCGGTCACATATTCGCCGTACTCCGCATTGTTCGAAATCGAGTAATTCATGTTCCCGATGCCGCCCTCGTAGATCAGGTCGACGATCAGCTTCAGTTCGTGCAGGCATTCGAAGTACGCCATTTCCGGCGCATAGCCAGCCTCGACCAGGGTTTCGAAACTGGCCTTGATCAGTTCAACGGTGCCGCCACACAGCACCGTCTGTTCGCCGAACAGGTCGGTTTCAGTCTCTTCGCGGAAATTGGTTTCGATGATGCCGGCCTTTCCGCCGCCGATTGCGCACGCATAGGAAAGCGCCAGATCGCGCGCCATGCCGGAGGCATCGCGGTGAATCGCGATCAGACAAGGCACGCCACCGCCCTGCTTGTAGGTCGAGCGGACGGTATGGCCCGGGGCCTTCGGTGCCACCATGATCACGTCGAGATCCGCGCGCGGCTGGATCTGGCCGTAATGGATGTTGAATCCGTGCGCGAACGCCAGTGCCGCACCCTGCTTCATGTTGGCGGCGATCGACTCGGTATAGACCTGCGCGTGGTTCTCGTCCGGCAGCAGAACCATCACGATGTCGGCATCCTTGACAGCCTCGGCGACCTCCTTGACCGTCAGCCCGGCATTGGCCGCCTTGGTCCACGAGACGCCCCCCTTGCGCAGCCCGATTGTCACCTTGACGCCAGAATCAGTCAGGTTCTGCGCGTGCGCGTGGCCCTGCGAGCCGTAGCCGACGATCGTGACCTGCTTGCCCTTGACCAGTGAGAGGTCGGCATCCTTGTCGTAATAGATCTTCATATTTGAACCTGTGAAAGATTGAGTTTGAAAAAGTCGCCGCACGTTCAGGTGCGAAGCGGATGTGCGCTTCGCCCTGCCCGCTTCACACCCTCAGAATTCGCTCGCCTCGGCCGACGCCCGAACCGCCGGTTCGCACCGTCTCCAGGATCGAGGCGCGATCGACGGCCTGGATGAATGCATCGAGCTTGGTCGACATCGCCTGTCAGCTCGATCGTGTAGCTGCGTTCCGTCACATCGATGATGCGGCCGCGAAAGATGTCCGCCATGCGCTTGATCTCCTCGCGCTCCTTGCCGACCGCACGCAGCTTGATCAGCATCAGTTCGCGCTCGATGTAATCGCCCTCGCTCAGATCGACCACCTTGACGACCTCGATCAGCCGATTCAGATGCTTGGTGATCTGCTCGATCACGTCGTCCGACCCGACCTCACGATCGTCATGCGCGACAGTGACTTGTCCTCGGTCGGCGCCACCGTCAGCGTTTCGATGTTGTAGCCACGCGCCGAAAACAATCCCACGACCCGCGACAGCGCCCCGGGCTCGTTTTCCAGCAGGACCGAGATGATGTGCCTCATAGCGAAGCTCCGTCCAGGCTCCTCATAGATCCTCCGAGCCGAGCAACATTTCGGTCAGCCCCTTGCCCGCCTTCACCATCGGCCAGACGTTTTCGGTCTGGTCGGTAATGAAGTCGAGGAACACCAGCCGGTCCCTGTAGCTTGCCGAATGCTTCGCGCAGGGCGGGTTCGACATCGGCTCGTTTTGTCGATCTGCAAGCCGACATGGCCATAGCTTTCGGCGAGCTTGACGAAGTCCGGCAGCGCATCGACGTAGGACTCGGAATACCGGCTGCCGTAGTCGATCTGCTGCCACTGTCGCACCATGCCGAGGTAGCGGTTGTTCAGATTGCAGATCTTCGGCGTCAACCGATACTGCTTGCAGGTCGACAGCTCCTGGATGCACATCTGGATTGACGCCTCTCCGGTGATGACCGCAATGTCCGCGCCCGGATTGGCCATCTGCACCCCCATTGCATACGGCAGCCCGACGCCCATCGTGCCGAGGCCGCCGGAATTGATCCAGCGGCGCGGCGCCTCGAAACGGTAGTACTGCGCCGCCCACATCTGGTGCTGGCCGACGTCCGACGTCACGAACGCCTCGCCGCGCGTTACTTCCCACAATTTCTCAACCACGTACTGCGGCTTGATCGCCGCGTCGGCACCCCCGTTGCGGTCGTATTTCAGGCAGTCGCGCTTGCGCCACTCGGTGATCTGGTCCCACCAGGCCTTGAGCTTGTGCAGCATCTGGGCGCGCCGGGTTGGCTTCGAGTTGGTTCAGCAGCTCGCCCAGCACTTCGCGAAACATCGCCGACGATCGGAATGTCGACCTTGACCCGCTTGGAAATCGACGACGGATCGACATCGACGTGGACGATCTTGCGCGGATTGGTCGCGAAGTGCTTGGGATTGCCGATCACCCGATCATCGAAGCGGGCACCGATCGCGAGCAGCACATCGCAGTGCTGCATCGCCATGTTCGCCTCGTAGGTGCCGTGCATGCCGGGCATGCCGACGAACTTGGGATCGCTTGCCTTGAAACCGCCCAGGCCCATCAGGGTGTTGGTACAGGGAAACCCCAGCAGATTGACCAGTCGATTCAGTCGCTCTGCTGCGTTGGCGAGAATCACGCCGCCCCCGGTGTAGACCATTGGCCGCTCGGCGGCGAGCAGCAACTGCACCGCTTTCTTGATCTGTCCCTGGTGACCCTTGACCACCGGGTTGTACGAACGCATCGAAATCTCACGCGGATACTCGTACTCAGCGCGCGCAATCGTCACGTCCTTGGGGATGTCGACCAGCACTGGCCCTGGCCGGCCGCTCGCGGCGATGTAAAACGCTTTCCTGATCGTGGCCGCGAGCTCACGCACGTCCTTGACCAGGAAGTTGTGCTTGACGCATGGCCGTGTGATGCCGACCGTGTCGCACTCCTGGAACGCGTCGAGACCGATCGCGTGGGTCGGCACCTGGCCGGTGATGACCACGATCGGCACCGAGTCCATGTAGGCGGTCGCGATGCCGGTCACAGCATTGGTCACGCCGGGACCGCTGGTGACCAGGGCGACGCCGACTTTCGTGCTCGAACGTGAATAGGCATCGGCCGCGTGCACCGCTGCCTGTTCGTGCCGCACCAGGATGTGCTGAAACTTGTCCTGCTTGAAGATCTCGTCGTAGATGTACAGGACGGCCCCACCGGGGTAGCCAAAGACGTGCTTGACGCCTTCGTCCTGCAATGCGCGAACGACGATCTCTGCGCCGGTGAGTTGCATGATGCTGAAGCCTCTCAAAGTCCACTGGAAATTGATCGGTTGCCGTTCCATACCCGCTTGTGGCGGGCGGTGCGGCGGGCGCTTACGGTTACAACGGGATAGGCTGAACTCGCTAAGCTGAATTTCTTGTGTTGCAAGAACGAGCGACGATACTGCAGCGCACAACATTGTGCAAACGCTGGCATCCACCCCCTTCTGCGCCGCCCTTCGCCTGACCCCCTCTGTTAGGATGCCGCGCCTCTGGATCGGAGCGGTCGGCCAGCGAGTGGCCTGGCTCCCGCCCCTGGATGGCGACCCGCGAAGAACTCTCGGAATTCCTTGCCAGCGTCGAGCGACGCGCGTTCAAGCAGGCTCAGTTTGCGGTCCGCGACGCCGACGCTGCGCTCGATATCGTGCAGGACGCGATGATCAAGCTGACGACCAGCTATGGCGATCGGCCGGCCGCGGAGTTGCCGCTGCTCTTCACGCGGATCCTGCAGAACGTCATTCACGACCACTTCCGCCGACAAAAGGTACGCTCAACCTGGATTACGCTCTTTTCCTCGCTCAGGGGTTCAGGAGACGACGAAGACAGCGATCCGCTGGAGACCCTGGAGGCCCTGGCCGGCAGCGATGGCGCCGAAACGGCGGCCGACAAGGTCGAGCGCGGCCAGGTGATTGCGATCATTGAAGAGGAAATAAGCCGGCTTCCGGCCCGTCAACGAGAGGCATTCCTAATGCGTTACTGGGAAGATATGGACGTCGCCGAGACCGCGGCAGCAATGGGCTGCTCGGAGGGCAGCGTCAAGACGCATTGTTCGCGCGCGACGCACACTCTGGCTCGCGCACTGCGCGGGCGGGGCATTACGCTATGAACGACAACGAATTTGGCTTCCGCATCCGCCAGGCCCTTAACGAGGGTCTGACCCGCTTCGACTACAAGACGAGCTACCGGCTCGAACAGGCGCGCAAGGCCGCGCTGGCCGCCCACGCCGGCCGGCGATCGGTGGCAGCCTGGTCACCGGCGCTCGCGACTGCCGGCGGTCCGACATTCGGCGCCTCATCCGGAGTTGGCTGGCTGCAACGCCTGGGAATGGCGGCCCCACTTTTGGCACTGGCGATCGGCTTTGTCGGCATCTACGAGCACCAGCGCGCGGAGCGAATTTCGGAGCAGGCCAATATTGACTTTGCGGTATTGCTGGATGAAGTGCCAATCGATGCCTACGCCGACAAGGGATTTGGCGCCCTGCTCCAGGGCCACGACGAAGAAAGCTAGGTTCGAGGTGCAGTTTTCACCAGGCGCCCTGTTCACACGGCTCGCCCGGCGTCGCGCTGGTTCTGCTACTGGTCATTCCGCCCGCCCTGCAGGCGCAGACCACGGCGTCGCGCCCGACCTGGAAGGAGCTGACGCCCGCCCAGCGCGAAGCACTCGCCCCGCTGGCGCCTGATTGGGCGAGCTTCGATGCCGATCGCAAGAAGAAAGTGGCTGGAAGTCGCTGCCAAGTACCCCAACCTGTCGCCGGAGGGCAAACAGCGCGTACATGAACGCATGGCGGAATTCTCCAAGCTGACCCCGGAACAGAAGAAGACTGCACGAGAGAACTTCAAACGCGCCTACGAGCTTCCTGCTGACCAGCGTCAGGCCACGGTGCAGAAGTACCAGGAACTTCCGGATGACAAGAAGCGCGATCTCGCCAATCGCGCCGCCGCCAAGGAGGCTGAACCGAAACCGCCCCCTGCGCGTCGACCTACCCGCGAGCTCGATGTACCGCCGGCCAAGCCGCCCGCGAAGTCAACGCCGGTAGGTAGCTAGGGCCTGTTCACGCTAACAATGGGAGATGCGTTGGGCCGCAATGCGGTGGCCTGCGCGAAGGGCGGCGCCGCCATTGGTGGTTCCCTTCGCCAGCCGTCCCGACAAAGCAGACGCCGCATTTCGGCCCAACCCAAAGGGAAAGACGGATGGCGGGCGCATTGCCGCGTTGCCGCTCGCTGATTGGCATCAGCCAACGGCGCTCGCGCCGCCTTGCACTGCCTCCCGCCATCCATCTTTCGCACTCCCATTGTTAGTGTGAACAGGCCCTAGGCTCCCGCCGTGTCCGTTTCGTCGATGCCTCCCCGCGCCGGGCGGCCGGCCAGCCTGCTGCTGCGGGTCTCGGCCATGGTCTATGAGGCGGTACTGCTGTTCGGCGTGCTGTTCGTTGTCAGTTACGCCCTGCTCGTAGCGCTTAGCTGGTCCACGCCACTGTCCGACCCGCAACGCTGGATCCTGCAGGCCACCCTGTTTGCTGCGACCGGCGCCTACTTTGCGTGGTGCTGGAGCCGTACCGGTCAGACACTGGCTTTGAAGACCTGGCGCCTGCGACTGCTCGGCCCGGATTCGACGCCGCCGTCGCTGGCCCGCGCCCTTGTGCGCTATCTGCTGGCCTGGCACATGTTTCTGCCGGGACTGCTGGCCATCGCATGGGTGCCACTGTCACTCGGCAGCGCTGCCCTCGCGCTCGGCGCAAGCTTCGTGATGATGCTGACCCCGGCCCTGCTTGATCAGGAGCGCCGTCTCTTGCACGACCGTTGGGCCGGCACCCGGATCGTGCGCGAGTAGAGACTGGTCCGTTATGCGGCGCGCGGCCGATAGAGCCAGGCGACGATAACCCCCAGGATCAGCAGCAGCCCGCCGTCCAGCAGGGTCTGCTTGACCACTGTAGCGCCCGGCATCGGCTGCACTACGTAGTAAATCATGTAGGTGGGAACGATCGCCAGCAGCGCGACGGCCAGTCCGTAACGCAGGCCCTGGGCCAACCAGGGCTTCGCCTCGGCACCGTGCGCGTAGATCCAGACAAAGGCACCCGCCATGATCACGTGCGCCAGCAGCATTAGCGGGAACAGTTTCTGTGCATCAGCCTCGGGCCGGAACAGGTTCGGCAGCTGCGCGTAGTCGTCATGCAGCAGGACGCCGTGTACGACAAAGCTGCCGGCCATCCAGGCCACAAACAGGACGATCCAGCCAATCAGGAACTTCTTGTCCATCTTGATTTCCTCGTCGGAGTTCGATCGGGCGCGAGACTACTAGGGTCTGCTCGGATGGGGAATGGGATCGTTCAGACCTAGCGACCCTCCATCGGGCGAAATGGGTCTGCCTCGCCGGCAAACAGGCGCCTGTTGAGTTCACGCTCGCGACGCTGAATGATCGCCAGGAACTCGCCGGCGCCGCGCATGGCAGCGAAAGCGGTGAACCCTCGATGCAAGAAGTGATGAAGTTGCGCGAACCCCCAGCTTTCGGCAGGTGCTTTCATCATGCCGAGCAGATGCCCCAGCATCGGCACGCGCGCCAGACGATCGAGAGCGTGGCCGATGCGGTCGACAATCTCGATCTGCCTTTCGCGTTCGCGCTGACTTGCAACGTGAGGATAAGCGGCGGCATAGCGCCGGGCGTCGATCGGCAGCTCGACTTCGTGCGCGAGTTCGGCATCAAAGCGCTCCGACATCTCGTCGAGCTGGACCGCGAGCAGGAAGGTCTCGATCGCCCGATCAGGCAGCATCCCCGCCAGTCTCGGCACCACGCGGCCCAGTTCGGAGTCGCGCTGGTGAAAGTCCCGGGTGCCGTAGAGCTCGTCGAGGAAAAACTGGCATGGCTCGCGATAGCGTGCTGAAGCCAGCAGATCGGCATAGGTCTGGGCGAAGCGCTCAGACTGCCAGGCCTTGACCGCCAGCCAGCGCGGTCCAAGCTCGGCATCGGCACGCAGTTCTGCGCGACGACCCCTAACGCGCGCCAGGGTCGCAATCAGCTCCTCCTGTACCGCTTTGGACGCACGGCTGAACATAGCCGTCGCCGTCCCGGCAAGCAGCGCTAGGCGGCTCGCGCGGCGTAGCCGCGCGGAATCGCCAGCAGCAGTTTCTTCGTGTAGTCGTTCTGCGGATCGGCGTAGATCGCCTCGGCGGCGCCACGCTCGACGATCTCACCCTGGTTCATGACCAGCATGTCGTCGGCCATGTACTTGACGACCGCCAGATCGTGGCTGATGAAGATGTAGGTCATGCCGAACTCATCCTGCAGGTCGAGCAGCAGATTGAGCACCGTGGCCTGCACCGAGACGTCGAGTGCCGACACAGACTCATCGCAGATCACAACCTCGGGCTTCATCGACAAACAGCGCGCGATCGCGATGCGCTGCCGCTGGCCACCCGAAAACTCGTGCGGATACTTGTGGACGCTGTCGGCCGCCAGCCCGACGCGCCTGCGCCAGTGCCACGGCCTGCTCGAAGCGATCATTGTCACTGGTGCCGATGCCATGGATCTTCATCGGCTCGGTCAGGATCTGGCCGACGGTGAAGCGCGGATTCAGGCTGGCGTAGGGATTCTGGAAGATGATCTGAATCTTGCGTCGGAACGCCATCATCTGCGGCGTCGCGACAGCTCCAGCACGTTGTTGCCCTCGAACCAGACCTGACCCGCGGTGGCGTCGATCAGCCGCATCAGCAGCATCCCGACCGTTGTCTTGCCTGAGCCCGATTCGCCGACCACGCCAAGGGTGCGGCCGCGATACATCGCAAAGCTTGCTTCCCTAACGGCATCGATCGTCTTGCGCGCAAAGAACCCCGTCTTGAGCCGGTACTCCTTGCGCAAGCCCTTCGCTTCGATCAGCGGTGCGGCCTCCTGCGGCCGCGCGGTGCGAATTTCGCCGGCGACCGCTCGGCACGCCGCGGCCATTGCATGAAATCATCGATGACCGGCAAACGCTTCGGCTTGACGTCGAGCCGCGGCCGGCACAGCAGCAGCGCCTTCGTGTAGGCGTCCTGCGGCGCGTCGAAAATGCGGTCCACCGGACCCGATTCCCGCACCTCGCCTTCGCGCATCACGACCACGCTGTCGGCGATCTCGCCGACCAGACCGAGATCGTGGCTGATGAACAGCACGCTCATCCGGTGCTTGTCCTGCAGGTTCTGGATCAGCTCGAGAATCTGCCGCTGCACCGTGACGTCAAGCGCAGTGGTCGGCTCGTCGGCGATCAGCAGCTTAGGCTCGCAGGCGATTGCCATCGCGATCATCACCCGCTGCTGCTGGCCGCCCGACAGCTCGTGCGGATAGGCATCGACGCGCGACTTCGGTTCCGGAATCCCGACTTCGTTCAGCAGCTCGATCACGCGCTCGCGCACCTGGCGGCCGGTCAGCCGCGTATGCAGCAGCAGTACCTCGGCAATCTGCCAGCCGACCGTGAACACCGGATTCAGCGAGGTCATCGGCTCCTGGAACACGACCGAGATGTCCTTGCCGCGGATCGCACGCACCTCCTCGTCCGACACCGTCAGCAGGTTGCGGCCGCCGAACTCGACCCGGCTGCGCTCGTCGACGATCGCATTTTCCGGCAGCAACCGCACGATCGACATTGCCGACACGCTCTTGCCCGAGCCGGACTCACCGACCAGCGCGACAGTTGAATTTTCCGGCACATCAAAGCTGATGCCGCGCACCGCCTCGACGATGCGGTGCTTGCCGAGGCGGAATGAGACTCGAAGATCGCGGACCGAGATCAGATTCGACACAGGACAGCGCCCTATCTCAGCTTCGGATCGAGCGCGTCGCGCAGCGCGTCGGTCAGCAGCGAAAACGCGGTAACGAAGATCGCCATCGAGATCGTCGCCACTGCCAGCTGCCACCAGTGGCCGAGCACCAGTTCCGCCTGCGCTTCCGACAGCATCGTTCCCCACGACACCTGGTCGACGCGCACACCCAGCCCGAGGAAGGACAGGATCACCTCGGCCTTGATGAAATAGACGACATGCAGCGACAGCTGCACCAGCACCACGTGGCTGACGTTGGGCAGGATGTGCACGAACATGCGCGAGAAATGCGCTGGCGCCGATCGCTTCGGCGGCCCGCACGTACTCGCGCGAGCGGTGCTTCATGTACTCGGCGCGCACCAGGCGGTAGATGCCGGTCCAGCCGGCCAGACCGAGAATCAGAATCACCGTGCTGATGCCGCGACCCAGCACCGCAGCGAAGGCAAAAATCAGCAGGATGCCCGGGATCGAGGTGAATACGTTGTAGACCCACTCAAGCAGGTCCCCGGTGCGACCGCCCGCATAGCCAGCCAGCGCGCCGAGCATGGTGCCGATCAGCGTGGCGAGAACCGCGGCAAACACGCCAACGAAGATCGACACCTCGGCACCCTTGATCACCTTGTCAAGCACGTCGCGTCCGAGGCGATCGCCGCCGAATACGAGAGTCTCGGCGCGCTTTTCCTGGGCAATCTGGATCTTGGCTGCGCGCTCGTTCCATTCCTGGTACTTCGGCGCCAGCGGATCAATGTCCGACAGATCGACCGGCTTGGCGTCCTTCGCCACCAGGGCGGTCAGGGGATCGACACCTGACTGGGCAGCGCGCGGTCCTACGAAACTAGGAGGTGCATCCGGGACGCCGACCTCTTTCTGCCAGTCGCGCGCTACCAGTCCAAGCACCGATGCCAGAATCATCACGAGGAAGGCCATCACGATTGCGAGCGACACCATGCCGACGCGATCCGCCGTCAGGCGCCGCCACGCGGTGCCCCAGACGCCGGCCGACCGTTCCGCCGGCGGCAGTGAATAGGCTTCGACGGTGCTGCTCATCCGTTCCTCACTTCAGCACCACACGCGGATCGACCAGCTTGTAGAGCATGTCTGCCACCAGGTTGATCAACATGGTCAGCACGGCGAGATAGACCGTCACCGCCTGGATCACCGGGTAGTCGCTGCGGTTGACCGCTAGCAGCACTTCGCGCCCGAGTCCGGGAATCGAGAAGAAGGTCTCGATCAGGAACGAGCCGAGGAAGATGCCCGGCAGCTGGACCGCGATATTCGTCAGCACCGGGATCATGGCGTTGCGCAGTACATGGACGAACAGCGCGCGGTTCTCGCTGACCCCCTTGGCGCGCGCGGTGCGCACATAGTCCTGGTGGATCTCGTCCAGAAAGAAAGTGCGGTACAGCCGCGTGTTCGGCGCCAGCGATACAAAGATCGCCAGCATCACTGGCAGCACGGCGTAGGTCGTCAGGTTGGTCCAGACGCTGTCGCTCCAGCCCTGCACCGGAAACCAGCCCAGGTAGAAGCCGAACAGCCACTGGCCGACGATGATGTAGACGAGGAAGGAGATAGAAAGCATCACGGTGGTGATCACCATGATCGCGCGGTCGGTAACCGAACCGCGCACATAGGCCACTGCCATCGCCGCCACAACGCCCAGAACTGTTTCGAGAACCAGGATCGGGATCATCACGGTCAGCGACGCCGGCAGACGGGTGCGGAAGATATTGCCGACCGACTCGCCGGTGGCCCAGCTCGACGCCCCAGTTGAAGGTGAAGATCGACTTCACGAAGATCCACAGCTGCACGTACCAGGGATCGTTGAGGCCGAGCTGCTGGCGAATCGCCTCGATCTGCTCCGGCGTGGCGAGCAGTCCGCCGAGGATCTCTGCCGGGTCGCCACCGAACCACTTGAACAGGAAAAAGACGAACAGGATGACCCCGACCAAGGTCGGAATCATCTGCCACAGTCTGCGTAATATGTAGGCGCCCACGCGGGCTTGCTTCCTCGAAACAGAACAATCGGTCAGAACCGATTCGGGTACCGCGGGTCGAACCCGCGGCGCGCGAAAGCGCGGATTATGCAGGTGCGAGCCGTGCTTTCATATTCTGGACCCGAACCGTCGCTTTCTTCATGAACGACCCATCGTCCCGTTCACGCCGTGCAATCGTGCGCAGCCTGGCCGCGCTGCCGGCGGCCCGCACCCTTCCAGCATGGGCGGCGAGCGGGCAAGTGCATGCGCCCAAGGTTCTGCGCTATGCGTTTCGAGTCGCGGAGTCCGGCTTTGATCCGGCGCAGGTCCAGGACCTGTACTCGAACACGGTCATGGCCAATATCTTCGATGCGCCGCTGACCTATGACTTCCTTGCGCGCCCTGCGAAGATCATCCCGAACACCGCAGAGGCGATGCCCCTGGTGTCCGATGATTTCACCACCCTGACCCTGCGCCTGCAGCCCGGAATCGACTTCCAGGACCATCCAGCCTTCGGTGGCCGCAAACGCGAACTGGTTGCCGAGGACTACGTCTATTCAATCAAGCGCTTCTTTGACCCGAAGTACAAGAGCCCGCGCATCTACCTGCTCGAGAATGCGGAGATCCTCGGTCTGGCAGCTTTGCGCACTGCCGCTCTGAAGGGCGCGAAGTTCGACTACGACCGCGAGGTCGAGGGCGTGCGTGCACTGGATCGCTACACCCTGCAGCTGCGATTTGCAAAGCCGAGCCCGCGCTTCTATCTGAATCTGGCCGACAGCGCATTCATGGGCGCGGTGGCGCGCGAAGTGGTCGAGAGCTGTGATGAGAAACGAGATCATGGGGCAGCCGATCGGCACCGGTCCGTTCCGGCTCGTTGACTGGCGCCGCTCATCGCGCATCGTGCTCGAGCGAAATCCCGGGTACCGCGACGTGTTCTACTCGGCGCAGGCGCCTGAAGGCGATGTGGGTTCGCAGGAAGTCGCCGCGCGCCTGACCGGGCGCAAGCTGCCGATGATTGACCGCGTCGAGGTCTACATCGTCGAAGAAAACCAGCCGCGCTGGCTGGCCTTCCTCAATGGTGAGCACGACCTGGTCGACGAGATTCCCTACGACTTCGCCGATCTGATCATCCCCAACAACCGGCTGGCGCCTAATCTGGTCAAGCGTGGCGTGCAGATTCGACCGCGCGCCGCGCGCCACCGTCGACATGGCGCTGTTCAACATGGAGCACCCGGTCGTTGGCGGGTATGCGCCCGAGAACGTCGCGTTGCGGCGCGCGGTCGGACTCGCCTATCCGGTCGAAGACGAGATCCGCCTGGTGCGCAAGGGCCAGTCGATCCCCTCGCAGTCACCGGTACCGCCGATCGCAATGGGCTTCGATGCCGGATTCAAGAGCGAGATGAGCGAATACAACCCGGCGCGCGCGCGCGCCGCTGCTCGATGCCTTCGGCTACGTCGACCGCGACGGCGACGGCTGGCGCGAGCGGCCCGACGGATCCCCGCTTGTGCTGCAGATGGCGACCCAGCCCGACCAGTTGTCACGTCAGCTTGACGAACTCTGGCGCAAGCACATGGAGGCGATCGGAATTGCGATCGACTTCAAGCCAGCCAAGTGGCCGGAGAACCTCAAGAGTTCCCGTGCCGGCAAGCTGATGATGTGGCGCGTTGGCTGGTCGGCAACATCGCCCGACGGCGACACCTTCCTTGCGCTCGGCTATGGGCCGAACAAAGGGCAGGCCAATCACGCGCGATTCGACCTGCCGGCGTTCAATGCGCTCTACGCACTGCAGAGGACGCTGCCGGACGGCGCGCAGCGCGACGCCGCATTTCTCGAGGCCAAGAAGTATTTCGTGGCCTACACGCCGTACAAGTTTGTCGGCCACCGGATCGAGACCTCGATCTGGCATCCGTGGGTCACCGGCTTTCGTCGTCACCCGTTCATGCGAGATTTCTGGAAGTATGTCGACATCGATCCGGCCGCTCAGGCCGGCGCATGAACATGCAACGCATCAAGCCCGCGGCCGACGCTGACACGCTTGATCGCCGGTCACGCGGCCGGCGCCGTGCGCTGAAGGCGCTCGCCGCGACGCCACTGGCCGTGCAGGCAGGTGCAGGGGCGCAGGTGCCGCACGCATCGCCTAAGGTCCTGCGCTACGCCTTCGAGATTGCCGAGAGCGGTTTCGACCCGGCGCAGATCACCGACCTGTATTCGCGCGTCGTCACCGCACACATCTTCGACGGCCTGTATGACTACGACTACCTTGCCCGTCCGTTCAGGATCACTCCGAACACGGCCGACGGCATGCCGGACATTTCGAGTGACTTCCGCGACCTGGACCGTTCGCATCAAACCAGGCGATCTTCTTTCAGGATGACCCGGTGTTCAAGGGCAAGCCGCGCGAGCTGGTTGCGCAGGACTACGTTTACTCGCTGAAGCGCTTCTTCGATCCGCGCGTCAAGTCGCCCGTCTATCCGGTTCTTGCACGAAACGCGGATGCTCGGCATTGACCGAGCTGCGCGAGGCGGCCATGAAGAGCAAGCAGCCGTTCGACTACGACGCGCCGGTTGAAGGGCCTGCGTGCGCTCGATCGCTACACGATTCAGTTCCGTCTCGAGCGACCGTTTCCGCGTTTCGTGCAGACGATCGCGAGCGGCGACCTGTACGGTGCCGTGGCGCGCGAGGTGGTCGAAGCCTACGGCGACGAGATTCCAGCACACCCGGTCGGCACCGGGCCATTCCGCCTCGCCGAGTGGCGCCGCTCGTCGAGGATCGTTCTCGAGCGCAACCCGACCTATCGCGAAGTGCTTTACGACGCTGAGCCGGCCGCCGACGACGCCGAAGGCCAGGCCCTGCTGGCGCAAGTTCAAGGGCCGCAAGCTGCCGATGATCGATCGCGTCGAGGTCTCGATCATCGAGGAAACGCAACCGCGCTGGCTGTCGTTCCTCAACAAGCAACTCGACTCTGCTCGAGCGGCTGCCGTTCGACTTCATCGAACATCGCCGCCCCGAACGGCAAGCTCGCGCCGAACTTGGCGCGCCAGGGCGTCCAGATGTGGCGCACGCTGAACGCCGACGTGACGATGACCTACTTCAACATGGCAGCATCCGGTCGTCGGCGGCTAGCGAACCTGCGAAGGTCGCACTGCGACGCGCCATCGCGTCTGGCGATCGACGTCGACCAGGAGATCCGCCTGTACTGGCGCGGACAGGCGGTGCCGGCGCAGTCGGGGCTGATGCCGCACACGATGGGTTACGACCCCGCCTATCGTCAGCGATACTGCATGCATACGATCTGCCGCGCGCCAAGGCGCTGCTCGACATGTACGGCTACGTCGATCGCGACGGCGACGGCTGGCGCGAGCAGCCCGACGGCTCGCCGCTGGTGCTTGAATGGTCCACGACGCCGGACCAGCGCGCGCGCCAGCGCGACGAGTTGCGACGCAAGGACCTGGCCGCGCTCGGCATCCGGATCGAGTTCAAGTCCGCCAAGTGGCCGGAGAACCTGAAGAATGCGCGCGCCGGCAAGTTGATGGTCTGGAACCTCGGCTACTCGGCAGCCGCAGCCTGACGGCCAGCCGTCGCTCGACCGCGGAGCCTACCATCCACGTCGGCGGCCAGAACCTGGCGCGCTTTTCCGACAAGCGCTTCGACGAGATCTACGAGCGCATCGCGCATCCTGCCCGATGGCCCCGAACGCGAACAACTGTTCTTCGAGGCCAAGCGCCTGTTCGCGGTCTATGCGCCCTACAAGTTCCACGTGCACCGCATCCTGACCGACCTCGCCTGGCCGTGGCTGATTGGCTTTCGCCGCCAGCTCTATTCGCAACGTCTTCTGGCAGTACGTCGACATCGACGCTGCGCGTGCAAGCAAGAGCAATCGCATGACACGAGTCGACCCGAACTCTCCCTGCCCGACGCGCGACGCTCAAGGCGATCGCCGCAGCTTCCTTGGGCCTGCCGCCGCTGGCGGACGCGCAGACGCCACCGCCCAAGGTACTGCGCTATGCATTCATCATCGCCGAAACCGGCATGGACCCGGTGCAGCTCGTCGACCTGTACTCGCGCATCGTCACTGCGCACATCTTCGACAACTTCTACGACTACGACCATCTGGCGCGGCCGTTCAAGATCCGGCCCTGCACGGCCGACGGCATGCCGGAAGTCTCGGCCGACTTTCGGACCTGGACCGTGCGCATCAAGCCCGGCATCTACTTCCAGGACGACCCGGTGTTCAAGGGCGTCAAGCGCGAACTGGTTGCACAGGACTACGTCTACTCGTGGAAGCGCTTCTTCGATCCGCGCTGGAAGGCGCCCGGCTTCGCAACGCTCAACGAACTGAAGATGCTCGGCATGGCGGCGCTGCGCGACGCGGCGCTGAAGGACAAGAAGCCGTTCGACTACGACACCGAGGTCGAAGGGCATGCGCGCGCTCGATCGCTACACGGTCCGGTTCCGGTTCGCCGATCCGCAGCCGCGCTTCATCCAGACCATGGCGGGCGGCGACCTGTACGGTGCCGTGGCGCGCGAAGTGGTCGAGGCCTACGGCGACGACATCCCGGCGCATCCCGTCGGCACCGGTCCGTTCCGCCTCGTCGACTGGCGGCGCTCGTCGAAGATCGTGCTCGAGCGAAATCCGACCTATCGCGATGTGCGTCTACGACTGCGAGCCGAATGCCGACGACGCGGAGGGCCAGGCGCTGCTGGCGAAGTTCAAGGGCCGCAAGCTGCCGATGATCGATCGCGTCGAGATATCGATCATCGACGAGCAGCAGCCGCGCTGGCTGTCGTTCCTGCAGAAGCAGCAGGACCTTCTGGAGCGGCTGCCGAACGAGTTCGTCAACATCGCGATTCCGAACAACAAGCTCGCGCCCAACCTCGCCCGCCAGGGCATCCAGCTGTACCGCATGCTGGCGTCGGACGTGACCGCTGACCGTCTTCAACATGGACAACCCGGTCATCGGCGGCTACGAGCCAGCAAGGATCGCGCTGCGTCGCGCGCTCAGCATGGCGTCCAACGTCGAGCAGGAAATACGCCTCGAGCGCAAGGGCCAGGCAGTGCCGGCGCAGTCGGGGCTCATGCCCAACACGATGGGTTACGACCCGAAGGCCTACAAGGGCGATGGTTACGACCCGGCCCGCGCGCGCGCGCTGCTCGATCTCTACGGCTACGTCGATCGCGACGGCGACGGCTGGCGCGAACAACCCGACGGTTCGCCGCTGGTGATCGAGATCTCGACACAGCCCGATCAGGCGTCGCGCCGACTCGACGAACTGCAGCGCAAGGACTTCGGCGCGATCGGCATCAAGACCGAGTTCAAGCAGGCGAAGTGGCCGGAAAACCTGAAAAGCGTGCGCAGCGGCAAGTACATGGTCTGGCGAGTCGGCCAATCGGCGGCCGCTCCGGATGGACAACCTTCGTTCGACATGGGCGCAACCATTCACAAGGGTGGACAGAACCTCGCGCGCTTCTCCAACAAGGAGTTTGATCGCGCTGTACGAGCGCATGCAGGTGATTCCCGACGGGCCCGAACGCGAACAGCTGTTCTTCGAGGGCAAGCGCCTGCTGGCCGCGTACGCGCCCTATCGCACGGGCGTGCACCGCATCCTCACCGACCTCGCGTGGCCGTGGCTCGACGGCTATCGACGACCGCCCTACTGGCTGTCGTGGTGGGCGTTCGTCGACATCGACGCGGCCGAGCAGGCAAAAGCGATCAAATGAAACTGCGAACCTGGTGTTCTGCCGCCGCCGCGTTGGCGGCGATGCTCGCCTTCGGCGGCACGCAGGCGCAGACGACCTCGGCTGCGCCGCCTGCCGAACCTGCGAAGAAGGTGTTCCGCTATGCGTTCAACTCGGCCGAGACCGGCTTCGATCCGGCTCAGTTGTCGGATCTGTATTCGCGCACGATCGACCGCAACATCTTCGACGCCCCGCTGACCTACGACTATCTTGCGCGCCCGGCCAAGGTGATACCGGATGTCGCGGCCGCGATGCCCGAGGTCACGGACGACTTTCGTACCTTCACGATTCCCCTGAGGCCGGGCATCTACTTCCAGGACGACCCGGCGTTCAAGGGACAGACGCGCGAACTGGTCGCGCAGGACTTCGTCTATGCGTGGAAGCGCATCTTTGACCCGCGCTGGAAGAGTCCCAGTTATGCATACGCTGACGACCTCCGAGATTCTCGGTACTGAGGATCTGCGCAAGCAGGCGCTGAAGACCGGCCGCTTTGATTACGACCGCGAAATCGAAGGCCTTCGCGCGCTCGATCGCTACACGTTCCAGGTCAAGCTCGCAAAGTCGGATCCTCGCTTCATCTACAACTTCACCGATGCCTCAATCTTCGGCGCCATGGCGCGTGAGGTGGTCGAGTTCTATGACAAGGACATCATGGCGCACCCGGTCGGCACCGGCCCGTACCGGCTGGCCGAGTGGCGACGCTCCTCGAAGATCGTGCTCGAACGCAACCCGACTTATCGCGACGACTTCTTCGATGCGAGCCGCCGGCCGACGATGCGCGCTCGCAGGCGATTCTCAAGCGCTTCAAGGGCCGCAAGCTGCCGATGGTCGATCGTGTCGAGATCTCGATCATCGAGGAGAGCCAGCCGCGCTGGCTCTCCTTCCTGAACGGGCAGCACGACATGCTGGAAGGCATCCCGCCGGAGTTTGCGCAGATCGTGATTCCGAACGGCAAGCTCGCGCCCAATCTCGAAAAGAGCGGCATTCAGATGGACCGCATTCCGCTGATCGACATCGTCGTTACCTACTTCAACATGGACGACCCGGTGGTCGGCGGCTATACGCCGGAGAAAGTCGCGCTGCGTCGCGCGCTGTCGCCTGTCCTACAACCGCGAGCAGGAGATCCGGATGATCCGCGAGAACCAGATGATCCCGGCCTCCTCGCCGGTGCCGCCACTGACTTTCGGCTACGACCCGGAGTTCGCTAGCGAGATGCGGCCACCTACGACGTCGCACGTGCCCAGGCGCTGCTCGACACCTACGGCTACGTCGACCGCGACGGCGACGGCTGGCGTGAGAATCCGGACGGCTCACCGCTCGAGCTTCGACTACGCCAGTCAGTCGGACTCGCTGTCCGCCGTTCAACGAGCTGTGGAAGAAGAGCGCCGACGCGATTGGCATTCGCATGAAGTTCACGATGGGCCAATGGCCCGAGCAATTGAAGGCTTCGCGCAACGGCAAGCTGATGATGTGGGGCGTGGCATGGAGTGCAAACGTGCCCGATAGCGAATCCTTCCTCGGGCTCGCCTACTCACCCTACGCACCGAGCCAGAATCCATCGCGCTTTTCGATGAAGGAGTTTGATGACCTGTTCGAGAAGCAACGAGCGCTCCCGGATGGCCCCGAGCGCTTGGCCATCATGCGGGAAATGAAGCGCTACTTCGTCGCCTACATGCCGTACAAGCTGCATGGTCACCGCATTCGCACCGATCTGACCCAGCCGTGGGTGATCGGCTACCGGCGACACCCGTTCATGCGCGACTTCTTCAAGTACATCGACATCGATCCGCGACCCAGCCCGCGGCGAAGTAATTCCAGCGATGGACCGCCGCCGTTTCCTGCTGGCCCCTGGGGCGTCGGCGCTGGCCGGAGCCGCGCCGGCCGTCGAGCCGGGCGATGCCGGCACCGTTCTGCGCGTCGCCTTTCCGATCGCGGAAACGGGCTTTGATCCGCCGCAGGTGCAGGACCTGTACTCGCGCACGGTGATCGGCCATATCTTCGAGGCGCCGCTGGCCTACGACTACCTCGCGCGGCCGGCGACTCTGCGACCGCGCACTGCCGCCGAGCTGCCGATCCTGGCCGCCGACGGCCGCTCGATGATCATTCGCCTTTCGCCGGGCATCTACTTCCAGGACGATCCTGCCTTCAAGGGCCGGCCACGCGAGCTGGTGGCCGAAGACTATGTGTACTCGTGGAAGCGGCTATACGACCCGCGCTGGAAGAGCCCTAATCTGTATCTGCTCGAAAACACCGGGCTGCTCGGGCTCGGCGAACTGCGCGCCGCAGCGCTCAAGACTAAGCGTCCGTTTGACTACGACTCGCGCGTCGAGGGGCTCCACGCACTGGACCGCTACACGCTACGGCTGCGCTTCGCGGCACCGAGTCCGCGTTTCATCTATGTCCTGACCGACAGCGGGGCGCTCGGCGCAGTCGCACGCGAGGTGGTCGACGCCTATGGTGACGACATCCCGGCGCATCCGGTCGGCACCGGGCCGTTCCGGCTTGCCCAGTGGCGGCGTTCCTCGCGCATTGTGCTGGAGCGCAGCCCGAGTTACCGCGAAGTGCGCTACGACTTCGAGGCACCCGCCGACGCACCGGAGCTCTCGCCGGAGACAGCAAAGCTGCGCGGACGTCGCCTGCCCCTGGTCGACCAGGTCGAGATATCCATCATCGAGGAGAGCCAGCCGCGTTGGCTGGCATTCATGCGCGGCGACATTGACCTGTTCGAGGTGCCGAATGACTTCGTGCCGCTGGCGGCCCCGAATGGCCGGCGTGCACCGTTCCTCGCACGGCGCGGTATCCGTTTGCGGCTGACGCCGATGTCAGACATCACGATGAGTTACTTCAGCATGGATGACCCGGTGGTCGGCGGCTACACGCCAGAAAAAGTGGCGCTGCGTCGTGCGGTCGGGCTGTCCTTCAATCGCGACGAGTACCTGCGCCTGCTGTACGGCGGCCAGGGCGTGATTGCGCAGTCGCCGATCGCGCCCGGCACCTTCAGCTACGACCCGGAACTCCTGACCGAGGCCGGCGAATACAACCCAGCTCGAGCGCAGGCCCTGCTCGATACCTACGGTTACTTCGATCGCGACGGCGACGGCTGGCGCGAGCAGCCCGACGGTTCAGCGCTCGAACTCGAGATCGCCTCAACGCCGAGCCAGCTCGACCGCAAGCACAATGAGGTCTGGCGCCGTTCGCTCGATGCGATTGGCGTCAGGACGAAATTCCGCATCGCGCAGTGGCCCGAGCTGCTGAAGCTTTCCACGGCCGGCAAGCTGATGATCTGGGGCTATGGCTGGCAGCTCGGCGAACCCGACAGCGACACCATCGTCGGCATGGCCTACGGACCGAACAAGGCCCAGACCAATGACTCGCACTTCGATCTTGCTGCTTTCAATCGAATCTACGAACAGCAGCGCGCCTTGCCCGATGGTCCCGAACGCAAGGCGCTCCTGCTCGAAGCAACCCGCCTGATGGTGGCCTACATGCCTTACCTGCTCCACCTGCACCGGGTGACTGCCGACCTCGCGCAGCCCTGGGTGATCGGCTACCGGCGTCATCCGCTGACCTCGGCGGTGTGGACCTATATCGACATCGATGACAAATTGCGGCGCGAGCTGCTGGCCTGATGGTCTCAACCGTACTTCGCACGTCGCTGTTCCTGGTGCTCGCCGCCGCCGGCACTCTTGCGCTCTGGTTGTGGCACTCCGGATTCTCAATCTGGGTTGCTCTGGCTGCGGCGGCAGTGCTGCCGCTGGCCCTGCATGGGGTGCCGCTCGCGATTGAGTTCGTCACCGGGGCATTGGTAGACCGGCGTCCACTGGCGCGCCTGGGACCGATCGCTTTCCTTCGACTTTGGTGGAGTGAAACCTGGCGCTCTACTTCGGCCTTCGACATCGTCCAACCGTGGCGCGCCAACTTCATCGAGCCCCAACCGCGCTTTGATCCGGCGCGGCCCGCTGTGCTGCTGGTTCCCGGCTACATGTGCAATCGCGCCGTCTGGCGACCCTGGCTGCTCGGCACCGATCTGGCCCAACGCTGGAACGTGGCGACCGTCAACCTGGAACCGGCCTTCGGCCCGATCGAAGCCTACGTAGCGGCGATCAACTCTGCAGTCGAGCGATTGCGCGCCGCCAGCGGGGCCGCCCGGATCATCCTGGTCTGCCACAGCATGGGAGGACTGGTAGCGCGGGCGTATCTGCGGCTGCATGGCGCGTCGTCGATCGAGCGTGTGATCACGCTCAATACGCCGCATGCCGGCACCATGTTCGCCGGACTCGCGCATGGCGACAATGCGCGCCAGATGCGGCGCGGATCCGACACCCTGCGCGCGCTGGCAGCCGGTCCGGAACCAGTGGAGTTCATCACCTTCGCGAGCCAGCACGACAACCTGATCGTGCCGCGCGATTCGCAGGTGCTTCCGGGCGCCGAAACCGTCTGGTTCGAGCGCGTCGGACACCTGGCGATGACTGCGAATTCTGAAGTGCTCTTGCGCCTGGTCAAGGTTGTCGAACGGCCGCCGCGCGATCGATCGGAAATCGGCGCAGTATCGAAACGATGACTTTGATCCATTTCGCTGCGCTCGACCGGCTCCTCGCATCTTGAATCGTTTTTCCTTGCCGGGCACTGCGCCTGTGATCAAAGTAATCGGTCGAGTCGGCTTCGGGGCCGCGGCCCGCTGCGTCGGCATTGTCGCCTTGGCAACCGTGCTATCGCTGCTGGCTGAACCAGCGCTCGCCGGCAGCGCCCTCGAAAACGCCGGCAATGTACTGGAGGTGCTGCTTCCGGCGGCCGGGCTCGGCGCCACGTATTACTACGATGACCCGGTGGGACGCCGCGAATGGCTGTACTCCGGTGCGACCACGCTCGGCAGCGTCGTGATCCTGAAGCCGCTCGTCGAGAAGGTTCGACCCTCCGGCACCAACTCCACCTCGTATCCGTCCGGTCACACCGCGGCCGCCTTCTGGGGAGCGTCGTTTCTGAACACGCGGTATGGACCGTGGTGGGGAGTTCCTGCGTACGGATTGGCCGCGCTGACCGGCTACAGCCGTATCAGCGCCGACCAGCACTACGCCGATGACGTGCTGGCAGGGGCAAGCATTGCGCTGCTTTCCAACTGGTACTGGACCCGGCCACTGAACAACCAGGTGAGCTTCGCGCCGATGAAGGTACCGGGCGGCTACGGCATCATGGTCCAGGTCGCCGATACGAGCGGTGTCCAAATCGGTGATCGCGCGGACCTCAGCCCGGACCCGATCCGATTTCGCTTCGAATTCGAGATCGCCGCCGCCGACGTGTACTACAACAAGGCCCGCGCACCGGTGCCCGGCGGCACGCAGTTCGACCTCGGCAGTTTCGAAAACTTGAATGACACGACCACCACCACGATCGTGAAATTCGACTGGGACATCCTGCCGCGGCAGTCATTGCAGTTCATACTCGCGCCGTTCGAAGCGCGCAATAGCGGCACTTTCCCGACCCCGGTCAACTATGCCGGCACGCTGTATCCCGGCGACCGGCAGATCCAGTCCGACTACACCTATTACGACTTTCGCACGATCTACCGTTACGACCTGGCGCCGGACAGTGCCCTGATCGCGCTGGCCGGGGCAGGGCTCGCTGTTCAGCGCACCAGCCTGCAACTGTCTGGCGCGAATCTTCCGACCAGCACCAATGTGCAGAAGTGGACCTTTTTGCCCATCCTTTACGGCCAGCTCGGGCTCCGCTTTGCTCGCCATTGGGAAATCGTGACCGAGGCGAGCGGCATGTGGATGTCGGGCGACAAGCTGGTCGACGTCTCCGGCTCGCTGCGCTATCGCTTCAACAAGCACTGGGACGCGTCGATCGGCTATCGCTACTACAACAAGCAGACCGACGCGCCAGAGCTCTACAACAGCGTCTCTTACAACATTCCCTACGTCGGACTGGCGCACAGCTGGTAGAAGCCGTTCGCCGCGCAGCCGCCGCTAGAAGTGGATTCCCCGCATCAAGTTCGCATAGGCGATCTGGTCGGCGGATGCCTTCGGTTTCTCTCCTGCCTTGGCACCTTTCGCCGCAGCGGAATCCGAGAACATGCGGAAAGTCGTGTTCATCGAGATCTGGGCGACGCGCGGTGCGATCGCATGCACAACCTGGAGGAACACGCCGAGCCGCGTGGCGATCCGCACCGGCTTGTAGACGATCGCCTCCACGATCATGTCGCCAGCTTCCTCCGGCGAGAGCGTCGGCACGTTCTGGTAGATGCCAGTCGGTGCGATCATCGGCGTACGCACCAGCGGCATGTTGATGGTGGTGAAGGTCACGCCGACATCGAGATACTCAGAGGCTGCACAGCGAGTCCAGGCGTCGAGTGCAGCCTTGGACGCTACATAGGCCGAGAAGCGCGGCGCATTCGTCAGCACGCCGATCGAGGAAATATTGACGACGTGGCCCTTGTGCTTGGCAGTCATGTGCGGCAGCAGACCCATCGTGATGCGCAGGCAGCCGAAATAATTGAGCTGCATCGTGCGC
Source organism: uncultured beta proteobacterium (assembly GCA_963735955.1). Classification (GTDB taxonomy): domain Bacteria; phylum Pseudomonadota; class Gammaproteobacteria; order Burkholderiales; family Burkholderiaceae_F; genus CAVTND01. The sequence goes on along the minus strand of CAVTND010000010.1, from coordinate 91,229 downwards.
TCGAAGTCGTGGAAGCGGTCGTAGCTGGACTCGATTCCGCGCCGGATCGAGCGACCGGCATTGTTGATCAGCACATCGACGCCGCCATAGTTCTCGACCAGCCACGCGACCATCTTGTCGCAGCTTTCCAGGCTAGCCAGATCGGCTGAAAACGTGACGACCTGACCGCTGTTGGCGTTGTCGCCGAGTCCCTTTTCAATTTCCTTTCTAGCCGCGTCGAGCTTTTCCTGTTCACGGCCGACGATCACCGTGATCGCGCCCGCCTGTGCCAGCTTGTGCGCCGCCGCCAGGCCAATTCCAGACGAACCTCCCGTGACCAGCACTACCTTGCCCTTGACCTGACCCTTCAGCGTGCGATCGATGAACAGGTCCGGATCGAGATTGCGCTCCCAGTAATCCCACAGCGGATTGGCGTAGTCCTCGAGCCGCGGGCATTCGATACCGCTGCCCTTGAGCGCCGCGGTTGCGTCGCGCGCATCGAAGCGGGTCGGGTAATTGACGAAGTCCATCATGTTCTCGGGCAGGCCGAGGTCCTTGAAGATCGCATTGCGGATGCGACGCACCGGAGTCAGCGACATCAGCCCCTTCTTCACGCTGGCCGGAATGAAACCGAGCAGAGCTGCGTTGATGCGCAGAGAAAACTGCGGCGCATGCGCGGCCCGGGCGAAGATGTTGAGCACGTCGCCGATGCGGTGCGGTTCGGGATCGACAATATGAAACGCCCGCCGGTCGAGATCCTTCTTGTGCGCAATGTGATCGATCGCGTCGACCACGAAGTCCACCGGCACGATGTTGATGCGGCCGCCCTCGAGGCCGACCGCCGGCATCCAGGACGGCAGCAGCTTGCGCATCTTCTGGATCAGCTTGAAGAAATAGTACGGGCCGTCGATCTTGTCCATCTCGCCGGTCTTGCTGTCGCCAACCACGGCGGCCGGGCGGTAGACGCGCCACGGCATCTTGGTTTCCTTGCGGGCGATCTCTTCGGAGTCGTGCTTGGTCGAGAAGTACGGGTGATCGAGGCCCTCGGCCTCGTCGAACATGTCCTCGCGAAACACTCCCTCGTACATGCCGGCGGCCGCGATCGAGGACACATGTTGGAAAATCCCCGCCTTGACTGAGTTGGCCAGCGCGACAGCATTGCGAGTGCCCTCGGTATTGGCCACGATCTGGCTCTCGGCGTCGGCACTCAAGTCATAGATCGCGGCCAAGTGGAAGAAGTGCTTGACCTTGCCGTTCAGCAGCTTCTGGTCGGCTTTCGATATCCCCAGCATCGGTTTGGCCAGGTCGCCCTTGATCGCGACCGCTCTCTCCCCGCTCGTGCCCCAGTAGTCGAGCAGGGCCGGCACCTTGCCCAGACTTTCCTCGCGCACGAGGAAGTAGACCGTCGTGCCGCGCCGCGCCAGCAGTTTCTTGACGAGACGTTTGCCAATGAATCCGGTGGCGCCGGTTACAAAGTAGGTCATGAAGGGTCTCCTGGGGGCTGGGGAGGCGGCTAGAGCCGATTTTTTCGGCGAGTGTATCTCGCAGACTGTCACCGGCGACCGGTCTGCGGCGTTTCTTTCCGGCATCCAAGGGCGAGGTACAAGGCCCCTGCCCTAGAGCCGCAACTCTATGGATTGCGTTGTTTGCCCTCTGGGGACGCTCCTAAAATTCGTCCGTTCGAGACGCAGGCATTCCCATAACGCAAGCACGAAGGAAATCATGATGGTCAAGAAATTCAAGGCGGTGGCGAAAAAGGCGGGCAACGACAAACAGCTTGCCGATGCGATCAAGGGTTCGGCGCAGGAGATCTGGCTGGCCGGTCTGGGCGCATTCACCAAAGCTCAGGAAGAAGGCCAGAAGATGTTCAAGAACCTCGTGCGCGAAGGCAATTCGATTCACCAGCGCACCGTCCAACTGACCGGCGAAAAGGTGAACGAAGTCACGTCCAAGGTCAACGAAGTCACCTCACGCGTCACCGAAGTCGCCACCGGGCTGCAGAAGCAGGCCAACGGCACCTGGGACAAGCTTGAGGGCGTGTTCGAGGCCCGCGTTGAGCGCGCGCTGTCGCGCCTGGGCGTGCCGACCAGCAAGGAAGTGTCGAAGCTGTCGAAGCGCGTCGAAGAACTGAGCCGCAGCGTCGCCATGATGGGCGGCCGCAAGCCGGCCGCCAAGCGCGCCTCGGCCCGCAAGTCAGCCTAGTTCCAGCGTCACCCAGCAAAAAAGGCCGCGGCATCCGCGGCCTTTCTCATTTCGGCGGCTGTCGTTCGGGCTACTGGCGTCGTCACCGCGCGCAGGCTGCGTTATCCTTGTCCAGCCCCCTCCCCCCGCAAACCCCAAGAGCCTTTCGATGCAACGCAAGCCACCACGGCGCACGCGTGAACGCATCCTCGAACTTTCCTTGCGGCTGTTCAACGACTTCGGCGAGCCGAACGTCAACACGACCGTGATTGCCGAGGAAATGAAGATTTCCCCTGGCAACCTGTACTACCACTTCCGCAACAAGGACGACATCATCAACTGCCTGTTCCAGCAGTTCGAAAAGGAGATCGATGCCTTGCTGCAGGTGCCGAACAACCGCCGCGCCAACGTCGAGGACGCATGGCTGTTCCTGCATGTGATGTTCGAGTTCATCTGGAAGTACCGCTTCTTTTACCGCGACCTCAACAATCTGCTGGCGAACAACCGCACCCTCGAGATCAAGTTCAAGGAACTGCTGCTGAGAAGCGTGGCCGTGTCCAGCGCCCTGTGCGAAAGCCTGCAGGCGACCGGTGAGTTGAACGCAAGCCGACGCGAGATCGAGGCCCTGGCCACCAACATGGTGCTGGTCGCCACTTACTGGCTCTCGTATTCGTACGTGCTCGATCCGCGCCGCCTCGCCGAACCTGAAGTCATGGGTGCCGCCATGCAGCGCGGCTGCTATCAAGTGATGACGCTGCTCGCGCCCTACCTGACCGGCGAATCGCGCCAGTTGTTCGAACGACTGGCCGGCGAATACCTCGCCGCCTGAAGCGAAGCACGACCGGAACACACGGGAGGAATCATGGCCAAGGGCTGGGCGAAGTTTCCCTACGCGGACAAGACGTACAACTACACCGCGGCTCCGCTGAAGAAATCCTGGGACCGGTTGCACAAGGGTGACGCCGAACCGTTCCCGAAGGGCGCAGCCGTGCTCGATGCATGGATCGCCTTTCACGCCGGAGAATTCCAGAAAGCGGTCGAACTCGGACTGAAGGCGGGAGCGGACGGGGCCAACGTCGCCAACAAGGCGCAGTCGATCTACGCGAACTACCTGGAGGAGGACGAAGACCGCAAGCTCGCCCTGCTCGACGAAGCAGCCAAGCGCGCGGCGCAGTTGCAGGCTGCGCAGCCGAAGAACGCCAATGCTTTCTACTGGCAGGCCTACGCCCTCGGCCGCTATGCGCAGGGCATCTCAATCGTCAAAGCCCTGACGCAGGGCATCGGCGGCAAAGTGAAGGCCTCACTCGAGGCGGCGATCAAGCTTGCGCCCAAGCACGCCGACGCGCACACCGCGCTCGGAAGCTACCACGCCGAAATCATCGATACCGTCGGCGCGATGATCGGCGGGCTGACCTACGGCGCGAAGAAGGATGTGGCGCTGAAGATGTACCAGACCGCGCTAAAGATCCACCCGGACTCCGCAATCGCCCGCGTCGAATACGCCAACGGCCTGGTCATGCTCGAAGGCAAGAAGGCGCTCAAGCAGGCGGAGGAACTCTATAGCGAAGCCGCCGAATGCGAGCCACTGGACGCGATGGAAAGGCTCGATGTCGAGCTGGCGAAGTCAGAGCTGGAGGACTGAGCCGACGCGCCTGATCTGGTTTGCCATGGCGAGCTGGCTGCCGCTCCGTAGCCCAGCTGCTGCGTTCTATGCTGGAAACGCGGAGCGGTCATTCTCAGATTAAGAGAATTCGGGTCTAAGCAGTCGTTCGAGCTACCTCATCCGAGCGTCCGGCCTGCATACGATGCACCAATCGCCTAGCGTGCACTGATCTTCGACAAAGCGACTGTTATCGCGGCATGCCCAGACTCCTATCGAGCGCGACGCTGTTCTTGCTTTGCCTCGTGCTTGGGGTGACCGGCGCATCAGGCCAAGAGACGTTAGCCGAAGCGATTGCTCGGCAACAGCACATCAAGACCCTCCGGGACATACCGCAATTTTCTGTCTACCGCGTAGTTGGTGATCTCGCCTTCGTAGGCACCGACGCAGGCGGGCGCCCCCCTTTCGTTCAAGGCTTAATGAACTCGGAGGGAAAACTCCTCGTCGCGCCAGTGTTCAGATGGATTTATCCGGTGCCGGTCGGAGGCAAATTCCTGGTTTATTCCGGGAACGAGTTTGGCTTCGTCGACGCAACCGGACGATACGAGCGAAACGAAGCGCTTACGGCCTTGCGTGACTCCGGTTTCATCCCCTCTGGAATGATCCTGGCCGACCAGAATCTGATTTTCGTCAGGCCGAAGACGGCGACGCAAGAACTGGTCTGCTGGAAGGCGCCTAGTGAGGCAGGTGTGGCGACGTTGGAGGGCAAGTGGGCTTTACCCCCCAACAAGTACTCTGTGATTTATTTACGTCCCGATACCGCCGGGATCGTGGGCTGTATGCCGACCGGTGAGTGCGAATTCATATCAGAAGGTGACCGCATCGCTCGCGGCCGGACGGGCCACTGGCACCCGGTGTCATCAATGCTCGGGGTTGAGAACGACGAGTGCGATAGGCGGCGCTGCGTGTCTTTGCAGAGGACCGATCGCACACCAGCCCTCGCCGAGCGTTTCGCAGAGCTCGAGTACGGCGGTCCGGGTTACGTGTATTTCAAGCGGCTCGATTTCAATAATCCAGTGACAAGAGAAGGTGAAGGCTTCCTGCGCGTTGAGGGCAGCTCCGTAGCGAAGACTTTCGTGACGGTGATTCCTCCTCACACATACCCGAGTCACCTGGCGCCGAAGTTTTCGGAGGGCCGGGTATTTTCCTGTCGGCGTACGACGGAGGACGAATGGAAGGCACGCCCCGGAATCGTGCATTGGTGCAACTACTTCAATGAAGACGGTCACCCCCTCACAAACGAGAGCCTCATTTACGGAACGCCATTCTCCAACGGGTGGGCGATCGGCTGTGTGGAGCTAGAAAGAAACAACCCTCTGGGGAAAGCTGACTGTTTCTGGCTCGACAAAGCCGGGACGAAGGGTGCAAGAACCGAGTGGCCAGCCGTGAGAGGTCAGATCCTCGCAAGCCAAACGTTCGCCGTGCTTCCAATTGTCGGTGGTGTACGGCTTTTCAGGCGAGATGGAACCGTCAACGATGTCGTCAGATAGCGGAACTGAAGACCTGGCGTAGTGACTCACTAGTAGATCCGACGCGGCGCGCGGTGACGCTGCGCCGCCGCAATCTCTACAGCGCACGTCTTTGGACTGACTCCAAGGACTCCTCGGGAACACACTGTGAATATTCACGCCCCATCCCGGACGAACGGATCTTGACGGCGGACGAACGGGCGCGCTAGCTTGCTGGACCCACCGCGCGAAGAAGCACATGCGAATGCGCGGGGTTCGGAGGATCTGTGTCAGGCGAGTCCGAGGCGCCAGGCGTAGCGTCGCCCTTGCCGCAGGACATCGCGCACGACGAGGCACTGTGGATCGTGCCGGCGTTGTGCGCGCTGTTCGCTCGCACTATCCCCGCCCCGGCGACGGTCCGCCGCGCACGCCTTCAAGCCGCCGAGCCCAGCGGAGCATTGCTCGAATTGCTGCTCGCGGCCGGCTTCAACGCCGCGCTCAGAAAGGTCCCAGCGGGCGCATTGCGCGAGCAGCCCTTCCCGCTTGCCATCTATCTGAGTGATCCACAGACACTGAATGCCGAGCCCCGAATTGGTCTGATGTTGGCGGCCAATGAGTCGAGCGTACTGCTCGCCGAACGCGAACATCCTCCGCGGCAGATTCCATTGGCGGAGTTCGCGTCGCGGTACACGGGGTCCGCCATTGCAGTTGCCGACGCCGCACCTGCGGTCGCCGATCCGGACGCGATCGCAGCGACCGCGCACGAGCAACGCTTCGGTTTCCGCTGGTTCGTCCCCGAGCTGCTCAAACACAAAGGCGATCTGGCGCGAGGTGCTGATCGCTTCGCTGGTGATCCAGCTGCTGGCGCTGGCGCTGCCGCTGTTCACGCAGGCGATCATCGACAAGGTGGTCGTGCATCGCACGCAGTCCACCCTGATCACGCTGGCGGTGGCGATGGGAGTCTTCACGCTGTTCTCGGCTGCGCTCGCCTGGGTGCGGCAGTACCTGATTCTGTTCACCGGCAACCGGGTCGACGCCGTGCTGGGCGGCCCTGTCTGGAACCACCTGCTGCGGCTGCCGATGCCCTACTTCGCGCATCGGCCGACCGGCGTCATCGCGGCACGCCTGCACGGTGTCGAGACGATCCGCGAGTTCCTCGCCTCGGCCGCAGTCACGCTGATCCTCGATCTGCCGTTCCTGCTGATCTTCGTCGCGATCATGTTCTGGTACTCGGTGACGCTGACGCTGGTCGTGCTGGCGATCCTGACCGTCATCGTCGGACTGAGCTTGCTGGTCGCGCCGATCTTCCAGCGGCGGCTCAACGAACAGTTCCTGCGCGGCGCGCGGCATCAGGCCTTCGTCACCGAGTACGTCGCCGGCATGGAAACCGTCAAGTCGCTGCAGCTCGAGCCGCAGCTCAACGACAAGTACGCGGCACTGCTCGCGGCCTACCTCGAGTCCGGGCCTGCGCACCCGGCAGCTCGCCAACACCTACAACACGATCGCCAGCGCGCTCGAACAGTCGATGACGCTGCTGATCCTCGCGCTCGGCGCCTGGATCGTGATGACCACCGACATGACCACGAGTGGCGCCTTCACGATCGGCATGCTGGTCGCGTTCCAGATGTTCGCGCAGCGTGTGTCGCAGCCGATGCTGCGGCTGGTCGGGCTTGTGGCAGCAGTTCCAGCAGGCGCGGCTGTCGGTCGAGCGGCTCGGCGACCTGATGAATGCGCCGGTCGAGCCGTACACCGAGCAGCCGCGGCGCGAGCTCGCTGCACAGCGCGGCGATGTTCGCATCGAGCAGCTCGCCTTCCGCTACGCCGAAGAGCGGCCGCTGCTCTACGAAAGCCTGAGCCTTCCGCCTTGCGCCCGGCACCGTCACCGCGATTGATGGGGCCGTCCGGCTGCGGCAAGAGCACGCTGGCCAAGCTGCTGCAGGGCTTTTACCTGCCAACGCGCGGCGCCATCAAGCTCGACGGCATCGACGCTCGGCATCTGTCCGCCAACGAGCTGCGCAGCTACTTCGGCGTGGTGCCGCAGGAGACCCTGCTCTTCTCCGGCAGCGTGCGCGACAACCTGTTGCTCGCCGCGCCCGGCGCCGACTTCGAGGAACTCGTCGCCGCCTGCAAGGTGGCGCAGATTCACGAGGTGATCGAGCGCCTGCCGAAGGGCTACGACACCGAACTCGGCGAACGCGGCACCGGGACTTTCCGGCGGGCAGAAGCAGCGGCTCGCGATCGCGCGTGCACTGCTCAAGCGCCCGCGGATCCTGATCTTCGACGAGGCCATCGCCAGCCTCGACGCAGCGACCAGCGAAGAGTTCATCAGGACCGTCAACTCGCTGCACGGCAAGGTGACGATCCTGTTCATCACGCATGCACTGCCGCGCAGCCTGAAGGTCGATCAGATCGTGCGGCTCGGGGCCAACGCCGGAGGTGCTGACCGCCGTGCTCGCCGGGCCAAGCCAACGACGACAGGCGTTCCCGCGCGATGCAAGACTGAAGCCACAGCGCCGCAGCCGAAGGCGCCAGTCATCACCCGACTGGGCAACGCGCTCGACCTACATCGAGCGCCTGCCGCCCGCGAAGGCGCCGCGCATCGTGCTGTGGACCGTCTGTGCGCTGTTCGCCTTCGCTCTGGTCTGGTCACTGGTCGCCAAGCTCGACATCGTCGCCGTCGCCGAAGGCCGCCTGGTGCCCGCGACCTACTCCAAGATCGTGCAGCCCGCCGAAAGCGGCATCGTGCGCGAGATCCTGGTGCGCGACGGCGATGCGGTCGCCGCCGGCCAGGTGCTTGCTGCGCCTCGATCCCACGCTGGCCGGCGCCGACAGCAAGAGCATCGCCGGCGACATCGGCCTGCGGCGCCTGGCGCTGCGCCGCATCGATGCCGAACTGGCCGGTCAAGCGCTTCTGCTGGGCAAGGGCGAAGACCTCGGCCTCTTCGCGCAGGTGCAGGCGCAGGGCGCCGCACGCCGGCAGGCCTACCTCGACTGCGCTCGCGCAGGAAACCGCGCAGCGCGATCGCATTGCCGCCGACCTGCGCGCGGCCAACGAAACGCTGAACAAGCTCAAGCCACCGCACCGATCGTGCAGCAGCAGGCCGATGCCTACGACAAGCTCGTCAAGGAAGGCTTCTTCAGCCCGCTCGGCGGTGCAGGACAAGCGGCGCGAAGCGATCAACCTGCGGCAGGACCTGAAGAGCCAGGAGGCGACGGTGGCCGGGCTCAACGCGCAGATGGCCGCGCAGGACAAGAAGATCGCCAACCTGACCAGCCAGTACCGCAGTCAGTTGCAGAACGAGCGCGTCGAGACCGCGGCGCAACTGGCGAAGCTCGAGCAGGAAGCCACCAAGCTAGGCTATCGCGAGTCGATGCTCGAACTGAAGGCGCCACAGGCCGGCATCGTCAAGGACCTCGCCACCACCACCATCGGCGCCGTGGTCGCGCCTGGCACCGTGCTGCTGACCATCGTGCCGAAGGACGAACCGCTGATCGCCGAGGTGCGCATCCGCCACGACGACATCGGCTTCGTCGAACCCGGCCAAGCGGTCAAGCTGAAGCTCGCCGCCTACCCGTTCCAGAAGTACGGAATGCTCGAAGGCACGGTCAAGACGATCGCGGCCGACGTGTCGGCAGCGACAACCCAGGATGCGAAGTCACCGGCACCGGCCGATCTCGGGTTCAAGGCACTGGTGTCGCTCAACAGCCAGCAACTGACCGTGCGAGGCCAGCCATTCGTGCTGAATCCGGGAATGCAAGTGGTGGCGGAGATCCGGCAAGGCGAACGGACCGTGATGGAGTACCTGCTGAGTCCGGTGACGGCGACGGTGGTGCAGGCGGGGCGGGAGCGGTAGCGATTCAAGGAGAGGGAGCAAAGTGATGGCGGGGCGGAAAGTTAGATCAAGTTGGAGCGGCGAGCCCGCGGCCAAAGTGGCTGTCGCTCAATCGCAGGCCGAGGGCGAGCCGCACTCCGAAATTCCCAAGACGCTGAAGATCAGGGGGGGCGTCGGGAAGTTCATCAAATTTCCTGGTGGCGACTTTCGCGGGGAAGAAAGTTTGCCGCGCGGTCAACCGCCAACTGATGCATTCGCAGTCAGGGCCGAACGCTGGTCAGCAGCCGCCTTGCGCCGGCTGGCCGCCTCGGTTCTCGCTGGGGCTGTGGCTGTGGTCACCGCCTGCGGTGCCCAGTCGCCGAGTCAATCCGAGGCGAGGCAGCAAGCCAACGAACGCCTCGCGCGGGCCGAGGCGATGTTCAAGGAGCGCTGCCAGAAAGCAGGCGAAAAGATCCACCGCACGGTGGACAACGTCGAGGGGGTGTTCTTGCTGAAGATACGGCCAAAGGACTTCGCATTCGGGAGTCAATTCCTCCATAACGATCCATATGGTTACGACCTGGGCGGAGACGGATACATCGAGAGCTTCCTGCGCGGCAGTTTTCAGGCAACGCACCGGGGCACTCCGGCCCCAGGCTCGCCCCCACGAATCGGCTACCACTACATCGAAGCGATAGATCCGGCCGATGGCAAGCGATATCGGTACACCGGTCGCATCGAAGAACCTTGGCAAAACGACAAGCGATATTTGAAAGGATACGAGCGCTTCGTCACCAACAAAGTCCTAGCGCCCGGCAAACCGCCTCGATACGGGGTCACCTATGACGACCTCTCCACGCGGGAGGAACGCGAGTATTGGATTGCCGGCAGTTCGCTACGTGTGATTGATCTAGAAACCAACGAAGTGATCGCCGAGCGCATCGGCTACATGATGGATCGCGGGCAGGGTAGTCGCGCCGGTGATCGGCAGCCGTGGTTGCTGGCGGCAGCCAATGCTTGCCCGACCTTCCAACGAAATCCGAACCTTCCGCTGGATATACACAGCGCTTCGGCCGCACAACTTTACCAATCTCTTGATTTCGTCGAGAAGGTGCTTAAGGGCACAAAGGGGAAGTGAGATGAACGCTCCAACCGTCGCTGAGTACTTGAAGTTTGCAAATCTGCAACTCGCCGCTGAGGCGTTCATTCGCGATCCATCGACAGGCGTGCTGAGTGGATCCGGCCCTGCGCTGGAGGCGAAGCTTGTTGCGGGCAATCTCCACGCCAGCCGCTTCACAACGGCTGCTGCGCTGGACTTCGCAAATCACTGGCAGGCGCTCGATCAGAAGATCAATTCAAACACCGGCTTCAGCGGCACCCTGTTCCAGTGCATCCTCGACGACCCGAAAACCGGAGCAAAGGCGGGTGAGCTCGTCATCTCCTTCCGCTCCACCGAGTTTGTCGACGACGCCATCCGCGACAACCTCACCGCCAACCAGTTCGAGATCCAGCCCACCGGCTTCGCCTGGGGCCAGATCGCCGACATGGAGGCGTGGTTCGCCAAGCTAAAGACCGACGGCTTGCTCAGTGGTCCCTACACCGTCACCGGCTACAGCCTCGGCGGCCACCTGGCCACCGTGTTCAATCTGCTGCGTAGCGCCGAGCAGGCTGCGCCCGCGCGTGTCATCACATTCAACGGTGCCGGCATCGGAACGATCTCCCAGGGAACCCTGCAGGACGCGATCACCTCGTTCGGCAGTCTGCGCAACGATACGGACGCTGTTGCCGCAACCTTCAGGGACCCGGTGATGGGCGATCTCTACAGGACGCTGCGCGCCGGGCTGAGCGCTGGAACATTGACGGTGCCGCAGGCCAAGGTCGACCTCGCCAATTACAAGTTTCCGATTGGGGCGGGCAACCCCTCGGACCCAAGCTCGGATGCCGCAATCTACCTCGTCCCGCAACGCGATCGACTCGACGACGCGCTCGATCAGATCGGTCGGATCGAGGGGGAGATCACGCGCGTGCCTGCGCTCGTTGAAGGGGGAGCGGGTGCGGACGCGACCCGGCAGCCGAAGTTGTGGACCAAGGAATACATCGACGGCTACGACCTCAACTATCGAATGGCGGTGCAGATCGCTCAGGATCGCTCCAAATCGGACGGACTGCTTGCAAACGGGATAAGGGCTTATGCGGGCAAGAAAATGGCTCCGGACAGCCAACGCCTATCGAATCAGTTCGAGGTAGTTGGCGACACAACGCCTTCGGCAATTGCAAACAGCCTGATGCACTATGGAAACGACGTTCGCGTCTTCATCGAAGACCAGCCTCTCGTCCGTGGGGGCTATGTCGCGTCCGCGGTCCTGGCATCGCTTGACACTGGCGACATCACGCTGCTTGACAACGGATACGGGTTCAAGAATTTCGGCGATACACACAGTCTGGTCCTTCTCGTCGACTCGCTGAACGTGCAGAACACGTTGCTTCAGTTGGTTCAACCCACGCTGCAAGCGGGGGCGACACCGCTACTCGCGGAGGTCTTGAAGCGAGCATCCAATCTACTCAAGAAAGACGGCGCCGCGTTCGTCGGAACGGACCAGGGAAAGGCCGAGGGCGACGTTCTGGAGTACGTGGTTAATGCCCTCGCCGATCTGATACTCGGCCCAGCGCAGCTGCCGGCCCTGAAGGGGAGTCTTGATGGAAACACATGGGCCAAACTTGACCAGCAACTCATCGGTGCCGGAATCACCGGCTACTCGGGACGTGATGCCCTCGCCAATCGCTTGAAGGACATCACATCGAGTACTGCCTACGCCGGTCTCGCAGGCAAATTGGACATTCGACTGGCCAGCTCGATAGCGCCTTCGTTCGCGCGGACCGACTTTGGAACATTCGCTTCGCTCTATACGCTCAGCCCATTCATCTTCTCGGCGCCGAACGCATCGACCCTGGAGTCAGCACTTCAAGCCACCTGGAATCCAGCCGGCAAACAAGTTTTCGACGCCTGGGCCGCTGATCGGCTGACCGCCGCCAGTTCGTCCGAGCCGAAGAACTTCAACTTCACGGATCGCTGGTACAGCGATCGCGATGAAATGCTGCGGCGACTCCTTGTCATCAACCAGCACAACGAGCCACTTGTGTGGGATGGCAGAGATCCGGATGCGACGAAAATCTCCTTTGCCGACGATCCGATCGTGTTTCAGGACCGAACCAAAGACATCGAGATTCGTCGCACGGTGGCGACCGGCAGCGCCCAGCTAGTGGTGTTCGGCACGTCGACAACGACGGAACGGTCGACCCGATCCATGGTGAAGGCAACGACGACCGGATCTACACAGGCAACGGCGACGATACGCTGGACGGCCGAGGTGGGGACGACTGGCTCGAAGGAGGCGCGGGTAACGACACGTATCTCCTCAATGGCAGCTTCGGCGCCGACTCTATCAATGACAGCGATCGGAACGGAAGCATCAAGGTCGATGGAGTCAGTCTCGAGCGGTACCTGGGCATGGGACCCAGCATCCAAGAGCTGGCGCAATCCGACCGCCCCCAGCGTGGCGCTGAAGACCGGCCGCGTCGCGCGCTACTGGTCAGGACGGACTGCGCATCATTGCTGGAACTCGGGAAGCGTTCATCGAAGGCTTCCGGTTTGATGGCCTGCCCTGGCTAGGCATGACATTGCCGCAAGCCATTGATGTGAGTGCTCAAAGCGGAACTGCGCTCAACATCGTTGAGCAAGGTGGCGACGGCTTCAAGGTCAGCGTTGCACAGCCTGCGCGCGCTGGGGACGTCCTGCGCGTTTCTCATTCCCACCTCCTATTCAACAGTTTTCAAAGTCAGCACAGGCGCCGATGAGCTCGCGTTCAGCAGTGGAGTCATCGATATTCCCCTCGTCGCCGGCCAGACGGAAGTCCGCCTGGCACTCGTGCAGCGCGGCGATGTGGACACTGATGCGGCCTTCAACCTGACCGCAGCGTTCATTCCAAGTGGCAGCAGTGTGGCCTCCGCGCAGGACACGCTGGCCGTGACGTTCGATTCGTTGGCGGAAGTCACGCCCAACCCTGGCACCACGATCACGCTCAATCCGGCCAATGCCGTTACCGGCACCAGCGGCGGGCAGCCGTTTGCCGATTGGTATGCAGCCGGCACGACGGGTGCGGAACGCATCGTCGTTCCGGCTGGCTATGCCACCACCAGCGTGGCGGTCAGCCCGGGCGGCGCGGATGTGATCGTTGGAGCGGCCAGCGCCGATTCGCTGAACACGCTGGCGAGCCACTCTGATCGAAGCCGGCTCGCCGGGCAACGCCCTGACGGTGCAGGAACTGAGTGAGCTCAGCTCGAGCGCCTACCTTTCCACGCGAACGGCGACTGTGCGGCAGGTTCAGGCGGGTCTCGGCAACGACACGGTGCGCGGCGGGTTTGATGTGCAACTGATCGAAGGCGGAGATGGCAACGATGCCCTGTCGTCGCGTCGCGGAGACGACACCCTCGACGGCGGCATCGGCAATGATGTGCTGGAGGCCGGCTCGGGCGCCGACCGGCTCTTAGGTGGCGCCGGTGACGACACGCTTTACGGCGGTGGGGGCTTTGCCTGGACACTTGGCCCAGGCCAGAGCGTCGTTCGTGCCAGTCCAGCTTTCGAAGTCGCGTTCGATGGCGACGATCATCTTGAAGGCGGCGACGGAATCGACACTGGCTACGGTGGCTACGGCGATGACCTGCTGCAGGGCGATGCGGGCACTGACACGCTTTACGGCGGTGCCGGTCACGATACGTTGCTCGGCGGCACAGAGGCAGATGTGCTGTACGGCGATGGCCGTGCAGGCGAAACGCAGACCAGCATCTACGGCGTTCCCGTCTGGCTACCGGGCCAGGTCGCGGCAAGCGAGCACGGCAGCGACTTTCTCGACGGCAACGACGGCGACGATCGGCTGTGGGGACAGGGCGGCGCGGACACGTTGTTCGGCGGCGCGAACAATGACGAGTTGCATGGTGATGACTCCGCGGCAACCCTCGGCGTGTCATTCCACGGAGACGACTACCTGAACGGCGAAGCCGGGAACGATCAATTGATTGGCGGCGGTGGCAACGACTTGCTGGTCGGAGAACTGGGCAACGATGTGCTGGTTGGCGACGAAGACGGCGTTGCAGCGGCGAACGGTGGTGCAGATAGCCTCGATGGCGGTGATGGTGACGACCAGTTGATTGGCAACGGCGGCGACGACAATCTGCTGGGAGGAAATGGCGCCGACAGCCTGTACGGCGATGGGTACGGCGTAACCGCCGAGACCGGTAACGACTGGCTCGATGGCGGCGCAGGCATCGACTACCTTGAGGGCGGCGCCGGCGACGACGTGCTGATCGGCGGATCGGAGGACGACACCCTGGACGGAGGCGCGGGTACCGACAGGCTGTTCGGCGGCACGGGGGCCGATTACCTGATCGGGGGTGCCGGCATGGATGTTCTCACGGGCGGTGCCGGTGACGACACTTACGAACTGCTTGATACCGGCGACAGTGTCGTCGAATTCGATGGCGATGGTTACGACGTCGTCCTCACGAGCGCCGACGCGATCGTCGCCTACAACGTCGAACAACTCATCTTGACCGGCAGCGCGCTGCGAGCGACCGGCAACGAAGACGACAACATCCTGGCTGGCAACGCCTCCGACAACGTGATCGAAGGTCGAGGTGCAGACGACACACTGTCCGGAGCAGCGGGACTGGATACCCTTCGGGGAGAGGCTGGCGACGACATCTTGCTGGGCGGTTCGGGAGCTGACGTCCTCGAAGGGGGCGCTGGCAACGATTGGCTCGACGGGGAAAGCGGCAACGATTCGATGGCCGGCGGCGATGGCGACGACACGTATGTCATCGACGTCTCGGGCGACAGCGTCACCGAGGACTCTTTCGCGGGCCTGGATACCGTAAGGGCCGCGGTGACGCACACGCTGGCCGCGAATGTCGAGAACCTGGTCCTGACCGGCTCGGCGTCGATCGACGCCACCGGCAACGACGAGGGGAATCAGCTCTCCGGCAATGCAGGTTCGAACCGGCTCGTCGGAGCGGTTGGTCGAGATCTGCTTGCCGGCTTCGCAGGGGCAGACACGCTGGACGGCGGCCTGGACGACGATCAACTGGACGGCGGCGACGGCGACGACACATTGATCGGGGCCGCGGGCCTGGATGTGCTGCTTGGCGGCGCCGGCCTTGACGTATTGGACGGCGGAACGGACGCCGACTACCTGCAAGGCGGAAGCGGCAGCGATGTCTATTTGCAAAGCGTCGGCTCGGGCAACGATTCGATCGACGAAGCAGGTAGCGCAGCCGACGTCGACACACTCCGACTCACGACGCTGAACCCGGCCGACATCGCCCTGCTCCGCCGCGGCAATGATCTGCTGGTTCAGTTGCGCGCTTCGGGCGAGCAGACGCGAATCATCAATCACTTCGTCGGCGCGGCAACGGCTATCGAGCGGATCGAATTTGGCGGAGCCGTGGTGTGGAATTCGGCCGCCATCGCCGCGGCCGTGCTCACCGAGTTCAATGGCGACTCCGGCAACAACACCTTGAACGGCACGGCAGGTGCCGATTACATGGCGGGCGGCACCGGCGACGACACCTACGTTGTCAACCATGCGGGTGATCTGGCTGCGGAGCTTTCCGGCGAAGGCAAGGACCTGGTCCAGGGAAGCGTCAGCTATGTCCTGCCTTCAAACGTCGAATCGTTGACTCTGACTGGCACTGGCGCCCTGAGCGCAACCGGAAATTCGCTCGACAATCTGTTAACCGGCAATGCGCAGGCAAACACGCTCGACGGCGCAGCTGGCGACGACACGCTTGCCGGCGGTGGCGGAGGCGACACGTTCATCGGCGGCCTCGGCAACGACGCGCTCTCCAGTTCCTCTTCGAGCAGCGCCGATACATACCGCTTCTCACTTGGTGATGGCCTGGACTCGATCGCCGATGCCGGCGGCACGGATCGAGTAGTGCTCGGGGCCGGCATCACCCCTGCCGCCGTACAGTTGTTCCGCAGCGGCACCGACCTCGAGATTCGTATCAGTGCCGATCAGATCATCACCGTTGCCGGCGTGTATACGGACACCGGCACGCTGGTGGCCGGCAATGCAATCGAGTCGATCGAGTTCGCTGACGCAACGGTCTGGAACGCGGCATCGATTGCGAGCCGGCTCCTTGTTCCGCCCAATGCAGGCGACGACACGATGACCGGCACCGCGGCCGCGGAAACGCTCGACGGTGGCGCAGGCAACGACACCCTCTCCGGCCTGGGCGGCAACGACACCCTGATTGGAGGTTCGGGGAACGACTCGCTCGATGGCGGGGCCGGCGCGGACACCATGCGCGGCGGAACGGGCAACGACACCTTCATCGTCGACGACGCCTCGGACGCCACGATCGAGCTTTTCAATGCGGGCGCGGATGTAGCTCGATCTTCCGTCACCTACACGATTGATCAGAACATCGAAGGCCTGGTACTGACCGGCACCTCGAGCATCGACGGCACGGGCAACGACTTCAACAACACGCTGACCGGGAACGACGGCAACAACGTGCTCGACGGCGGACTCGGCAACGACATACTGGCCGGCAGCCTGGGCAACGACACCTACATTGTTGACAGCTCCGGCGACAGCGTGGCCGAGGCCTCCAGCGCGGGAGTCGACACGGTCGAGTCGAGGATCGCCGCAGGCACCGGTTTCACTTACACGCTTGGGACCGACGTCGAAAACCTGCGAATCGGCGGCGGCGCCCTGCATGGAACCGGCAATGCCGGCGCAAATCTGATTACCGGGAACGCCGGCAGCAACACGCTAAAAGGCATGCGCGGCGACGACACCCTGTACGGCCTTGACGGCAACGACACTCTTGTCGGAGACGACTACGTGTCATCGAGCTCAGCGGATGCTGGAGTCGACACGATGTTCGGCGGCACAGGCGACGACATTTATTACGTCAACGCAACCGGAGACAGCATCGTCGAGTATTTCGGCGAAGGGATCGACACGGTCCGTGCTGAATTGAACTACACGCTGCCTGGCAACGTGGAAAACCTGGAGATTCAGAGCGTTTACGCATTTTCAGGCACCGGAAACGCGCTGAACAATCGACTTGTAGGCAACGACGCCAATCTCGGTGGCGTAGGCAACACCCTCGATGGTGGCGCGGGCGACGACGTGCTCGAAGGGCGTGGTGGCAATGACCGCCTGATTGGAGGAACTGGCGCGGACACCCTCATCGGCGGTGACGGCGACGACACCTACGCCATCGATGATCTGAGTGACACGCTCGTTGAGGCTGCGCTCGCGGGGAGCGGGATCGCCGACACGGTTGAGTCGTCCGTCAACCATGCGCTGTTGGCAAACTTTGAGAATCTCGTCTTGATCGGATCCGCAGATTTAGCCGGATCCGGAAATGCAGTCGACAACCGCATTACCGGCAATAGCGGCCGCAACGTGCTGGTGGGAAATGCCGGAAATGACCTCCTGATTGGCGGACTCGGCGCTGACGCGATGTCCGGTGGAACCGGGGACGACTCTTACATCGTTGATGACGTGGGAGACGTCGTCAATGATGCAGCGGCGGAAGGCACTGACACCGTGAGCACGACGGTCAACTGGAGTCTCGGCGCAAACACGGAGAATCTGGTTGTCACCACCGGTGCTCCGATAGTCGTCAACGGCAACAATGGAGCAAATCGCATCACTTTTCTTGGCGGGGTCGGCGGCTCGCAAGGCGCCGGAGTGACGCTCATCGGACCGAGCGCTGCCGGCGGAGCGGGCGACGATCGCTACGTGTATGAGCTCCAGACCTACTACCAACTCTCCGACTCGATACCGATCGCTTTCTCGTTGACCGAGCTTGCCGGCGGTGGGCGCGATACGTTCCAAACGAATATCTCGCGTATCCGACTTCCGGACGAGATCGAGGACCTCGTAGTCACCGCGATGCCGATCAACGGCGCGTTGTACTACTCACCTCCAGGGCCAACGAGCGCCAAGCCGAAATACTATGGCAATGCCGGCAACAACGTGATCGACATCTCCGCATCAGTTGGCCTCGCCGGGATCTGGTTGACGACAGTTGGCGGCTTCGAGATCGACGGCGGTGCTGGCGCTGACACGATGATCGGATCATCGGTCAATGATGTCTATTACGTGGAAAACCTCGGCGACCAGATCGTCGAGGCGACTACCTCGGCGGCTTCGTTCGACCGCGTCGTGTCTACGGTCAGTTATGTGCTCGGCGCCAACCTGGAAGAGCTTCAACTGAGCGGAACCGTCGCGGCGACGGGAACCGGCAACGCGCTTGACAACCGGCTGCTCGGCAATGACGCGGTCAATTCGCTTCAAGGCGCCTCGGGCAATGACTACTACCTCGGCGCTGGCGGCAACGACGCGATAATCGATACCGTCGGCAACGATACCTATCGCCTCGAGCTCGGACACGGGCTCGACATGATCACCGACAGCGCGGGAACGGACCGACTGGAATTTGGAAGCGGAATCCTGACAACCGACATCCTCGTTGGCGAGCGCAATGGCGCGCTTGTCATCGAGATCGGCAAGGGATTCGATGGGGTCGCGATTCAGGGAATGGTCAACACCGATGGGACACTCAATGCCGCGTCTGCCATCGAACAGGTGGTCTTCCCGAATGCGACGGTCTGGACCGCCGCCGACCTGATTACGCGGATGTCGCGTGGCATTCGCACACTGACAGGAACTTCGGGCGTAGACAACCTGCGCGGCGCGGCGGGCGATGACAGTTTGACCGGCCTCGCGGGCAACGACTCTCTGGTCGGTGGTTACGGCGCCGACACAATGCGCGGCGGGCTTGGCGACGACACATATGCGGTGGACAACGCCGGCGATCTGGCTATCGAAGCAGCCGGCGAGGGATACGACACGGCCGAGGCGTCGATAAGTTACACCGCTCCCACGTCCATTGAACATGTTCGGCTTGTAGGCACAGCGCCGATCAACGCGACCGGAGATGCGTCGGCGAATTGGTTGGAAGGGAATGCAAGTTCGAACGTCCTGGTCGGAGGCGGCGGCAATGACACCCTGCAGGCCGGCGCTGGTGACGACACTTACCGTGGCGGCCTCGGAGACGATCAGATCATTGACGGCACCGGAATGGACGTTGCCATGTATGGCCGTGGGGACGGACGGGACTACCTGCAGGGTATCGATCGAATCGATTTCGACGCCGGAATTGCGCCGACCGACGTCGATGTGGTGAGGGTCGGCAGCACTTACGAACTGCGCCTCGGGGGTTCGGATGTGATCGAGATACCGTCGGCGACTTCGGTCAAGTTTTCCAACGGCACAAACTGGACTGCCGATGAGGTAATTGCGCGTTCCAGGGCAATCGCTACGGAGGGAAATGACACGTTTGTAGGAACCGCAGGAGACGACACATTCGACGCCCTCGGCGGGAACGACTCGCTGAGCGGCGTGGACGGAAATGACACGCTCTACGGTGGTGCCGGTATCGACTGGTTACAAGGAGGCGCCGGAAACGACGCCTTGAGCGGCGGCGATGACAATGATCAGGTCATCGGCGACACCGGCGATGATTCGCTGAGCGGCGGAAGCGGCCAGGACACACTATCGGGCGGCGCGGGGAATGACGTGTTGGATGCCGGACCGACCGGCGGATTTGCTGACTACTTGGTCGGTGGCCCCGGTGCCGACACGCTGATCGGCTACGGGAGCGGTGAATATTTTGCCTTCGCACGTGGCGATGGCGCCGATGTCATCAACAATCGCGCCGTTTCCGCCAATGCGCTCGGGTGGCTCGACTTCCGAGACACGGGGATATTTTCTTCGAACGTGACCCTTTCGCGTAGCACCGGGGCGCGAACCAACGATCTGATTGTCTCCATCAACGCAAGCACCGACTCGATCACGGTCCTGGATTACTTCCTTAAGACCGGTGGCCTTCGCTCGGACGGCATCTACGGAATACTGTTTTCCGACTGGTCAAGTTGGGATCGAACGACGATTGATGCAAACACTCCGGGAGGTCTCGCAAACACGCCAACGTCGGGTAACGACACGCTCACGGGCGCGACAGGCAATGACACGATCGATGCGCTCGCAGGCGACGACGTCGTTCACGGAGACGCCGGGGACGACTATCTGATCGGCGGGCTCGGAAACGACCAGTTGTTCGGCGAGGCCGGCAACGACACTCTGGGTGGTGATGCCGGCAACGACACCATGGTCGGCGGAAGCGGCAACGACGCCTATGTCGTCGACTCGATCGGCGATGTCGTGACCGAGTCGGCTGCGAGCGGAACGGATACGGTCAATGCTTCAATCACCTATACCCTCGGTGCGGAGGTCGAGAACCTGACTCTCACTCTGAGCGGGGTAATCAATGGAACCGGCAATGCTCTCGCCAATACACTGAGAGGCAACGACCAGGCCAACCGGCTCGACGGTGGAGCGGGCAATGACGCACTGATCGGCCAGCTTGGTAACGACACCTACGTCGTCGACAGCGCCGGCGACGTCGTCACCGAGGGCGCCAGCGCGGGCACGGATACGGTGCGAGTCAAGCGTCACCTACACGCTCGCCGCCAATGTCGAGAACCTGACGCTGACCGGCGCCGCGGCGATCGACGCCACCGGCAACACGCTCGCCAATGTGCTGACCGGCAACTCGGCCGCGAACGTCTCAACGGCGGGACCGGCGCCGACACGATGGTCGGCGGCGCGGGTAACGACACCTACGTCGTCGACAACGCGGGCGACGTCGTGACGGAAGCCGCGAGCGCGGGCACGGACACCGTGCAATCGACTGTGACCTACACGCTCGGCGCCAATGTCGAGAACCTGACGCTGACCGGCACGTCGCTCGATCAATGCGCACCGGCAACACGCTGGCACCAACGTGCTGACCGGCAACACGGGCGCCAATCGCGCTCGACGGCGGCGCGGGTGCCGACACGATGATCGGCGGCACCGGCAATGACACCTACGTGGTCGACAACGCGGGCGACGTCGTCACCGAGGCTGCCAGCGGCGGCACCGACACGGTCGAAACCGGCCTGGCCTACACGCTTGGCGCCGAGGTCGAGAATCTGACGCTGACCGGGACCGGCGCGATCAACGGCACCGGCAACACGTTGAACAATGTTGTCACCGGCAACAGCGCGGTCAACACGCTGACCGGCGGCGCCGGCAACGACACGCTGAACGGTGGCGCCGGCGTCGACACGCTGATTGGGGGCGCGGGCAACGACACCTACCTGGTCGATACCGCTGAGCGACGTCACGACCGAACTGGTCGGCGAAGGCACCGACGCGGTCCAGTCGTCGATCACCTGGACGCTCGGGGCCGAGATCGAGAACCTGACGCTGACCGGTACCGCGGCCGTCAACGGCACCGGCAACGCGCTCAACAACAGCTTGACCGGCAACACGGCAGCAAACACGCTGACCGGCGGCGTGGGCAACGACAACCTCAACGGCGGAGCGGGGGTCGACACGCTGATCGGCGGGCTGGGTAACGACACCTACGTGGTCGACGTACGCCGGCGACATCGTGACCGAACTGGCCGCGGAGGGAACCGACACGGTCCAATCGTCGATCACCTGGACGCTCGGCGCCAACGTCGAGAACCTGACGCTGACCGGCAGCGCCGCCATCAACGGCACCGGCAACACGCTCAGACAACGTGCTGACCGGCAACAGCGCCACCAACGTGCTGACCGGCGGCGCCGGCAACGACACGCTGAACGGCGGTGCGGCGGCCGACACCCTGATCGGCGGCGCGGGCAACGACACCTACACGGTCGACAACGCGGCGGATGTGACGACCGAGTTGGCCGCAGAGGGCACCGATCTGGTCAACTCCTCGATCACCTGGACGCTGGCCGCCAATGTCGAGAACCTGACATCTGACTGGCACGACGGCCATCAACGGCACCGGCAACACGCTCGACAATGTGCTCACCGGCAACGCCGCGGCCAACATTCTGACCGGCGGCGCCGGCAACGACATCGCTGAACGGCGGCGCGGCGGCCGACACCCTGGTCGGTGGCTCGGGCAACGACACCTACACGGTCGACAACGCAGCCGACGTGACGACCGAGCTCGCCGGCGAAGGCACCGATCTGGTCAACACTACTATCACCTGGACACTAGCCGCCAATGTCGAGAACCTGACATTGACGGGCACGACGGCCATCAATGGCACCGGCAACACGTTGGCCAATGCCATCGTCGGAAACAGTGGCGCCAACGTGCTGAGTGGTAGTGCAGGCGCCGACACACTGACGGGCAACGGCGGTGACGACCGACTCGACGGCGGTGCGGACAACGACACGCTTTCGGACAACTCCGGCGCCAACATCTACATCGCCGGTGCCGGCAATGACACACTCAACGTGACCAGCACGGGCATCGATCGCATCGCGGTGGCGCGCGGCCATGGCAGCGACACGCTGGTCAGCAGCGGCACGGCGGCCAACGACGTGCTTGAAGTTTCCAACGGCATCCTCAAGTCGCAGATGGGGCTGATGAAGACCGGCAACGATCTGATCGTCGATCTCGGCAGCGGCGAGGCGCTCACTCTGCGCAACTGGTACGCCAGCGTTCGCAATGTCGGCACACTGAAGATCATCGGCGACGCCGGCTGGGTTCCAGGTCAAAGCGGTACCCCCGCGATCGTCGAAACCCTGAGCCTGGTAACGCTAGCGGCAGAGTTCGATGCGGCACGGGTCGCCGATCCGACATTGACGCGCTGGGCGATCGATCCGGCGCAGCGGATGTCAGCAGAAGCCTTCTTGCCGCTCGAAGCCCAGAACCAGGCCATGCCTGCCCGTCTGAGTGGACCGGTAGGTCGTTCCACTTCCAAGTTCGCCGGGTTGCCGCGCTTCGGAGCGCTTGACTTGCGACGGATGGAACCCACCGATGTGCTACCCGAACCAGGGCGCCGGGACCTGAATGTAGGTTCGATACCGCGCAACATGCGGGCGTTCCTGAAATTCTGGGAATCAGAGGTCCCGTCTGCCGAAGCCCCATCGACCCTGGACTGGCTGAGGGAAATGATTGCGCAACCCGCGGACGGTTCACCTGCCGTCGAAAGTGGCTCGGACTTCACCGCCGAGCCGATGGAAGCCTCGACTCCGGCTGCGGATCCAATAGCGAACGCACCAACGACCGAACTTCAGTGGTTCGGAAACACAGACGCCGCCGAGTGTCTGCCGGCTGGAGAAGAGCCTGCGCCTGACGACACCCTTGATCGGGCTGGTGAACTCGCCAGTATCACGCTTCACACGAGGACCGGGGCAGTCGCGGACGATTCGTCGGAGCAGATCGCACTCAACGCATCCGCTCTGCCGAACGTGCGCACGGCACCCTGGTGGGAGGAGTGGACCGCGCTCGAGCCGGCTGCGATCGCCTCCGCACCAAGCGCCGACTCGATTAGCGTGAATCGCTGGGACTTGCTGCTGCCTGCCCTGCACTCAATGCCGGCAAAAGTACCGCCGCTGGAAATCGGCATTGAGCTCGGGTCGGCGCTGCCTTCCATCGCCGGACTGGCTCCGTCCATAGCGAGCCTAGAACTGCCGTTTGCAAACCCTACCGGTCTTCCCCCGAATGCGGTGCGGCCAGCCTTGCAGACGTCACCGCCCTAGAATCGCGACCCCGGCTGCCCCAGAAATGCGATCTCCTCGGGCGTGGATGCGCGCCCGAGGATTTCGTTCCGATGTGGAAAGCGCCCGAACCGCTCGATCACTTCGCGGTGCTTGATCGCCCACGGCAGCGGGTCCGCGAGGCCATCCGACGCGAGTCGTTCGAACAGGCGGACGCCCTCGTGCTGGTCGGCCAGCCGCTCGGAATGTTCGAACGGCATGTAGACGAACCAGCGCTCGTGCGGCGGCAGCGCTTGATCGGCGCCGTCTTCAACGAGCTTGCGCGCAAGTATCAGTGCCTTCGCGTCCCCGGCAAATGCTCGCGCGGTATCGCGATGGATGTTGCGGGTGAACTGGTCGAGCAGGAGGATCAGGGCCAATGCGCCGCAGGGCGTGGTCGCCCAGCCGTCGCGCTCGCCGCGCAGTGCCGTTTCGAGTTCCGCGCCGAAGCGCGCACGCATCTGCGCGTCGGTGTCAGCGGACTTGGTGAACCAGAGTGCACGCGCGGTGCCATGTTCAGGCGAACCCGGCGCGCCAAACCAGAAATCAAGAACCTCGGCCGGGTCCATCGCGCGATCTGCCGATTCGTTCGCCATCAAAAAAAGGGAGCGCCGCGGGCAGCGGCGCTCCGGCAGAGACGGCTGGCTCGCTGCTCAGGCAGCGGCGTACATCGTGGCGCGCTTGCGCACCACTTCGAGCAGGCCCTGGCAGGCGTCCTCGACGTAGTCAAGCACGGTACCGAAGCCTTCCGGCCCACCGTAGTAGGGATCGGGCACGGTCGCCGCGTCGAACTCGCCGGCGAAGCGCATCAGCAGGTGCAGCTTGTGCTTTTCGCCGCGCGGGCACTGCTGCTGGAGCAGCGTCAGGTTTTCCCAGTCCATCGCGAGGATCAGGTCGTACTCGCGGAAGTCGTCCTGGGTGATCTGGCGGGCACGGAATTCACCGATTTCGTAGCCCCGCTTGCCCGCCGCCTGCTGGGCGCGGACATCGGCTGGTTCGCCGACGTGGTAGGCGTGCGTACCCGCCGAAGCAATGTGCACGATTTCCTCCAGACCGGAGTCACGCACCATCTTGCGGAACACACCCTCCGCGGTCGGCGAGCGGCAGATATTGCCCATGCAAACAAAGAGGATTTTCGTCATAGCCATTCGCCCTTCCGTTCGGACGGTTGTGCCGCCCTTGTCGATGTGCGCTCTCTCGAACGCCCGTTGCCAAATCGGTCTAACGCTCCAGCCGCGGTTGCGGCCGACTCTTTTGCTGCAGACTGTTGAAACCGCCCTAAGTTCAGAGCGACCCCCCCAAAACTGGTGACCTCAGGCGGCCTTGCCGCCCCGAACCAGCGGCACGACCTTGCCTGTGCCGCCGCCAAATACCTGTTCCTTCAGCAGGGCGAGCTGGTCGCGCACCCGCGCGGCCTTCTCGAACTCCAGGTTCTTGGCGTGCTCGAACATCTGCTTCTCGAGACGCTTGAGCTCCCTGCCAACCTGCTTTTCGGACATGACTTCGTATTCCGCCACGTCGGACGCCGCCTTGCGCTCCTCGCGCTCGGCCGCCGGGTCATAGACACCGTCGATCAGGTCACGCACTTCCTTGACCACGCTGCGCGGAACGATGCCGTGCTGGACGTTGAATGCTTCCTGCTTCTCCCGGCGCCGGTTGGTCTCGCCAAGCGCACGTTGCATCGAGTTGGTCACGGTATCGGCGTACAGGATCGCCGTGCCTTCAATATGGCGCGCGGCGCGGCCGATGGTCTGGATCAGCGATCGCTCGGAGCGCAGGAATCCTTCCTTGTCGGCGTCGAGAATCGCCACCAGCGAGACTTCGGGCAGATCGAGCCCCTCGCGCAGCAGATTGATGCCGACCAGCACGTCGAAGATGCCGTTGCGCAGGTCACGGATGATCTCGACCCGCTCGACCGTGTCCACGTCCGAATGCAGGTAGCGCACCTTGACCCCGTGCTCCGACAGGAACTCGGTCAGGTCTTCGGCCATGCGCTTGGTCAGTGTCGTGATCAACACCCTCTCGCTGCGGGCCACCCGCAGAGCGATCTCGGACAGCACGTCATCGACCTGGGTGCGTGCGGGACGCACTTCCACGCCCGGATCGACCAGGCCGGTCGGCCGCACTACCTGCTCGATCACCTGGGCCGAGTGCTGCATCTCGTAGTCGGACGGTGTAGCGGACACGAACACGCAGCGGCGCATCTTGCGTTCGAACTCGTCGAAGCGCAGCGGCCGGTTATCAAGCGCCGACGGCAGGCGAAAGCCGAAGTCGACCAGGGTTTCCTTGCGCGCCCGGTCGCCGCGATACATGCCGCCGAGCTGCGGAATCGTCACGTGCGACTCGTCGACGATCATCAGCGAATCAGGCGGCAGGTAGTCAACCAGGGTCGGCGGCGGCTCGCCCGGCTGCGCGCCGGAGATGTGCCGCGTGTAATTCTCGATGCCGCTGCAGAAGCCCAGCTCGTTGAGCATCTCGATGTCGAATCGCGTGCGCTGCTCGATGCGCTGCGCCTCCACCAGCTTGCCGGCCGCGGTGAAGTGCTCGATCCGCTCCTTCAGCTCTTCCTTGATCGCATCGATCGCGCGCAGCACGTTCTGGCGCGGCGTCACGTAGTGCGACGAGGGATACAGCGTGAAGCGCGGGATCTTCTGGCGAATGCGGCCGGTCAGCGGATCGAACAACTGGATCGAATCGACCTCGTCGTCATAGAGTTCGACCCGCACTGCCAGTTCGGCATGTTCGGCCGGGAAGATGTCGATCGTGTCGCCGCGGACGCGGAAGGTGCCGCGCGCGAAGTCCAGTTCGCTGCGCTTGTATTGCATCTGCGTCAGCCGCACGATGACATCGCGCTGGCTCATCCGGTCCTTGTGGCGCAGCGTCAGCACCATCGAGTGGTAGTCACCTGGATCACCGATGCCATAGATCGCCGACACCGTGGCGACGATCACCACGTCGCGCCGTTCGAGCAGCGACTTGGTAGCCGAAAGCCGCATCTGCTCGATGTGCTCGTTGATGCTGCTGTCCTTCTCGATGTACAGGTCGCGCGAGGGGACGTAGGCCTCGGGCTGGTAGTAGTCGTAGTAGGAGACGAAGTACTCAACCGCGTTGTTCGGAAAGAACTCGCGCATCTCCGAATAGAGCTGCGCGGCGAGCGTCTTGTTCGGCGCCAGCACCAAAGTGGGGCTGCCGATGCGCGCGATGACGTTCGCCATCGTGTAGGTCTTGCCTGATCCGGTCACGCCAAGCAACGTCTGGAACGCGAGCCCATCGGTCAGACCTTCGGTCAACCGAGTAATCGCTTCCGGTTGATCACCCGCCGCTTCGAACGGCTGATGCAACTGGAACGGGCTGTTGGGGAAGGACACAGGCATCGGCTCTATTGCGTCGCAATATGGAAAGCGCAACGGCGAATTTTATCAGCGAGCTTCGGAAAAGCCTATACCTTTCCTATACTTAGGCTTGGAGGCAGCCCTCGAAAAATCAAGGGCTTAGTTCGCTAATGAGAATTATTCCGCGCCGAAGCGACGAATCTTGGTTGCCTAGTGACCAAAGAGTCAGCTAGTTCCGAGGCCAGCGAATCCGCGGTGGCACCCCCTTGCTGCGTACTTTCGCTGGTCTGGGCAGCCAAAACATGGTGCGTGCTAGGCTTTTGATTTGGATAAGAAAGCGCTGTTTTGCAGCGCAGCGAGAAAGTAATGAGCGCTTCCCTTTTTGCGGCCGTTGAACTGGCGCCGCGCGACCAGACCCTTGGAGTCTTCGAAGCCTTCACCCAGGATCCCCGTGCGCAAAAGGTGAATCTGGGAGTCGGCGTGTATTTCACCGACGAAGGCAAGATCCCGGTGCTGCGCGCGGTCGTACAGGCAGAACGCGAGCGAGCCACGCAATCTGCGCCGCGCGGCTATCTGCCGATCGAAGGAATCGCGGCCTACGACAGTGCGGTACAGAAGCTGCTGCTCGACGATTCACCGCTGATGGCCAGCGGACGTGTACTGACTGCGCAGGCGCTGGGCGGCACGGGCGGTCTCAAGATCGGTGCGGACCTGCTGAAAAAGGTGCTGCCCGCGTCGACCGTCGCGGTCAGCGATCCAACCTGGGAGAATCATCGCGGCATTTTCGAGGGTGCGGGCTTTCCTGTCGTCGCGTATCCGTATTACGACGCCTCCCGGCAGGGACTCGACTTCGGATCGATGAGCGCATCGATCCGCGCCATGAAGCCGCGCACGATCGTCATTCTGCATGCGTGCTGCCACAACCCGACCGGCGTCGATCCGACTCCGGAGCAGTGGCAACAACTGGTAGACATCGTGCGCGAGCGCGACCTCGTGCCATTTCTCGACTTCGCCTACCAGGGCTTCGGCGCAGGAATCGAAGCTGACCGCGCGCCGGTGCGCATGTTCGAGCAGGCTGGCGTCACGTTCCTGGTGGCCAGTTCGTTTTCGAAGAGTTTTTCCCTCTACGGCGAGCGGGTTGGCGCACTGACCATCGTCGACCAGAGCCCGGACGAATCCGCACGAGTCATGAGCCAGTTAAAGCGCGTGATTCGCGCCAACTACTCGACCCCGCCGACGCACGGCGGCACTGTCGTCGCAACCGTACTCAACACGCCCACGCTGCGCGCCGAATGGGAACGGGAACTCGGAGAGATGCGCGAACGCATCAAGGCGATGCGCAAGGGCCTCGTCGAGCGCCTCGCGACTCGGAAGGCGAAGCGCGACTTTTCCTTCTTGCTGCGGCAGAACGGGATGTTCTCCTACACCGGCCTCAGCGCGGCGCAGGTCGCAGCGTCTGTGCGATGAATACGCCATCTACGCCGTCAGCACCGGCCGCGTCTGCGTGGCTGCACTCAATCCGAAGAACATCGACTACGTGGCCGACGCGATCGCCGCGGTGCTGTGATCACTGCACGACGAGAAGCTCAAAACTGCGCGCGCCCGCGTGGATGGATATAATCGCGCGCTCCTTGCCGCAGCACGCATCATTCCCCGATAGCTCAGTTGGTAGAGCGACGGACTGTTAATCCGCAGGTCCCTGGTTCGAGTCCAGGTCGGGGAGCCAGAAAATCAACCTGTGGCCTCACTTTCTGCAATTGGCTAGGCGAGTCACGACACCAGTCATCGACTCTAGGGCTTGACGCTTGTCTTGATCGCCTCGTCGCTGCCGTGATCTAGCCTAAACGTCACGGTTCCCAGGAATGGCTTACGCCCGCCATGCTGGATGCGAGGCGGTCATTCGATCGCCGACTCTCGATAGCCTGGTGCCCTTCGCCGCAGTCGTGCCCATGTGTTATTTCCCGCGCGTCGCGATCGGCGTAGTCTCCCCGCGATCCGGCGCCTGGAGCGAGCGCGCATGCGTCGCCATCCAGAGCGCACAGTTGGGCGCACGAGGAGAACCCGATGGCCAAACTCAACATCAACGGCAAGCCACACGACGTCGACCTGCCCGCGGATACCCCGCTGCTTTGGGTACTGCGCGACGAGCTGGGCCTGACCGGGACGAAGTTCGGTTGCGGCGTGGCGCTGTGCGGCGCCTGCACCGTGCATATCGACGGCCAGCCGGGACGCGCGTGCGTGACGCCGATTTCGTCGCTCGCGGGCAAGAAGGTCGTCACCATCGAGGCGATCGGCGCCGACAAGGTCGGCAAGGCCGTGCAGACGGCCTGGATCGACATGGGCGTGCCGCAGTGCGGCTACTGCCAGGCCGGGCAGATCATGGCCGCGACGGCGCTGCTCAAGCAGAAACCCAAACCGACCGACGCCGACATCGAGGCGGCCATGACCGGCAACATCTGCCGCTGCGGCACGTACGGGCGCATCCGCGCCGCCATCAAGCAGGCCGCCGGCGAGAAAGGAGCGACGACATGAACGCACCTTTCGATGTCGACCCAGGCATTGACGCTGGATCCGGCATCGCCCGAAACCTCGCTGGTGATTGCCAATGTGAGCCGGCGGAAGTTTCTCCAGACCTCCGCGCTCGGCGGGCTGGTGCTCGCCGTGGGATTCCCCGCCGCCGTGCGCGCCGCAGACCCGCCCAAGTACGGCGCGGACGGCATGCCGCACGGCTGGGTCGACAGCCCGCTGGTGTTCGTCGCCATCGGCGAGGACGGCATCGTCAGCATCGTCTGCCATCGCTCGGAGATGGGCCAGGGCGTGCGCACCGGCATGCCGATGATCGTCGCCGACGAACTCGAAGCCGACTGGTCGCGCGTGCGTGTCGTGCAGGCGCCCGGCGACGAAGCGCGCTACGGCAACCAGGACACCGACGGCTCGCGCAGCACGCGCCACTTCTTCATGCCGATGCGCCGTTGCGGCGCAGCCGCGCGGCAGATGCTGGAAACCGCGGCCGCCGCGCGCTGGAAGGTGCCGGTCGGCGAAGTGCAGGCGAAGAACGGCGAGGTGGTGCACACGCGCAACCGGCCGGAAACTCGGCTACGGCGCGCTCGCGAAGGCGGCCGCCAGCGTGCCGCTGCCGGCGATGGACAAGGTCAAGCTGAAGGATCCCTCGCAGTTTCGCTACATCGGCACCGGCAAGCTGAAGCTCGTCGACGCGCAGGACATCGTCACCGGCAAGGCGCACTACGGCATGGACACGCGCCTGCCCGGCCAGTTGTACGCCGTGGTGGCGCGACCGCAGGTGTACGGCGGCAAGGTGAAGAGTGTCGACGCTGCCGCGGCGCTCAAGGTCCCGGGCGTCGTGAAGGTCGTGCAGATCGAGGCCACGCCGGGTGCGCCCGAGTTCAATCCGCTCGGCGGCGTTGCCGTGATCGCGCGCAACACCTGGGCCGCGATGCAGGGGCGCAAGGCGCTGAAGATCGTGTGGGACGACGGTCCGAATGCGAGCTTACGACTCCGTGGCGTACAAGAAGACGCTGGAAGAGGCCGCACGCAAGCCGGGGCCGGTCGTTCGCAACGACGGCGACTTCGCCAAGGCGGCGGCCGCGGCCGCGAAGCGCATCACGGCTGAATACTACCTGCCGCACCTCGCGCACGCCACGATGGAGCCGCCGGCGGCGACCGCGCGCATCACGAAGGGCAAGTGCGAGGTCTGGGGCTGCTTCCAGTCACCGCAGGCTGCGCGCGACCTGCACCGCCAAACGGCTCGGCATGAAGGTCGAAGACGTCACCGTGCACGTCACGTTGCTCGGCGGCGGCTTCGGCCGCAAGTCCAAGCCCGATTTCGGCATCGAGGCGGCGGTGCTGTCCAAGGCGATGGACGGCACAGCCGGTCAAGGTCGTCTGGACGCGCGACGACGATCTGCACAACGACTACTTCCACACGGTCTCGGTCGAGCATCTCGAAGCCGGCGTCGATGCCAAAGGGCTGCCGGTCGCGTGGCTGCATCGCAGCGTCGCGCCGACCATCGTGTCCACCTTCGATGCGAATGCCAAGCAGGAGGCGAACTGGGAACTCGGCATGGGCGTCATCAACGTGCCCTTTGCCATTCCGAACATCCGCATCGAGAACCCGGAAGCGATCGCGCATACGCGCATCGGCTGGTTCCGCTCGGTATCGAACATCCCGCACGCCTTCGCGGTGCAGTCGTTCGTCGCCGAACTGGCGGCGGCGGCGGGGCGCGACCCGAAGGACTTTCTGCTCGAAGTGATCGGCCCGGCGCGAATCGTTACGCCGCAGATGCTGGGCGACACCTGGAACCACGGCGAATCGCCCGAGCTCTATCCGGTCGATACCGGGCGCCTGCGGCGCGTGGCAGAAATCGCGGCGAAGGAAGCGGGCTGGGGCAAGGCGATGCCGAAGGGCAGCGGCCTCGGCATCGCGGCGCACTACAGCTTCGTCACCTACGTCGCGGCCGTCGTGCAAGTCACCGTCGACGCGAAGGGCGAGTTGACGATTCCGCGGGTGGACATCGCCGTCGACTGCGGAGCGAACGTCAATCCGGACCGCGTCCGCGCCCAGATGGAGGGAGCCTGCGTCATGGGTGTGAGCGTGGCGACGCTCGGCGAGATCAGCTTCAAGGACGGCCGTGCGCAGCAGAACAACTTTCGACACCTACGAGGTGACGCGCATGTCGGCGGCGCCGCGCGAGATCCGCGTGCACATCGTGCCCGGCGACTACGGCAAGCCGCTCGGTGGCGTGGGCGAGCCCGGCGTGCCGCCGGTTCCGCCGGCGCTGTGCAATGCGATCTTTGCGGCGACGGGCAAGCGCATCCGGGAGTTGCCGATTCGCGATCAGCTGAAGGCCTAGAGAGAAACCAGGGGTCGTTGGAAGAGACGCTTCAGCGAGGAGCAATCACCCGCAACGCTTCCCGCTGGCCGTGATCGGTGCCGGCGCCCTTGGCCTGTGCTTTGCCGCACGCCTCGCGCAGCGCATGCCGGTGGCACTGATAGCTCGCACTGAGGCGCGCGCTGCAGAGTTGCGGATCGGCGTTCGAGTGGGGGACGACCTGTATCGAGCCGACGCCTACGCGCAGAACAGCGTTCCGGAAGCTGACTGGGCGATCCTGCTGGTCAAGGCGGACGACACCGAGGCGGCTGCGCGCACAGCTCTCGCTCTGAAGCCGCGTGGCGTGCTGTCGCTCCAGAACGGACTGATCGACGATCACTTGCGTCAGCTGTGTGCGCCTCTACTCGCAATGCAGGGCGTCACGACACAGGGCGCCTATCGCAAGGGTGACCGCATCATTTTAGTGGGCGAGGGAGAAACACTAGGTCGGACCCGGATTCGAGCCGCTTGCGGATTTGATGAACCAAGCGGGCATGAGTGCACGCGTCGAATCGAACATCCATGCTGCGCGACTAGAAAAGCTGCTGGTGAGTCTCGCCATTAATCCGCTCACCGCCGTTTACAAGGTGCTGAATGGGGCCGTGCTCGACGCGCCGCTGCGCGCCGAAGTCGAAAAACTGGTCCGCGAAGCCTGGCCAGTGCTGCAGGCGGAAGGTTTGCGGCTGACAGAGGAAGAGGCGTTGGCAAAAGTCCTTGCGGTCGCCGACGCGACTGCCGCCAACCGTTCGAGCATGTTGCAGGACGTGCGGGCCGGCCGCAGAACCGAAGCCGATTACATCTTGGCGCGTTCATCAAGATCGCCGCGCAACGCGGCGCCGCCGTGCCAACGCATCGAGCGCTGTACATACAGGTCAAGCGGCTGGAGACGCCGACGATCTAGTGGCCTTTGTGGTGATCGGGCATCGAGGCATCCGACCACGTTGAGCGGTTTGGCCCACTGACTGTCTCTGCCGAAAGCTGCATGAGCCAAACCGGTGCAGATACGCCTTGCCTGCCGGCTAGGGTGCAAGACGCTGAAATGCACCCGGGCTGAGCGGTGTCAGTACCGTACGCTTCTCGAGCGGCTGACTGTCCGCAGGGTGTACATATTCCCGTTCGGGAAGGAGCCGACCCGCAGTCAACAATCCTGCGGCGCCCAACGCGCCAACACTCGGAGCCTTCCTGCGCAAGCGATAGTCGAAATGCGCTGGATCAGCAAACTCGCTCTGCCGGGCCACCCGATTTCTGATCAACGCGCCCTCGAAGTAGACTTTCGAGTTGTCCGCGGCCAACGAGAAGATTGTCGAGTATCTCGGCATGCACCGGGCCCGGCCGGATGCGAACAAAAGTGCCGCCCTGAGCCCGCTCGTTGATGATCGTATTGAATGTCAATTCAAGGACGTTATTGCTCCAGCGGTACCCCTCGGCCCCGTAAGAAATGATCGTTTCATTCTCGGTCCGCGGTCCCTGCTGGATCAAGCAGCCCATGACTTTGGCCACACCACCGCTTGGAAACTCAAGTTCGTAACTGGCGGTTCCGTCCTCGTCGCTGAGGCGGCAATAGCTGACCAGGTTCTCACGGGCACGACTCTTGAAAAGATGACCCACGCGCGCCCTGGCGAAGTAGCTCGAGCTGACCACCAGTTTCTCGATTGCGCCTACGTCGTAAAAGATGTGGACTTGGCCGTCACCTGCCCCATTTTCGACAAACGAGCAACGGTCGATGAAGAGTTCAATGCCCATCCCGCCGCCGGTAAGTATTCCGTTTTCATTGTCCTCAAAGTGACAGTTGGCGAGTTCCAGCCGTCCCTTTCTCCAAACGAATGCCGGCCCCGTTCCGGTCACGCACCTTGGCGCCGAGAAACGAGAGGTTCTCGATTCGAAGGCTGTCGCCTCGCACCACAAAGATTGCCTTCCCTCGGCGCTCGCGCCATCGGCAATCAATCGCGGTCGTTCACCAGTGCCACGAATGACCAAGTTGCGTTGTGCCCAGACCGCAACGTCTCTGCGATAGTCCCCCGGCGCAATCTCCAAAGTATCGCCATCTCTCGCAACTCGCGCCGCCGCCGACAGACTTCGGATTTCAGATTCAGGGCCGACCCGGATAGTGCGTCCGAGGGCATTCGGGCCTTGCGCCGATGCGACTTGTGGCATCAGCGCAGTTGGGAGGGTAGCTAAAGGCAAGACCGCCAAGCTCCCAATGGCGCGCAACCCAGACCTCCGGCTGAAGAATTTGGTGTCTGTCACTGCCATGTAAAGAGGGCGGTCATGGTTGATTGAACGAGAATCGTGCCGTTTCAGGGTGCGAACCGTTACAAAGTTTGTCGTTTGCGTGCCTAAACTATATTGTCTTAGGGCAACATGACGCCGGACCCGACGTCAACCCGATGACCTTACCTCCTTGCCAGCTCGGTGCCTAAGTAGACCATGCCCATGTTCAGACACCAGAGATCATGAAAGTCGTCCTGTTCTGCGGCGGCCTCGGCACGCGCCTGCGCGAGCATTCGGACACGATTCCGAAGCCGCTCGTCAACGTCGGCGTCCGGCCGATCATCTGGCATCTGATGCGCTACTACGCGCACTTCGGGCACAAGGACTTCATGCTCTGCCTTGGCTACCGCGGCGACCTGATCCGCGAATACTTCCTCAACTACAACGAATGCCTGTCGAACGACTTCACGCTTTCCGAAGGCGGACGTCGGATCGAGCTGCACTCCACCGACATTCAGGACTGGCGAATCACCTTCGTCGACACCGGTCTGCACTCGAACATCGCGCAGCGACTGGTGAAGGTGCGCAAGCACCTGGAGGGCGAAGCGGTATTCCTCGCCAACTACGCGGACGGCCTGTCGGACGTTCCGCTCGACCGCATGATCGCCGACTTCGAGTCGAAGAAGGCCGTTGCGAGCTTTGCCGGCGTGAACGGCTGGCACAGCTTTCACACGGTCGAAGCGACGAGCGACGGCTGGGCGACGCATATCGACGCGCCGTCGCAAAGGCGAATTCCTGATCAACGGCGGCTTCTTCGTGCTGCGACAGGAGATCTTCGACTACATCGAGGATGGCGACGAACTCGTCGAGCAGCCGTTCACGCGCCTGATCGACAAGCGACTTGGCGGTCTTCCGGCACTCGGGATTCTGGCGCGCGATGGACACGTTCAAGGACAAGATCACGCTGGACCGCATGGAAGCACAGGGGAGACTGTCCGTGGATGGTCTGGAAGCCATGAGAGGGCACATTGCTTGCACTGACACTCGGTCTCCGGCCAGCCGGCGCTCGACGTCCTGTGCATCGGTGCCCATTGCGACGACATCGAGATCGGATGCGGCGGCACGATCATGGCGCTTCAGCGGCGCTATCCACAAGTGCAGCGTGCATTGGCTGGTGCTGACGTCGACCAGCGCGCGCAAGGCGAGGCCGTACGCTGCGGCGAAGTCGCTGATCGGCGTGTCGGCGCGCGGCGAGGTGCGCATCTGCGACCTGCCTGACGGCCTGCTGCCGGCGCACTTGGCGGAGGTCAAGGCCGAGTTCGAGCGACATCGAAGGCAGCGTCGATCCCGACCTGGTGTTGACGCATCACGGGCTCGACCGGCATCAGGATCACAGCCTGGTGAGCCAGGTCACCTGGCAGACGTTTCGCGATCACCTGATCTGGGAGTACGAGATTCCGAAGTTCGACGGCGATCTGGTCACGCCGAACATGTACGTGCCGCTGCCCTCGGCGCTGGCGCAACCGAAAGATTGCGCTGATCATGACGCGCGTTTCGCTCCCAGCATGGCAAGCCGTGGTTCAAGGCCGAGAATCTGCTGGCGCTCATGCGCCTGCGCGGTCTCGAGTGCCGCGCCGCCAGCGGCTTCGCGGAAGGGTTTCCATTGCCGAAAGCTGATCAGCGAGTTCTCGACGGTGAAGGCCGCAGGATCTCGCTCGCAAGATCGCGTACGCTAGGCCGGCATCTGCGCAGCCGATCTGGAATTCAGCACGAACCATGAATCCGACGTTCTGGCACGACAAGCGCGTGCTGATCACCGGCCACACCGGCTTCAAGGGCGCGTGGCTGTGTCTGCTGCTCAACTCGTTTGGCGCGCGGGTCGCCGGCTATGCGCTCGACACCGCCCACGCAACCGAGTCTCTTTGAGCTGGCGCGCGTCGATGAGCTCGTCGACTCGACCATCGGGCGATGTCCGCGATCTCGAAGCGCTCAGCGATCGCGTGCGCGTCGTTCGAGCCTGAGTTCGTCTTTCACATGGCCGCGCAGTCGGTCGTGCTGCGGTCGTACGACGACCCGGTCGAGACGTATTCGACCAACGTCATGGGCAC
Organism: uncultured beta proteobacterium; assembly: GCA_963735955.1. Taxonomy (GTDB): domain Bacteria; phylum Pseudomonadota; class Gammaproteobacteria; order Burkholderiales; family Burkholderiaceae_F; genus CAVTND01. The sequence continues at coordinate 54,939 of CAVTND010000010.1, read as the reverse complement.
GGTCAACGTGCTGGAGGCCGTGCGACGCCTGCGCAGCGCCGTGCAACGTGATCAACGTCACGACCGACAAGTGCTACGAGAACAAGGGCTGGGTCTGGGGCTACCGCGAAGACCGACGAGCTCGGTGGGCACGATCCGTACTCGAACAGCAAGGCCTGCGCTGAACTGGTCGGCCACTCGTATCGCGATTCGTTCTTCCCGCTGTCCCGCTGGGACGAACATCGGCGTAGCGATCGCCAGCGCACGTGCCGGCAACGTGATCGGCGGCGGCGACTGGACGCCGCGGCAGCTGATCCCGGACACGATCGCGGCCTTTCTGCAGGCTCGCCCGGTGGTCCTGCGCCATCCGCAGGCGGTCCGTCCGTGGCAGCACGTGCTGGACTGCCTGGCGGGCTACCTGACGCTTGCCGAGGCGCTTGCCGACGACGTTCACGCCTACTCCGGGGACTGGAACTTCGGTCCGGCGGACCTGGACTCGCGCCCGGTTTGCCTACGTCGTCGAGGCGCTGGCGTCGCAGTGGGGCATCGACCCGGCCTGGGTGCAGGACAGGCCGCATCACCCGCCCGAAGAGCAGCATGCTCAGGCTCGACGTCACCAAGGCCGCAACCTGTTCTGGGCTGGCAGTGCCGGTTGCCGATCGACGAGGCGCTGCGGTGGGTGGCGGACTGGTATCGCGACTTTCGCGGCGGTGCGGGACGCCCGGGACGCTCTGCCCGAGCAGATTCGCGCATACCTCGGCAGCAAGCTCGACGCGTGAGCCGGCGTGAGACTGATAGGCCAGTATGGACTTTCGCGAGTGCGGAATCCCGGGCGCCTGGCTGATCGAGCCCGAGCCGCACGAGGACGAGCGCGGTCGCTTCATGCGCGCCTGGTGCCAGCGTGAGTTCGCGAGCACGACATCGACTTCACGCCGGTGCAGGCCAACATGAGCCTGAGCCATCAGAAGGGCACGATCCGCGGCCTGCACTATCAGGTCGCCCCGGCGCTGGAGGCCAAGCTCGTTCGCTGCACGCGGGGAGCGATCTTCGACGTCGTCGTCGATCTCCGGCCCGACTCGCCGACCTATCGGTCGCTGGTACGGGACCGACCTGAGCGCCGACAACGGTCGGATGCTGTTCGTACCGGAAGGCTGCGCCCACGGCTGCCAATCGATCGAGGACGATGAGCGAGATTCTACTACCTGACTTCGGCGTTCTATTCTCCGAATCATGTCCGGGGCCTCCGGTACGACGATCCGGCGATCGGAATCCGTGGCCGTTGGCGGTCTCATCGATTTCCGATCAGGACCGCAGCTGGCCCTTTCTCGGTCCGACCAGGAATGGAGGACTAGCATGAACGCATCTGCCAGCAAGGCTCGTTGCACAACACTGCCGTCTACAGCGTGCTGCAGATGCGCGAAGCCGAGCATCGGCCGATCCGCGTCGGCGTGGTCGGCGCCGGCGCGACCGGTCGCGCGATTGCGCTGCAGCTCGGCACTCCGGTGCCCGGCATGCGGCTGGCCGGCGATGGCCAATCGCACGCCCGCAGCACGCCGAACGTGCGTTCCGGGAGGCCGGCATTCGCGAATGGGAGACGGCAGACACGCCGAGCGAAGCCGCAGCGCGAATCGCGCGCGGCGTGCCGGTGCTCACCGACGACCCGACCGTGCTGACGCGCTGCGACGCGATCGACCTGATCGTCGAAGTGACGGGCACCGTCGATTTCGGCGCGAGCGTGGTGCTCGACGCGTTCGAGCACGGCAAGCCCGTGGTGCTGGTGAACGCGGAGCTCGACTCGCTGATCGGCCCGATACTGAAGGCCAAGGCCGACGAAGCCGGCGTCGTGCTGACGCACACCGACGGCGACGAGCCGGGCGTCGCGATGACCCTGTTCCGCTACGTCCAGTCGGTCGGCCTGCGCCCGGTCGCGGCCGGCAACATCAAGGGCATGGTCGACTACTACCGCACGCCGGACACGCAGCGCGGATTTGCGCGCGAAGAACGACCAGGACGTCAGAAAGGTCACGTCGTTCGCCGACGCGACCAAGCTGTCGATGGAGACGACCGTGCTCGCGAACGCAACCGGCTTCGGCGTCGCCCGCCGCGGCATGTGTCGGACCCGCCTGCGGATACGTGCGGGAGCTCGCGAAGCTGCTGCCCGCCGAGGCGATGCTCGCCGGCGGAATCGTCGACTACTCGGTCGGTGCCGCGCCGCATACCGGCGGCTTCGTCGTCGTGCACGAGGAGAACCCGTACAAGAAGACGCAGCTCGCGTACTACAAGCTGGGCGACGGTCCGTTCTACGTCTTCTACACGCCGTTTCACCTGCCGCACATCCAGCTGCCGTCGACGATCGCCCGCGCCGTCATTCACTCCGACCCGACCGTCGCGCCGCTCGCCGGCCCGTCGTGCGAGGTCGTGACGGTCGCCAAGCGTCCGCTTGAAGGCCGGCGAGCGCCTCGATGGCGTCGGCGGCTTCTGCGCGCTACGGCCTGATCGAGAACCACGCGACGGCGCGGGCGATCAATGCCCTGCCGATCGCGCTGTCGGAAGACTGCGTGCTGCTGCGGGACATCGCCAAGGACGAGGTCGTTTCGTTCAACGACGTGAGGATGCCGGCCACGCGGCTCAGCGATCGAGCTCTGGCGCGAGCAGCTGCGAGCGCTGGCCGAGTGCCGGCTCGATCCGACAGCGCCGCGGCAGAAGCCGAGCGCGTCTCGCCAGCGTTGCGTGAGGCCGATCGGCGCAAGTCGCCAGCGTCAAGCAAACCGCGTCGTAATCTTCGGGAGGCATTGGTACAGTGGCAAGCATCGTCGTTCTCGGTACCGGCATGGCCGGTTTCGGCGCCGCATCGTCTCGACGCCGAAGGCATCCGGCCGGTCGTCTACGACAAGAACTCGTACTACGGCGGACACACGGCGTCGTTCCGGGACGAGCAAGGGGTTCCTGTTCGATCTCGGTCCGCACATCTCGTTCACCAAGGACCCGCGCATCCAGGAGCTGTTCGCCGGGTACGTCGATCAGAAGTACGAGTCGGTCCAGATCAAGCTCGAACAACTACTGGCGCGGCATCCGCTCACGCATCCGGTGCAGCTGCACCTGAACGGGCTGCCGAAGGACCTGATCGTCGAGATCATCGCCGACTTCGTCAAGGAGCACGCGGTCGAGCGCCAGATCGCCAACTACGAGGACTGGCTGATCGCGAGCTACGGCCGCAAGTTCGCCGAGCTGTTTCCGATGCAGTACACGCGCAAGTACCACCTGACGACGGCGGACAACATGAGCACCGACTGGCTCGGCCCGCGCATGTACCGGCCGAGCCTCGAGGAGATGCTGCGCGGCGCGCTCGCGCCCTGGACGCCGGAGGTGCACTACATCACCAACTTCCGCTATCCGACCGACGGCGGCTTCGTGTCCTACCTGAAGCGACCTGCCCGACATCGCCGACATCCGGCTCGAGCACGAGCTGGTCGCGATCGATCCGAGCGCAAGAACGCTGACGTTTCGCCAACGGCGTCACGACGGACTACGACGCGCTCGTCTCGTCGATTGCGCTGCCGGATCTCGTCCCGATGATCGCGGGCGCGCCGCGCGACGTCGTCGACGCCTCGCAGCGCCTGGCGTGTTCGACCTGCGTGCTGGTCAACGTCGGCGTCGATCGCGCCGACCTGTCGCAGGCGCAGATGACCTACTTCTACGACGAGGACATCTGCTTCACGCGCCTCAGCTTCCCGCACATGCTGTCGGCGACCAACGTGCCGCCGGGCTGCGGCAGCATCCAGGCGGAGGTCTATTTCTCGAGCAAGTACCGGCCGCTGACGCAGGCGCCCGAAGACTTGATCGAACCGGTCATCAGCGATCTGCGGCGGAGCGGGACGCTTCGCGAGGACGACAAGATCCTGACGAGCCACGCCCGCGTCGTGCGCTACGCGAACGTGATCTTCGACCTCGACCGCGCCGCGGCGCTCGAAGACCGTCCACGGCTACCTCGACGACATCGGCATCGCCTACTGCGGCCGCTACGGCGACTGGGGCTACATGTGGACCGACGAGAGCTTCATCAGCGGGGAGCGTGCGGCGCAACTGGCTTTGTCGCACGGCTGAGGTCCGGAGTCGCGAATCTGTGACGCATCGCGCGAGCTATTGGAAGACGACCTCGATCTCGTTCGCGGCCGCGTCACTTTGCCTGGCTGGTCTGGCGTGGGCACTGTCGTCGGGTTTGCCACCCGTGTCGGCTGGACTCATCGGTTTCCTGCTCGCCGCGGGTTTCGTCGTCTGTCTGCTGGTCACAGGTGGTGGACTGATGTGCCTCTGGCGCGATGCCAGGGAAGCCGCAGGCAAGGAGGACCTCCTGGCCCGTTCCGCAACCAGACTGCCAACGCGCGGGTTTCTGCAAAGGCTCGGCTTCAGGTATCTGCAGGGGTCGCGCCTGCGTCCTGGCGATCTCGTCCAGGTCAGACCTCGCCGTGAGATCGAGGCGACGCTCGATGGACGGCAAACGATGGCCGGGCTGCCGTTCATGGCCGAGATGGAACCGCTCTGCGGCGGGGTGTTTCAGGTCCACCGTCGTGTCGATTACATCAACGACATGCGCAACAAGACCGGCCTGCGCCGCCTGCATGATGCGGTGACGCTGACCGAAATTCGCTGCTCCGGATCGGCCCACGACGGATGCCAGGCCGAGTGTCAGATCCTGTGGAAGGAAGCTTGGCTCAGGCGACTTCCGGACAGGCCGCGAGTCAACGCAACTCAAGGGCCCGATGTATCGGCCGGGATCGGTGGCCGAAGAGCGGACCCGGAGCCCGGGGATCGGACCTACTTCTGCCAAATGACGGCGCTCTGGGACGCGTCCCGGCCTCTGTCGCCGATCGACGTCAAGCAGCATTTTCGACCATTGCTCTACGGAAATATCGACGCGGCCGGTTTCCTAATCGCCCTTCTTACGCGCATATTTAACTCCGTGCAGCATCTCAGAGGCGGAGCTGGCTACCCCCACATGCCGAACTACCCTACCAAAGGCCAAACACCAGCCCCCGACCGGCATTTCGATGCGGGAGACGCCGTTTTTGTCCGCAGCAAGGACGAAATCGCGCGCACCCTGGTAAACGGGAGAAATAAGGGACTTTGGTTCGATAGAGACTTGATTCGCTTCTGCGGTCGACCTGCCATAGTTCGCAGGCGCGTGGACCGGATCATCCACGAAGCCACCGGCAAGATGGTGGTCATGAAGACCCCGTGCTTGACGCTGGAAGGCGTGATCGCGACCGGCGAGTTCCTGCGGCTTTGCCCACAACACGAGTATATTTTTTGGCGTGAAATCTGGCTTGCGCGTTTGCCAATGGATAAGCGAACCGTACTTGCATCGAATTAGGAAATCTCGATGTCGGAAGCATGCCTCGTCACTGTCGGGCTCCCCGTTTACAACTCGGAGCGATTCCTGAAGCAGTCCCTGGACTCGCTGCTTGCACAAACCTACCCGCATTTCGTACTGGTCATCAGCGACAACGCGTCGACCGACAGCACCGCGCAAATCTGCCAGCAGTACGCGGCTGCGGATTCGCGAATACAGTATTTCCGCAATGAAACGAACATCGGCAATCCACGCAACTTCAACCGGGTGGCCGGGCTCGCCGGGACCCGCTACCTCAAATGGTCCACGGCTGACGACTATTGGGGGCCGAGCTTCCTCGAAAGTGCGTTAGAGGTCATGGAGCGCGATCCGACGATTGCGCTTTGTTATCCGCAGGCCGTTATCGTTGATGCCAACGGCGGCAATCCCCAGAACTACGATGATGTTCTTCATTTGGTCCAGGACGATCCCGCTGATCGCTTTATCGCGTTGCTCGAGAGCATAAGGTTGGCGCACCAGCATCTTGGTTTGATCAGGATGTCGGACCTGAACCGCACGCATCTGCTTGGTGCGTACGTCGCTTCCGACGTCAATCTGTTGGCCGAATTGACCCTGTACGGAAAATTCTTCGAGCTGCCCAAGCGTCTTTTCTTCCGGCGATTTCACAAGGACTCGGGAAGCTGGAAGCGCGGCGACGCGGAACACGAAGCCAGGCGATATCACGCGAGTGGTGCCACCAATGTCGGATTCAACAAGTGGCACCGTCACATCGACTTCTTCTCTGCGGTGCAGAGCTCTCCCCTGCCGCTGAGTTCCCGAGCGGGACTCTACCGGTATCTCCTGCGGCGCATGATGTGGGACCGTCGCGACCTGAGGGCGGAACTGACGTCTTTCGCGCGAACGGCCTTGTCATAGCTGGCTCGCGATTCGTTGCAACACGGATCCCGCGGGGCGGCCGGGCCCCGAGGACAATCCAAGAGGCGGCCGCCTCGCGAACCGACGCATGAGAAAAGCAATCGCGACAGGCGCCGCCTGGATGGTGTCCTTCCGACTGATCGATCGGTCGCTCGGCATCATCAGCACAGCCATTCTTGCCCGCCTGCTGCTGCCCGAGGACTTTGGCCTGGTCGCAATGGCCATGTCTGTAATCGGTCTTATCGAACTGGCAACGGCATTCGGGTTCGAGATCGCCTTGATCCAGAAGTCCAAACCGGACAGGGTGCACTACGACACCGCGTTCACGCTCAACTTGTTGTTGGCCGCGGGCGGAGCCAGCCTGACGGCCGGGCTCGCTTACCCGGCGGCGGAATTTTATGGCGAGCCCCGCCTTGTCCCGGTCATGTTCGCACTCGCCGCCGTGTGGCTGGTTTCAGGCCTGGAAAACATCGGGACGGTCAACTTCAGACGCAACATGGATTTCGGAAGCGAGTTCCGGTTCCTCGCTTATAAGCGCGTCATTTCGTTTGCCGTAGCCGTTGCGGCGGCGTTCACGCTCCGTTCCTACTGGGCGCTGGTAATCGGAACTTTCGCAGGGCGAACGGCGGGCGTGATCTTGAGCTATCTACTGGAGCCTTTCCGTCCGCGGCTTTCGCTTGCCGCTGCCCGCCAGTTGTTTTCGTTCTCGGGGTGGATGCTCGTCAGCCACATCGCTGGCGCCGTCGTGGGCAAGCTCCCGTTGTTCTTTGTCGGGAGGATGTTCGGTGCGCAGACGCTGGGCGCCTATACGGTAGGGGCGGAGATCGCTCAGTTGGCGCACACCGAACTGGTCGCGCCGATCAACCGCGCGATGATCCCCGGTTATTCCCGTCTCGCAAGTGATGTTGATGCGTTCCGACGCACTTGTATAGATGCCACAGCCGGAATCCTCCTTCTTGTGCTGCCGGCGAGTGTGGGCATCGTGGTCATCGCCGGCCCGATCGTTCGAGTCCTGCTCGGCGATCAATGGAGTCAAGCGGTACCGGTCATTCAGATTCTGGCGTTTACCGGAGCGGTGAATGCGATTGTTGCGAACAACAGTTCCGCCTATGTCGCGCTGGGCCGCACCTACCTTTGCGCCGTCATTCTGATGGCGCGCTTGGCCGTCTTGATTCCGATGCTGTTCTTTCTCTCAAGTCAGTTTGGTCTGCTTGGGATCCTGTATGCGGAGTTCCTGGGAGCGGCGGCCAGCCTTTTCGTCAGCTATCCCGTCCTCTTCCGACATCTGCGAATCTCGGTCCTGGGCTACATGGGAGCGCTTTGGCGGCCACTCGTCGCAAGCACTGTCATGGGCGCCACAGTGTTTGCGCTCCTGCCGGATTTCAATCGCAATCAGACCATGGCCGAAGCGGTGCGCGACCTCACGATCGGCGTTCCGGTGGGCGTGCTGACTTACGCCGTCATGCTGTGGGGGCTCTGGAGGTTGTCACGCCGCTCAGATGCGATCGAACTGGCGGTCGCGCGCCTCTTCGCAACGACCTGTCGCTCGTTTGTGAGGCGCTGGCTGCCCTCGACACGCCTCTAGGCAGCGTTCGATCGAGGTTCGACAGCGGCGGTCAGATGGATACCACGCTGTAATCAGAGAAACCGTAATCAGTTAACACCACCGGGGCGTGGGCATAGAACGCGATACCGGGTTGGCCGTCTGCGAAGGTGCTGTCGCTTGCTTGGGCAATCAACACCGGAATCCCCGTTCTGACCGGGATATGCCATAACCGAATCAGGCTACCGACAATACTCGCGCGGATCTTGTCTCCGGTTACGGCAACCGGACTGCCACCGTAGTAGCTTAACGACAGGTCGGTGAAATTGCCGAGCGGCCCGTTCCAGCGCACGATGCTCACGCCGCCTCCGTTCACGTTGAACAAGCATTCGTAGCCACGCACCGAGTTCGCCGTGTGCGCCATTCGGAACAGGAGTTCGGTCTCATAGCCGGGTCCATTCTTGTAGATCGTCGCTTCGGCCTGCACGTTCGGCGGGAAGCCGCTCAGGATCGCATAAGCATCGTCGTACGCATCCGTGTAGGCCGTCGTGTGGGCGCGGCCCCCGGTGGTTCGAATCTTCTTCCAAGGAGTGGCAATGCTTGACCAGGCGCCTCGCCTCCGAGAGCGAGATCTCGGTAAGGTCGAAACTGGTTGAATAGCTGCGCCCCGAAGTAATCACGCAACTCGTCGTTGCCGAGGTGCCTCCGCTGAGGCTGACCTGGGGCGGTGGGCATGGCTGAGCCGCCCAACCCAAGCCGGGGACCATGGCCCCGGCCATACCCGCTGACGCCAAAACAAAGTCTCTTCGTTTCATGTGTTTACTGAGGGTTTCGACCTATGGAACCGTCTTGGAAGCAGCGTTCGAAGGATCGCTCGCCACGCCGCTCGAGTTCAACGTCACCACTCTGAAGTAGTACGTGCCCGGCGCAAGGCCAGTAATGGCATGACTTGTTATCCCAGCGCCCGTTACCGTTACCGACTGCGGCAAATTCGTAGGGCTCGTGCCGTAGTAGACGCGGTAGCCAGAGATATTCGTCAGTGACGTTCCGTCCTCGTTTAGCAGCGGCATCGACCACGATACCGTAGCCGAGTAGGTCGTCGGCGGTGGCGGCGGTGGCGGCGGTGGCGGCGGCGGCGGCGGTGGCGGCGGCGGCGGTGGCGGCGGCGGCGGCGGCGGCGGTGGCGGCGGTGGCGGTGGCGGCGGCGGCGGTGGCGGCGGCGGCGGCGGCGGTGGCGGCGGCGGCGGCGGTGGCGGCGGCGGCGGTGGCGGCGGCGGCGGCGGCGGCGGCGGTGGCGGCGGCGGTGGCGGTGGCGGCGGTGGCGGCGGCGGTGGCGGTGGCGGCGGTGGTGGTGGCGGCGGCGGTGGCGGCGGCGGCGGCTGGCGGCGGTGGCGGCGGCGGTGGTGGCGACCCTGGCGGTGGTGGCGACCGCGGTGGCGGCGGTGGTGGCGGCGACCCCGTCGGTGGTGGCGGTGGTGGCGGCGGCGACCCCGTCGGCGGTGGCGGCGGTGGTGGCGGCGACCCCGTCGGTGGTGGCGGTGGTGGTGGCGGCGACGGCGTAGCCGACGGCGGCGGCGGCGGCGGCGACGGAACCAGCGCCGGCGCAGGTGCAGGAACTTGATTAGGCGGAGCTGTTACTCCGGCGGACGCGACCTCTTCTGAGCCGCCGCAGCCAGAAAGTCCAAATAGGACATTCGCCATGGCTAGCGACAAAGTAGCACGGCCCAAAGCGCGCCTCACGCCCAGCGCTCCCGATGTCTGATCATGTTCTTGGTTTTCATCAAAGGGCCTGCCGGCAGTCGGAAGCGCCAAATCCACAATTGTCGACGTATGAACCCATCACGTGCCAATCGACCATCCGGCGTAGCAAGCGCCACGTCCGGATGGCCCGAAACCAGAGAAAGTCGCCTTGCGAACGATCGCGGCCGCTGGCACTAAAACGAAGCCGCAGAGTAGCTTGTTATGGCGAAGTCGGAATTCAGGCCAGCCTTGCGCTTGAAGAAGCCGATTCCAGGCTGACCAGTGGCCCGCGTCGAATCGGTCGCCATGCAAACCCGTATACCGTTGATGTACAGGGTGATTGTGTTTCCAATGATTCTTCCCTTGACGACATCACCGGTGACCAGTTGTCGAGCGCGCGGTTGCACTGACCAGGGGTGACCGGCATGGCTGCGCCGCCCAACCCAGGCCAGGGACTATCGCTCCGGCCAAGCCCGACGACGCCAAGTCAAGGTCCAGTCGCTTCATTTCATGACCTTGGAGACTCGATCTACGGTACCGCTTTGGAGGCAGCGTTCGAAACAACACTCGAAACGCCCATCGAGTTCAACGTTGCCACTGCGAAGTAGTAGGTGCCGGGTGCGAGGCCGAGGACGACGTAGCTGGTACTCCCGGGTCCGGACACAGGTATCGACTGCGCCAGATTCGTCGGACTCGTCCCGTAAAAGACGCGGTAGCCACTGATATCAGTCAGCACAGTTCCATCGGTGTTCAGCAACGGAACGGACCACGACACTGTTGCCGAGTAAGTAATCGGTGCTGGCGATGGCGGCGGGGTTGGAGCGGGTGGCGGTGGTGGGGTTGGAGCGGGTGGCGGTGGTGTCATCGGCGGAACCGGCGCTGGCGCTCCTGCAACTACTGCTGCGCCGGAGCCTCCACAGCCCGCCAAGGCAAAGACGGCCAGCGTCATCACACTGCGGCCCAACGCGCGCTTCATCTTCCGCGGTCCTTCCCCGTGAACACCCCGCCTTCTGTCAACCCTCGATAACTCGTAAAACCGCGGCTGGTGTTCTCATTCACATCCTCGTAACGAGCGATTCCATCCGGAGCTACCGACTGCTGAGCGGCCCGAGGCGCAGCATAACCTGACAACGCGCGCACCTTGCACTATCGTTATCCTGCAGATCTCGAAGCACACGCGTGCTGATCGCTCCCTCACGGACGTACTATGGCAATGCGTATGCCCGCAGTCGTTTATTGCAGTTCAAAACGCGTGCCCTTTACTTGATTACGACTCCGGTCGTCTTCGCCGTCCGTCGGCCGAGCGCACCGAAAGGCACGCCTTCCACTAGCCTTGAGTTTGGAAGCTGGCTCCGAAGGAAAAGTGTCGGACGTTTTGCGGCGGCCATCGCCTCCAGCTACCCTATTGGTGGCATCTGCGGTCCGGATGCTTGGCACCACAATCGGCCACTCGCGCAGGCGAGCAACCCCGGCATGCCGTGATCTGTAGGAGCTGACTTCCGACTGACCAGTTCGCGCGTCCGCCGTTCCGTTCTTGACAATCAGAGAAGCATTTGACCTTCGTCTACAGTTGCACTTGCGCGTGGTGAGCACCTCAACCGGCCGACCGAAACGAGTCGATGAGACTCGGAATTCGCGCCGACCGATTGAGGCTGTGGTCGATTCCAGTCGTTGGGCATTCTTAGGAAGCCGCGAAATGGCACCTGAATTGATTCGGCATGGAAACCTTGCACCGCGACGAGAACGCTGAAGTTCTGCCCTTGAGATTTCCGCAGGCGATGCGCTGCAGGGTGCTGGCGCTCGCACCCAACTTCTGGGACGATCAGTGGATGAATCGCCAGCAGATCCTTTCACGACTGGCGAGGGACCACGACGTTCTGTATTCGAATGGGCCATGGTCGGTCTGGGACCGAGACCACGAACGCTTTCGTGCCTCCAGTTGGACAGGAAGCTTCGAATCGCGCGATGGAGTCTTGCTCGATCGGCCGCCGAAACTTCTCCTGAGCTGGCCGACCCTTCCTGCCTCGGAACGTCCGGTAATCCAGATCGCGGTCGCGCGTTGGCGCCGCGAACTGGCAGGCATGGGAACCGGTCCGATCGTTGCTTACGTGTTTCACCCGATGTACCTACGGTACGCAGAACGACTTGATGCCGACCTGCTGGTGTACAGCCCTTATGATTTATTCAGCAGGATGCCGGACTGGACCGCGGAGCAAGGCGTCGAGGAGCAGCGCTTGCTCAGCCTCTGCACGCTTGCAATCACCTCGTCTGAACCAACGCGCGCTGCGCTTCAGCAGATGACGGACAGACCCGTGTTCTGCGTGCCAAACGGAGCTGACGCCATGCAATTTGAAGTCGGCGCTGCGCAGTCGCCGCCTGCAGATATGGCGGCAATACCACGACCACGAATTGGCTACGTCGGCTCGCTGAACCGTAAGGTGGATTTCTCGCTGATCCTAAGGGTTGCTCTTTCCGAGCCCAAGTGGCACTTCGTGTTCGTTGGGCCGAATGGGAGCTTTGATGATGTGACGCGGAAGGCGTTGGAACAGTGCAGTCAACTGCCCAACGTGCACTTTCTCGGTTCCAGGCCAATTGAAGAACTTCCAATGTGCATGGGGGCACTCGACGTGGCAATGCTGTGTTATCGCAAGGACACGTGGATGGAATTTGGATATCCACTCAAACTGCACGAGTACTTCGCGAGCGGAGTGCCGGTCGTCAGCGCACCTTTGGAGTCGATCCGCGATTGTCACGACTTGATCGAGATCGCCGACGACGAACAAAGCTGGCGAACAGCCATCGCGCGCACGCTCAACGGGCACGGATGCAGCACAGCCGAAGAGCGACAAGCTCGAGCCCGTCTCAACACATGGGATTCGCGGGTTGCAATGATCAATGACATTCTCACCGCAGCCGCTCGTGGAGCGCTTTCGCACTCCGCCGTCGCATTCTGCCGGCGTGAAAACCCGCTAGTTTCGAGCGCAAGGTCGCTTCGGCATCGCGTGGACGACCTGCGCGAGAGCGGTGCGGTGCTCGGACTGCGTAAGTACCGTGCAATCCTCGCGCGGCTTCTTGTGCCGCCGATTTCGGCCTCGTCGCGATGGCGATGGCGGTCGCCGCCGGACTCGAACTGCTCACGCTGTTCGGATTCGACGCCGCGCTCGTTCAACGCAAGGAGATCTCGCGCGAACACTACGATTCAGCCTGGACGCTCAACCTCCTGCTCGGCGTGGGCCTGGCCATCGCGCTGGCCGCCAGTTGCCGTTCCTGTCGCGGCGTTCTATCGCGAGCCGCGCCTGGAAGCGATCATGTACATCCTCAGCGCCAAGTACGTCATCGACAACGCAACCAACCCGGGCGTCGTCGATTTCCGTCGCAACATCAACTTCAGGCCCGAGTTCGCGATGCAGGTCGGGCCAAAGCTGGCTGGCATCCTGGCCACGATACCGCTGGCCTTCTGGCTGCGCGACTACCGCGCCTTGCTTGCCGGCATGCTCATCAGTTCTGGCGCCACCTTTCGTGACTGAGCTACGTGATGCATCCGCACCGACCGCGCTGGTGCCTGTCCGAGGCACGCGTCCTGTATCGCTTCTCGCGCTGGCTGCTGCTCAACAATTTTGTCGGCTTCCTGCGCAACCGCAGTGCTGATCTGATCATCGGCCGCGCACTCGGGCCGGCTTCGCTCGGCGTCTGCATCGCCTACGAAGTGTCAAACCTGCCTTCGAGCGAAATGGTCGCCCCGATCAACCGCGTGCTCTTTCCGGCTACGTTCAATTGGCCGATGATCTGAATCGCCTGCGTTTGCGCCTTTCGCCACGCTTGGCTCGATCGCACTCTATCCTCCGCCAAGTACCGCCTGGCTGCAGTCGCCGACCGCTGGTGCGAGTGATGCTGGGCGCCAAGTGGCTGGAGACGATTCCGATCATTCGCTGCTCGCACTTGCCGGGGCAAGCACAGTATTGCAACGAACACCGGTTCGCTGCATAACGCGCTCGGCCAGCCGCGGATGATCCTCTGACCGGCGCATTCAGGTCGCGCTGCTGCTCCCGATGCTTCTGTCGCGACTTCACTTTGGCTGGAGGGACCGCGTGGGCGGTCCTCGCTCACGCCGTCATCTTGGGTTGCCGCCAACTACTGGATCGTTTTCCGGACGACGCCGGTCCGCTTCGAAGACGTTGCTGAAGCGTGCTGGCGTCCCGTTGTCGCTTGCGCCGTGATGTACAGCTGTGGTGCGCAGTTTTCTAGCCTCGCTCAAGCCGCACTTCCGAGCTTCTTGCACTCGCTTGGCGTTCTGCTAGCCGCCTGCGCGCTCGGCGTCGTCATCTACGCGGCGACGGTGCTTCGCGCTTTGGCTGTTGGCTGGGCGGCCTCAGCGGCGCAGAATCTTCGCTGGTCGTCCGGATCAAGCCGCTGCGGCTTCGACTGGGCGTCGCGACCTGACACCGCCTCGACTGACCGCTACACGGAATCTTTAACGATGCTTCGAGCTCGCAAAGGCGCGGCTCGCCGGATTCCTGCGGTGGCATGTCACCGATCCCGTCGTCGCGATGCAACGGGAGCTCGCTTACCAGAACCTGTTTGATGTCCAGTGTCGAAACCGCGGAATAACGAACGAGTTCTATGCAGTCGGAGCGGCTGCCTGCTACGGCCTGATGTACTTCCTGTTCCGCGTCTCGAGAACAGTCGATCAGCAGCGTGGTTGAGTTCGGCTCGGGCCAGTCGACCCTTTTGATCGACCGAGTCAAAAGACGCGGAACACGTCCGTGGCTTACGAGCACGCCCGGACTGGCAAGCGGATCGTGGCCGTTTGGTCAACTGTGACTTTCGCCTTCGCGCTCAAGAACCTCATCGACGGGCGACTGGTGATTGGTACGATCGTCGGCCAGGATTTCGACCTGATGCTAATCCATGGGCCTCCGGAACGGAGCGGTTCTCGCGCTTCGGTTGCGTCGATCTGTTCGATCGCGCGTTTCCGATGACTTCCTCATCATCATGGACGACGGTCAGCGGCCTGGAGAACGAGATACGTTGCGCATTTCGCCGCGTGTTCAGGATACGCGAACTTCCGGAATCATTGCGCGGTGCCGTACAACGCACGTGATTGTGGTGTCTATTCCGTTGCGTATGAAATCTCAAACTTGCCGACTACTGAGCTGGTTTATCCTCTCTCCCGCGCGGTCTTCCCGGGCTTCTCCCGGCTGGGCGGAGTTATCCTCTCTCCCGCGCGGTCTTTCCGGGCTTTTCCAGACTCGCCGCAGATCGCAGCAAGCTTCAGCAGGCTTTCCTTGCGGTTGCGTCGCTGGCAGCATTGGCGACGATCCCGATCGGAGCAGGGATATCGGTACTCGCAGAGCCACTTGTCCGCCTGCTTCTGGGCGATAAGTGGCTGGACTCGGTTCCGCTGGTACGAACGCTCGCCCTTTACGGGATCTTGAGGGCCACGCAGGCTGGCACCGGCGACGTGTACATGGCCTTAGGCGTAACCCGAGTCATCGCATTGATCAACCTTGTGCATCTCGTACATCGGGTTGGCCACTCATGCTGGCGCTGCTTCCGCGATCGGGTTTGGAAGGGGCGGTGTGGGCCGTATCTGTGCGCTTCGGGTTTCGCCATAAGTCTGAACTTCACCCTGATGGTCAGAATTCTTGGCGTTCGCGTTCCCGAGCTAGCTCGCGTGCTATTGGCGACCCGCGGCTGCGGGGTTCGCTATGTACGCCCTCGTTTGGGCGACGATGCAGCTTTGGGCTCCAGTCGCACCGATCGATGCTACTTGTCCTGCAGACGGCGGCCTATGTTGGCGTTGGTATCGTGTCATACGTCTCTGCACTCCTCATCCTGTGGACCATCGCCGGTCGCCCAGAAGGTGGCGAGCGAATATTCCTTCGCTGGTGCTCGTCGCAACTAGATGCACGTGCGACCAAGCGAAGCTAGGCAATCGAGACGCGAAGCCAAAATGCACTGCGCGGTCCCTGCCCCATTTTTCTTCGGTAATCGCACACAAGGCAAGCCCGACGTGCGAGGGGACGCCGCGCGTTTCTTCGGCCACAAGATCCCAGGTCCGGATGGACGCACCGACGGCGTGTTTGCGGAGTGGGCCTGGGACGGCGAAACGCTGCTGGTTCAAAACGACCGATATGGCTTCTTTCCGCTTTTCTACTATGCGAAGGGTTCAGAGATCGGCGTTTCGCCTTCGCTCTCTTGCCTCATCGCGCAAGGAGCAGATGCCGAGCTCAACGACGAGAGCCTGGCTTTGTTCCTTCGGCTCGGTCAGTTCATCGGCAATGACACGCCTTTCCGGCACATTCATGTCTGCCGCCGAACGCGACACTTGTCTGGGACGGTAGTGGTCTACGAGTGGACCGGCGGTTGCGTGCATGTTCCGGAAGACAAGTCAATTTCGCGAATCGACGCGGTGCACAGGTACATCGACCTGTTTGCCGATGCGATTCGAAGGCGGCCCCCGCGCTCCGCCCGGTTTGCGGTGCCACTTAGCGGTGGCCGCGATTCACGTCACATCCTATTCGAGCTGTGTCAGGCCGGCTTCAGGCCGCAAGTTTGCGCGACCGTGGTCCATTACCCCGACGACGCCGCGGTGGCCGTCCTTGGTGACCGAGCGACTCGGCGTCCGTCACGTCGTCCTTGAACAGGAGCCGGAAACTTCTTCGACGCCGAGATCAGCAAGAACGACCCTCAGCAGCTTCGGCGTCGACAACGGTTCGTGGCCATTGTTGTTGTCGGACTTTTTCGCGAACGAACGGATCGACTCCGTTTACGACGGAATCGGCGGAGACGTACTGTCTGCGGGGCTGTTCCTGACGCCGGAGCGCGACAGACTGTTTCGGACGGTCATCTGCCAGCATCATCAACGATCTGTCTACCGAAACCGAAGAACTGCTGAAGAGGCTTCTCACCCCGGCATGCCTATCGACGACTGGAGTCGCGAGCTCGCGCGCAGCCCGGATGACCGAGGTTGTGCAGGAACACCTTCGACGCTCATAACCCTGTCACGTCCTTCTTCTTCTGGAACCGAACGCGCAGAAAGATCGCCTTGACTCCGTACGGCATGCTGTCGGGGCCATTTACGGTATTCGCGCCATATCTTGATCACGAGCTGTTCGACTTCCTTGCGTCTTTGCCTACTCGGTTCCTCATGGATCACAGCTTCCACACCGAGGCGATTCTCACGGGTTATCCGGCGTGGCGGCAGATCCGGTTCGAGGATAAGAAGGCACCCGAACCGGACTTCCGCAGGCAGCACGCGCAGTTTGCGCGTCGACTCGCCGACGAAATCGGTTTTTGGCCAAGCTCCGATTGGTTGCGAACCTCCTCGCTCGCCGCTCGGCTCTTCACGAGCAGGCTGAGCCACAGCTTCGCTGGAGCCTCGGCCTGGTACTTCCGGCCCGCGGTTTGGCTCCTGCAGCTGGAATCACCTAGTGACGTACGTCAAGGCGCACCTGTCAATGGCGCTTTGATCTGACTGAGCACGAGATGAACGCAGTGTCGTCGAGTTTGGATCCGGCCAAACGACACTATTGATCGATCGAATCAAGAAAGCCGGGACGTATCACGCGTGCTACGAGCACAGCCCCGATTGGCACGCGCGGATTGCACCGCGCTTGACGAGTTGCGACTATCGACTTCGTCCGCTCGAAGAAGCGACGATCGAGGCACGGCGAGTGCAGTGGTATTCGGACGTCGAGGCGCGCAACTTCGACCTTCTGCTGATTGATGGGCCTCCAGGAACGGAACGCTATTCGCGGTTCGGATGTGTCGAACTTATCCGTTCTCGCATTTCGCGGGATTTCCTGATCATCATGGATGACGTTCAGCGCCGAGGAGAGCAGGAGACCGTCGGCCACATTGTTGAACTGCTGCGAAGCGCTGGGGTGGCGTTTCGGATCAATCAACTGCAAGGCCGGACAACGCAGACCGTGATTGCCGGCGGCCGCTTCGTTGCAGCGACCTACTACTACTGACCGACACGGGACAGGCAAGGATGCGAAGCTCGTTCGATGCCGAACGGGCGTCGCAGACGCTTACTCCACAATCCGCGTTCCGCCGTCGATGACGAGCGTGTGCCCGACGATCGGCGTCGATGCCGGGCTGCACAGGAATTGCGCAGCGAATGCGACTTCTTCGGCTGTGACCAGGCGTCCCAGCGGCGAGCGCCGGACCGCATCGGCCAGGCGCTGTTCCTTGTCGGGAAATGCATCCCAGGCGTGCGTGGCGACGCTTCCGGGTGAAAGGATGTTGACGCGGATGCCGCGCGGCGCGAGTTCCACCGCCAGGTGCCGGGCCAGCGATTCGAGGGCGCCCTTCGACGTGCCGATCGCCGTATAGGCCGGCACGGCGCGAACCGCACCGGCGGAAGAAAGCGCGATGACGGCCGAGCCTTGGCCCAGCTTCGGCAGCAGTCCGTGAACGAGCTCGAAAAAGGCCCGCGCATTGAGCGCCATCGTCCAGTCCCATTGCCTCGAGGTCAGCTGGTCGAACGGACGATGCACGCCGGTCGCGGCGCAGTGAACGAGCGAAACAACATCGCTGCCGGTCTGCTCCATCCGCTCGACGACGGTCGCCAGGCCTTTGGGCAGCGTCAGGTCGGCCCTCAGGACTTCGAGCGCGAGGCGCTCACCGGCGGCTTCGGAGCGCAATGCCTCGGCTGCTTCGTCATTGCGCGCATAGTTGGCGATGACGGTGGCGCCGGCGCGAGCCAACCGCCGCGAGATCGCACGCCCTATTCCCCGCGTGCCGCCAGTGACCAGGACCGACGTTCCAGCCAGTCCAAACGGTTCGTTCATCGTCTTTGCCCCGCGAGAAAGTCCTCGAGCAAATCGTCTCGGAAATCACCGGCATAGATTGTCGGTCGGCAGGAACGAAAAGAACAGTTTGGCCTGTGCCACCGTGCGATCAGCGACATCCACATGGCATTCGGCCGTCGCGTACCGCTCCTCGTTCGCCGTGACGTTCGCGTACACAAGGGTTTCGTCGCCAGGACGTACCCACTCCCGAAAACTGGCCGTGAGAATCTTCGCCAGCATCGCCTTGCCGCGCGGCCGACGTTCGGCATCGAGACACTTGCCCGCAGTCTGCGCCATCATCTCAGTCAGCAACACACCCGGCACGACCGGAAAGCCGGGAAAATGGTCGCGGAAATAGTCTTCGTCGGGCCGGATCGAGCGGGCGGCGACGATGCTTTCACCCGGCACCAGCGCGACGATGCGGTCAATGAGGATGAATCGCACGTCAAACGTGGCCTGCGGCCATCCTAGTTCGTCATCGAGTTTGCCGTTGCGACGCAGAATCTCGAGTATGTCGCCGACGCTTTGCATTCCGTCGATGTCCTTCTCCGTCAGATGGATGTCGGCCCGCTCGTCGAGCGCCGCAATCAGCACAAGAGTCCCGAGGGAATCCCAGCCGACGATCTCCTTGCGCAGCGTAGCGGCCTTGATCCGTTCGGGCGGCTCCTCGAACACCTCGGCAATCCAGGCCAGCGCTTCCTGCTCCTTCATCGAAAACCTCCGTCCCGCGTCTTGCTACTGGGCGGTGAATCCGCCGTCGACTGCAAGGTCGGCCCCGGTGATCCAACGCGTTTCGGGGGCGAGCAGGAATGCCACTGCACGTGCCACGTCCTCCGGACGACCGAGGCCGAGCGGATGGGCAGACTTGATCTTCTCCACGTGTTCGGCCGACAGGACGGAAAGTGCACCCTGGGTCATTGCGGTCTCGACAAACCCCGGCGAGATGCAGTTGACGCGGATGCTGCGGCGCGCGAGCTCGACGGCCATTGCGCGTACGGCTGCAGCCACCGCGCCCTTGGTCGCGCAGTAACCGATCTGCCCCGGCATTCCCACGCGTCCATAGACCGAAGAGAGGAAGACCAGACTTCCACCCTCGGGCGTCATCACGTCCCTGCGGCACACGGCTCGGCTCAGCTCGAGGCCGGCCAGCAGGTTCACATCGAGTTGACTCTGAACGACCTCGACCGTGTTGGCATGCAGAGGACGGGTCATCACGATTCCGGCGGCATGGCATAGGCCGTAGATCGGCCCTACCTCCTGACGCAGCCGGACGATCTCCGGAGCAATCGTGTCGAGCTTGGCAAGGTCGATCGTCAGCGTGCGGCATTCGGCACCGCCGAGCAGCGCCGCGGTCGCCGCGAGCCGTTGCTGATCGCGGCCCACCAGCACGACCCGCGCGCCGCAGGCCGCGAGTTCGACGGCCACCGCGCGACCGAGCCCCGATGAGGCGCCGGTAACAACGATCCAGTGCCCGGCGAAGTCGAGCCATGTGCCAGGGCGGGTCATGACGCACGCTCGCCGCGCGCTGGCCACTCGGCATGCAAGACGCGCGCGTCCGAGTCGAGATCGACCATTGCGGAACCCCAGGACAGGCCGACGCCGTAGCCGAGCAGCATCAAGCGCAGGGCCCGGTCCGCCGGGCGTTGCAGGCCGCCTTGCGTGATGGTCAGCGGGACCGAGGGGCCCCCGGTATTGCCGAACTCTTCGAGGATGATCGGAACGCGCTCGGCCGGCAACCCGACCTTCTTGACGAGGTGATTCATGATGAATCGATTCGACTGGTGAAAAATGAAGTAATCGACGTCATCCTGGGCGAGGCCTGCCAACTCCAGCGTTTCGCGGATCAGCGGCGGAATGATGCGGATCGTGAAGTTGAACACGCTCGATCCGTTCATCGAAACGTGATGCTGACGCGGATCCGAACTGAAGCGGTCGCGAAACCCGCCTGCGCGGATGATCAGATCGTCGGATCCGGCTCCGTCCGTATGCAGCGCGAAGGACCAGTCCGAGGCCGCCTCGCCCGGCTCCCGGCGTTCGAGCAGCGTCGCCGATCCGGCGTCCCCGAAGAGCAGCGCCACCGAGCGGTCGGACCGGTCCGCGTAGCGGGTCGGCGTCTCACCGTTGAGGAGCAGGATTCTGCGGAATCCGGAGCTGGCGAGCAGCGACGAGGCAAGCCACAGGCCATAGAGGTACGCCGAGCAGCCCAGGTTGAGATCAAAAGCAGCGCAGGTCGTCGGAAGCCCCAGACGCTGCTGCAACAAGCAACTGCTGGAAGGCATGACGTAATCCGGGGTCTGCGTCGCCATGATCAGGACATCGATCGTGCTCCGGTCGCAGTCGAGCTCGCTGAGCAGCTTGTCTGCCGCGCCGAAGCACAGGTCGCTGCTGCAAATCGAATCGTCGGCGACCCTGCGCGCAGAGACACCGGCCATGCCGACGACCTTGCGCACCTCGTCGGGAGGAAACTCGGTCGTGTCGGCAATGTTGTCGAACCGCCGCGCCGGGACACAGGTAGCCAAGCCGACGATGCGTGGCGATTGAACTCGGGCCTGCGCCATCGTCAGGCCTCCCGTCCCGAGTCCGACTTGCGCGAGGGCTCGGGCAAGCCGGACAGATCGTAAAAGTACTGACCCTTGCGGCACATGTCGTGAGCACACTCGACCGCGTCCCGGACCCGGATCAATTCGAGTCGAGTGTTCCCGATGCGGCGCGCCTGGATCAATCCGCGGCGGCGCAGCTCGTCTTCCAGAATGGCGAACCGTCGGCGACGAATTGCTTCCAGAGAGAACACGTACGTCGTCACCGTCGTTGACTCGCCCTTGATGTCGAAGACCGGAACGGTGAACGGCTGCTCCGTGTAAAGCGAGAACGGCATGTTCCGGGCTCACCCGATGCTCCAGGTAATGAAAGAAAGTGAAGGTGGCAAACTCTACGTTGAAGAAAACCACCTTGCCGTCGAGCTGCTCCAGTTTCTCGAACGGAGTTCCCGGGCCGCACGGATACTCGCACTTTTCATGATCGGCAATGAACCATTCCGCTTGCGCGCCAAAGGCAAGGACCGGATGGGTCGGATGCAGGCTCCGCCGCACGCCCGCGCGGTGGCGGAAATATTCGGAGACCAGCCCCATCATCGACGGCGTCTTCCGCACATCGAAGTACTTCACCCGGCTCAGGTACTGCAACGATGACGTGCGATAGGGCAGTGACACCATCAGCAGCGTCCCTTCCGGGCCAACGGCGTCGAGAAATAGGTCGGTGAGTTCCTCGATCGTGCCCTGGAACCCGTACTGCGCGCCGAATGCGCTGTGCAGCATCACGCTGTCGCCACGGCGCACCCCGAGCGATCGCAGGCAATCCGTCAACTGCTCAGGCTCGTAGGACCGGAACGCGCGCACATAGAGACGATGGGCCTCGAGGAACTTCGCCTTCAGGCCGACCTTGTAGTTGCGCGGAATCCTCGAAAGTACCGACATGAGCGTGGCCGGTGAGTCAGTGCGCGCCGGCTGAGTGCGGCTCGACTTCCTCGACCGGCTCAACGAGCAACGGACGCAAATGCTGGTATTTCGTCGCCTTGCGCTTCGCTGCGATGTCCCGGTAAACACGTTCCACCTGATCCGCCGTCAGCCCTGCCGCCGGCGCGACCTCGCTCGCCGACACGCCATGGTTCATGCCGTAAAGACAGAGATCCATTTGGGCGTACGGCACGGAGAAATAGAACTCTTCCTGCGACTGGCTGAGCGAGTACGTGTCGGTGGTCGGCGGGCGCTGTCGCACTTCGTCCGGTGTGCCGAGATACTCGGCCAGTTGGTACACCTGCGTTTTGTAGAGATGCGCGATCGGCTTCAGGTCGGCCGCCCCATCTCCGTTTTTGACGAAGAATCCCTGGTCGTATTCGAGCCTGTTGGGAGTCCCCGCAACGGCGTAGTGCAACCGGTCGGCGTGAAAATACTCGAGCATCTTGCGGACTCGCTGCTTGAAGCTCGTTGCGGCGACGATCCCCTGATAAGTGCGCGGGGTCAGGCGCGCCGTGACCTGAGTCCCATCGGGTGCTTGCGCAACGACCGAGAAGATCCGGTAGGTCGCACCTTCCTGCAAGCCGGGAAGAACGATCTTGGACTGGTAGCCGGGTCCGTATTCCGGGATCAATTCACGAATCATTTCGTCCCGGCGCCGATAGCAGCCTGCAGCCTCGAGCATCGGCGTGATGTCCTCGAGGACGGTTTCGATTCCGAGATGATCGGCAACAAGCCGGCCCAGTCGCGTGCTTTCGTCGGATGACTCGCGCTCCGGCATCAGCAGCGCAAGAACCCTGTCCTTGCCGACCGCGAGCGCACTGAGCGCTGCAACAACACTGCTGTCGACGCCGCCCGAAAGCCCTAATACCACTCCCTTCCGCTTCAAATCCTGCAGCACGCCACGTCGGACCGCAACGGCGATTCGATCGACTGCGCTGGCAGCGTCCAGGTCCAGTACCCGTGCAGAGAAAGCGACTCGAGTGTTCATCAGGCAAGTTGCCGTTTGTCGATCTTCCCTGTCGGCGTTCTCGGCATGTCGACGCGAAACTCGACGATCTTCGGCACCATGAAGTCCTCCAGATGCTGCGCGCAATGGCGCAAGACGTCCTGACTGGTCAGCTGGCAGCCGTCCTTCGGGCTGATTACAGCCTTCACCGCCTGGCCGAGCACCGGATCGGGAACCCCGACGACAGCCGCCATGCCGACACCGTCCAGGCCGTAAAGCACGTTCTCGATTTCCTTCGGACTGACTTTCTCGCCGCGGCTCTTGATGATGTCATCGTTGCGCCCGATCCAGTAGAGATATCCGTCCTCGTCCATCTTGAACAAATCGCCCGTGTAGAGCACACGCTCGCCGGGAACGGGTCCGGGCCGCAGCGCCCTCTCGGTTTCCTCCGGAAGCTTCCAGTACCCCCGCATCACATTCGATCCCCGCACAACCAGTTCGCCAACCTCGCCCGCCGGCAGACGCTGGTTCTGATCGTCCACGATGTAGACCTCGACGTTCGGCATCGCCTTGCCCACCGACGTCGGGCGACGATCGAGTTGGTGCGGCGGCAGGTAGGACACGCGCTTGCACTCGGTCAGGCCGAACATCGAATACAGCCGTGCCTGTGGGAAAGCCTGTCTGAGCCTGCGGATGTGCTCGGTCGGCAGGGCCGCGCCGGTGTTGGTGATGTAACGCAGCGACGGCAGGCTGTAGTTCGAAAGATCCAACTGCAGCAGGATGGCGGACATCGTGGGAACGATCGGGAATCCCGTCACCTGCACGGCCGCCATTTTCTGCAGCACTGCGTGGGGATAGGCGAACGACTTCTCGAGCACGACCGTGCCGCCGACCTGGAAGGCCATCAGGACCTGATACAGGCCGTAGTCGAACGACAACGGAAGCACGTTCAGAATGATCTCATCCGGCTGATTCTCCAGATAGCTCGTGATCGACGTGGCCGCCGCCACCATGTTGAGGTGAGTCAGCATCACGCCCTTCGGATTGCCGGTCGACCCGGAGGTGTACACGAGCGCAGCGAGATCGGCGTCGATGCAGCGTTTCGGCGGCGGTCCGACGAACCTTGTGGATTGCGCAAGCGCCTTCCAGCCAAAGATGCACCGAGTGTCCTGAGCGGCGCCGGCCGCCACAACGCCGACAGCGATCAGGGCATGCAATTTGGTCAGTGAGCCAATGACCTCGCGACTCGCTTCGATCTTGGCGGCGGATGCGATCAGCGCCCAGGCATCGGAATTGTCGAGCACAAACGCGAGCTTTTCGGCCTTCGTCGTCGGATTGATGATCACGAAGACAGCGCCGGCCTTCAGGACTGCAAAGATCGCAATGACGGCTTCGACGGAGTTTTCGAGGCAGATTGCGACCCTGTCGCCGCGTTGCAATCCGAGTGCAATCAGCTCATTGGCAAGCGCGTTGGACTGCCGCTCGACTTCGCCATAACTCAACCGTTGGCTTCCGCACACGAGCGCCAGCTTCTCCGGATGCCGCTGCGCACTGTTCTCCAGGAATGTGTCCAGCAGCATTCCGGTCTCTTCAGTTGCTTGAACGGGTCTTGCGCTGGACAAAGGCAACGAGGCTGTCGACCGAGTCGAGATTGTCCGGGATGAGTTCGGCGTCCTCGACCTTGAATGCGAACGAACTCTCCAGGAACGTCACCAGCTCCAGGACGCCCGTCGAGTCGATGATGCCGAGTTCGAGGAAGGAATCGGTGCCGGCTACCGCGCGGCTCTCCTCACCGAACAGGAAGTTGTCGACGATGAAAGCCCTGATCTGGTGTTCGACTGCCTGCATCAGGCGGACCTTCCGGAACGAGAAATGAACTGATCCACCAGCAGCTGCGTGGAGAGAATGCCGACCAGAGCCATGTTGTCCTTCGCGCCGACCGCCTGTCCCTTGCGCGCCTTGTCGACCAGCTTCTGGACCGCCACCGGATTGAAGAGCCCGGAACCGCGCACGCGTTCGACCGACAGCAGCTCATCTACGTACGCGCCCCGCGCCTTTCCAGACTCGCCGTCGAAAAAGCTCCGTGCATCCGGCGCGCGATACGGTTGCTTGGGCCGGGACTTGATCGACTCGGGCACGAGGTGCCCTGCGGCACGCTTGAGCACGTACTTCTCGTTCAGTGTCTTCATCTTCAGGCGCGGCGGCAGGCTGCCGGCGAACTCGATCACGCGGTGATCGAGGAACGGGAAGCGCCCCTCCACTGAATGCGCCATTGCCATCCGGTCGCCCTGGGAGGACAGGATGTATCCCGGCAGCAGAATTGCCGCTTCCAGAAACTGTGCCTGCGCCATGCTGTTCCACCCGTCGAAAGCCGGCGGCAGGGCTGCCCGCGCCTCACGATAGGCATCGTGGCCTGCCAACTGGCTCCTGACCTCGTCGGACAGGAACATCTTCGATTTCGCCGTGAGATCCCAGCGCGGCAGATGCGAAAAGAACGGACTGCGCAGATCGGAGGAATCCACGTGGAAAAAGTGCCGTCGATAGGCCTCCGACTGCGCCTGCAGGTTCTGCAGGTACGGGTATAGCCGCTTCAGCAGCAACGGGCGCCAGCGCGACTCGACGCGGACGGCCCAGAAGCGGCGGATCTTCGCTTCCTTGAAGATGTCGTAGCCCCCGAGGAACTCGTCGGCGCCCTCGCCTGTCAGGACGACCTTGTAGCCGAGGTCGCGCACCAGCCGAGAGAGCAGGAACAGCGGCGCAGGAGCTGTCCGCAATAGCGGCTTCTCCGCATGCCGGACTACGTCCGGAAAGGCCGTACAGATGTCATCGTAGGTGCAACGCAGCGCTTGGTGCTCGGTCGCATTGCGAGCGACAACCTCCTGCTGGAATGCGCTCTCGTCGAACTCGGGATCTTCGAATGTCACGGAAAAGGTGTGCAGGCGTGCCCCCGAGTAACGCTTGGCCAGCGCCGTCGTGACCGAAGAGTCGAGCCCGCCGCTCAGGTACGCGCCGACCGGTACATCGGATCGCAGCCGGATGCGTGTGGCGTCGCTCAGCAAATCGAGCAGCCGTTCGGCGCGCTTCGTCCTCCCCAATGCCGGTTGGCATGAAGTCCATGCGCCAATAAGGCCAGACGTGCATCCGGCCATCCGCCATGACGCGCATGCTGTGCCCGGGCGGAAGTTCGTGCACGCCGCGCGAACAGAGTCCTGGCCTGCAAGAGGACACCAGAAAGTGAACACCTGATCGAGCGCCTCCAGATCGATCGACCGTGTCAATATCCGGGTGACTAAGCACAGCCTTCACCTCCGAAGCGAAGACGAAGCTCTTGGCCGACTGCGCGTAGAACAGCGGTCGGACACCCAACCCGATCGCGCGACAGGAAGAGCTTGCGGCTCGCGACTGTCCCAGATTGCGAACGCCCAGTCACCGTTGAAGTAGCTGACGCAGTCCTCGCCCTTCTCCTCGTACATCTGAAGAATGACTTCGGTGTCCGACTCGCGTCGCGAAGCGACGACCGTTGCGCATCAGCTCGGCACGCAGCTCGACGTAATTGAAGATCTCGCCGTTGAACGTGATCCACAACGTACCTGTCGTGGTTCGACATCGGCTGGCCGCCCGACGCGAGATCGATGATGCTCAGGCGCGCATGGGCAAGCCCGATTCCGGCCGCCGGATCCAAGTGAATCCCCGTTGCGTCCGGACCGCGATGCCGGATCGACCCGATCATCCCGATCCAGCAACTCCGGCGCGACCGCGAGACCTGCCAGGATTCAGGATTCCGGCGATGCCGCACACGTCTGGAAGCCTCGACGATCCGAGTCGAAGCCCGATAGTAGACCCGGGCAAGGCCGGTGCTCACGATTGGCGGCCCCGCCAGATCCATTTCCAGCATCAGGCTGTCCGCCAGGAACTTTCGCGGCCCAGCTCAGATACTGGTAACGGCCATAACCTCCGCTCACGGGAAGAGAGCCCTTGACGGCGCCCCGCATCTCCGGCGGTCCGTCTATGCGAACCGAGCGCCGCAGGAACTCATTGGCCTTGAAGGCGGCGCTCGCGTAGCGCGGCTCGTGGTAATCTCGGACAGCAGCAACCAGCAGCACGCAATCTGGGCCGTCCCGTCAGGCAGGCCCAGCTTACGCCGGCCGACCAGTCCGGCATCAGGCATCCTGGCAGGTGGCCGTCGTCGCGCAGCGCGGACAGCACGCCATCGGCCGTGCGCCGCGACGCATCGAGGAAGACTTCCTCGCGGCTGAACCGATACGCCTCGACCAGACCGCGCAGCGCATAGCCGATCGTGTGCGTCAGCGGCTTCGACGCGTCATCGAGGCAGCAGCGATCGAACCAGCCGTTTTCGCGCTGGGACTGCAGTGCCCAGCGCACGTTGGCGAGTGCAGCCTGGGCATAACCCCGGCCGGGATCCACTCGATCAGCCTCCAGAAGACCCCAGGCGACATGAGTCTCGTACGACTTTTCGCCCGAGCTTGCAAAGGGACTGAGGTGCCTGACGCCAGCCGCCATCGGCATCCTGGCTTTCCACCAGCCAGTCAGCCGCTCGGCGCATCGATACTCGGTACCCGCCAAATCGCCGCTCGCCGGCTGCCAGGCCGAGCAGCACCTGTCCGGTGTTGAACGTCACCGGCGCAATCGGCCTCGAATCGACCTTCCCGCCCTGGAAGCCGCCGCCCGGAAGCTGGATTCCGACCAGCCAGTCGAGCATGCGACGGGCGCGATCCTGCAAGTCGCTCCGGCCGGTGCGCTCCGCGTAGTCGAGCATCGTCGGGATGATGTATCCGGTCGTTTCCGGATACGACGTGGCCCATCCGTGGATCAGGCTGAAGTCGCGCGCGATGCCACCATCGTTTGAACGCGATCTGTCCTGCGCTCGCGCGAGCCATTCGATCAGTTCGAACAACACGCGATCTGAGCCCGGATCCTGTGCGAGCAAACCTGCCCGTTCGAAGCGGCGTTCGGCCAGCGCCACCGCCGGCCAGAAGCGCCCAATCCTTCATCTCGCGAGCGAGTCGCCAGTACCTTTGCTTCACCGATGCCTCTGGGTTCCGATCTCGAGGCGCAAGATGGCCTGTTGCGTGCATTTACAAGGATTGAACTTACCGGTTCAGCTGTCCTGGACTCGCCCGATGCCCGGACGTCTCGATCATTTCATCTCCGCGTCCATTGAGGTAAGAGCCTTACACGTCCCTGGTACCCGGTGTCGCCGGAAAAGACCGGAAGTTCCGGCAGAACCAACCCGGGTCCCGGTAGCCATCGCCACCAGCAGTGCTTTCAACCAGGGTGCTCGGTTCCTCGGGATCGCATTCACTTCTATCCTCACTCAGCACCAAACTTCAACGTCGGGGATCGTCTCGCCCATCGAGTCCTGGAGGGCATCAACCTGTTTCAGACGGACATACGTTGCCTGAAAACCCTCCATGAGCCCACAGGTTACGAATACCTTGGACTTGGGAGCAAAGCTACGGATGACGGATTAGATTGAACTTGCGCCTATCGCAAGTACCAGAAGGCCGCCAGGAGCCCGAAACTCAGCCAAGCGAGCGATGCGGCCGCTCGCAAGGCCGGGACGGCCCCGGGCGACAAGCGGCGCGTCGCGGCGATCACCGCCTCCTGCACGACCAACAGGATCAAGGCAAGCATGGTCAGTCGGTATCGGTAATGGGTGAGTTCGCGCACGCCGGGATACTCACGACGCGCCGCCTCGTAGGCCGAAACGATGGCCCGGCGGCGGACCTCGACGTCTGCTGGGGCCACCAGTTCCACCCGTTCCTCGCGTCCGTCGGCAAACTGGATCGAGAGCACATTCTTTGCTCGCTCGGCCACAAAACCGTCGTTCGAGCTGTCCACCCGGATGCTCCAGTGAGTTGGATCCGGCCCTGCGCCCTCGAGGCGGATTGCCGCTGTCCGTTCGCCAAGCTTGAGCACCGTAGCGACGGGACTCTGATCAGCGCGTTGCAGTACTTCGATCGCCGGCGCCGGTATCGGCCGTCCTGCGCGGACAATCCATCCGCCAAAAGGGGCGAAACTTCCGACTCTGATCGCAGGCGCTGAAGCAAGGGAACCGGCGAAGAGCAAGCGAGCCGTCGCCGGTGAGCCGGTGGATCGCAACAGAAACTCGTGTTCGCCCACGGCCTGAACTTCAGTCTCGGGCATCGTCGTCCATATGCTTTCGATGAGGCTGCCCTTGCGAGCCTGCCGCGGAATCGAGCACGATCCACGTGTTTCCGCCGACCTCGAAGACCTGTCGGCGCACCGACGCGCCATGCGGCAGCCTGCGCTCGAGGTCAATTGCCGAAACCGAGCGCGAGGCGCCCGCCCCTACCAGCACAGTTTCGCGAAGCACGCGCGGAGATTCACCCTGAAAGTGAGGCGCGTTTGATCCGCGCCAGCCGTTCGCCTCTTCGAAACCTTCGGCGCCGTATGGCCAGTATCCCGAGTTGGTCAGCCATGGGCGCCCATGGGCCCAGACCGCAACGGCCATGTCATCCGCATGCTTGTGAGCTCGAGTAGGAAAATTTGACCACGTCACAACGGTCTGGCTGAGATTCTGCGGTTGCGGCCACGCTTCGGTGCCACGCCACGCCACGGAAACGCCTGCGACTTCGTACAGGCGACTGGCCGGCGTCGGCGCTATTGTTGGGTCGACACTTTCCTCGATCGGCTGCGGCGCGTGATCGGTATTTCCGATACACGGGCAGCGTTCGGTCCGGTCGCTGCAACAGATGCGAAAACTCGGTGACACGCGCCAACAGCGGTCGCCAATCTTGCGGAATCAGGACAGCCGCCCAACTCGAAAAGGCGGATCGCCTTGATCAGGAGATCACGGCCAAATTCGTGGTAACCGGCGGAGTGCTCAAGCACCGGACCTTCGGGGTCGACGTAGTAACGCACCTGCTTCACGATGCGTGTGCAACCCACTGTCTTGAAGTATTCGGCGCGAGGCAGCGTCGGAAACGCCACCGCAAGCTGGATCAGGCCGATGTTCTGCATGATTCCATGGTTGGTCCGGCTGTTGTAAAGCTCGGGTTTCGCCAACCGTGCCCCGGTGCGGTCTGCCAACTCCAATACCGAGAGCGCTGCGGCTGGATCGAGACCGTCGCGTTGCCGCACAAGGGACCAGAGAAGAGCCAGAGTCGGAACGCGCGCGGCGAGCGCATGATCGTTCCACAGTAACCCTCGCGGCACCAGACGCCAGGCGTCGACCTTGTCAAACGCCAGCGTCTCTTGTAGCGCGGCGTCGAGAAAGCGCTGGTCGCGCGTTGCCGTGTAGGCCCCAAGCAGCAGGCGGACCGTCCCCAAGCTCGCAATCTTCAGCGCGTTGGAAGGCAAGCCTCCATCCAGGTGCGATGCACGGAACGGAAACGGCAGCGCTGCCATCGGCCGCCCGGCGAACTGCACGTTGCCGGAAAGAACTCCTTCCCCTAGCTGTCGCAGCCGGACGGGATCCCGCCTGTCCGGCGGGTCAATCACCGTGAGGAGCGACTGCTCACCGATCTCAGCCAAGATCTCGAGCGGAGGAGTTGTTTTCGCTTGCGAAACGTTGTCGTCGGAAACTTGGGTCGGTCCGACCCAATAGAGGGAAACCTCCGGCACCCAGATCAGTGCTAGCGCTGCCAGGACTCCTAGGATGTTTGCCGCGAGCGTCGGCAAGTACGAAGCACGATGGCTTGCAGTCCATGTGCCCACCATGCCGGCATCGCATGCTGCCGGCTGGGGTTGCTCGCCGCTACTTTGTTCAGCCATTCGTACTAGCAAGCGATCGACTAACGGTGCCGGAAACTGGCTGCCCGGCGATGGAAGCACCATTCGAAGTCATCGGCGTCGCTCGTTGCTTGCCTCGACGATCGGCTTCGATCCAGAACCGATCAAGCCTCGATCGGGTATCACGGCAACTCGTGCGTTCCGTTCGGCCATCAGTGCGTAGCGTGCGACGCCCAGTGCCGCCAAGACATAGTACGGACCATCCCAATACGCGAGATCGAGAAAGGCGCCACCGACGAGATAGGCGACGAGACTCGCTTGCGACAGCACAGCGAGCGAGTGCGCCCAGTCCTCCTCCTTGTCGCCCCGCAGTCTCGATCGCCAATCGTCGAGCGAGCCTCCAAGTCACAAACCAGAGAAGCAGGAAAAGACCCAGTCCCACAAACCCATGTTCTCCGAGAACCGCGAAGTAGATACTGTGCGCGGAACGAAGCCCTAAGTAGTTTGGAAAGTACTCGATTCCATACCTGCGGGCTGTACGGGTCGAAACCCCCTCCGACGACAGGTCGGTCGAGCGCAAGATTGGTCAGCATGGCCCAAGCCTCAAGACGCCCTTGGGAAGACTGGTCGCGCTCTCCTGTCTCGGGATAATTGTCTTCATGCGCTCGGTCCAGGTGTCCGGCATGAATGAAATCAGCGTGATCCCGACGACCAGGAAAGCAGCCCCAGAGATAAGCTTCCCGCGGGTCCGCGTCCAGAGATAAAGAAGTGGTCGCGACCAGCGCCAACAGCGCGCCACGCGACTGGCTACCCAACGCAGAAGCCGCCGACAGCACCGCCGCGCCGGCGATGGCGACGCGAAGCCAGACCGTCCGGCGATGAATTCGATAGAGATACATCCACAGCGGAATCGACATCACGATGGCGACCGCCAGTGCATTGTTGTCGTAGATGAAACTCTCGGCGGCCCCCATACGTGGTACTGACCGCCTGACGCTATGGTGAAGGCTCCGCCTTTAACGCCGTAATAGCCGATCGACAACACCAAGATCCAAATAAGCGCCAAAACGTGCTTGCGCGAGTAAAGCGTGAGCAGCGCCAGGAAGGTGAACAATTGGATCTTGAGGGAGCGCTCGAGCATCTGCTCTGCCGCGAGCGGGACAAGCGCAAAAAGAGTAGTGACGCACGTCCATGCCACGAACAAGAGCAGCACCACTGCAGGTGCGCCGCCTTTGAAACGAATCGGTTCGCGGCTGAAGAGGAGGCCCACTAGCGTGACGGCCGCGACCACCTGCCCGAAGGGAAAGTCGTAGGCGGCGCCCCAGGTCAGTCGATGCGGATTCATGACGCTCAGCCAGACCCAAAGCAGAACTCCGATCCAAGGCCGCCTGCAGGACGAACGGAAGCGTCGCGAAAACGACACGCGAATATCAGCAAGTCCCGCAGTGCCATTGGAGCAGCCGTCAGCTATCCAGCGTGAACTGGCGGCGCGTGCGCCATGAGCCAATGCTCGAGCATGAGCAGCACCCAGACGATCTCTCCGTAGAAGCCAGCATGCTCGGTGAGCTTCGCCGACAGCAGATCTCCGGCAAATTCGGCGCGCACGAGGCGGCGGGCGACGAGGCCATCGATCGGCACGTTTCGAGATGGCGAACAAATCGGGTTCGCTGAGGAGCCACGGCCCGATCGGAAGCCCGAAGCCATGCTTCTTTTTTCGCACGACCTCGTCCGGCAGAAACCCTTTCAGAGAGTTCTTGAAGAAGTGTCGCAGCCGCAGTCGCCGCACCTTCTGCTCCGCGGGCAGACGTAGCGAGAAATCGACCAACGCATCGTCGAGTAGCGGAAACCCCACGTCAATGCCAGCCAGCGCTGCGGTGACCGACACTTTCGGCAGATCGTTGTCCGTGAGAGTGAATCGCCAATCGTAGCCGAGCATACGGTCGACCAAAGAGGCCGCTTGGACCTCTTCGTAGGCGTCCTTCTGCAGGCGAGCCGGCTGTTCCGGTGTCGACCGCCGCGAGCAGTTCCGCACTGAGCACCGAACGTGCCCCAATGCGATACAACTGGTTGTACGTTTCCGTCCTCGCCGGCATCGGAACACGCGCCTGCTCGACGTAGCTCGCCATCTTGCCGATCGACCGGCAAGCGGCGCGGCCAGCTAGTCCCAAGCAGTAGCGGCTCGATGACTTGAGCCCTCAGCGGCTGGGGCAAAGTCCAATAGGCCTCGAAGACCTTTTGGCGCGCGTAGCGCACGTTGCCGCCGAACAGCTCGTCGCCGCCATCGCCTGCGAGCAACAGATCGACGCCGTCATCGTGGGCCATCTTGGCGCAGAAGTACGCCGGCAACGCCGAGGAATTTCCGAACGGCTGGTCGTATCCGGCCGCGATGATCGGAATTCCTTGCGCAACATGTTCGGGTCCGACGTACAGTTCGTGGTGTTGAGTACCGAAGTGCCTGGCGGCGATGCGCGCATACGCCATCTCGTCGTACCCCTTCGCACCGAATCCGATGGAGTACGTTCTTGCGGGGCGCCCTGAGACCAATCCCAGCATGCCTGCAATGGTGGAACTGTCGGTCCCTCCGCTGAGGTAGGCGCCGACATTGCCGGATCGCAGTGATCCCTTCACTGCCGAGCGCAACAGGCCGCGCAGCTCCTCTCCGGCATCGCGCCGGTGGAAGTCGGCATCGGCGGCGAACACCGGGCGCCACCACCGAGTCGTTCGAGCTCCGCGCGCGTCAACCTGCAGTCGGGTAGCCGGCTCCATTCTCGACACTTCACGGAAAATGGTTCGCGGCGCAGGAATGACGTGAAAATAGACGTAGTCATAGATGGACTGCGGGTCGATCTGCCGATTCGGTACCGGAACCGCGTTGGCACGGTCGGCGAAAGCGATGCGTTTACCTTCTATCCCATAGCAGATCGGATAGATCGAAAAGCGATCGGTGACGAAGCAGACGCTGAGGCCGACCAAGTCGATGTGAACGATCGAGAAGTGACCTCGCAGCCAAGAGTCGAGTGTTTCCGCGTCCCCGCGATCGAGTCGGGCGGCGATCGTCTCCATCTCCAGCAGGACGCCATCCTTGCCCTTTGGCTGGCCGCAGACGACGGTCAACGAGGATTCCGTTCGCGCCAAGACGCGCACGGCACGGATCAAGAGAGAGGTCAAGTCCAGGCGCCCGAATATGAGACAGACCGTCCCGCGAAGTCGCGGCGACCGGACAGCCCGCGCCGCGCGTGGACGCTTCAATCGAGAATGACCCCTTGAAGGCGGCCTGGACCAAACCGTGGTCCGACGATAGCGGCAGCAAACGGTCCGCTTGTTCCCGTCAGGCCGCTCACTCATTTGGGAGCGAAAGTCACCGTGCATTGGCGCCCTGCGCAGCGGCAGTCGGCCGTCGAGATACAGCTGCATTCTTTGCGATTTGGTTGGCTAACGCCCGGAATTTAGCAGCCTCGCTGCGCCGGAGATGAAACTTGGTGCGGCTCCAAGTGCCCCGTTCTCCGCGCAATCGCCGGTCATCCCCTCACAAGTCCGGCTCAACCGGCGCGCGAGCACCACGAACCGGTGGACGAGTGCGTCGACTAACATCCGCTCATTCAGAGTTGAGCAGCCTTGGATACACTCGTCATTCTCGGTGCTTCGATCACAGCCCTCGCGGTCGCCCGAGATGCACACGCTCATGGACTGTCGCCGGTCGTCGTGGATCGTGATGAGGGTCCCGGGACGCTCTGTCGATATGCCCAGGCAGTGACAGCGAAAGATCGCGACGATTTCGCGATCCTTGAGCAACTGGAATCCGTCGCCGGGCCCAGAAGCGCGCTGATCGCAACGTCAGACGATTGGCTGCGCTTCATCGTCCGGCATAGAGGCCGTCTGGATGCCGCCTTTGCGATGATCCTGCATCCGCGGAACGAGGCGCTTGAGCATCTGCCTTGACAAGAGCGCTTTCGCGCGGTGGTGCAACGCGGCCGCCCTGCCAACACCGCTAACCTGGAACGGACTCCGTGACAGCGTGCCTGATACCGCACGTCTTCCGATTCCTGCTGCGGCCCGCGAAGCACTCTGCACGGCAACCGCGAACTTGGAATACCCAAGGCAGTTCAAGTCTTCGAGCAGAGCGAATTGGAGCAGTGGCTTACGCGATACGCGGAAGCATCGCTTGAGCCGCTTGTCAGTGAATCGCTGCTGGGACGGGATTTGGAACAAATTTCGGTTTCATTCGCGCGACGCGAAGAGCAGTTCGCTGCTACTCAGCGCGCGCAAGATCAGGCCCGCGGCTGATCGCTGTGCTGTGGGCAGTTGTGTCGAATTGCATCCGGACCCCGTTGCGGCAGGCCTTGCGAGCAAGGCCGCGCGACTGCTCGATTACTTCGGAATCGGTGAGATGGAAGTTCTGCTCGACCGCTCGACCGGTGAGCACCTGGTCATTGAAATCAATGCGCGCCCCTGGCTTCAGTACGCTTTGGCTCCAGCCTCCGGGCACGACTTCCTCGGGTTGGTTCTTGGCTTGCCGAGTCGGCGAGCAGCGCCGCGCGTCACCGAAGGCAAGACATGGATAAACCTGTACGACGACCTATTCAATGCCTTTTCGCGGTCCGTCGGCGAGGTTCGCCATGGCCGTACAAGCGCAGGCGCATACATCGCGTCCGTGAGTCGAAGCAACGTCTTCGCGCTGCTGGACTGGCGAGATCCCGCTCCCCTGCTTGCGTCTCTTCTGCGCAAAGGTGGCTGATGACGCCTCCTGCGCCGAACCGACGCCCCAGCATGTGAAGGCCCGAATGAGTCGCGTTGTGCTCATGCTTGCCTTTCATTTCCCGCCCTTCGCACAGAGCACCGGCGGGCAGCGGGTCCTGAGCTTCGCGCGTCACCTTCCGCACCATGGCTGGAATCCGATCGTGCTGACGGCTTGCGAGAAGGCCTATCCAGAGATCGATCCAAGCAGCCTCGTGCAGCTTCCTCCTGACCTTGAAGTTGTGCGAGCCTGGGGAGTCGACATCGGACGGCGCGTGGCAATCGGCGGACGCTACCCGAGCTGGCTTGCGATACCGGACCGCTGGGTGAGCTGGGTTCTGGGCGCGTGCATCGCCGGAATGCGAGTGATTCGGACGCGGTCGCCGGTCGTGCTATGGGCGACATTTCCGATCCCCAGCGTTCTGCTTGCGGCGGTGCTGCTGCATCGACTCACTGGAGTACCGCTGGTGGCTGACCTGCGCGATCCCATCGTGTATGAAAACTGGCCGACGATGCCGCGACTGCGACGCGTGTATGCCTGGATCGAGCGGCTCGTCGTAAGGAACGCAAGCGCGGTCGTGGTCACGACAAACGGGGCGCGCAGGCTGTACGTCGATCGGTATCCGGAGCTTCCGTCGTCGCGCTTTCGTGTAATCCCCAACGGTATCGACGACGACGCCATTCCGATCGACACCTCGCACGTTCAGGGCCCCGCCCGTGCCCGGGTTGTGACCCTTGTTCACAGCGGCCTGATGGAGATCCCGGACCGCGATCCCAGCGCGTTCTTCGAAGCGTTGAAAAACATGCTCCAACGCGGCGAGATCGATGCGTCGTCACTGAAAGTAATCCTGCGGGCCTCGGGTCAGGATGCGGAGTTCCGCCGCATGATCGATGATTTCGGAATCGGTGGAATCGTGACGCTGGCTCCGCGCCTGTCGCGCGAAGAGGCGATGAGCGAACTGCTAAACGCAACCGGGCTCTTGCTGTTCCAGGGCGAGGCGTGCAACCGCCAGATCCCAGCGAAAGCCTACGAATACCTCGCGAGCCGGAGACCAATACTCGGACTGTGTCATCCAGCCGGTGACACTCACGAACTCCTGCAGCATTGGGGCATTCCCTATCTCGCCGACATGGCGAGCCACGAGCAGATCGAGGACATGCTGAGGCGGTTCATCAGCGATGTGCGTTCGGGGGCGACCTTTGTGCCCTCCGAGGAACTCCTGCTTCCCCATTCGCGCAGTTCGTCGCCGCGCGCGAGCTGGCCGATCTTTTGTGCGAGGTCACCGGCGCAAACGGACTCTCCGTCAAGGACACAACCGCGACAGGAAGTCAGCCCTTGCGGTAAACGCCAAGAAGGCAGTTCTCTGGGTAACGAAAGCCAAGCGATCGAAATCCCCGTTGGGCAAGGAGCTCTACATAGTTAAGCCAGCGAAAATTCTGCCATGTGCGGCAATCATCCAGGTATACGAAAAAGACCTCCTCAAGTCCTTGGCGCGAACAGTAGCGCTCAAGCGTCGGACGGGTATTAAGGCGAAAGGCAGTTGGAAATGTATCTCTTTCCTCTACGTCCCAGATGAGTGTCTTCATGCGGTGGTGAAATCGATTTGGCACAAGTGCGGCCATGATTGACATGGGAGCCCACTTGTTCGGTGTGTAAATAACAATAAGGCCACCGGGCTTCAACAACTCCCCTAGCTTGGCGATCGATCGGTCCGGGTCCTGGATGTGCTCGGCAACCATGCGAAGCGTTATGAGGTCAAAGCGATGACGCGTATCGCAGTCCTCGACAACGCCTTCGAAGCCTTCGCTGATGAGCTTGTTGTCACGGATGTTCGGATCTGGATCAATTCCGAATAGAAAGCCGCAGCGCTCCGACAGGCGTTTAGCGAGCGGTTCGTTACTCGGAAAGACGTACCGGCCGCAGCCGACATCTGCCCACCAGGTCCCGGGCCGCACCAGCTTCGTGACGATCGCCTCGTAGTAATCGTCCGGGACGAAATAGCCGAAGTCGAGGCGGAGTTTTGGACCCCACCCCAACACTCTCGCGCGGCGATACTTGGCATCAAAGACCGCCGTCAGTTCTCCCTGACTGGGTGTCAGGCTGAGTTGGTCACAAGCATCGATCACGCTAGGACTCCATCACCGAGGTCTCTGTCAACCTGCACGTATTCGCTCAATTGCCGCCCCCCTCGAGATCGGAGCAGTCGCGTTCCGATCAAGCCTCACGATGTCATCAAAGGTCTCCCGATCACGCAAGACTTCGTATCGACCACTTCGTGTCATCACGGCTGCGGGACGGCCGTGCGAGAAATTCATCTGATTCGGTACAAAGTAGGCCCCTGCATCCATGACCGCCACGAGATCGCCCGGCGCAAGTCGCCGAAAGCGCTTTGCGACGTATAGCTGGTCCGCAGGGTGGCACAGCGGTCCGAAGAAATCGATACTGCAGTCTCGCTGCGCCAACCCACCGGTCACCGGGAGAAGCTCGTGCGCCTCGTAGCCGGTCGGCATCGCCACGTTCTTGCCTCCATCGAGGATCACTTTCGGACGTTGTCCCTTGCTCTCCTTGACGGCAAGTACCTTCAGCACGAGGCACTGGGCGCGGCTCGTGAGCGCCCGGCCCGGTTCGAAGTAGACCGTCGGCGTCGATTCGCCGTTGTGCCTAGGAAGGTATTCATGCAACAGATCGACAATGCGGCGCGAGTAGTCGGCCGGTCGCATTGCCGCGGCGACATCGACAGGGCCCGGCTGGCATGCCGTTTGCAATGAGTCGCTGGTCCCACATCGAGTACGGCCGCACCGTTGGAACGCCGAACCCGCCGCCCAGGTCGAGATGCGAGACGATGCACGTCAAGTTCTCTCCGCAATCGTGCGGTAAACAGCAACATTTCGCGCAGGGCACGAAGGTAGATCTCGACATCGCGAATGCCCGTGCCGAGGTGGAAGTGGATGCCGCAGGCAGCAAGCTGTGGATAGCTACGGATCCGTCTGAACGCTTCAAAAGCATCGCCGGAGTTCAGACTGAGTCCAAACTGACCGGACCATCCCACCGAAGTCACGATGCGAACGCCCGTGGGCTGCCGCCTGCCCGCTCGAGCCGCAGCTTTCGCAACGTCGTCAATCTCGGGAAGGCTGTCGACGTTGATTAGCGAAACGCCACGGCTAACCGCAAGCTCGATTGCCGCCGCAGTCTTGCCGGGACCGTTGAACAGGATGCGATCCGGCGGGACGCCGAGTTGAAGCGCCAGCCAGAGTTCGAAATGAGATATCACTTCCGCGAGAGCGCCGAGCCGATGCAGTTCAGCGAGAACCCCCGGCAACGGATTCGTCTTGTAGGAGTAGGCAACCTCGATCCTCGGATACAGGCGACGAAAGCTGCCTGCAAATTCGTCGAAGTCGACTTTCAGACGTGCCGAGTTGACGACGTGCAGAGGTGTCCCAAACTCGCGGGCCAGCGAAGCCACATTGCAGCCATCGATCTCGAGTTCACCGGCGTCATCGAACCGCGCGCCCCACTCGCTTGGCGCAATTCCTCCCGTCTGTCCAAGTCGGTCACGCAGCGCCTCGTTGCGGCGATGGTGAGCCCGCAGTAGCAACGCTTTCAGCCTCTTGCTTGAGCCCTGCAATCATCTTCAGCTCGTTTACTCCTTGATGGCCAGCCAAGAGTCTGACGAGGAATCAAGCGTGCCTGACCGTGGCGAAAGGTCGGGGAAGCGCGGATTCCCTACGCAGTGCGTCCGAATATAC
Organism: uncultured beta proteobacterium; assembly: GCA_963735955.1. Lineage (GTDB taxonomy): Bacteria > Pseudomonadota > Gammaproteobacteria > Burkholderiales > Burkholderiaceae_F > CAVTND01. The sequence goes on along the minus strand of CAVTND010000010.1, from coordinate 15,956 downwards.
TCAGAAAGAAGCGCCGTGGTCGGCCGACGGGAGTTCTCGTGGAGCAGCTTCGAAGCCGGGTCGTACTCGCAGGACTGGCCACGGCGGCCATGCTGCTGCTCGCATGGCGCGATGGCGCGGCCCGCGACCTGTCACCGCGCTTTGCCAACGTCGAATGCGAGAGTTTTGTCTGGGGGCAGGAGCGATTTGACTATCGCTCGGGTGCTGCTCATGACCAGACGCGCATCCGGCAGATTGAAGGTAATCACTTCGATCGCGAGACCGAATTCCTCATCCGCGGAAAGACCGGAGTTTCCCGGCGCAGACATCGATTTCCTGCTGCGCTCATGTCCCCAATCACCCGCGCGCGCTTGCTTCCCTGGCGCGACTGGCCCTGCGGGATAACAGCTACAAACCTTCGGCGGTCAGCATTCCGGTTGAATGCCATTTTCTGCGCGCCTCGCGTTCGCACCGGACGACCCGGCTGTCCTTGCAATCTACGGCAGTTTCCTTGCGCGCATCGATCGACCGAAGGAAGGCCTCGCGCGGATGCAAGAGGCCGAAAAGCTCGATCCGGACAACGCCACACTCTCTGTACAACATTGGACTCGTCTTGGTCACGCTGGGTGACTATCCAACGGCGCGTAACTACGCTGAAAAGGCTTACGCCAAGGGCGTCACGCTGCCGGGGCTCCGCGAGCGCCTGCAAAAGTTGGGCTACTGGAAGGAATGAAATTGCGCGTGCGCGTCAGATCACCCGACTCGACGTGTCCTCGGTCGGAGCGGGAAGTCGGACCGCATACGCGCCGCGTTCCATGTCCGTGACGAACACCACGGTGCGCCACTCGGCAACGAAAACGTGCCGGTTCATCAGACCCCGGAATAGCCCTCCGCTTTGCCGCGCCTGCTGTGGGATCTGCCCCCCTAGCGGATAGCGAACCGCGCGGAAATTCACCGGATCGAACTCGGTGATGTCGTTCATGTTCGATTGCGGATCGCGACCGCCATAGCACCAGATAACACCCTTGGTGTTGGCAGAATTCCCCAGAAAGAAGCGGTCAGGATCGAACCAGACTGATTGAGTCGATCTGTCGAGGCCGATCAGGTCGCCTGTGCGCGTGAACGAGGTGACGTTCGATACGGATTCGGAGGACCAGTTGACATCCATTTGACGGCCCATCCTGAATGATGGAAAGGGCCCGATTTCGAATCGAGTCCCACACCCAATGACCAAAAACACCGTTCCAATGGCAGCCATGCAGCTTCGGTACCTGCGCTCCCCACTGGCACGTAGTCAGATCTAGGAATCGCGCCGGCGCCCCACCGCTCTTATATATCCCGTGCAGCGCCTTTGTGCCGTCTGGGCTCGCGAGCGTCCATTCCCCTTCTCCGTTGGACAATCCAATCCCCGGCTCTTTCGAACGTGTTCCAGTTGTTGGTCGGCCAGTGCGAGGTCGAGTCGGGATTGCACCACGCCGGCGCGAACCGCCTCCGCGTCCTACATAACCGGTGAAATTATTTGACGATGAATCTTGTAGTGACGATTGTTGGTTGGCGAATAACCCGACCGTTCAGTACGTGTGCGAGGCATTCGGCCGCCGTCCGGCCAGATGCCGGGGATCGGTGAACCAGGAACCGACTGGCACATCCGACAATGCGCTGAACGTGCCGGGGACGCCGTATGCTCCGCGCGGCCGTCCCGTTCCATCGTCACGCGCGTCATAGAAGAACGCTCCATTGCAGGCCGTCGACGCGTGCCCACCGTCGCCGCCCCAATGTATTCGCTTGTTCGTGCGGTCCTCGCAACCCCCGCAGTAATCCGGAATAAGCAGTGCAGTGTAGAACTCGCCATTGATACCGCCCTTCGATGTCGCCCACCCTTGGAGCGCGGCGTCGAGGGCGCGCATCTTTCCAAACGAACCCGACGGGCCGTAAGCACCGGACAGTTCCCGCGACTGAAACGTGCCAAGACCGTCGAGGTAGGTCGGAACCGGTGGACGTGACAATTAGCGCCGTCGGCTTGGAGGTCAGCGAACCCATTGACTGCTTCCTAGAAAAGAACTGCGCGGACGAACCCGCGTAACCCGACGCCGGCCAGCCCGAAATCAGGTATTCGGCTCCGAGTATGTAAAGACCAGATTGTTGGTGCTGCCGACCGTTGAATTGACGATGCTCAGTATTCCTGCGGACGTGAGCGTGGCGCCAGCGGGAAGCGCACACTGGTCGCGGCGAGCCCGAAGATACCGCCTCGCCGTACTCCCGCTGGCAGCGTGACCGACATGTCAATCGTCACCGTCGATGCGCTCACCGGGACTAGAAGCCACGGCGAGGGATCCCACCTACTGGCCGCAGCCGGCGCACGGGGCAGGTGCTGGTGCGGGCGTGTGGCGTAGAACTTCCAAGCTCGCCGAGCGGCATTTCGTTGCTGCCGATGCGGCAGCCGAACGATGTCGATGCACAAGCGAGAACGGCGAACTTGAGAGTTTGTCGGCGAGATGCAGTATGTGTCATCAAGGGGAATCGCACCGCGGATCTGGCGGCTTCTTTCAAGTTCATTCATTAGACGGCACGCGAGGCGTCGGCTCAATTCACAGATGAGGACTAGGCCGATCCCGCTATCGCTAGCGCAACCAGGCTCGGCAAGCCGTCAATCAAAATTCCACGCGGCCTTCGTGCAGCCGCTATTTTCCGGTAGAGAGTCGGCTCGCCACTGGCGAAATGGTACCGTCGGCGCGTCATCCGAACGGACGGTCGACTAAAGATCGTAAAAATCCGTTAATCTGTTCGACCCCGCTGTGTGGCCCACAAAAGCGTTAGTCCGGTAGTAGGTTGAGCGCCGTCCAACGAAAATTTAGTACAGTTCCCTCCTGGCGGTGCCGCTGCGTTTGCACCTGCATCGAGGAAGATGCAGCGAGTGCTTCGCAAGCCGGCAGCTTCGCGACCCAATCTTAAGCGGTGACGTGTATCTGTGGCTGGCTCAACGGCGAGCCCCACCCATGGCTCAGCTCGCCGGGGCGTGCCCGCTACGTCAGAGGTAGGTTTTGAACAAATTCAGATCGAATCGTTTGACGAGAGACAGTACCCCGACCCCGACGCCGCACGCTGCTCAAGAGCGGTGGCATTCTTGTCGCGACCGCGCTAGTAACGGGTTGTGGGGGCAGTGACACAGAAGGCGCGACCCTGCCGTCACCAGCAGCGCCGATCCCCCCGTCTCCGTCTCCCTCCGGCTGGCATCCCCCACTCCGGCGTCTCTGCCGGCCGCAGTGCGGCTAATGCGTTTTACGACTTACCGAGTCAACTTGACGAGGAGAACACTTACTCGAACGCGCTCGGCTGGACGTGGACGGCCGCGAGCAAGGCATTCGACTTCAAGGCGGACCCTGGCGTGCTGAGCAGCTCGATCGACATTCACGGCGACGGCGAGGGCGATGACCTGTGGACGTGGTACCAGCAGTACCTGCGCACGGGCAGCCCACTCGCCAGAACGTGGGCGCAGCGGTGGCGGGACTATTTTGTCAACGTCTATCCAACGGACGTCATCAAGGACGACGCCCAGTTCGACTACGACCACATCTACGGATGGGGGCTCGTGCTCTGGGGCGTCAAGGAACGTGATCCCGCTGCGCTCGCCGCCGCCGAAAACATCGGTGACGTTGCCATCTCGGAAAGCGGCGCCTCTCCCCACCCACTGGCGGAATTGGATACGGCGGCGGCAGGAGTTGGGCCAGGTGGACGATCCTGGCGACATATCTGGCCCAGGCGCTCGGTACAGCCAAGTGGATCAACTATCGCAACGCCTTGCTAAACGGTACGCCAACACAAGCAGTTGGGAGGAGGCCGGAACGCGTGGCATCGTGCAGGGCGGTCATTACTTCGTCGGCCGGGGCTCGTACCTCGACAGCCCCACGTGGAACAACACGGGCACGGTGGCCACCTATGACGCTGGCCGGCGTCTCAATTCGACCTTCATGTACGGCTTGCATGCCGAGGCAGTTTGGCGCGGGTACTTGGCAACTGGCCGCGCCGACCTGCGAGACAAGCTCGTCAAAATGGCCCGCTTCGTCGAGTACTACGGCCACGATCCTTCGCACGACCACGAAGTTCACGTCAGCGTTTTTTGGCCACGAGAACGGCAACTATTGGCACCGCAACGTCAATACGGCCGCCGCAGCGACTTACGACATATCCGTCGTCAACACGCTGGTCTGGGGCTACAAGCTGACGGGTGACGTGAACCTGTTGAACCGCGCTCGCGTCCACTTCCGCCAGGGAACACGCTGGGCAGAAGGCCGAGCCGGGAGCATCCGGGCGGGGCCCGCTGGTCGGAGCAACCGATGTCTTTGCATTTGTGGACACTCGCAAGAACTCCGAGCAGCTTTACTTCAATCACAACAAGGGGCAGCTGCAGTACTGCTACCAACTGTTCGAGAATGGCGGCACGCCTGCCAGACTGGCTTGACTTTCAGGTCGTCTCGAGCTTTCGCTTGAGGCGCACTCCTCGATTCGGCGACCATCTCGACTTTTGTGACGCTCTCCTGAATTTCTGAGCTCGGATGCCTTAGCCGGGATCCGTCGCGGCTGCTCTCCGGCACCGCACGTTGCCGTTTACCTTGCCGGAGGCGAAACACTCAGAATGCCCTGTCCCTTCGCACAAACTCTCGAGTACACGTCCGAGTAACGAGATACGCTCTTAGTCCAGGTCCGTTCAGCCTCGACGTATGTCCTTGCCCGGACTTTCATGCTATCCCAGTCAGCGCGTTCAGTAAGGACCTTCTCGATCGTCTGCGCGAGTGCGGTTGCATCACCTGCGCGAAACAAGAATCCGGTCACTCGGTCGCGCACAAGCTCACGATGGCCACCCACGTCTGAGGCCACAACGATCCGTCCCTGCGCCATTGCCTCAAGAGGTTTTAGAGGCGTAACAATCTCCGTGAGTCGCATCGAGCGCCGAGGGTACGCGAGGATATCGATGATGGTGTAGTAATTCGCAATTTCTCCCTGCGGGACTCGCCCGAGGAATTGCACGCGCTCGGTCAATCCACGCTGGAGAACGATCTCCTTGAGAACCTCTTCCTGCGGTCCCCCGCCGATCAGCAGCACGCGTAGTTCAGGGTGAGTCCGAACAAGTAATGCACACGCGTCCAACAGAAGGTCAAGCCCTTCGTAGCGATAGAACGAGCCGGCAAATCCGATGACTGTTGTTCCCTCCAATCCCAAGCGTTGCCGGAGCCGCACATCCGGCGCCTGATTGAATCGGAATGCGCCCGTGTCGACTCCGTTGGGAATCACAGTTACACGCGCCGCATCGATGCCCCGGGCAAGGATCTCTGTCTTCAGTCCTTCGCATATCGTCGTAACGGCGTCGGAGTGCCTGAGTACAAATGTCTCCAGTGAACGCGATAGCCGGTATCGCAAGCTGCTTGGGCGTGCGCTGCCGTGATCTACGGCCGCATCCTCCCAGGAAGCGCGCATCTCATAGACGACCGGCAAGCGACGGCGGCGGCCCACCCACAGGGCCGGGATTGCCGTCAAGATCGGCGAATGGGCATGCAAAACGTCCGGCCGAAACCTCTCCACGAGTTCCTCGATTCGACGCGCCGTGACCATCATTTCCTTTATGTAGCCTGCAGCGCCGGGCAACGGTAAGGTGCCACTAACACTCGGCCGGGCACGGTGAAATGACCACCCGTCGAATGTCTCCACATCGGCTGTCGAGTCGCCATGACGCGGCGTCGTCAGCTGAATCGTCTCCCACCCCAGTGCACGTTGTTCACGCAATATCGCAATCGTGCGGAAACTGTAACCGCTATGAAGCGGAAGAGAATGATCGAGAATATGCAAAATTCGCATGCGGCCTCGGTGTCCGAGTTAGAGCCACGCTGAACACAGGTTGGCGCGAAACGCGCGACAGTAACCAGTTTGTCCCCGCCGCGGCACTAGGAGTTGCGGGTTTCGATTCGCCCATCTCTGGACACCTCCGATACCTCGGCATCTGTGTTCAACGAAGACGAGCTCTGCTGCGCCCGCTGCAGCACTTCCAGAAGCATCGCGATGCGCCGATCCCACGTATTAGCTTTGGCGTACTCGATGATCCGCTGACGATCCCAGTGGCGGCACAGAGCCTCATCCAGCGCAGCGGTCAGTGCCGCTCTGTCACCAAAGTTGACGATCGTACCCAAGACCGGCGAGCAAACCACCTCGGCATTACCGCCCACGCGCGTGGTAACTACGGGGAGCCCGCAGGCCATGGCTTCCAGAAAGACGTTTGCCCAACCCTCGTAGCTCGTGGCCAGGACGAACACGTCGGCCGCCGACAAGGGCACCTTAAGGCGCTCCGGCGCCCAGGGTCCCACGAAGTGCACTCGATCCTGCAGCACCGAGGGAAGCGACCTGCGCCCGCAACTGCGCCGACATGTCGCCTTCGGGCCCCGCGCCCCCGACGACCACGTAGTGCAGCCCTGGATGGCGTGCCAGTAGATCCGGCAAACACTCGATCACTCTGTGAAAGCCCTTGCGCTCCACGGGGCTCCCGACCGAAATCAGAACCTTGGCTTCCGATGGCAAGTTCAGCTCTTGGCGGGCACCTGCCTGCGGCACCTGCGAGAACTTGGCAAGATCGACACCATTGCCAATCACCGTCACGCGTCGAGGATCAGCTCCCAGGTCAACAGCGACATCGCGCAGCGCCTTGGAGACGGTGACCAGTTCATCCGCGGAGAGGATCGCCTGCCTCAGCGGCCGTGCGACGCTGGTGCGCCCCAACCGCTCTTCCTTGCCGCGGAGGGTCAGAACCATCGGCAGCCCGAACCAGCGGGCCAGGAGACGTCCGGCCACACCGTCCGGGTAGCCGAAGTGCACGTCAAGCAGGTTCACCGCGTGGCGGCGGACGAGCTTCCTCACCGTGAGAAAGCTCGACAGTGCCATGAACAACCCGTCGGTCGACTTCAGGATGCCGGGGAAGCAGAGGAAACGTGGACGGTAGACCTCGACGCCTTGCATCACTTCGAAGCGAGGGGCCATCGGACGGAAGTGCGGCCGCCGCCAGCGGATCAGTGACTGCAGCGGAAACCAGGCCTGCGGCGCCACGACGACGATAGGAAATCGGTCGGCCACGCGAAACATTCGCTCGCGGATGAAAAGACCCGCCCCGGGCTGAGCGTCGCTCGGGAACAAGCTCGACAGGACGAGGAGCCGTGGCCCGTTGAGGTCTTCTTTGCTCGTCATGCCATCTCGGCAAGATTGTCTCAAGCGTTACGAACAGCCCATACCGTTGTTCCCCCGGTCGCCATGTGTCCAAGCAGGCGCAACGGTGGCAGCATCCGAAGCGAGGTCACGATCGCGCGCGCCAAACCTCCAAGGGGCTGGGTAGCAAGCATGTCAAAGCGATCCATCGTCACGAATCCTCTCGCGCGCAACCACCGCGACAGCTCGAAGTAGCTGAACCAGTTCACCGCCGGATACCGCGCATGATTCACCCACTCCGGATGCGTCGTCACCGCCTTTCCCTCGCACCATCGCTTGAGCCGCCCGGGGTACCACGAGTAGCAGGGAAGAGTGAATTCCTGCTGACGCGGGCACAGCCAGTTCGTCGTCGACAGATAGAAAAGGCCGCCCGGCCGTAGCACACGAACCGCCTCGTTCAGGCACGATTGCCAGTCGGCAACGTGTTCGAGCAGTTCCGGAAGCAGAACTGCATCGGCGCTGGCATCTGCATATGGCAGCGCGGTGGCGGTTCCCACGTCAAAACTGATCGTCAGGCCTCTCTCGGCCGCGCGCGCTCGCGCGATGTCGATCAGCGTCTGGCTGACGTCGAGTGCCGAGACCCGGTGGCCAAGGTCGGCCCATAGCAGCGCCTGCGTGCCCGCTCCACAGCCGATATCGGCTACGTCGAGCAGCCCGGTGCGTCCGGATTCCGCGAGCAGCGCGATGGCCCGGTCTCGTATGCGCCTGAAGCGCTCGGTCGTTTCCGGGGACTGGCTTTCCCGCGCGTAATACTCGACGAAATTCGGATTGGAACTATGATCGTAGTTCTCGTGGGGCATGGAAGCGAACGCCACTCAGGCGTGAGCGTACGTCGGCGCAACGCTCGCCAAGTTGAGCAGCATGCGCGCCGTGAACTTCGTCGGGCGCCTGTCCCAGGGCGTGAAGCGCGGGATCTGGTACGGGTCGCAGCCGATGCGCGCGGCTCCGGGCGAGGCGCTTACGGCGGCATCGAAACCCGCAGCGCGCACCAATTCCACGGTGGTAGCGGAGTAGTCGCGGTCGGGAAAGCCGTTCGGGTAGGCAAAAAGTGACACGCGCCCGCCGGCGAGTTCCTCAACGCGCCGCTTGCCGGCTTCGATCTCTCGCCTTGCAGCATCGGGCTCAAGGCGCGCGAGAATCGGATGAGTGTGCGTGTGCGAGCCGAGGGAGAAGCCCATGCGGACAAGGTTTGTCGCCTGAGCCGACGTCATCATCAGGTCGACGGGAAGGTCGACCGCGGCAATCTGCGCGATCCGTTCGGTCAGGTCGACGCGTTCAGCCGGGCTCCTGTACTTGACGGCACCCAGTATTTCGCCGATCGCCCGGACCCGTTCAGCGATGCTGCCCATGCGGTAGAGGCCCAGTCCTAATGGCCGAAGGTCCAGCGAGCGCTCGCGAATGCCGCGCACTGCTTCGACGACGCTGTCGTTGAACATGCGGCCGCCGTCGAGATAGTCCGTAGCGATGAAGAATGTCGCGTGCAGTCCCAGGCGGGCGAGAATCGGCGCGGCGACCGACTCGTTGTTCGCGTACCCGTCGTCGAACGTGATGCACAAGGCGCGCGCTGGCAGACGGCCGGACTTCAGCCCTTCAGCACCCTCCGCCATTGAAATGACGCTGAACGTCCGCTTGATCCAGGCCATCAGCTGCTCGAACTCTGCCGCACTCAGCTCATCAGGCAGCAGCGGGTCCGACTTTGCGGGGACACGGTGAAAGATGAGCACCGACAGCCTGCCGGTGGCACCCGCCGGGGATATCAACGAAATCGCGGCGCGCGCGAGGTTATCGAGCACTTCCCTGCTCCACGGCGGCATCTACTCGCACATCGACTCGGCCGCCGGTCAGGAGCCAGCGAAACTCGTCAACGAGAGCAGGGAACGGGGGAGACCGCACGAGAGACTCACTCAAGCGGACAACCTCCTGTCTGCCAAATCAACGGGTACGGCCTGGCCGATGAACGCATCAAACATCAGCAACGACCAAAGCGGCGCGCTGTGATCCCGAACGCCGCGCTGATGCTGTTCGACCAACTGACGCAACATAGCCGGATCGAACATCCCGGTGTCGAGCATGCGATCCCCAAGGACCGCCTGCCTGACTCGCTCTTTCAGCGGACCGCGGAACCAGCCTGCCAGCGGTACTGCGAATCCCATCTTCGGCCGGTACAGCAAGTCGCGCGGCAGGTAAGGTTCGAGCGCCCGCTTGAAGATCCACTTGCCTTCGCCACCGCGCAACTTGTACGAAGCCGGCAGAGTCGCCAAGCCATTCGACCAGCGGGTGGTCCATCAGCGGTTCGCGTACCTCGAGCGAATGCGCCATGCTCGCGCGATCGACCTTGGTATTAATGTCGTCGACCAGATAGGTCTTGAGGTCGATGTACTGGATCAGCGAGAGCGGGTCTTCGGTGCCGACACTGCGGGCATGCCTACGGAACACTTCGATCGTGTTGTAGCCGCCCAGTTGCGCCTTGAACCGTGCCGAATACAGGCTGCTGCGCAGGTCATCACGCAGTATGGACATCGAATGGAAGTAGGCTTGCACCGAGTCGCGGGCGAGCGCCTGAAGTGTCGTCTTGCCGCGGAACACGCGCGGCGCCCAGTCGGCCTTCGGATAGACCCGCCCGAGCAGCCCGAACACGGGACGCCGCAGCGCGAGCGGCAGCGGCTGCCGCAGTTTCTCTTCCATCATGTGCAGCCGGTAGCGCCGATAGCCTCCGAAGTTCTCGTCGCCGCCGTCGCCCGAAAGCGCGACCGTTACGTGACGGCGGGCGAGCTGGCAAACGCGGTAGGTCGGTATCGCCGAACTGTCGGCGTACGGCTCGTCGTAGAGGCGCGGCCAGCGTGTCGACGAGATCGAAATCGTCACTTTCGACGCGATCGACAAAGTGGCGTGTGCGATAGCGTTCGGCGACCGCTGTGCATACGCCGATTCGTCGTAATCCGGATCGGAAAACGCGATCGAGCAGGTGTTGACCGGATCCGCGGCCAGGCCGGCCATCATCGCAACCACCGCGCTCGAATCGACGCCACCCGAGAGGAACGCGCCCAGCGGCACCTCGGAAATCAAGCGCAGGCGTACCGACTCGCGCAGCCGTTCGAGCAATTCGGCCTGTGCATCCGCCGCGGACAGTCCCGAGTCAGCCGTAAATCGCACATCCCAGTATTCGACGGGCTCGGCCACCGGCTGGCCGCGCCGGATCGTCAGCGTCGAGGCCGGCGGCAACTTGCGCGCGGAACTGAAGATGATGCGCGGCGCAGGTACGTAGCCGAGGGCGAAATACTCCTCGACGGCGAGCGGATCGATGGTTCGATCGAGCGCGCCGTGCGCGAGCAGCGACTTCAGCTCCGAGCCGAACAGCAATTGCCCGTCCGGCAGCAGCGCGTAGTAAAGCGGTTTGACCCCGAGCCGGTCGCGCGCGAGAAAGAGCGTCTGCTGGTTTTCGTCCCACAGCGCAAACGCGAACATGCCGCGGAAGCGAGTCACGCAGTCGGCGCCCCACGCCTCCCAGGCGTGCACGATCACCTCGGTGTCGCTGCGCGTGCGGAAGACGTGCCCGAGCGCGGTCAGTTCGGGGATCAATTCCTGGAAGTTGTAGATCTCGCCGTTGTAAACGACGACGACCGAATGGTCCTCGTTGTAAAGCGGCTGCTGCCCAGTGGCAATGTCGATGATCGACAGCCGGCGGTGACCGAGGCCGACGCCCGGTGTCACGTGTACCGCACCCTCGTCCGGCCCGCGATGATGCTGGCTCTCGTTCATGCGGGCGAGAACCTCGCGGTCGATCGGCCTTCGACCCCTGGTGTCAACGATTCCCGTAATGCCGCACATGTTCAGTCTCTCCCATTGAGCGCAGGCGCCGGCCGCCGGCCGAAGCGCGGCCGCGCGCTCGCAGCGGCCTCGTACAACGCTGCGTAATCGGCCGCCATTCGATCGAGGCCGAAACGGGTCTCGACACTGCGGCGCGCCGCCCGGCCATGGCGGCACGCGAGTTCGGGACTCCTGAAGTATCGAAGCAGCGCCTCGGCCAGCCCGACCGGATCCGCAGGTTCGATCAAGGTTCCCGTCGCGTCGTGCTCGATCAGCTCGACGTTGCCGCCGACCCGCGTCGCGACGACGGGCAGCGACGAGGACATCGCTTCGAGCACCGTGTTCGAGATACCTTCGGCGAGCGACGGCAATGCGAACGAGTCAAAGTCCCGCAGCACGTCCGCGACGTCGCTACGCTCGCCGGCGAGCCAGACGGCCGGCCCGACGCCCTCGGCACGCGCCAGTTCAGCGAGGCCCGGCAAATGCGGGCCGGCGCCGATGATTGCCACGCGCATCCGCGCGCGCGCCTCGGCGCTGGCCCTGAATGCAATGCCGAGTGCGCGCACCAGCGCGCCCTGATTCTTCACTTCAACGAGCCGGCCGATGGCGCCGGCCACCCAGAGCGCAGGGTCACCGAAAGGCGAGCCCGCGACCGGGATGCGTTCGCTGCCCACGCGCCGAAAGTGCTGCGTGTCTACACCGTTGTAGATCTGGCTGACGCGGCCCGGAGCAACGCCGATCGCATCGCGCAGATACGCTTCGATGTGCTTGGACAGCGCGACGTAGTGCGTGACGAACGGCCGGTAAGCACGCCGGATCCACCGGTGCTTGCGGTTGCCGCCATCGAGGTCCGCCACGTCCCAGCCGTGCTCGCCATGGACGCGTGCGGACACGCCGGCGAGCCACGCCGGCACCGTCGCCTCCAGCGCTGCAAGGTTGCGGGTGTGCACGACATCGGGTCGCATGGCGCGGAACAGGCGATAAAGCGCCGAATACTGGGACAGGCCGTGGCCCGGAGGCTTGTGCAGCGATACGTATTGCACGTCATCGCGCTCGACCCGGCGGCGGAAATCGGTTACTTCGGTCAACGCGACGACCGCATGTCGGAAGCGAGGGGCCGGAATCCGGTTGATCAGATTCACGACGCCGTTTTCGAGGCCACCGACGTCGAACCGATAGACGACATGCGCCACAAGTAGCCGGTCATCAACGGCACTCATCATTCGGTCGTCCGGGCAAAGGCCGCTCGCAGCGACGGGTCCATCGAGCGCAGGAAATCCGCAAGCGCCTCGTCGCCGGCTAGGTCATCTTGGCCATCACCGAGCGACGTGTATGCCGCCACCCAGAGGCCGGTATCCGGTCGGCGGAGCACACGTACGCGCGCGAGTTCGAGCCTGCTCACGAGATCGCTCGCGGTTGCCGAGTCTCCGACCCAGTACCACTGCCATGCCGCCAGTCTTTCGGTCGGAAGTCGACCGCGCAGCGTCGCCGCGCGCACCATTGAAGGTGTGGCGGACAACGGCGGCACTTCGGCCGTCCTGCTGGATGTTTGCATCCAGCGGTCTTTGCCCGAAACGAACTGATTGATTGTGGTTGCGAGCTTGGCTGACTCATGTTGATGTCTGAATGCTGCTACGAAAAGACCGACGCGTTTCGGACCCTTCTGGTAGGTAAACGTGGCTGTGGCCGCAGCGCCTGTCAAATGCGGTGACCAGTCGGCGATCGGCTCGGCCGAGGCCGCCCATCCGGCGGTAGGCAGTGGCGCGGCGATTTCCAGCGCGCCCCGATCCCCGACGGGTTCCAACAGTGCCTGCGCGATCGGCGGCCAGATGCCGAGCACCAGGAGCGCAACCAGTGCACCAAGGGCGAGACGGCCGCGATCCGCATACGCGGCGGCGATCGCCTCCCGCTTGCCCCGGTCGTCCTCGCGCCAGCGCATGCCGACCCAAAACAAGGCCAGCAATGCCGCAGCGAACAGGATCCAGCCGAACATCAGGTGGTCGATTCCGAGCATCCAGCGGTTGTTCGTGAGGTGCGCGATCAGCACCGTCAAGTAGGCGCGCAGCCAGTTCGCAATGAAAGGAACGGCGATCGAAGCAAGCAAGAAAGCGACCCGACGAGCGACCGAGCGATACGTCAGCCACGCGTAGAGCGTGCCCACCATCAGTGAGGCGATCAGAAACTTGATGCCGCTGCAGGCTTCGACCACGGACCAGTTCCCGCTGGGGATCACGAAGTGGTTTCCTTCACGGAAGACCGGTACACCGGTCGCGCGCAGCGCCGCAACCGTGAAGTCGGCGGTCCAGTCCGTCATCGTAGGCACCAGCGCGTCGCCGAACGGAACCGCAAAGAAGAGGAATAACAGCGGAAACCACAAGACCTTCGCCCAAGACAGGCCAAACACGGTCAGGACGGTTGCAACCGCCATGCCGACCAGCGCCAACTGGCTGATCGCATGCGTGACCGCGAGCACCCCCGTCAGCCAAATCAACCCGCAGCCGGAGACCAGCAACAGACCAGGCCAATACGGCGCCGCCGGCGTCGCAGCAAGGCGGTCGCGTTGGCCCCAGACCAGCCACATGAAGATCGGGATGACGAAAAAACAGTGCTGGTAAGTCGCCGAGCGCCACCAAGTCTCAACCATCGACATGGTTGTCGGCCAAAATATCGCGAGCACGAGCGCAAGGCAGAGCCCTATGCCAAGCACCGCGGCTCTCGGACTCATCGCTGTCCGCGCCGCCGCGGCGATGCTGATCTGAGTGTCGGCGTGCATCGTCAGCCTGCCGCCTCGACGGCTCCGCCGGACGGACACAGCAGCGTCTCGAACGCCTTCATGTTCCGGTCCCAGCTGTATGCGGCCTGAATTCGCATCCGGGCACGCTTTCCCATCTCTGTTCCTGCGTCGCCATTTAGGAGCCGTTCTACGATCCGGCCGAACTGCGTGGCATCGCCGGCGTGCTCGAAGTCGACACCGGCTTCGGCTGCAATACCGTTTGCCGTCGACGACGAGACGACGACCGGCCGCGCCATGGCCATGGCTTCCAGGACCTTGTTTTGCACGCCGCGCGCAACGCGCAGCGGCGCCACAACGACTAATGCATGCTGTACGTAGGGACGCACGTCCGGAACGGTGCCCGTAACGACAACGCCCGGAATCGAAGCCAGCGCGCGCACCGACTGTGCGGGATTCATACCGACGATGTAGAAGCACGCGTCCGGCCGCTGCCGGACGACGGCGGGCAGGACCTCCCTCGCAAACCACGTCGCAGCATCGATGTTCGGCCAGTAATCCATTGCGCCCGTGAAGACGATTGCCGCCTCGCCCCTCCGGAACGGAGACGCGCGCTGCGGATCCGGGGAAAAGTAATCGGAGTCGACACCGTTCTCAATGACATGGACGCGGCTTCCGAACTCCGGCGCCAATCGTAGGAAGAGCTCGGCCTCGGCGCGCGTAACAAACACGCTGGCAGCGCTGCCAGCCGCAGCGCTACGCTCGAAGGACAGCAGCTTCTCGCCCTCGCGCCGATAGACGCAAGACGAGGGCCAAGCGTGCCGCTCCGCATACTGGGTCCATTTCGCCGAGTCGACGTCGACGAAATCGAGCACCACGTGCAGGCCCAGGTCGCGCACGTATTGGGCCATCGTACCGGAGTACACGACGGCCCTGCGGATCGAATGGGCCGCGACTGTGCGCTCGACCCAGCGGCGCAGTTCGGCACTGCGGTAGTACGGCAGGGTCAGCGCTTCTCCGGTGACGAATCCAGCCACGCTGCGCATCTTCGCGGCCCGCGGGTTGAGCGTCACGGCGAGCTTCGATTCGCAGAATGCGTCGAGCGCTGCCTCGTGAACGCGGTCCTCTCCGCGGTCGATAAAAGTCCCGAGGTGCACGCGGTAGCGCGTCGCGAGGAACCGAAGGAGGTGATACGAGCGGATCTTGTCGCCCTTGTTGGGCGGGTAGGGAATTCGATGGGCGAGAAAGAGTAGCGGCTCCATCGGTGTCCTCAGCCCAGGTTGCGGACGATCGCCGGGCCGATTGCATTGGCGAGCGGGCGCGGCAGCCGCTTCCAGGTGGAGATGAACGCGCGGTACTTCGGATTCACCGGATTGTTCTGGGGAATTGCATCGCGCTTCAACAGTCGGAATTCGTAGTGCAGCGGTTCCGGCGCGAAGCCCCAGTTCTCCTTGAAGTCGAACGAACCGGAATCACGCTTCGAGCGCCCATAGTCGAATACCTTGCAGCCACGTTCGCAGGCGCGCCGCATCAGCTCCCAGTACTTGAAGTCGTTCGCAGCAAGGTCGCGGGCGGAAGCGAGATCCCCCGCGTAATAGGGCATCACCTCATCGCGGAAGTAGAACGACAGCACGCTCGACACCGGCTGCCCCTGCGGATTCAGCGCCGTCAATACTTCGCACGCCTCTCCGAAAACCGAGCGCAACGTCTCGAAATACCGGCGCGAGAACGGCGGCGTGCCGTGCCGATGCATGTTGTCCGCGTAGAGCTCGAAGAAGCGACCAACCCCGGTGTCGATCTCGCTCGCCAGACCGCGCGCGATGCCCTTGCGCACCATCGCGCGCTGCTTGCGCGGAATCGCCGCCATGTTGGCATCGACGTCGGAGGCGATCGGCTTGCGGAAGGTCACATAGAGTTCCTGTCGCGGCCACTCGGGTTCGCGGGCAGTCCGGTTGCGCAGTTCAAGGTGATCGACGCCGAGTTGGCGGGCGAGTTCGGCCGCTGCACGGTGCAGCGCAGCTCGGCTCGCGTCGTCGGTCGCCGCCGCGCCGCCGTAGACGGCGAACGGCAGTGAAACCAGCGAGTGACCGAACAGCAAACTCTTCACCTGCGCCAATGGCAGGATCCCGCTCAGAATTCCGCCCCTCTCCACGACGAGGTAGTGCGTGCGGTGCCGGAACACGTCCTCGATGAGGTA
>CAVTND010000009.1:0-279821 GCA_963735955.1 uncultured beta proteobacterium | reverse complement strand
GAAGGGCCCGAGCTTCGCACCCGAGCCGCTGTCACCGGTGAGCTGGTAATACACGTAGCCCACCAGGCCGACCTCCCAGTTCGCGGACAGGAACTGCGAGGCGGCCCAATCAAGGTGCGAGTCAACGCCGTTCTTGTAGTCGTGCTTGAATTCTCGAAGTTGTACGTGAAACCCACCACAGCAGAAAACTCCCGACCGTTCTTCTGGTTGAGGTAGGTATACCCGCCGCCCGCGTCGATCGCGCCATGACCGAGGCCGATGTTCGACAGCCGCTTGCTGTCGTAGGACCCGACCGGGATATCGCCGGTGAGATACGTCATCCAGTTGTCATTCCCGCTCGCCCATGCGAGGTTCACGACTGGATAGAGGTCGGTTCCGCCTGAATCGGAGTCGCTTCTCTCGAACTCGATGCCGCGCGGAGATATTGAGACGTCGGCTTGCGTCGTGTTCTTCCCGTAGCCGAACCCGACCCCGACCGCGAGCTGGCCGCCGAGCAGTTTCGTGTCGGGCGCGTACGTCGGCTGAGTGAGAAGCAACGGCAGGCGCGAATAAAGCCCAAGCGCGACGCTATCGCCGCGAGGAAGCGACTCGTCGCTTGACGCGTCGCCGCTGTAGTAATAGCCCTGCAGCGGCAAGAACCAACCCGGGGTGGCGGGCACGGCCGCCAGGCTCGCGTACTGGCCGGAGAACCAGAACGGCACCCCGCCCTCGTCGGCGCTGGCGCTCGCCCAGGGCAGAAGCGTGACAGCAAGTACGAGCGCGCCGCTCGCAGAGCGAGCGATGAATCCGCGCTCGCGAAACAGGCGTGATGACCTCATCGTCAACTCTTCAGTCACTACGACTACGAAATTGAGTGATGTTGGCCGCGGGCGGATTCGGATACTTCCTGAGCGTTTCCAGAGTATTCCTTGACCTCGTCCAGAATCAGACCGGTCCATCCAAATAGCCCCGCAACGTTGAGATCCTCGTGCGGGTCCATCTCGATGTTGTAGACCTTCGGGTAGCCGGCCATGGGTGCGCTGGCCGACCCCAGGCCGTCCAGGCGCTGCGTGCCGATACCGGTCGGATGCACATCGGTGAAATACACGCGCCATTGTTTCCAGCGCGCCGCCAACAGGTCGGGACCAACGAAACTCAGCAGGCTCTCCCGCTTTCCGGCCTCGCTCTTGCCGAGCAAAACGTCGGTCTGGTCGACGCCGTCGATCGGACGGTCGGTCGGGACCTTGCCGCCGACGATGCTTGCGAATTTCGGAAAGAAATCCATGATCGAGAACATGGCGTACGAGGTGGTGGCCGGTTTGATCTTTCCGGGCCAGCGGATGAGACACGCCGTGCGGATCGAACCTTCGGTGACGTCCCCCAATTCGCCGCGGAATGGGCCCGCGTTTCCATTGTCCGGTGTTCCCTGGTTGCCGAATTCACGCACAGCTTGACCGGCCGGCCCATTGTCTGAAGCGAGCACCAGAAGCGTGTTCTCGTCGATCGCGAGTTCCTTCAGGGCGTCCATGATCAGGCCAACGTGATAGTCGCCTTCCATCAATTTGTCGCCGTACTGGCCGATGCGCGATTTGCCTTTGAATTGAGGCGCCGGATAAGTCGGCGGATGGCCGACCGAGATCGGCAAGTACAAGAAAAACGCTTTGCCGGCGGCCTTCTGCCGCTTCATGAACTCGATACCCTTGGCCACGAGCGTCCCGTCGATCTCGGCCCTGACTTCCGGGGTAAACGGCCCGAGGTCCTTCAACGGACCGTTTGCTACTGCCTCGTAGATCTGCGGCCCCTTCGCCAGCAGGTAATCGCGCGGCGCCCTTATCGAGTGCGTGAGTTCGATCGTACTGACGTAGGTGGCGGAGTCCCATGATTCGTCGGGCGAATGCCATAAAACTCATCGAAGCCGTGCGCGGTCGGCAAACTCTGTGGATCCTTACCCAAATGCCATTTGCCATAGATGGCAGTGGAATAGCCGACACCCTTGAACATCTGGGCCATGGTGATGGCTTTGCCGGACAGCGTGTTGGGACTACCAGGAAGAATGATCAGCGACAGGCCGCTGCGAATCGAGTATTGCCCGGTCATCAGTGCCGCGCGCGAAGGCGTACACGCGGGTTCCACCAGGAACTGCGTGAGCCGCAGACCCTCGCGGCCAAGCTGGTCGATGCGCGGCGTCGGCGCTCCGCGCAACTCGCCGCCGCCGTAAGGGCCGAGGTCGCCGAACCGAACATCGTCGAGAAGGATGAACACGACGTTGGGTTTGTTCTGCTGGGCCATCGCCGGCAGACCTGCGAACGTCGTGGCGGCGATAAGGGCGCAACCTAGCGTGTGCAGCAGTGTGTTTCGTTTCATGGTGTCCCCTCCTGATTGCGCCCCCGAGCGCAATGCGCCCGGGCAACCCGGCGATCCAAAAATTGCGCGTTCGAAGCCAAGCATCGATTGAGCGCGAGTCAGTCACGCCGTTGTGCAGCTTTTCCGTACAGGCGTCGCGCGATGCGGTGGACCGAACCTCGAATCAACGCATAAGGAAGAACCGCGAGCACGAACACGGTGACCAACGCTTCTCCCACGTAAAGCGTGCGCAAAACCATGAACTGATAGATCGCGTCCATCACAAACGAAAGGATGATGACTCTGCTAACTCTTTTCAGTCCCTCCCGAAGGTAGGCAGCCCGCTGGGATGGATCGAACAGGATGGTCTGCAAGTAAGGTGACCGGCCGGCCCGCGCATCTTTCAAGCCGTCGCGAAGGGCCAGGATCGTCGCCATGACGGGGTTGAGGATCAGGCGAAACGACAAGGGCCCGTTCCATTGCGCGATCAATTGGTCCCAGAATCGGGTGAAGAATTCCTGAATCTCCGACATCTAAGGCCTCCTCTGTTTTCGCGCTACGCGAACGGAAAAATCTTCTTCCAATCGCGTTTCATGCTCGTAACGGTGATGCCGTACTCGCCGGCGCGGTCGAGCGCCTCGACGAGCGGGCTCAACTCGAAGTCGCGGTCGTACGCGACCTCGCGCTCAGCGTCGTCGTGGTGCAGCAGCAGCGCGAGGCGCGGGCCGTCGCCGGACTTGACGTAGCGCAGCATCGCGAGGTCCCCATCCGAGTTGCCGAAGGCGAGGATCGGCCGCCTGCCGATATGCAGCTGGATGTTCTGCGGCT
Source organism: uncultured beta proteobacterium (assembly GCA_963735955.1). Lineage (GTDB taxonomy): Bacteria > Pseudomonadota > Gammaproteobacteria > Burkholderiales > Burkholderiaceae_F > CAVTND01. The sequence goes on along the minus strand of CAVTND010000009.1, from coordinate 276,671 downwards.
TGACCTCCCGGTCGTCGAAGCTGCCGAGCTCGGCGAGCTTGACCAGCACGCCGCGGCCGTCCTGGACCTCGAAGCGCGTCTTCACGCTCGAGCCGATTACTTGCTCGGGCGGAATGCCGTAGACCTCTTCGGCGAAGGCGCGCATCAGGTCGATTCCGCCACCCGAGACGATGAACGTCTTGAAGCCGTTGGCGCGAAGGTAGTCGAGCAGCTCGAGTTGCGGCTGGTAGACGCATTGCGTGAAAAGCCGCCCAACTTGGGGTGCCGCGCGGACGCGAGCCACCCCCGCCCCGTTCGGTCGAACTCGTCTTCCGTCCCCCCAGCGTGGGTCACGAGCGCCACCTCGAACGCGGCTTTCTTCCCAAGCTCGGTGAATCGTGAATAGTCTTCAGGTCATGTTCGAGGAAGGCCTTGTAAGGCTGGCGGTCCTTCATCGTCGGGTCTTTCGCCGCGAGCCCCTTGAGCCGGTCGAGGGCGAAGAAGACCTGCACCTGCAGCGGCTGCTCGCACCACAGGGTGCCGTCGTTGTCGAAGGTCGCGATGCGCGCGGGCACTGGCACGAAGTCCGGTCCGCCGGACTTCGTTACTCGCGCGACGAAGTCGACGATGGCCGCTTTCGCAGGACCATCGTTCCATGAGGGTAGTGTGGCACCGACCTCTGCCATGGTTTAACTCCCTTTCAAGACCGCTACCTCTGCCATTGCCTTCCCCTTGCCGGGACTGAGATCCGACTCGGCGCAACCGGATCGCGACGCGTCGAACACGACCTGATCGTAGTGCCAGAGCTTTTCAAACAAGGTGCGCGCCATGTCGAGTTGCGGCTTTGCTTGTGAGGATGTCAACGTTGTTTCCACTATGCCGCCGATGCTACGGTTCCCATCGATGGCATCGAACAAAGCCTTTTCTGTTGAATCGATTGGCATGATCAGATCCCGGTAGGCATGTGTCGGGTTGATCAGAACAGCCGCCACCCCGGGGGGCAGGCGGTCCTGAACGCATATCGTGTCTGGCATTCGAAGCGGCACGTAGTCGAGCCACGCATCGCCGCCAAAACTTATCCGTTGCGCGCCGCCAGGGCTGTCGTCTCGATAAGCAATCACGCTGTGGCGAACCATCGTTCCGCGAAATAGTTCCATGGCAGCGTACTGCTCGGCGAGGGGAAGCTTCGTCAGCCGAGAAGCTTGCGGGATCGTTGGCGCGACCCCGCAATGAGGTGTGTACGGTGCTTGTTTTAGCCACCGGCCGAATGTCAGTCCTGCCTTTTCGATCAAATCGAATAGCTGCGGCACCGAATAGGCACGGTCCTGCGGATGCAGCAACGCGTCGGCGAGTGCCGCCTCATCGCGGAAATCCGGCGCTTCGCGCAGCAAAGTTTCCAACGGATGGCCGCGGGGCAACGCTTTGAGCGCCGTGATGAGATCGCGGATCTCTTCATCGTTGGCCTTAATTCCGATCCGCCTGCAGAATTCCTGCAGCATGTAGATGCCGGTTCGTCCATAGGGCGCATACACCATGAGTTGCATCGCGCCTCCGTCCCGATTGAGCACACCGCGCAGTGCGCTGAGCCCCGCGTCGGGCTCAGCCAGGTGATGGAGGACACCGGTGCAGATGATTTGATCGAAGCTCTCGTTCAAGTCGCCGACGCGCTCGATGGGAAGCTGAACGACGCGGAGATTGTCCAGGTTGTATTTCCGCTTGAGATCCTCGGTCGAGCGCACACTGGTTGCGCTGAAGTCGATGCCGGTAACGCGAGCCGCAGGCCAACGCAAGGCATGCTTGGCCGCCTGAGAAGTCCCGCAGCCGGCAATCAGGATGGATTGATCCTCGCGATAAGGGCTTGCGGGCCAGAAGAGGTGATAGTCGACGCGACGTTTCTGCCGGTCCTGCCCGAGGCCTCGATATTTTTCGAGAGTGTCGACGGGGGGTGGATAGGGGTGACGTTCGTAGAACGCGCGCACTTCCGCCCCGACGCTGGCGGCATCCACGCTTCGTGATTCGTGGTTTTTCACGATGTTTGACGCGCAGGGAAAGAGCAGCCCATGCAGGAGATCATCTCCTGCATGGGCTAGTTCCACCGAGGTGCTTGAGGCGCCCACGGCGATGCCTGCAAGACCCTGTAGACGTCAGGAATTGCCGTGCTTCGACACCTGCGCCAACACCGCGTCGAGGTTAAACGACGCCGGTTTCTGCCTGGGCGGAAACTTGGCGAACCCTTCGATCTGTTGCGCCACAAATGCCTGCATCAAATAGATCTGAGGCACGTGATCGACCATCCAGTCCAGATAGGTGTTCGAGTTGTACTCCGCCTTCTCGAACGGATCACGGCGCATGCTCATGATGTACGGCAGCCGTAATTTGACGAACGGTTCCGCCCACTGCCTCATCGTATTGGCTCGTTGCACGGCCAGATTGAACTTCCAGTCGCCGACCCGCACCGCGATGACCTCCCCATCGTCGCTGAAGTAGATGATGCCGGGTCTCGGAGTTTCCTTCGCCTGGCCGGTCAGGTACGGAAGCATGTTGTAGCCGTCGAGATGGACGTTGAATTTCTTTCCGCCCACCGTGGAGCCTTCGAGGAGTTGTTTCGTCACGTCCGCGTTGCCGGCCGCAGCCAGCAGAGTCGGAAACATGTCGATGTGGGAGACGATGCCGTTCAGTACCGAGTCCGGCTTGATCTTCCCCGGCCAGCGCATGAAGCATGGCACGCGCCAGCCGCCCTCCCAGTTGGAGTCCTTCTGTCCACGGAACGGCGTGGTGGCGCCGTCGGGCCAGGTGTCGTTCTCCGGCCCGTTGTCGGTCGAGTACATGACGATGGTGTTGTCAGCGATGCCGAGTTCATCGAGCTTGTCGAGCATCATGCCGATCTGTTCGTCGTGGACGACCATGCGATCGCTGTAAGGGTCCTGGCCGCTCTTGCCGAGATTCTTTGCGGCGACGTGCGTGCGGAAGTGCATCGCCGTCGCGTTGTACCAGAGGAAGAACGGCTGGTTGGCCTTGGCCTGCTTTTCCATCCACGCGAGCGCACGTTCCGTGATCTCCTCGTCGATGGTTTCCATTCGCTTCTTGGTCAGCGGCCCGGTGTCTTCAATCGTCTGCCCGCCCTTGCCGTCGGCCTTGCAATGGAGCACACCGCGCGGGCCGAACTGCTTCTTGAACCTGGGGTCCTTCGGGTAGTCGGGCAGCTCCGGCTCTTCCTCCGCGTTCAGGTGATAGAGATTGCCGAAGAACTCGTCGAAGCCGTGCACGGTGGGGAGAAATTCATCGCGATCGCCGAGGTGATTCTTTCCGAACTGACCGGTCGCGTAGCCGAGCGGCTTAAGCAATTCGGCGATGGTCGGGTCTTCCTTCTGCAATCCAACCGTCGCGCCGGGCATGCCCACCTTGGTGAGTCCCGTGCGGATCGGGTTCTGGCCGGTGATAAAGCACGCACGCCCGGCGGTACAGCTCTGCTGCGAGTAGTAGTCGGTGAAAGTCACGCCCTCTTTCGCGATGCGGTCGATGTTCGGGGTTTGATAGCCCATCATGCCGCGACTGAAATGGCTGATGTTCCAGATGCCGATGTCGTCGCCCCAGAGAATGAGGATATTGGGTTTGTCCGTCTTTGCCATGCCTTTACTCCTTTCAGTTAGCGGTCGTTTGCGACCGCGACTTTTGAAGCGCTTACACGCACGATGCAGCGGAATCCGAGGTGGCCGATCGCGGTATCGATCGGTTGCGCCATGCGTGCCGCCGGCCGGTAGCGCCGGCAGTAGTTCGGCGCGCACAGGTACGAGCCCCCTTTCATCACTTTTCTCGGGATGCGAACGTTAGGCAGGCGTGGGTCGTAGCTCTGCTCCGCTTCCCCGCCCCGGGGGTTCTCCAGTGTGCAGCACGCCTGGTCGATCTTGCCGTGCTCCTGATACCAATCCGTTGTCCACTCCCAGACGTTGCCGGCCATTTCGTACAGCCCGTAACCGTTCGGCGGAAACGAGCCGACCGGCGCAGTCCATTCGTAGCCGTCGGTCAGCAGGTTCTGCCACGGGAACTCGCCCTGCCAGGTATTGCACATCGACTTTCCGCCGGGAGTGAACTCGTCTCCCCACGCGTACTCCGCGCCTTCGAGCCCGCCGCGCGCGGCGAACTCCCACTCGGCTTCGGTCGGCAGTTCTTTTCCGGCCCACTTCGCATACGCTTCGACGTCCTCGTAGGCCACGTGCACCACCGGATGCTTCCACAGCCCCTGGAGGCTGCTGCCCGGCCCCTGCGGATGTCGCCAGTCGGCACCGCGCACATAGGTCCACCAGTTGTGGGGGTCCCGCAGGTCGACCGGGCCCGCGGTCTTGCGGAAGACGACCGCCGAGGGTTCGAGCAGTTCAGGCTTCGCCCCGGGGTAGTCCGCCGCGTTTGCGGGCCGCTCGGCGAGCGTGACGTACCGGGTCGCCTCGACGAAGCGGCGAAAATCGGCGTTGGTCACGGTGTACCGATCCATCCAGAATCCGTTCACGGTCACCTTGTGCGCGGCGCCTCCTCCGGGTAATGGTGGTCGGACCCCATCAGGAAGGTCCCGCCCGGAATCCAGACCATGCCTTCGGCCGGACGGTTTGCCGGACGGAGGCGAAGCCTCGACGAGCTTGTCGTCGTGCATCGGCGAGTTGGTTTCCACCGTGGCGATCTCCGTCATTACTCTCGTCTCCGCAAACGTCTATACCGCGCGGATGAACACCGCTCCGAATGCGAACAGGCCGATGAAGATCAACGCGATCGCAACCGCAATCAGGGGCGTCACGCGGACGACGTCACCCACTCCGGCGACGGGTTTGTATTCGTCGCTCCACAGGTAGTGCACCACTTTCCGGTACTGCCAAATCGAGATGAGCAGCGCGAACACACCGGCCGCGATGAGTGACAGCCCCAGATACCGGGGCGCCTGCGGCCGAAGGGGCGGGGCAACGCCGGCTATCGCGTGGAGATGTTCGAAGAACTGCACGATCGTGAAGCCGAAGCCGATCAGCGCCATCGCCGTCCGCACCCACGACATCAGCGTGCGCTCGACGCTCAAGCGGGTGCGCAGCCACCCGAAGTGAGTGTCCGCGGTCGGCCTGACTTCGAATCGGTATGGCTGCGTTGCCTGATCGGCCATCGATCATTCCTTCAAGTGCTCGTTGAAATCAACTTAGGTCCCGCCTCCGGTCGCTCGGCTGTAGCCCTTGCGAACCTTGCCGCGGAAGACCCAGTAGACGCCGATCGTGTAGGCGGCGATGACGGGCAGGACCACGACACCGCCGTAGAACAGGAATCGCAATGAGGCTTCCGGCGCCGCCGCGTCTGCGACCGTGATCGAATACGGAATCATGTACGGCCAGAGCATCACCCCCAGGCTCAGGAAGGCGGCGACGAAGAAGAGCGCGGTCATCGCAAACGGCCAGCCATCGCGCTTCTGCCACGCCCCGAAGAAGATCCCCACCAGTGCCAGCACACCGATCGCGGGGAACACGAAGCCCCAAGGCCTTGCGTGCAGATTGCTTCGCGCGACGACGCTGTAGTCGAACGTGAATGCGAACGCGAGGAACAGGACGACCAGCACGCCCGCGGCGAGCCACCGGATGCGGGCGTAGGCCCAGTCACGCAGCTCGCCGTCGCTCTTGAGCACGAGCCAGCCCGCCCCGAGCAGCGCGTACCCGAGCACGAGCCCGATCCCGGTGAGAATCGCAAACGGATGAAGCCAGCCGAACGGACCGCCGGCGTACTGGCCATTCGCGACTGGAATGCCGCGGATCATCGCGCCGACCGCCGCGCCCTGGACGAAGGCCACGACCGTCGAGCCGAGGAAAAAGCCCCAGTCCCAGACCGGGCGCATGCGCTCGCTGCGGAAGCGGAACTCGAACGCGACGCCACGGAAGATCAGGCCCAACAGCAACAGCAGAACCGGGAGGTAGAACGCGCCGAGGAACACCGCATAAACGTCGGGAAACGCCGCAAAGAGTCCCGCGCCGATCACCACCAGCCAGGTCTCGTTGCCGTCCCAGAACGGAGCGATCGTGCCCATCATTCGTGCCCGGTGCGCCTCCTTGGTCGTGCCGAACAGCACGCCGACGCCGAGATCGAGGCCGTCCAGGATGACGTAGAGCAGGATCGCGGCGGCGATCACGCCGGCCCAGAACAATGCGAGATTGCTCGGTTCCATGGCGCTTATCCGCCGGTCTGAAGCTTGCTGCCGGTCGCCGTCTCGGCACTGTCGGCGAACGCCATCGGCCGCCTGCCGGTAGCGCCAGGGATGGCTTTCGCGTCGTCGGTCGGTCCTTCATGCAACAGCTTGTAGATGTAGTACAGGCCGAACGAATAGACCACGGCGTAGACGAGAACGTAGCAGGCGAGCGAGAACAGCACGTCGCCGGTCGTGAGCGACGGTGTGACCGCGTCCTTGGTGCGCAGCAGCCCGTACACGACCCACGGCTGACGCCCGACCTCGGCCGTGAACCACCCGCAGAGGACGGCGACGAAGCCGGTCGGAAACGCGAGCAACGTTCCCCAGAGAAACCAGCGCGTCGTCTCGAGCCGGCCGCGCCAGCGGAGGAAGTTACCGAACCACGAGACCGCGAGCATGATCAGTCCCATCCCCACCATGAAGCGAAAGCCGAAGAACGGGATCACCACCGGTGGGCGGTCTTCTTTCGGGAACGCCTCCAGTCCGATCTCTTTCGCGGTCCAGTTGCCCGAGGCGATCATGCTGCCGAGTTTCGGGATTTCGATCGCGAAGAGATTGCGTTCGTTCTTCTCGTCGGGAATCGCCATCAGCACTTCGCTGGCCGGCTGCTGCGTCTTCCAGCGCGCCTCGATCGCCGCGAACTTCGCCGGCTGATGCTTGAGGACGTAGAGACCCGTCAGGTGGCCGAAGAAGAGCTGGATCGGAATCACTACCGCGACGAAGCCAAGCCCCCAGTTCAGCATCACGCGCGCCTCGGCGCGATGGATATTGCGCAACACATACCAGGCGCCGGTGGCTGCCACGCACATGCCGGTTGTCAGGAATGCAGCGAGCAGCATGTGCGGCCAGCGGACCATCATCACCGACCCGAGCACGATCTCGCTCCAGTCCGCAGGGATGATCTTGCCGTCGACGATCGTGTGGCCGACCGGCACCTGCATCCAGCTGTTGTTGGCGAGAATCCAGAACGACGAGAACATCGTCCCGAGCGAGACCATGCAGCAGGCGAAGAAATAGAAGCGCGGCGACACGCGGTCGCGCCCGAGCAGCATCACGCCGAAGAACGTCGCCTCCAGCATGAACGCGGTGAAAGCTTCGTAGCCGAGCAGCGGCCCCTGGATCGAGCCGGCCTTCTGCGCCAGCACGCCCCAGTTGGTGCCGAACTGGAACGCCATCACGACACCCGTCACCACGCCCATGCCGAACGAGACCGCGAACACCTTGAGCCAGAAATCGAAGACGCGCCGGTAGAGCGGGTTGCCGGTGGCGAGCCGCGCGCCCTCGATCGTCGCCAGCCACGCCGCCAACCCGATCGTGAAGGACGGGAAGATGATGTGGAAGCTGATCAGGAACGCGAACTGGAGCCGCGAGAGGAAGACGGGATCGAGGTCCATGGTTCGAAGCTCCCCTGTCACTTCTTCGCGGCGGCGCTGTCGAGGCCCAGGATGACGACCCTTGCGTGCCTCGGCTTCGTTGGCCACGCGACCATCGTGAATCCGTCAGCGACGGCAACTTTCTGCACGCCATCCACGGTGTACGTGATCACGCCGCCTCCGATCCCGCCGCCGGTTCCGAGCGGCCCTCCCCAGAGTTTCTGGCCGGTGGAAGAATCCAACGCGTAGAAATTGCCGCCGAGGTCAGCGAAGAACACGATTCCACCCGCCGTCGGCGTGATGGCGGCGACAATGGGATAGTTGGACTTGGCGCGCCATTTCCAGACCCCGGTGTCGGCGTCGCTGGCATAGATCCATCCGGCCCAGTGTCCGTCGGTGGGGTCTTCCTTGCCGAACATGTTGATCGGGTTCCACGTCGCCATTCCGGTCCAGGGCTGCCCGACGGCCACCTTCCGCATTCTCTCGTCGGTCTTGATCGTCACCGTATCGCACCAGTCGACGGTACCGGTGATGATGAGATTCCTGGTCGGATCGAAGCCCGGGGTGTTCCATTCAGTGCCTCCCACCGGACCCGGACAGAAATGAACGTTCTGGCCGACGGCGAACGTGCCCTCGACATTCTCGATCGTGGTCACCGGCACGCGGTAGAGCAGGTTGTTGGTGGCGAGATCGTAGCCATAGAGGTGGCCATCCTTCGGCGCGACCGCCATCAGCTGCTTGCCGCCCATGGTTTGAAGCAGGATCGGCGGGCTGGACACGTCCCAGTCATGCCAGTCCTTCTTCACGACCTTGAAGTTGTTCTTGTAGTCGCCCGTCTTGGCGTCGAGCACCACGACCGAGTCGGTGAAGAGATTCTCGCCTTCGCGTGCTCCCGAGGCGAAGTCGGGCGCCGGATTGCCTCCGGGGACGTACAGCAAACCGTTCTTGATATCGAGCGTGTACGAGGTCCAGGTCCCGCCGCCGCTGATGGGAATGCCCGGCGCGTTGTTCCAGGTCGTCGCGTCGAGCGGCGACTTGCCCACCGGGCCTCGGACGACGTCGCCTTCGACTTTGGGGACGAGAAAGAACTGCCAGACGATCTTGCCGGTCTTGCCCTCGAGTGCGTAGACCTTGCCCTTGCCACCCTTGTAGTCTCCGCCGGCATTGCCGACGTAGACGAGGCCGTCCCAGGCAATCGGCGCCGACGGCACCGACTCGCCACGTTTCGTGTCGCAGATCGTCGTCTCCCACACTTGCTTGCCCGTCTTGAAATCGAAGGCCAGCACCCGACAGTCCTGTGTGCCGCGAAACAGCAGGCCGTCCATGTAGGCGGCGCCGCGGTTGGCCGGCAGAAGCGCGCCGGGATAGTCCAGGCGCGTGCGCCAGTTCTCGGCGCACGTGGCCGGGTTGATGGAGAAAATCTCGAACTCGGCGGTGCCGATCAGAGCGTTGTTCACCATGATCAGACCGGATTCAAAGGCAGTGAACATGCCGAGGTCGTAGGTGCACAGGACCTTCAGGTTCCCGACATTCTTCGCGTTGATCTGGTCGAGCGGCGAGAACCGCTGCGAGGTCGGAGTCCTGTTGTAGCTTGGCCAGTCGCCAACCGCAGCATTGGGCCATGCCGCATCGGCCAGCGGTGGTGAGGACGCTGCAGCTGCCGGCGCTTTGTAGGCCGGATTCGTCTCGATGGTCAGCGTGCCTGCCGGCGCAGACAGCGACTTGAGGAAGTTGAGTCCCATGCCGCCATAGGTCGTCATGGCCACGGGAAACGTGACGTAGAGCACTCCCCCGATTACCGCGCCCACCACGACAAGCACACCGACGATGCTGAAGAATTTTTTCATGCTTCTATCGCCTCCCTATTGCCCGCTGGGCGCAACAAGTTCTTTCAGTTGCTTCCGCTAGCCGTTTGCAACGACTCCAACGCGCTGTCGATCGAAAAGCTGCCAGGTCGCTGGCTCGGTGGAAACTCCTTGAACGTACCGAGAAACTGGCCGACGTACTGCTGCGCCGGCACCAACAGGAAAATGTGCTCGGCCCACCACCGGTTCCAGTCCATTGCCTCCACATCTCCAATCTCGAACGGGTCCGATCGCAAGTTGAAGATCTTGGGCGCGCGCAAGGGCGTGAATGGTTGGCGCCAGACATCGGCACCATGCGCTTTCTGTTCGGCAAAGACGATCTTCCACTGGTCGTAGCGCAGGCCGACGAGACTGCCGTCGTCGTTCCAGTAGAAAAATTCGTGGCGCGGACTGGGCGTCTTGCCGGCGAGTGCATCGGTGATGTTGTAGCCGTCAAGGTGGACCTTGAAGGTCTTGTTGCCGACCTTCATGCCCTTTCTCAGTTGCTCCTTGACGTCAGGCACGCCGGCGGCGGCCATGATCGTCGGCAGCATGTCCTCGTGCGCAAAGACGTCGTTCAGCACGGTGCCGGGCTTGATGACGCCGGGCCAGCGGATGAACGCAGGCACGCGGTAGCCGCCTTCCCAGTTGGTGTTCTTCTCACCGCGGAACGGCGCCGTGCCGCCGTCGGGCCACGTGAATTTCTCGGCGCCGTTGTCGGTCGAGTACATGACGATCGTGTTTTGATCGAAACCCATCTCCTTTAGCGCGTCGAGCAACTGGCCGACGTGCGCGTCGTGCTCGACCATGCCGTCGGGGTAGATGCCAAGCCCGGTCTTGCCGCGCGACGCTTCCTTCAGTCGCGTCCAGATGTGCATGCGGGTCGAGTTCCACCAGAGGAAAAACGGTTTGCCGGCCTTTTTCGCGTCGGCCATGAAACGGATCGTTTCCTTGGTGACCTCGTCGTCGATCGTTTCCATCCGCTTCTTGTTGAGCGGGCCGGTGCTCTCGATCTTCTGCGTGCCGTCCGGATTGGCGTAGGTGTGAATGACGCCGCGAGTGCCGTACTTCTTGCGCAGGTCGTCTCGCTTGAAGTAATCCTCGTGCTCGGGCTCGTCTTCGGCGTTCAGGTGGTACAGCGATCCCATGAACTCCTGGAAGCCGTGCGCGGTCGGCAGATGCTCGTCGAGATCACCGAGATGGTTCTTGCCGAATTGCCCGGTCATGTAGCCCTGGGCCTTCAGCAGACTCGGCGATCGTGACGTCGCGCGCCTTCAGTCCTTCCTTGGCGCCGGGCAGGCCCACCTTCAATAAGCCGGTGCGAAATGGCGTCTGGCCGGTGATGAAGGCAGCGCGTCCGGCGGTGCAGCTCTGCTGTCCGTACCAGTCGGTGAACAGCGCCCCTTCCTTCGCGATCCGATCGATATTCGGCGTCTTGTAGCCCATCATCCCCAGGTTGTAGGCGCTGAGGTTCCAGTAGCCGATGTCGTCGCCCCAGATAATCAGAACGTTCGGCTTCTGTTGCGCCTGGACCTGCGAGAGACCCGACAGGAGCGCGACGCCCAGCAGTGCAAGCATTCTTGTGACGGTGCCGTTCATATTCCCTCCTGTGATTCAGCGCCGATCTCGAGCGCAGCTATTCGAGCGCGAAGATCTTCTTCCAGTCGTTCTTGATGCTGATGACCGTCCAGCCCTTCGCATGCGAATCGCAAGGCACAAGAAGGTTGCCCGGATCGGGCGAACGTGCGGTGAGGAAATGCCTTCCTACGCGGAGAACCCGCATTAGCCGCCCCAGAGCTTCCAACACCACCGCCCCAGAGCTTCCAACACCATCACCCTCACGACTATCCGTGTGTACACCTAGACCACATACGGTGCCTTTGTGACGCCGTCATGTCGAGACACTGCGGGCACGACCTACCGCACCCAGCAGTTCCTGCGCGCTGACCGGGCGTTCGAGGAAGTCGGTCGAGGCCAGCCGCGCGATGTCGACTGCCGTCCTGAACGCGCTGTGCGGCCCGATCACAATGACCGGCAGCGCTTCGCCCCGGCTCCGGAGTTCGCGGACCAGTTCGAGTGCGGTGGCAGCGTCCGGCTCGGTGCACGCAATGAGGCAGGCGCCCTCGGTGGTCGCCAGACGCGTAAGCAGCGCCGTGCCGTCGTCCACAAAGACCACGTCGATCGCCGCCGATGCGAGAACCGATGCAATCCACTTCCGCTCGTCCGGATCCGGATTGACGATAAAGACGGTGGTGCCCATTGCGCTCCAGCGAGCCCAGCGACATCACGGTCGTGCACGCGACGGCGCCGGCAGGCGATGTCGACGCTGCGTTGACGAATACGGAGATAGTGGACGGACCGGAGCGGAAGGCCTATCCGCGCGCTCACGGATGTCGCGTAGGTATGCCGGCATTCCCTAGCCGGCGCGACGCTCGTGCATCAGACGAAGCAGGTCGGTGATCGAACTCAGGTCCAGTTTTTCGAGCAGGCGACTACGGTGCTGTTCGACCGTTCGATGGCTGATGTTGGGTCGATGAGCAATAAGGATGGTCGAACGTCCAGGTTGCGCAAAGCCCTCGGGTTTCTTTACGCCGAGATGCCTGATGCCCTAGCATCTGATGCATGCGCACCACCTTAGACATTGACGACGACGTCCTGCAGGCCGCCAAGGAAATTGCTCGCCGCGAAAAGAAGACCGCAGGAAAAGTGGTTTCCATGCTCGCGCGAAGTGCTCTTACGGCGCCCTATGGAACACCAGCCGCGCGTGAGCCGCGTGCGGTTTACGGCTTTCGACCGTTTGCCTCGCGCGGCAGCATCGTGACGAACGAGTTAATCGATGCGCTGCGCGAGGAAGATGCCTACTGATGCGTTCGTTGCTCGACGTCAACGTCCTGACTTCACTGCTGGACGCCGACCACGCTTCGCACGTCTGACACTTGCGCAGACTGCGCTTTTCTTCGCGGCCCGCGCCGAGCCATCAGGCCGATCGCATTGCGATCATCGCGACGCTACCGTCCTGCTTATCCCGACCGTCGTTCGTGCGTCAGGCGAAGCAGGTCCGTGATCGAACTCACGTCCAGCTTTTCCAGCAGGCGGCTACGGTGCTGTTCGACCGTCCGATGGCTGATGTCGAGTTCCTTTGCGATCAACTTGCTCGAATAGCCCTTCAGCGCGAGGTCCATGACCTCGCGTTCGCGCGCGGTGAGCGTTGCGATGCGCGCCGCCAGCGCGCCGGCCTCCGCCACCGGGGCGCGTCGCGCGGCGTCCTGGCGCAGCGCCTCGTTCACGGCGTCCAGTAACTCCTGCTCGCGATACGGCTTCTGCACGAAGTCGACTGCGCCGTTCTTGATTGTGTTAACCGCCATTGCGATGTCGCCGTGGCCGCTGATGAACACGACCGGAATCTGCGCTCCCATGTCCTTCAGCTTCGCCTGCAGCGCGATGCCGCTCATGTGCGCCATGCGCACGTCGAGCACAAGGCAGCCGGGTCGCGCGGCATCGTAGGCATCGATGAACTCGAGCGCCGACCGGTAGGTCTCGCAGGCGAGCCCGACCGAACCGAGCAGTTCCTTGACCGAATCGCGAAAAGCCTCGTCGTCGTCGACGATGAAGACGGTGGGCCCGATCATGAGTTCAGGATCCGACTGCACGTACCGGAAGCGTGAACTGGAACAGTGCGCCACCGTCGGGATTGCGCGCGGCCCAGAGCTTGCCGCCGTGCGCTTCGATCAATTTTCGGCAGATGGCAAGGCCGACGCCCAGGCCCGAGGACTTGGTCGAAAAGAACGGTACGAACACGCGCTCCGGATCATCGGGCTCGATGCCCGGCCCGTTGTCGGCCACCCCGACCGTGACCGCTCCAGGGCGGTCGCGGGAGATGTTCACGATGATCTCGCCTTGACGCGGACCTGGCGTCAGTGCGATTGCCTCGATTGAATTGCGCAGCAGGTTCAGAACGACCTGTTGCACATGGATTTCATCGGCGATGATGCGCGGCAAGTGTTCGGCAACCCGCAGTTCGATGCCTATGCCGCGTCGTTCACCGTCGGCTTTCACCATTTCGATGCAGGTTCTGACCGAGCGCTCGAGGTCAACTTCAGCCAGGTCGAGGGTGTGGCGCTTGACCAGCCCGCGCAAGCGGGTCACCACGCCGCCGGCGCGCGCGGCCTGGCCGACGGTTTTGTCGAGCAACTCGACGATCTTCGCGAGATCCGGTTCGGATTCCTGCGCGCGACGGCGCGCGGCCAGCGCATAGTTCTCGATCGCTCCCAGTGGTTGCGTGATCTCATGGACGATCGCGGCCGACATTTCCCCGACCGTATGGACCCGCACCAGGTGTGCAAGCCGCTCGCGCCATTGCATCGCCTCGGTCTCGGCAGCCTGCTTCGCGCGCGAGGCAGCGCGGCGTATGTACAGACTCGCAAAACCTTCCGCCAGCAGGCGCAGGCGCGGAACCAGCGCCTCGGGCCAGGTGCGCTCCACGCTCAACGAGGCGACGGACAGCGCGCCGACAATCTCGCCGGACGCCGAAAGCGGGGCCATCAACAAGGATCTGATGCCGAGTTCCCGCAGCGCCAACTTGTCCGGCTCGGCTTCGGACGGCAAATCCGACAGGCGAGAAAGACGAAGAACGGTGCCGCTGTTCAGCTGTACGCCGATCCACGGCAGTTCGATGACCGAGACGCGATCGGGAGGGTCCGCGATGCCCTCGCCGAGCCACCGGTAGGCCTTGCGGAATCCAGAGCCGCTAGGCAGCCGTTCCCACAACGTCGCTCGATCTCCTCCAAGGTTCTGTGCGATATCGCGCAATCCGCGCTCCATGGCGACGTCCTGGTCCTCTGGCGCAGCGAGCAGCAGGGCTGCAAGCGTGTCGGCGGCCAGGCGCTCAAAGCCCAGCGCCTGATCCAGTTCCTCCTGCGCACGCTTGTGGGCCAATGCATTGGAAAAGATCTGCGCCAGAAGCTGCAGCCGGCCGACCAGTTCGTCAGACCAGCCTCGTTCGCGGCGAACGCAGCCGAAGCTCAGTGCGCCCTGCAACTCGCCCCCCACCAGCAAAGGCACACTCACGAGCGATTTGAGCCCGATGCGTTGGTAGAAGGCGCGGTCGATGCTCGCCTCGGGCGGCAGATCATCGAGGCAGGCGAACACGACCGGCCGACCGGCCAGGCTGTTGGCGAAGGCCCACGGAACGCTCTTGCCTATCTGCAGACCCGGTCGGAAGTGCGCTGACTCCATCGCGCGCCACGGAATGCGTGAACTCGACGCGATCGCTGTCGAGCCAGACCCGGCGTCAATGTGCTGCGATCGATATCCAGTACCGCAACGATGCGGCGCAGCGCGGCGTCGATCGCTTCATCCATCCGATCGGCAGGCAGATTGATGAATCCAGCCGAGATTTCCGCCAGAAGTCGCTCGAAGTCGTCGGCTTCGCGATCGAACGGAGACGACGCCTCGAACAAGAGGCGCAGCTCTCCTTCAGTGATCGCGGAAGCAGGCATCGACGAAGGATTCAAAGGCGTTTGATTGGGAAGCCAACATCGGCCGAGAGGCGCGCCAAGTTTATCCTTGCTCGGTTACATGATTGCGGGTCAGGAGCGTGGCGCCAATCCTGAGTTGATTCGTCCGAACTGGACGCGACCTCAGAACGAGTAGCTGAGCTTGCCGCCGATGAAATCACGATCGCGCGTCGGGTTCCAGGGAGCATCGTCCGCGTACCACGTGTACAGCAGGCCCAGGTTGAAATTCTTCGGGAACGCAAAGTTCACGCCCAGAGCGAGCGTCTTGCGGTCCTGGATCATCTGGTTGTCGACCGAATAGCCATGCACGTCCTGCAGCCAGAAAAGGTTGGGTGAGATCGTGACACCGCTGCCGGCGACGTTCGCGTAGTTGAGCTGCGCGCGAAGCCGGTAGCCCCAGGCGAAGCGCGAAAAGAATCCCTCCGGCGCACAACCCGCCTGGTTGGGCGTATTCAGCAAGGGACAGCCGCCGGCGACCACTTCGTTGTACGGTCCGTAGCTTGGGCTGCGCGCGATGCCGAACACATAGCCGCGGCCGTAGCGAAGATTCTCATCCAGTCCCGCCGCCCACGACAGGCCGACTTCGGCGGCCAGCAGTGCGCTCTGCGCGCCGAGCACGTTCTGGAACGGCTTGACGGCATTGAGGATCAGCATCGTCTTGCTGGCACGGTCATAGGCGAGAAATTCGCCGCCGACCGGCGTGGCGAGCACGCGTGGGCCGAGCGGCCCCCAGTATGCAGACGGCACGCCGAGCGTTGGATAGAGCAGGCCTGAGATCGCATCGCCAACGGAAATCTGCACCGGCAGGTTCGGCGTGTAGCTCAGCTCGGCGCCCAGCGACCAGCCGGCCACTTGCGACGCCGCACTGACACCATAGACGTGGACATCTTCCGGGTAGGCCCAGACTCCCTTGGGATTGACTTGCCCGGTCGCGTCGGCCTGGGCCTGGAACGGTACGACCCCGCGGATGCCGTTGAGCACCGGAACTCGCGAATGGATGTTCATCGCATACAACGCCAACTCGGTGTTCAGCGATTCGACCTTCTGACGTACCGAGACGCCGTATTGGCCGGTGTCCTTCGGCTGGGTCGTTGGTGCCAAGGGAACGAACTGTCGCGCCGGATACCCGACTGGATCGGGTGCATTCACGACGGCGGCAGGACAGCCACTGCCGGGCGTCTTCGGGCTGACCAGCGCATCGATCGACGAAAAATAGGTTCCGCAGGGCTCGAGCACCGTGGCCTGCCATTCGAACTGATAGAACGCCTCGAATCGTGTGCCGGCAGCGAGCGTCAGGTCGCCGTACAGCATGCCAACGGGAATCAGCGCTTCTTCGAGTCGCGTGCCCGGTCGGCGCAGCGTATTGATCTCGATCGGGTTGATCTGGTCGACGCCTTGCAGCACCAGACTCTTGCCCCACTTGACCACTTGCCGACCGAGTCGCGCCGATAGCTTGCTGTCGCCGAGGTCCCAGCTGCCGTACGCATACAGGTCGAGCGCCGTAACCCCGTCGAACCTGGCCAGGGTTGGAAAGCCCTGGTCGCCCAGCGGCTGCCCCGCGACATAATTGTTCGCTTCGTTTCCGTGCGGAACGCCTCGCCTGTTCAGCGTGTAGTCGTACCAGGCGCTGATCGTCACCAGTCCGCCGTAGGCACCTCGACTCAATTCAAGCGTGCTGACCAGGGCCGCGACCGTCAGGAAGTTGTCACCCTTGGAATAGTTGAGGTTGCCGTCGTCGGCATTGCCGCCCGTGCCGGTCGGCAGCCCCTGCAGATTGCCGTTGGCAGGCGAGTAAAGCGCCGGGCTGCGATCCTGGAGGCGCCAGCCCGAAGCGATCGAGATCGTCGTGTTCCACTTTCCTTGAATGTCGTTCGACTCACCGAGCGTGAAGTCGAAGGCCTCCGCTGGCGGCGAGACTAGTGCCGCAATCAGCAGCAGGAGCTCGCCACCACGCCGGAATTCCATGGACATTGGCGTTCCTGCAAGCTTCGTCGCCTAGCTGAGCGGCGTTCGAACACGCTCTGCATGACGATGATC
Source organism: uncultured beta proteobacterium (assembly GCA_963735955.1). Taxonomy (GTDB): domain Bacteria; phylum Pseudomonadota; class Gammaproteobacteria; order Burkholderiales; family Burkholderiaceae_F; genus CAVTND01. Next base: position 259,717 of record CAVTND010000009.1, on the reverse strand, counting down.
GGGTCCGTGACTGCTCGCGCGTCTGCTGTTGTGCTCTCACGCCTATGCGCTTGCCGACGGCACATGGGTCATCGCGTGCTCGGCCAGGGCGGTAATGGTCAGCGACGGGTTGACCCCGGGATTGGCCGGCATCGCCGCGCCGTCGCAGACCAGCAGATTTCGATACCCGAACACACGGCTGGTCCGGTCAATCACACCGGAGTCTGCATCCCTGCCGATAACGGCGCCACCGAGGATGTGTGCCGTGGTCGGGATATTGGCGAGCGCTTCCAGCGCCATGCTCTGCGCCACGCCGCCGGTGTGTTGAGCGAGCCACTCAGCGGCCTTGTTGCCGCCATCGATGTAGGTGGGGTTCGGTTTCTCCGGATCCTGCTCGGTTGTCAGCGCAACGCCTCCACCGAACCAGCGCCGCCGGGCCCGAAACGCGATTGCGTTGTCCAGGCTCTGCATCACGAGGAACACCACGGCGCGTCGGCCCCAGCCAAATGGCAGCAGGGTGCTGGCGAACTTCAGCGGGTGGCGCACGATATTGGCCAGCAGCTTGAGCGGGCGCGTGATGCGCGTACCGTCGCCGACGATCAACGTGAACAGCAGCGACATGAAATCGCCCTTGGGCCCGTAAGTGACGAACTCGATATGGGTGTCATGACTCACGTGGATGCTCGAGCTGATCGCCACGTCGTTCGACGGCTGAAGCTTGCTGCCCCTCGGCAGCGTCACCGCGAGGATCGACTCGCTGTTCGTACGCACCAGGCTGCCGAGCCGTGCACTTATCGCCGGCAGCGAGCCACGATGCTTGCACTGCGCCAGCAATTCATTGGTGCCGAGTGCACCGGCGGCGAGCACGACGCCGCGCGCCCTGAATGAGCGGCGCCGCTTGAACAGCCACGCGCCGGGGCGTTCGGTCGTGATTTCGTAGCCGTCGCTGCCATCCGCTGCTCCGAGCGGACGCAGGTCGGTCACCTGGTGCTCGGGCAGGATCTGCGCGCCACGCTTTTCCGCGAACCAGAGATAGTTCTTCAGCAGTGTGTTCTTGGCGCCGACCCGGCAGCCGACCATGCAGGCGCCGCAGCGCGTGCAGCCGGTCCGGGCCGGACCCTCGCCACCGAAGTAGGGATCCGCCACCGTCTTGTCGGGCTCGCCGAAAAACACTCCGCACGGCGTGCGCGTGAACGTGTTTTCGACACCGAAGGCCTTGCCGACTTCCTTCAGCAGCTTCTGATTGTCGCTGTCGAACGGCACCTGCCGCACGCCGAGCATGCGCGTGGCCGTGTCGTAATGCGGCTTGAGCACCGAGGCCCAGTCTTCAAGGGCGGCCCATTGCGGATTTGCGAAGAACTCCGGTGCCGCCCGATACAGGGTGTTCGCATAAACGGTACTGCCACCGCCCACCGCCGCGCCGCTGACGATGAACACGTCCTTGAACGGGGTCATGCGAAGGATGCCCCGCAGCCCGAGCGCCGGCGCCCACAGAAAGCGGCGCAGGTTCCAGGTCGACTTTGCGTAGTCCTCGTCGCGGAATCGCCGGCCGCACTCCAGGACTCCCACCTTGTAGCCCTTCTCGGACAGGCGCAGCGCCGACACGCTGCCGCCGAAGCCGGAGCCGATGACGATCCAGTCGTAGTCGAACGTCGCCTGTGCCATGCCTTAGCTCCTTGTGGTGTTCGCGGATCGGCTTGACGTACTCTCTCTTGCGGCCGGTGTCACCCGATCTGCTCACTGCTTTCGGTGCGAGCGCGTGCTTCAATTCGGCAAATGCATCGACGGTGTATGCAGCCAACTTTTCCACCTGCGGCACCGCGTCCGGCATTGCCAGGAAGGCGATCTGCAGCAGTTCGCCCTGGGTCACCGCGGTCACGTTGAGCATCAGTCCCGGCGCCACGGCCGACACCGGCAGTGCAATCTCGACCGGCGCGCCCATCAGGTAACGCTGCTGTGGCAGGCCGTATGGATTCGACATGACGAGGTTGCTGAGTTTGAGGCCCGGCTTGAGCCCGAGGCGATCCGCCAATGCCGGTATCGCATGCACCAAGGTCGTGTAGAGCATCACGGACTCGGCCGATTCGCGTTTCAACAGTCCCTTGAGCGCGGTCGCCGACTTCTTGATCGCAGCCAGCCGGTCGGCCGGTTGCAGGCCCGGGTCGCCGAGAGAAAGTTGCAGGATCGTGATCTGGTTGCCACCGCCCGCGCCCTCGAGCGCAAGGGGCATGTCTGCTACGAGCGCCTTGTCTGGCACTTGGCCGCGCTCGCGCAGCTGCCTCGTCATGGCCATGTCGAGCACGGTCAGCAGCATGTCGTTCACGGTCGCGTCGTTTGCCTTGCCCACCGCTTTCAACTCGGGCAGGGGAAGACTGCAAAACGCCAGAGTGCGTTGCGCCGAGGGGCGGCCATGAAAAGCGCCCGTCACCTCGAGAAACGGCAATGAAGTACCGCCGCCGAGGCCCAGGGTCTTCAGGGTTTGTTCACCGAGCATGCGGCCCACTCCGAGCATCGATGCGGCCGTTCCAGCAGCACCCTTCAGCGCCCGACCGATCTGCTCGGTGAACTCCACGCGGCCGCGGCCCGCGCTCTGTGTTCTCGGAACTTCTTCCCACATCGCGCGCACGGTGCGATCGGTCGGCGACTCCGACAGCCAGTTGGACATCACTTTCACAAAGGTGCGGCCGTCGATGATGCCGTGGTGGACCTTGCCGTAGAGCGCAACCTGGCCATCCGCGAGGCCATCGATGATGTAAAACTCCCACAGCATGCGCGAACGATCGAGTCTCGTTTCGTGCAGCTTGCACACTGTCGCGCACAGGTGCTCCATCGAACCCGCCTTCTTTGAGCCCGACCCTTTCAAGGTCATCCGATGGACGTGGCTGGTTCAGATCCGCGTTCGGGTCGACTTCGAGCGCGGGAATGCCGATCGGCGGTGCGTTCAGACGGTAGTGAAAGGGCGCGCCCAGCGGCCGCTTCAGCATCCGTTCGAAGAGCTTGTCGGCAAAGTTGCCGCGAAACCCGGCCGGCGGCTTCAGCACCACCAGGGGTCCGACATTGAAGGGCCGCTCGTCGGTCTCGAGCACGAACATTGCAAGGTCGACAGCGGACAGTCTCGGCATCGCCTGCCTTTCTGCGCGAACGCGCCTCGGGAGTCGCCAGAGCGTACGCGCAACCGCCGGTCTGACGGCACGGTCGCCCCTGATCCGCAAACGAACCGGACTCATCATCTCCATGTGCCGTCGCGATGGCCATCCGTGCACGCACGCAGACTACGATCCGTGGATTCCAAATGCTCATCCCTCGAGGCTTTCAGTCCTGTGCATTGCCGCGCCAGGTGAGATCATTTCGCTCCTCGCGGCGCGGCGGGATGCAAGCGACGTCCGCGCATCCATAATCTGTGTCTTGTCCTTGAATGCGAGTCGTCGATGAACGTCCTGCGCACTCCAGAATCGCATTTCGCAAACCTGCCCGACTATCCGTTCGCGCCGCACTATCACCAGGTCACGCCGCAGCTGCGCATGCACTATGTAGACGAGGGCCCGCGCAATGCCGCGCCGGTGCTGATGCTGCATGGCGAGCCGGCGTGGTCGTATCTGTATCGCCACATGATTCCACCAGTGGCGGCAGCGGGACTGCGCGTGGTCGCGCCCGATCTGATCGGCTTCGGCAAATCCGACAAACCATCCGAGCGCAGTGATTACAGCTATGCAGGCCAGGTTGCGTGGGTCCGGCACTGGATGGAGGCGCTAGACCTCAACGGCATCACGCTTGGTGTGCCAGGACTGGGGCTCGCTGATCGGCCTGCGGCTGGCGGCCGAAAGCCCGCAGCGTTTCGCGCGCATCCTGCTCGGCAACGGCGGCCTGCCCACCGGCGACGGCATGTCCAGGGCCTTCCGCATCTGGCGCGCGTTCGCGACCTACAGCCCGTGGTTTCCGATCGGCCGCATCGTCCAGGGTGGCACCAAGCGCCAGCTGAGCGCCGCCGAGATTGCGGCCTACGACGCGCCGTTTCCGTCGGCCGAGTACACCGCAGCGGCGCGGGTCTATCCGTCGCTGGTGCCGGTCACACCCGACAACCCTGCTACCGAGGCCAACCGCAAGGCCTGGAAAGTGTACGAAGGCTGGGACAAGCCCTTCATCTGCTGCTACAGCGACGGCGACCCGATCACGCGCGGAATGGGCCGCGCTTTCCTCGAACGCGTACCCGGCACGCGCGGCCAGCCGCACACGACGCTGTCCGGCGGGCACTTCATGCAGGAGGACGATCCGCAGACCTTCGCGCGCCTCGTCATCACCGCCTGTGGTGCTCAGGCGGCGCGTGCCGCCTGAGCGGCGTCTCGAAACACGAGCACCATGCAAAACGTTCCACTGCTGCTCGGCGCCCAATGCTCGCGCTACAGCGCGCGGCGAATCCTGAGCGCGCAACGGCGAGGAATGTGATGGAAATCCAAGGCAAGGTAGTGGTTGTCACCGGTGGCTGCAGCGGCATCGGCGCCGCACTGGCGCGCCGATTTCTGGCCGAGGGCGCGCGCGTCGTGTTGGTTGCCGACCTTGCGATCGAAAACGCGTCAACGGGAACGATCGCTCACCGCTGCAATGTCGCCAGCGAAGACGACGTTTCCGCACTGGTAGCGCGGGTCGAGGGCGATCATGGCCGCATCGACATTTTCTGTTCCAACGCCGGCGTGCTGACGCCCGGCTGGGACCTGCGTCAACTCGACCTCGCGCAGTGGCAGCGCGATTTCGGCATCAATGTCATGGCACACGCGTACGCGGCCAAGGCCGTGCTGCCCGGCATGATCGCGCGTGGCGAAGGCTATCTGCTGCAAACGCTTTCCGCGGCGAGCCTCCTCGCGGCGCCGGAGTCGGCGGTGTACACGGTAACCAAGCATGCCGCGCTGGGCCTCGCCGAATTCCTCGCGTTCTCGTATCGCCGTTTCGGCATTCGCGTTTCGGCACTTTGTCCGATGGCCGTTGGCACGCCGCTGCTCGAGGCCCTCGCCACGGACGGCGCGAGTGCCGGGCTCGACGGCGTGCTATCGGCGGACGAGGTTGCCGACGCAGCGATTGCGGGCATGCGCGCGGAGCGGTTCCTGATCTTTCCGCATCCGAAGGTTGCGGACTACTTTGCAAAGAAGGCGGCCGACCACGACAAGTGGTTGCGCCAGCTGGAGGCCCTGCAGGCGCGCTTCACGGATGCGGGCCAGGTTGGGTAACTCTCGACTGTGGGCCTGCGCGGTCGGCTGAAGTCAAACTCGACACCGCGTTCGTAAGCCCATTTGTCCATCACCCAGCGAACTGGCTGCTGTCCCCCAGCAGCGGCGAGCCGCTTGAACAATGCGCCCGTGCGCTCCCCGCGCCAAGGCGCTCGACAGGCGCTGGGGCCCGCCGGCGATCCGGCGCGTCCAATAGGAGTCCTGATCGGAGTTCCAGTTGCCGTCCTTCGAGGCCGGTGCATGTCCGGCGGCTTGCCCCTGCTGCGGCATTGCGTTACGCTTTACAAAACTTTGATCGATGAGGATATTGTATGACGACAGTCACCGTTTCGGAAAAATTCCAGGTCGTCATTCCAAGAAACGTGCGCGAGTCCCTGGCTATCCAGCCGGGGCAGAAGATTGAGGTCATCGTGCATGAAGGGCGGGCCGAGTTCATCCCGGTGCGTGACCTGAAGGCCATGCGCGGCTTCCTGCGCGGCATTAACACGCGCGTCGTGCGTGACAAGGACCGCGTCTGAACGTCGTCGACTCGTCCGGTTGGCTGGAGTTCTTTGCCGACGGCGCCAACGCGGGCGCCTTTGTCAAGCCGATCACCGACACCCCACGCTTGATCGTGCCAACGATGAACCTGCTGGAGGTCTTCAAGCGGGTTCTGCAGCAGCGCGGCGAGAACGCGGCGCTGCTGGCGGTGGCGCACATGCGGCAGGGCAGAGTGGTGCCCCTGGATGCGGACATTGCGCTCGCCGCTGCGCATCTTGGGTTGTCGCACAAGTTGCCGTTGGCCGATTCCGTCATGCTCGCCACTGCACGGCTGTACGGCGCCGAACTATGGACGCAGGACTCAGATTTCGAGGGCATCGACGGCGTGCGATACATCGCCAAGCGTGCTGGTTGAGGTGCCGCGGGTGATGCTGGGTGGGGCTTGGGGTCTGGTGATGCTTGGGGTGATGCGCGGGGTCAGGTCCTGCCTCTGGCCTGCCCTTCGAGCATTCCTGGAAACCGCATGCGCGTATAAGCCCGAAGTGAATTTGGAAGCACCGTGACGAGCGCAGCAAACCAGCGTGCGGCGGAACTTCGGGGACGAAGATCGTCCTGCACGCACGACCAACCCACCAACCCAAAGTCCTGAGGAGTTCGACATGAGCAAACGAATCTTGCAGTTCGCCGCCACCGGAGCGTTGATTGCCGCGGGCATCGCCTATGCGCAGTATCCGATCATGGACATGGTCGCCGGCAAGGTCGTCCAGAAGTACCAGTCGTCGACCTGCGAACAGTTGTGGCAGAACAAGGGCAAGCATGGGCCGGAGGAGCAGAAACTCGTAGGCCTGCTGCAGAGTGATCCGCAGATGCGGCAGGCGTTCTTCAACAAGATCGCCGGACCGGTCATGAACAAGATGTTCGAATGCGGCATGATCCCCTGATGGTATAGATACGGACGACATTGATCATGACTGAGGCAATGCGCAAGATCAGGTGGGCCGGCCCAACGCTGTCGCTGCTTGCGGGCTTGTTCTTCGCGGGCGGCGTGGCCGCGCAATCGTCTCCGCCCGCGGCGAAACCTCCCGTGACCAAGGCGGCGCCCGCCAAGGCAGCGGCGGTGAAGAAACCGGCGCCCGAATTCAAGCTCATACTCGAACCACGGGCACTGGATCTGCTCAAGGCCATGAGCACGCGGTTGGCGGCGGCCAAGTCGATGTCCTTCACCGCCATCGTGGGTTACGAGTATCCGAGCAAGCTCGGACCGGCACTGGTCTATACCTCGCGCTACGACGTGACGATGCAGCGGCCCAACAGGCTCAGGGTGATCAATCCGGGCGACGGGCCGGCCTCGGAGTTCTACTACGACGGCAAGACGATGATGGCGTTCGCGCCGGCCGAAAACCTGGTCGCCGTGGCCGACGCGCCGCCGACGATCGACGCGGCACTGAAGGTCGCGTATGACAACGCGGCGATCTTCTACCCGTTCACCGATCTGCTCGTCGACGATCCGTATGTGGCACTGACGAACGGCGCAATTCTCGCGTTCTACATCGGACCGTCAGCAATCATTGGCGGCACCAAGACTGACATGCTGGCGTGGGCCAACAACGACGTGTTCCTGCAGATCTGGATCGGCGCCGATGACAAGCTGCCGCGGCGGATCCGGGCGATCTTCCGGAATGACCTCGCCGGCCTGCGTCACGAGATGGAACTTTCCAACTGGCAGCTTGATGGTGCGATCGCTGCGGACGCCTTTGCCTCGAAGAAGGCTCAAGCAGCCGGGCGCATCGCGTTCGCCAGTCCGACAGGCCCACCGCCGGGAGTTAAACCGCTGGCAATGCCGTCCAAGGCAGCGCCAACCAAAGCCCCGGCGAAGTCGCAATGACGAGGACTATCACCATGAACAAATCTCTTTCTGTACTGACCGTCGCGCTGGCCTCGGCGCTCTGTGCAGGGCAGGCATACGGCTGGGCGAGCGCCAATCGCTACGGCGGCAGCACCACTCATAGCTACGGCTCGACCAGCCACACCAATGCCTATGGCGGCAGCACCAGTCATACGTACGGCGAAGGTACCGAACACACCAACACTTACGGCGGCAGCACTGCGCACTCGTACTACGGTGGGACCGAGCACACCAATGTGTACGGCGGCACCACGGCCGGAGCGTACGGCGCGGGCGCGTACCACACCTATCCGTCAGGCGCGACCTACTACCATCCGCCGACCTATCCGGTCTATCACCCACCAACAGCGGTGGCGTATTACCCGGCAACAGGGTGCTATGGCTGTGCGGCGGCAGCCGGCGCCGTGGTCGGCGTGGCGGTCGGAGCGGCAGCGGCGTCCGCCAACACGGCTGCCGCAACCTCGAGCGCCTATGCTGCAGGCGTTGCGACCGGCAGTGCAAACACGACGGCCGCTTACAACGCAGGTGTTGCCACCGGAGTCGCTGCGGCCAGTGCGCCTGCGGGCGGAACCTATGTGATGGGCGTGAATTACGCGGCGGTGCCGGCGGGTGCGATGCCGATCAACAAGAACGGCACGACCTACTACCTGAGTGGCAATACCTGGTTGAAACCTTCTTACGGCGCCAACGGGGTCTACTACACGGTCGTGCCTGCGCCTTGATCTGTGGCTTGCCATTCAAGCCGCTCACTCGACGCGACGCCCATGCCTTCGAACGTAGAAGAAAAGGATGAAATGAAAAACACGATTCGCCTTACTGCACTTTCCGGACTGCTGGCGCTGGCGTTGCCCTTGGCGGCAGACGCCCAGATGAAAGCCAACGAGGGGCAGTGGCGTGCCTCGATCTATGGCTGGTTCCCGAGCATCGGCGGCTCGACTTCATTTCCCCCGACCGGGGCAACCGGACCGACCATCAACGTTGACGCCGACACCGTTCTCGACGCCCTCAAGTTCGCATTCATGGGGACGCTGGAGTATCGGAAGGACCAATGGGGACTGTGGACCGACCTGGTCTACGTCGACCTTGGGGGCTCGAAGTCGGGCATGCGTGACGTGACAGTGGGTCCGCAACAGCTTCCTGGCGACGTCACTCTCAACGCCAACCTCGATGTCAAGGCGTGGATCTGGACGATCGCCGGCACCTACAACGTCATAAAGTCGCCCGAGTACTCGATGGACCTGCTGTTTGGTACGCGCATGATCGATATGGAGGAGAAGCTGAACTACGCGTTTACCGGCAACATCGGCCCCCTGCTGTTGCCCGGGCCGTCGGGGACCAAGTCGCTGACTCTGACCAACTGGGACGCCATCGTTGGAGTCAAGGGTGAGGCAACTTTCGGCAGTGATCGCAAGTGGTTCGTGCCCTACTACCTCGACATCGGTACCGGCCAGTCGAAATTCACGTGGCAGGGCATTGTTGGAGTCGGCTACGCGTTCAACAAGACAACCTCGGTGGTTGGTGCCTGGCGCTACCTCGATTACGAAATGGATTCCGGCGATCCGATTCAGTCGGTCAACTTCAACGGACCGCTGATCGGCGTGGTTTTCAGCTGGTAGGCGCGTCCGACTTGCGCGCAGCGAAGCGGATCAAGGCGATGACGGGTCACGCGGACCAGTCATCGCGACCGCTTCCGGCGCGGGCTTCTCCTGACGCGCCCTGCGAGCGTTTCAGGGCGCGCCGGCCGGCCCGCTTCCGCTAGCGGGTGTCTTGGTCACGATTTTCACGCCGGCTTCCTTCAACAGTCGCTGAAATTCGGGCGACGCGAGGATGATCGTTCCTGCCGCCGCACGCAGGCGATCAACGGCCTCGGGGGGCAGGACGAAGGACGTCGGTTGTAGATTCAGATAATCGCGCTCCGACTGGTCCTTCAGCGCGGCAAACGACACATCGATGGAATAAATTTCAGCGGCCGGGACGCGAATCGCGGCACAGATCGGCGACTCCTTGTTGGTGGAACACTGGGCCAGGTTCCGGACCTGTCGCTCATTCTGCCAACGATCCGCAATGTCCTTCAGTTGCTCGACTGCCTCGAAGGAATAGTGATCGATGGGAACGCCGCTGGACTTCAGCAGCACGTCCACCACGCCGGGCCCCTGCTCCGATTTGTCCCAGTCAATTGGAGGCGACGACAGCGAATTGACGACGATGACGATGATTCTTTTCACATGGTCGAGCGGTGTGGGTATGCCGGCGATGTACAAGGCCTCGAGGAACTGCAGCGCATCGAGCACACCGCGCATCCCCACGTTGTCGGACACGCCGCCGTCGACGAGGTGAACATACGGGCGTTTGGTGCTGTCGAGGTAGCTTTCAGCTTCCTTCAGTTCGCGTATCGCGCGCGCCGCAGGCCTTGGCGGGTTTTCGGACTGGGTGAACATCTTGACCCAGGGCGGAAAGATGAAGTTGCAGGTGCCGCCATAGTTGTTGAGTGTGACGGTGGATAGCACCACCGGGACGGCGGACGATGCCGCGGCGGCGCGGGACAGCCGCACGGCATTCAGATCTGAGCAAAGGACGTTGAATATGTTCTGGGTAAAGGTCACCCGGCCTCCGGTAGAGATGTCAGTGGCCGACGCCATGATCATCGGGCCGTTGCCGCGGTCGAGGTCGCCGAAGGTCGCCCCGTTGAACAGGATCTCGTCGTAATAGTTGGCCGCCAGTTCGGAACGGCCCCAGCCCGTCGACAACAGGTCTCCCCAGTAGACAGGATTGATGGAGCGGGCGAGCAGTTCACCCTGGACGTTGCGCTTGAGGAAGCGCTGCTCGTAGTCGACGAACAGCTTGTCGCCGTAGAGGCCGTAGGCCAGCGCCGTGAAGCTGCCGCCCGACACTCCGGTGATGACATCGACCGAGTCGAGCAGGCGAAGCTTGGCTCCGTTTGGCGCCACGACCTCGGTATTCCGGAGGAACTCGAGAACCCCGTAGGAGAACGCGGCCGCGCGAGTGCCGCCTCCGGAAAAGGCGAGAATGATGAGGTTGTCCGGGTTCTTGAAATGCTTCTGGCGCGTCTGAAACATGTACCCGGAGTTCGCATCGACCGACTTGATCGGCGGGTTGACTGGACGTGTGGCGCAACCGGCCAGCAAGAGTGACAGCGCAAATGTCGATGTGCAGATCACGCGTAACGGATTCATGGCTGCTCTACAGATTGCTCAGCGCTCGCATGATGCCACGCGCAGTACGCACCCTCGCGGCGTAACATCATCCTTGAGTGCTGGATGCCTGAATCACTCGGAAACCTGGTATCGATGTCGCGCTTCGTGCCCTGTTGCGGAACGTGGCTTCTCGCCGCGATCGCGGTCTGGCTGCCGCCAACCGCGCTTTCCCAGCCTGCGCCAACCGCATCGCGCGCCCAGGTCGAGGCGATCCTCAGCCATGGTCCATGGCCACCACCGGTCGTGCGCGATCCTGGCAACCGGGTCTCCGGCAATCCGCTTGCGATCGAACTCGGGCGACAACTGTTCTTTGATCCGCGCATGTCGCCGATCGGCTACATCGCTTGCGTCAGTTGCCATCAGCCCGACCGGGCCTTCGCTGACCTGAAGGCGCGCGGCCATGGGCTCGCCGATCTTGATCGCAATACGATTGCGCTTGCCAATTTGCGCCAACACAAGTTCTACGGCTGGGGCGGCTCGAGCGACAGCGTTTGGATGGCGAGCCTGCGACCGATCCTCGATGAACGCGAGTTCAACGGCAGCCCCGCGAGCGTGGCCAAGCTGTTTCGTCGCGACGAGGAACTGGCGCAGTGCTATCAACGCGTGTTCGGCGCCTCGCCGGCCGGCGATGACGAGCGCACTTTGGTCAATGTCGCCAAGGCGCTCGCCGCCTACGAGGAAACCCTGGTGACGGGCCGCACGCCGTTCGACGACTACCGCGATGCTTTGGCGCGCGGCGATGCAGCTTCTGCGCCCTATCCGGTGGCAGCGCAACGCGGCCTGCTGCTGTTCATTGGGCGTGGCCAGTGCAGTTCTTGCCACAGCGGCCCTGCGTTCTCCGATGGCAATTTCCATGACACCGGTGCACCACCGCCGGTCGCTCCGGCACGACGCGACACCGGTCGCTCCGAGGGGACAGAGGCCTTGCTCTCCAGTCGCTTCAACCTGATGGGCGTCTACAACGACGACAGCACGCGTGCCAATGCGGTCGCGACGCAACTCGCTCGTGATGACGGCCGGCGCGTCGGCGAGTTCCGCACGCCCGGACTGCGCAACGTCGCCGTCACGGGACCGTACATGCACAACGGGCGCCTGGAAACGCTGACCGCCGTCGTCACGCAGCACGCGAAGTCAACACGCCAAAAAACTTCGCGGACGCTGAACAACTCCGAGGTCGCCGACCTCGTGGCCTTTCTCGCGACACTGACCGACGCCGATGGCGAGCGCCGTCCAGGCCGCGCAGGCAAGCTTCCCTGTCCCTGAGTACAGAAAAGACTCAGGCTGGCCGCTTGCACGCTTCAATGATCAGCGCCGCAAAACGCTGCGGATCGTCTTCCTGAATGAAATGCCCGCCATGCAGCGTCACGTGCCCGGTGTGCCGCGCGCCGGGAATGCGTTCGCGGAATCGACGATCGAAACCGCGTGTTATCGGGTCGCGATCGCTGAAGCAGCAGATGAAGGGTTTGGTCCAGTGCTCCAGCACCTGCCAGGCGTGCCGATTCGCCTCAACTGCGGGATCGTCGGGCGTGATCGGGACCAGGCCTGGAAGCGCGCGCGCGCCTGCCTTGTAGGCGGCGGAAGGAAACGGCGCATCGTAGGCGGCGATTTCGGCGCGGCTCATACGGCGTCGCGTGCCTGACTGCACGATACGGCCGATCGGAAACCACGGGCTCCAGGTCGCAAACTTTCGCCACGCAAGAAACGCCTTTGGCAAGCGTCCTGCTCCGATCGGCAAGCCACCGTTGCCGATCAGGATGCACGCGAAGCGCTCCGGGATTTCTGCCGCGAGCCGCAGTCCGATAAGGGAACCCCAGTCCTGGCAGACCAGCGTGATCGACTTCAAGTCCAGCGCTTCCAGCCAGTGCCGGATCCAGGCCACGTGTCCGGCATAGCTGTAGTCACTGCGCGCTCCCGGCTTGTCTGATTTTCCGAAGCCGATCAGGTCCGGCGCCAGCACGCGCAAACCAGCCGCAACGACCGGCGGAATCATGTGCCGGTACAGGTAGGACCACGAGGGTTCGCCGTGCAGCATGAGCACCGGTGCGGCGGCGCGCGGGCCTTCGTCGACATAGTGCAGGCGCAGGCCCGGCGCGACGTCGTGGTAGTGCGGCGCGAACGGGTAGTCGGGCAGACTCTCGAATCGAGTTTCAGGAGTGCGAAGGATCTTCATCGGTACGGACTGATGCTGTAACGGCGTGGCACCGCGATAATGCATCAGGGATAGCTTCGCTGCGGCCACAGTGCTTGTCTCTGGGCAATGGTCCGACATTTCGCACACAACACCAACACGCGAACTACCGAAAACGCGCGAGGACTGAATGAAGTTTGATCTGTGAAATCCGGCCTGCCTCCCGTCAAGATCGTGCCCGCCGACACAGTTCGCATCCCGGCAGCGATCTGGGCGCTTGGTTTTGTCAGCCTTCTGATGGACGTGTCGTCGGAACTGATCCATAGCCTGCTGCCGGTTTTCATGGTGACCAGCCTCGGTGCCAGTGCCTTCATGGTGGGGCTGGTTGAAGGCGCAGCGGAAGCCACCGCCCTGATCGTCAAGGTTTTTTCCGGTGTGCTCAGCGACTACTGGGGCAAGCGCAAGCCCCTGGCCGTGTTCGGCTATGGGCTCGGCGCAATTTCCAAACCGATTTTCGCGCTCGCCACGAGCTCCGGTCTGGTGCTCGGCGCGCGCCTGATCGATCGGGTCGGCAAGGGCATTCGCGGCGCGCCGCGCGATGCGCTGGTCGCCGACATCACGCCGCCGGCGGTGCGCGGCGCCGCCTTCGGATTGCGCCAGTCACTCGACACCGTGGGCGCATTTCTCGGCCCACTACTCGCAATCGGCTTGATGCTTGCTTGGGCGAACGATTTTCGCGCTGTCTTCTGGGTGGCAGTTATCCCGGCGTTCCTCGCGGTTGCCTTGCTGATCGTCGGCGTGCAGGAGCCGGACAGGCCGGCAGGCATTCGCGGCGTCAACCCGATCAAGCGTGAACAGTTGCGGCGACTTTCCGGCGCCTACTGGTGGGTAGTCGCGATCGGCGCAGTGTTCACGCTGGCGCGCTTCAGCGAAGCATTCCTGATCCTGCGCGCCCACGAGGGCGGTCTGTCGATTGCGCTCGCGCCAATGGTGCTGGTCGGCATGAACCTCGTTTACGCGCTCGCCGCCTATCCGTTCGGCAAGCTGTCCGATCGAGTCAGTCACGGAAAACTGCTTGCTCTGGGACTCGTGGTTCTGATCGCCGCCGATCTTGCATTGGCTCACAGCAATCACTGGACCTGGGTCTGGGCGGGCATCACGCTCTGGGGCCTGCACATGGGCATGACGCAAGGCTTGCTGGCCACGATGGTGGCCGATGCCGCGCCCACCGACCTGCGTGGCACGGCCTATGGATTCTTCAACCTGGTGGCCGGGCTAGCGATGCTGGCCGCGAGCGCGCTCGCCGGGCTCTTGTGGGATGGCTTCGGCGCCGGAATGACGTTTATCGCCGGCGCAACATTCAGCGCCTTGGCGCTGGCGGCCATCCTGATGCGAAAACCGTTCGCAAGGTTCAGGCGTTGACGGGTCGTTCGATCAGTCCACGCTTGGTCAGCATTGGCATCACCGAAGCATCGCGGCCGCGGAAGGCGCGATAGGTGACCGCGGGCTCGACCGTATCGCCAGCCGAGTAGATGTGACAGCGCAGACGCTCGGCCACTGCGGGATCAAACGGATCGCCCGCCTCGACGAAGGCATCGAAACCGTCGGCATCGAGCACTTCGGCCCACAGGTAGACGTAGTAGCCGGCGGCATAGCCGCTGCTCGCGAACAAATGCAAAAAGTGCGGCAGGCGGTGCCGCAGGACGATCTCGCGCGGCATGCCGATGCGTTCCAGCTCCGCCTGTTCGAATGCGGTGATGTCGGTGCCGTCCGGTGAAGTCTGCGTATGCAGCGCCATGTCGATAAGCGCACAGGCCGTGTACTCGACTGCCTCGAAACCCTGATTGAAGCGCTGCGCTTCCTTCATGCGCTCGATCAGTTCGTCCGGGATCACCGCGCCGGTCTGATAGTGGCGCGCGTGGCGCTTCAGCACCGCGGGCTCGAGCAGCCAATGCTCGAAGATCTGCGACGGCAGCTCGACGAAATCCCGCAGCACGCGCGTGCCCGACAGCCGCTCGTAGGTGACCTGCGAGAGCAGGCCATGCAGGCCGTGTCCGAATTCGTGGAACAGGGTGCGCGCATCGTCCAGCGACAGCAGGGTTGGTTCACCCGGTGCGCCCTTGGCGAAGTTGTTGTTGTTGACGATGATCGGCGTGACTTCGCCGGCCACCTTCGACTGCATCCGGTAGGCGCTCATCCACGCGCCGCCGCGCTTGGTCGGCCGCGCAAAGTTGTCGTGCAGGAATACGCCGATCACCGCATCACCCGCGCCGCGCACTTCGTAGACCTTGACGTCAGGGTGATAGGCCGGCAGATCAGGCCGGGCGACAAAGCGAATGCCAAACAGGCGATGCGCACAGTCGAACGCGGCCTCGACGACGCGCTCGAGCGGGAAAAAGGGCTTGACCTGGGCGTCGTCGATCGAATAGCGCACCTGTCGAACTTTTTCGGCGTAGTAGCGCCAGTCCCAGGGTTCGATCGTGATTGACTCGCCGCGCGAAGCGGCGAGTGCTGCCAGCGCATCGCACTCAGCAGCGGCCCGCGCACGAGCCGGGCCCCAGACTTCGGCGAGCAGGCCTGCTACCGCGGCCGGCGAGCCGGCCATGCGATCCACCAGCGCGTAGTCGGCAAAGCTCGCATACCCCATCAACCGCGACTGCTCGTGGCGCAGCGCGAGGATCTCGCGCGCAACCGGACGGTTGTCGTGTTCTCCGTCGTGCTCGCCGCGCCGGGTCCAGGCCTTGAATGCCTGCTCGCGCAGATCACGCCGGTCCGAACAGGTCAGAAATGGGACGACCAGCGAACGCGACAAAGTAATCGCCCAGGCATCGGCACGGCCGTGCTGCTGTGCGGCTTCCTTCGCGGCCGCGCGCACGGAGGGTGGCAGACCTGCCAGATCGGCCTCGGGTTGCAGCCACAGCACCCAGTTCGCTTCGTCGGCCAGAACATTCTGCGAGAACTGCGTCTGCAGCTTGGCCAGCCGTTCCACGATCTCGCCAAAGCGCTGCTTGGCTGCGGGCGGAAGTTGCGCACCGGCCAGCACGAAGTCCAGATGCGTGCGTTCAAGCAATCGCCGGGCCTCGGCCGAGAGCCCGAGTACGTCACGGCCCCGGTGCAGCGTCTCGATGCGTTCAAACAGCTTCTGATTGAGGAAGATCGCGCTCTCATGCGCGGCCAGTCTGGGGGACATTTCCCGCTCGACAGCCTGCAACGCGGGCGACGATTCCGACGAACACAGGTTGTAAAAAAGATTCTCGATGCGCGCGAGCAGCCTGCCGCTGACATCGAGTGCCCTGACCGTATTGTTGAAATTGGGCGGCTCCGCCTGTCCGGCGATGCGGGCGATCTCGGCATCGTGATCGGCGAGAGCCTGCGCAAACGCCGGAGAAAAGTGTTCCGGCTTTACAGCGGCAAACGGCGGCAGGCCAAAGGGTGCGGACCAGGTCTCGAGCAACGGATTCATCGGGGGCGAACGCAAACGCGGAAAGCGGAACGATACCGAAATCGAGCGACCGGACGCATTCCACGAATCCCGCGAATCCAGGTGGTTGACGCGGCACAGGCGATATCGGCGACGTCGACGCGGGCTTGAGTCAAACGCGACCGACGGCCGGATCCGGTCTCGACGACCGGCAATGCTGCTCATCACACCACTGATCGACCGACCTTTCTTACACAGCGTTTCGGGTTGTAACCGTTCTTTCGCCGCGGCTCAGACCTCGGCACAGTGCCCGGCATCACGAATTTCCGAATCAGCTTCGAGTCGCGGAGCACACCATGTTCAATTGCAGTGATATTTCAAGAAGCCTGAGCGCAGGCGCAGCGCGTGCGCTGTTCGCAGCTGCGCTGACCGGCGGAATGGCGGCCTGTGGAGGTGGAGGCGGTGGATCGCCGCCCGCGCCGGCACCAACTCCTGCGCCTCCACCCGCAAACCTGAGTGCCGATGATGCGGCGCGCTTCCTCACTCAGGCGAGCTTCGGGCCGACCGATGCCGACATCGCGCACGTTCAGTCGATTGGCTATTCGGCCTGGATCGACGAGCAATTCGCCATGGCTCCCGCCAAGCATTTGCCCTACGTGCAGGCCAACTACAACGTGCTGAATTTCGGCGCCAACTTCAATTTCGTGCAGGACTCGTTCTGGCAGCAGGCGATCCCGGCGCCCGATCAACTGCGTCAACGGGTGAAGTTCGCGCTGTCGCAGATCGTCGTTGTGTCGGCGGAAAGCGCAGTCATCGCCAATGCCGCAGACGGACATGCCAACTACATAGACCTGCTGGGCGAGCACGCCTTCGGCAATTACCGCGCCCTGATCGAGGTGGTGTCGACCAGTCCGATGATGGGCCTGTACCTGTCGCACCTGCGCAATCAGAAGGCGAACGTCACGACCGGCAGCGTGCCCGACGAGAACTATGCGCGCGAGATCATGCAGCTCTTCACGATCGGGCTGCTAGAGCTGAATCTCGACGGCACACCGAAGCTGGTCAACAACGCCCCCGTCGAGACTTACTCCAACGCCGACATCACCGGCCTGGCGCGTGTGTTCACCGGCTGGAGCTGGGCCGCGCCGACCACCTCAAACGCTGCGTTCAACGGCAACATCGCGGCCACCTATCCGGACCGCATCCTGCGGCCGATGCAAGCCTATCCGCAGTATCACGAGACCGGCACCAAACAGTTCCTGAACACGACGATCGCTGCCAACACTCCGGCCGAGGCCAGTCTCACGATCGCGCTCGACCGCCTGTTCAATCACTCGAACCTCTGCCCCTTTATCGGCAAGCAGTTGATCCAGCGAATGGTGAGCAGCAATCCGAGTCCGGCCTATGTGGGACGCGTCGCCGCCGCCTGCACCAACAACGGCGCCGGTGTTCGCGGCGACATGAAGGCCATCGTGCGCGCAATCCTGGTCGACGCCGACGCACGCGATGCGGCCAAGATCGGCGATGCGCAGTGGGGCAAGGTGCGCGAGCCAGTGCTGCGTCTTTCGAACTGGGCGCGTTGCTTCGGCGCGACGTCGGCGTCGGGCAATTGGACGATCCGCAATCTCGACAGTGCGTCGTTTTCGCTCGGCCAGCAGCCGCTACGCCCGCCCTCGGTGTTCAACTTCTATCGCCCCGGCTACGTGCCGCCGAACACCGGAATCGCGAACGCCAGCCTGGTGGCGCCCGAGTTCCAGATCATCGGCGAGACCGCGGTCGCCGGTTACACCAATTTCATGCAAGGCGTGATGGCCAACGGCGTCGGCATCGGCCGCGATGTGCGCGCCGCCTACACCAGCGAGCTAGCGGTTGCGGCGAACGCCGATCAGCTGCTCGACCGCATGAATCGCTGCCTGCTGTATGGCTCGATGCCTGCACAGCTGCGAACCGAGATCCGCGACGCGGTCAACTCGATCTCGCCGGCCACCGCAGCGGGTCTTGCCAATCGCGTCTATACCGCCGCGTTGCTGACCATGGCGTCACCCGAGTATCTGGTCCAGAAGTAGGAGTCGATCATGCAAAAGCCTAACGCCTCCCGCCGCGAATTCCTGCGCGCGGCTTCGGCCCTGTCGATGGCCGGCACCGCGGCGCCCTTTGCACTCAATCTTGCCGCGCTGGGTGCGGCCTCCGCGCAGAGCGCACCGGACTACAAGGCACTGGTCTGTGTGTTCCTGTATGGCGCCAACGATGCCCACAACACGGTGGTTCCATTCGACGCGACGTTCTACCCGGGTTATGCCGCACAGCGCGGTGCGCTTGCCTGGACCCCGGCCGAACTGATCGCGCTCGCGCCGACCACGCCGCTGCCGGCGGGGCTTCAGGTCTCGCTGCCGACCCCGCTGTCGCCGCTCGCGACCCTGTTCGACGCCGGCCAATGCGCGGTGCTCGCCAATGTCGGACCGCTGATCATGCCGACCAATCGCACGAGCTTTCTCGCGCAATCGGTGCCGCTGCCGCCGAAACTCTTCTCGCACAACGACCAGCAATCGGTCTGGCAGGCCTCGGTGCCCGAGGGCGCCAAGTACGGCTGGGGCGGCCGCATCGGCGATCTGCTCGCCAGCCAGAACACCAACCAGGTCTTTACCTGCAATTCGCTGACCGGCAATGCGGTCTTTCTGAGCGGCCAGACGGTGCAGCCGTTCCAACTCGACCCCACGCAGGGTTCGATCGCCTTCAACGCGCTGAACGCCGGATCGCTCTACGGTTCGGCCGCGGCGGCCACCGCGCTGCGCTCGACCCTGACCCGCACCCGCGCGCATCTGTTCGAAAACGATCTGCGCACGGTCAATCAACGCTCGATCGATTCGAACACTCAGCTGGCCGCCGCGCTCGCGGCCGCCCCGGTGCTTGCAACGCAGTTTCCGACCGGCAACTCGCTCGCCTCGCAACTGGCGATGGTGGCGAAGATCGTCAGCGTGTCCGAACAGCTCGGCGCCAAGCGGCAGATCTTCATGGTGTCGATGGGTGGCTTCGACACGCACAACGACCAGGACGCCAACCATCCGGTCCTGCTCGGGCAACTGGCGGCGGCGGTCGGCGCCTTCCAGGCGGCAATGGTCGAGCTCGCGTCCTCGCAGCGCGTGACGCTGTTCACTGCATCGGACTTCGGCCGCACGCTGACGATCAACGGCGACGGCACGGACCACGGTTGGGGCGGTCATCACTTCATCGTCGGCGGCGCGGTGCGCGGCAAGCAGGTCTACGGTGTCTACCCTGACCTGACGCTTGGCAATGCCACCGATGCAGGCAATGGCCGACTGATTCCGAC
This sequence comes from uncultured beta proteobacterium, assembly GCA_963735955.1. Taxonomy (GTDB): domain Bacteria; phylum Pseudomonadota; class Gammaproteobacteria; order Burkholderiales; family Burkholderiaceae_F; genus CAVTND01. The sequence goes on along the minus strand of CAVTND010000009.1, from coordinate 240,041 downwards.
CACCGCGGTCGAGCAGTATGCCGCCACGCTCGCCACCTGGATGGGAGTGAGCGCGACCGATCTGCCGCTGATCCTTCCCAACCTGGGAAACTTCCCGACAGCAACCTCGGCTTCATGAACTAGTCCGAATCGACTGTTACAGGCCACTAGGCGGACGTTGACGTGCACCAGCACGCGATGCTCGAGCGAAGCGGTCCGCCGGCAAGGCCTGCGCGTATCAGAACGAGGGACCGCTCTTTCTGATCTGCGACGGCGTCGCCGCAAACCATCGCCGGCACGATCGGGTGAGGGCGGACTGTTCCGAAAGCCCTAGCAGACCGGCCAGCTGGGTCAGTGGAACGCGGGTTTCGCACAGGTAACGCAGGGCGGACTGCTTGCGCACTTCCTCACGGATCTCTTCAAAGCTCGATCCTTCCGCCTCGAGGCGGCGCTGCAGCGTGCGCTGATGCATGCCCATCAGATCGGCGATCGCGGACTTCGAGGCCTGGGCGGTGCTCAATGTGCGCCGGATGGCTAGACGAACACGGGACGAGATGGATTGACCGGGGTCGCCGAAATGTGCCGTCAGGTAGTCCACCGCGATCTGGCGTAACGATTCATTGACCGCCTGCAGCGTCGCCGTCAGTGTCTGGCGACTGATATGCAGACCGCCGTGCTCCTGCGCTGGATGGACAGGAGCATTGAAGAAGCTGGTGTAGGTCTTGAGTGGCGCCTCGGGCGCGTGCGGCAAGGCGACCGCTTTCAGGCTGTAGCGATCGCGGGCGAGGAAACGCAGCATGTGATGCATATCCCCAAGGCATTGATCCATGACCTGGCGCTGAACCGGCTGGCGCGGCAGCAGAATTTCGAGACGCAACTCGACACTGCCCGGCGCGAGGTGGCTGCTCTTGATCACGGTAAAGACCATCGCCGGGCAATGAACGTACAGGTGCCGTGACGCCAGTTGCAAGGCGTCCGCCACGGTGGGCGAGTTCTGCATGGCGATTGCCAGCGGACCAAGCACGCTGATGTCCTGACTCTGCGACATGCGCAAACCAAAGTCCGGGCAATGCGTCGCGGTGGCGCTCGCTTCCAGCAGGTTCACGACAGAGCGCAGCGGTATCAACGCGTCATCGTCAGTCAGAGTTTCCGGCGCGATGCGATGACGCTGCAGCAATCCCAACGGGTCGGCGTTCAGGCTCAGCATCAGGGACTGATACCCCCGCAAGCCGCTGGCGCGCACCAATGCGTTCATGTCTCAAAATGTAAAAACATTGTCTCAAGCCGTCAAGGAATAAGGACTTGGGTTCTTCACACTTCGCTCCACTGAAACCGCAATCACTGGAGCTCGCAAACATGAACGAACACTTTGACGTCCTGATCATCGGCGCCGGTCTGTCCGGCATCGGCACCGCCTGTCAGATCTCGCGCGAGTTCCCCGGCAAGCGCCTGGCCGTGCTGGAGCGGCGCGAGACCCTCGGCGGCACCTGGGACCTGTTCCGCTACCCCGGCATCCGTTCGGACTCCGACATGTTCAGCCTCGGCTACAAGTTTCGTCCCTGGAACGAGCTGAAGGTGCTGGCCGACGGCCCGGCGATTCGCCAGTACATCGCCGATACCGCCGCCGAATTCGGCATCGACAAGAAGATTCAGTATGGCGTGAAGATCCTCAGCGCCAACTGGTCGAGCGAACAGCGTCGCTGGACGCTGAGCGCAGTGCATGAGACCTCCGGCGAGATGCGTGAATACAGCTGCGGCTACCTGATCTGCTGCACCGGCTACTACAACCAGGATGCCGGCTTCCGGCCACGGTTCCCCGGCGAGGAGCAGTTCAAGGGCCAGTGCATTCACCCCCAGCACTGGCCGGAAAACCTCGACTACGCCGGCAAGAAGGTGGTCGTGATCGGCAGCGGGGCGACGGCGATTTCCGTGGTGCCGGCGATGGCCGGCACGGCGGCGCACGTGACCATGTTGCAGCGTTCGCCGTCGTATGTGTTTTCGGTGCCGGCCCTTGATTCGCTCTCGAAGGCGCTGGCGTCCTTCCTGCCGAAGTCCTGGGTGTACCGCTTTGCGCGCAAGCGCAACATCACCCTGCAGCGCTGGCTCTACCTGGCCTGCAAGCGCTGGCCGAAACTGATGCGGCGCTGGCTGCTGGCCAATGTGCGCAAACACGTCGGCGAGAACTTCGACATGCGCCATTTCACGCCTAGCTACATGCCCTGGGATGAACGTCTGTGCGCGGTGCCGAATGCAGACCTGTTCCACACCCTGCGCGATGGCAAGGCTTCGGTCGAGACCGACCAGATTGACACCTTAACCGAGAATGGGATCCGGTTGAAGTCGGGCAAGCTGCTGGAGGCCGACATCATCGTTACCGCCACCGGCCTCAGCCTGCAGATGCTGGGCGGCATGGATCTGCAGGTCGACGGCGTGGCGCGACCCTTCAACGCCCAGATGATCTACAAAGGCATCCTCGTGGAAGACCTGCCCAACATCGCCTGGATGTTCGGTTACACCAACTCCTCGTGGACGCTGAAGAGCGACATCGCCGGCCAGTACCTGTGCCGTCTGTTCGGCCACATGGACGCCGGCGGCCTGGATGTCGCCGTCCCGCGCGACTTCGAAGGCTGCTCGCTGCCGAGCGGCGTGCTGGACAGCCTGAAATCCGGATACGTGCAGCGCGCCATGGACACCTTGCCGCGCCAGGGCGACCGGCTACCGTGGAAAATGACGATGAATTACGAGACTGACAGCAGGATGTTGCTGGAAGAGCCGATCGACGATGGCGTGCTTCAGTTCGACGCCACGCCGGGCGCGGGCCGCTCAAGCAGCAACGCTCCGATGAGCAGCTTCGAGTCGACGGTTCTGGCCGCGGCTTGAGACGGAACACGATCATATGAATGTGCTCGCCAAACAGCTCGCCCATTTGAAGTACACACAAACCGAAAGGAGATTGCCTTGAACCATCTCACCGTCCTCGGCTCCGGCGTGCTCGGCGGCCAGATCGCCTGGCACAGTGCCTACAAAGGCAAGACCGTGGTCGTCTATGACATCAACGAAGACGCCCTGGCTCGCTGCCGCGCCGCCCACGAGCAGTACGCGGGCATCTACCTCCAGGCCGTCGGTGCCGGTGCGGCCGAGATTACCGCCACGCGCAGCCGCCTGAGCTTCACGACGGATCTGGCCAAGGCTGTCGCCCAGGCGGATCTGGTGATCGAAGCCGTGCCGGAAGTTCCCGAGGTCAAGACCAGTGTCTATACGAAAATGGCGCCGCTGCTGCCAAAGCACACGCTGATCGCGACCAACTCGTCCACGCTGCTGCCGCGCGACTTCGCCGCTGCGTCTGGGCGGCCGGCACAGTACTGTGCGCTGCACTTCGCCAACCTGATCTGGACGATGAATGTCGTCGAGCTCATGGCGCATCCGACCACCTCGCGGGAGACGCTGACCCGGGTCACGCAGTTTGCGCTGGAGATCGGCATGGTCCCGATCGCGGTGCAAAAGGAGCAGAACGGTTATGTGCTCAATACCTGGTTCGTGCCGCTGCTCAACGCGGCACAGTCCCTGGTGACCAACGGAGTCTGCACTCCGGAGGACGTGGATCGTACCTATCTGATCGTCAATCGCGGCGCTTCGATCGGGCCTATGGGCATGATCGACGTAGTCGGCATGACGACTTCCTTCAATGTCCTATCCCACTGGGGGCACATCAACGGCGACGAGCAGATGCTCAGGAATGCCGCCTACATCAAGGAACATTTCCTCGACAAGGGGCTGCAGGGAATGATGGGGGGCGAGGGCTATTACAAGTATCCGAATCCGGCCTACCAGCGTGAGGATTTTCTTGCGGTGCCCGCCATGTCCTGCGTGCCGGACATCGTGTCGAAAGCCACTCTCGCCAATTGATTCGACACTTGCTCCGGAGCCACGCCGTGGCCTTTGATCCCCAAGCCGCGACCGCGGCCTACATCGATGCGCTCGGCGCCGACGTCCTGAACAAGTCGGCGCAGTTCACGGCCGGCAGTCACTGGCTGATTTTGTGGAACCTGCTGATGGCGATCGCGGTGGCCTGGCTGATCGTGCGCTCGGGCCTGCTCGAACGCACCGAGGCGAAACTGGGCCGGCGCGGCGCCAACGTGCGCGCCTTCGTCGTCAGCACCGTGTACTTCCTGCTGGCCGGACTGCTGTCCCTGCCGTGGTCGATGTACGAGGACTGGTGGCGGCTGCTCGATTACGGCCGCACCTCGCAGCCGTTTGCGGATGCACTGAAGCAGGCCGCAATCGGGATCGTGGTCTCGGCGCCACTGGCCGGCTTGTTCTTCGTCGGCGTCTATGCGCTGATGCGCCGGACCGGACGACGCTGGTGGGTCTGGTCGGGCGGACTGGCCGCCGTCGGAATCGCGGTGTTCCTGCTGATCGCCCCGGTTGCGATTCAGCCGCTGTTCAACGAATTCAAGCCGCTCGCTGACGGCCCGGTGAAGTCCGCACTGAGTGGCATGGCGCGCGATGCCGGCATTTCACCGGACCGAATTCACGTCTACGACGGTTCCCGGCAATCAAATAACTTCACAGCGAACGTCAGCGGTATCGGACCTTCCGCCCGCATCGCGATTTCCGATGTGGCACTCAAGGGCGCGTCGCTCGACGAGGTCCGCGCGGTCACGGCGCACGAGATCGGTCACTACCGGCTGCACCATGTCTGGAGCCGCACCGCCCTGATGTCGCTGCTGGCGATGCTGGCGTTTCTGATCGTGGACCGGGCTTACGGCCGGGCGGCGATCGCAATCGGCAGCCGCGCTCCGTTGTCCAGTCCGGCCGGTCTGCCGGTCGTCATGGTGCTCGTGTCTTTGCTTTCAGTACTCAGCCTGCCGATCATCAACGGCTTCACGCGCGTCGGCGAGTTGCAGGCCGACCAGTACTCGCTCGACACCACGGACCTGCCGGACGCCCTGGCCAGCGCGCTGGTCAAGACCGCCGAGTACCGCTACCCCCGTCCGACGCCGGTGCAGGAGTTCCTGTTCTATTCGCACCCGTCGGTGGAGCGCCGCGTCCGCGTCGCGATGGACTGGAAAGCGGCGCACGGCAAGGCGCCCGCGCCGTGACCGGCCGCGAGCCGCACCGATCCGGCGCTATGCTCCGCGCTCTTTTTCCTGGAGCCGCCGATGAGCGCTACGTCCACTACCACTCCGCCCGAGTCGCTGGTCACGACCACGCATGTCGTCTACGCATTGCACACCCTGAGCCTGGTCATCGGCGCGTTCGGCGCCGCCAGCGTGATCGGCACATTCATCTTCGGCTGGCCATCGATCATCGCGGTCATCATCAATTATGTGAAACGAGGTGAAGCAAAAGGCACTTACCTCGAATCGCATTTTTCATGGCAGATCCGCACCTTCTGGTACGCATTGATGTGGTTTGTGATCGTGATGCTGGTTTCGATTGTGCTGATCCCGATCCTGATCGGATTCGCAACCTGGATCGTCGGCTTCTTCGCGCTCGGCGTCTGGGCGATCTACCGGATCGCACGCGGCTGGCTGCGGCTCAAGGATGGCCAGTCGATGCCCATGGCCTAGCCACTGCTAACGGCGCCCGGTTCTCTCCCGCCGCTCGACTACCAGATCAGGATCTGCTCATTGACAGGGCGCAGCATCGGCGCTCCCGGCCCGCAACCGAACGCCTCGCCGAAGGCCGGAAAATTGGCGAGCGGTCCCAGTACGCGGTAGCGCGACGGTGAATGGCGGCCGGTACGGAGCTGATCGAGCATGGCAGCGTTCCGGTACTTGCCGCGCCAGATCGTTGCATAGGACAGGAAGAAGCGCTGCTCAGGCGTGTAGCCGTCGATGCTTGGCGCCGGTGCGCGCGCGTTGAGGAGCTGGAACGCGTCGAAGGCGACCTTGATGCCACCCAGATCCGAGATGTTCTCGCCGAGCGTTTGCTGTCCGTTGATCGCTTGCCCCGGCAAGGGCTTGTAGGCGGAGTACTGATTGGCGAGCGCTGCGGCACGCTCCTTGTAGGCGGCAGCGTCTGCAGGCGTCCACCAGTCGACCAGGTTGCCGTATTCGTCGAACTGCCGCCCGCGATCGTCGAAATGATGCGTGATCTCATGTCCGATCACCGCGCCGATGGCGCCGTAGTTGGCCGCATCGTCGCCCTGCGGATAAAAAAATGGCGGTTGCAGGATCGCTGCCGGAAAGACGATCTCGTTGAGCCCGCCGGCAAATGCGTTGACCACGTGCGGAGACGTGAACCAGCGCCCGCGGTCAACCGGGCGCACGAGGTCGGCGACGCGCTGGTCGTACTCCCAGGAATTAGCCCGCAGCCAGTTGCCTGCGAAGTCATCGGGCTCGATCTCGAGCCGCTCGTATGACTTCCAGTGGTCGGGGTAGCCGATCTTCATCGACATGGCATCGAGCTTGCGCACGGCCCGCTCCTTGGTCGATGCGCTCATCCAGTCAAGATTCTCGATGCGCGTTCGCATCGCCACCTTGATGTCGCCGATCATGGCGATCGCACGCGCCTTCGCATCGACTGAAAAGACCTGATCGACATACAGCTGGCCCAGGCCATGGGCCAGGGGCTCGGCTCCCGATGGACCGGTTATCAGGCCGATGACCTGCTCGGCACGGGGGGGCGGTTGCTCGAGGCCCTGGATCGCCTTGCCGCGATAAGCGAAGCGGGCGTCGACGAAAGCGGCGGGCAGCGCCGGCGCGGCCGCATCGAGCAACTGCTGCTTCAGGTAGGCACGCCATTGTTCCAGTGGTGCAGTGGCGGCGAGTCGCGCGACTTCCTTTACGAATTCGGGCGACGCGACATTGAATTCGCCCGGCTGGGCGACACCCAGTTCATCGAAGTACACCTCCCAGTCGAGTCCGGGCGCGAATTTCGCGAGCGAGTCCAATGTGAACAACCTGTAGGTCGCGTTCGGATCACGGCGTGCAATCCGGGACATCGACGCCTTGGCCAGATTGACTTCGAGGGCATAGTCCAGCCGCGCGGCGGCGACTGCATCAGACGATCCGGCAAGCCGGGCAAGGCGCAGGCGATAGGCGCCATAGGCCTGGCGCAATTCGCGGGTGCGCGCATCGTCAAGCACGTAGTCATCGCGATCCGGCAAGCCGAGTCCGCTCTGGTCGAGCACGATGATGTAGCGCCGCTTGTCCTTCGGGTCTGCGGCAACGGTGACCCTAAGCGGCGCTTCGATCCGCGCCTGCGCAAGCGCGGCAAGCAGCACCGGCAGGCGCGAGCGCTGGGTCAGTCCGTCGATCTCGCCGAGCAGCGGTTGGAGCGATGTCAGGCCGCGCCTTTCAATCGCGGCGATATCCATTCCGCTCGCGTAGTAGGCCGCCGCGAGTCGCTTGCCGGGCGTGTCGAGGCGAGCCGGATCGCGCAAGGCGAAGACGAGCGCCCGCTCAACCACCTGCCGGCTTTCATCGCGCAATGTGTCAAAGCTGCCGATGCGGGCGCGATCGGCCGGGATCGCGGTGAACTGTTTCCAGGATCCGTTGACGAACTCGTCGAAGTCGACACAGGCATCCACACTCTTCGACAGCCCGCCCAGTTCAAGGGTGGTCGCTGCGAACGCCACAGTGCCGACACCGAGCGAGACACTGAGCGCTGCGACGAAACTGGCAGTTCGAAGCATCTGCAGATCCGGGCACACTGGACGCCGTGCAGCATACGCGCGCGTTCGTGTCTGGCGCGCCTCGGGTCGGCGCAGCGGGTCGGCACCGTGCATCGGTTTGACTCACGAAATCAGGGGCAGTCGGCTTGACGGAGTGTTACGCTTGCGACCGCTCGCAGCGCTGAATCATTCGCGGCTGAGGAGCTACGACCGACCGCATTCACAAGATGCGTTCCGGCCGCACGGCTAGGGGGAACCCCTCCCGATCGCCGCGCTCCCAAGAACACGATTTTTGGCAGGAGTATCGATGAACGCCCCTCTTTCCGATGCCGTCCGCCGCGCGCTGACGGACGCCACCCTCGACGACAAGTGGACGCTGGACCGCGGCCGTGCCTACATGAGCGGCACGCAGGCGCTGATCCGGCTGACGATGCTGCAGCGCAGCCGCGATCAGCTCGACGGCCTGAATACCGCGGGTTTCATCAGCGGCTATCGCGGCTCGCCACTCGGGGGCATTGACCAGACCGCGTGGAAGGCAGCCAAGCACCTTGAACGCCATAACGTGCGCTTCCAGCCCGGACTGAACGAAGACCTCGCCGCCACCAGTGTCTGGGGCACGCAGCAGGTCAACATGTACGAGGGCGCGAAATACGACGGCGTGTTTGCAATGTGGTACGGCAAGGGGCCGGGCGTCGATCGCTGCTGCGACGTCTTCAAGCATGCCAACGCGGCCGGCACCAGCCGGCACGGTGGTGTACTCGCCCTGGCGGGGGACGACCACGGCGCGAAGTCGTCAACCCTGCCGCACCAGTCCGATCACATCTTCAAGGCCTGCATGATCCCGGTGCTGTACCCGGCGACGGTGCAGGAGTATCTCGACCTCGGACTGCACGGTTTTGCGATGAGCCGCTATGCCGGCGTCTGGGTCGCGCATGAAGACCGTGACCGAGGTGGTGGAAGCCTCAGCCTCGGTGATGGTCGATCCGCAGCGCGTCGACCTGCGAATTCCGACCGACTTCGCAATGCCGCGCTGGCGGCCTCAACATCCGCTGGCCCGATACGCCGCTCGAGCTCGAGGCGCGCCTGCTCGACTACAAGCTGTACGCCGCGCTTGCCTATTGCCGCGCCAACAAGCTGAATCACACGGTCATCGATTCGCCGCACGCCCGCTTCGGCATCGTCGCCAGCGGCAAGGCCTATCTGGACCTGCGTCAGGCGCTGGCCGACCTCGGATTCGACGAACAGACCTGCAAGGACGTCGGCATCCGGGTCTTCAAATGCGGCATGGTGTGGCCGCTGGAAGCCACGGCGATCCGTTCCTTTGCCGAAGGCCTGGAGGAGATCCTCGTGGTCGAGGAAAAACGCCAGTTCATCGAGTACCAGTTGAAGGAGGAACTGTTCTCCTGGATCGGAACCGGGAAACGAGTCCCGCGCGTGATCGGCAAGTTCGACGAGAAAGACGGCGGCGAGTGGGCCGTACCGCAGGGCAACTGGATCCTGCCCGCGCACTACGAGTTTTCACCGGCGATCGTCTCCAAGGCGATCGTCGCGCGCATCGGCAAGATGCAATTGCCGGCCGAGGTGCGGGCCCGGATGCAGGCGAGGCTGGCGATCATCGAAGCCAAGGAACGCGCACTCGCCAAGCCGCGCGTGGTGACTGAGCGCACGCCGTGGTACTGCTCGGGCTGCCCGCACAACACCTCGACCGTCGTGCCCGAGGGATCGCGCGCAGTGGCGGGTATCGGCTGCCATTACATGGTGGTCTGGATGGACCGCAATACCCAGACCTACACCCAGATGGGTGGCGAAGGCGTGCCCTGGATCGGGCAGGCGCCATTTACCCATGAGAAGCACATCTTCGCCAATCTCGGTGACGGCACCTACTTCCACTCCGGCTCGCTGGCGGTACGGGCCGCCGTGGCGGCCAACGTGCCAATCACCTACAAGATCCTGTTCAACGATGCGGTCGCGATGACCGGCGGCCAGCCTACCGACGGCCAGATCACTGCGCCGAAGATCACGCAGCAGATGTACGCCGAAGGCGTGCGCAAGATCGTGATCGTCACCGACGAGCCGAAGAAGTACGACCGCGTGACCGAGCTTGATCATTCCGCAGTCAACGCGCACGGCGCCACCGGAGATGCCTGGAAGCTGGCGCCGGGCGTGACCGTGCATCACCGCGACGAGCTCGACCGCATCCAACGCGAACTGCGCGAGTACCCCGACGTGTCGGTGCTGGTCTACGACCAGACCTGCGCGTCTGAAAAGCGGCGCCGCCGCAAGAAAAACACCGCGCAGCACACGGCGTTTCCGGACCCTGCCAAGCGCGTTGTCATTAACGAACTGGTTTGTGAGGGCTGCGGCGATTGCAGCGTGAAGTCGAACTGCCTGTCGGTCGAACCGCTTGAAACCGAATTCGGCCGCAAGCGGCAGATCAACCAGTCAAGCTGCAACAAGGATTACTCGTGCCTGAACGGTTTCTGTCCGAGTTTTGTCACGGTCGAGGGCGGCAAATTGCGCAAGGGCAAGGCCGCCGCGACACAGGCCGTGCCTGCACTGCCCGAGCCGGCGATTCCGGCGCTGCCGGCCCACGGCGCCTTCGGCGTGGTCATCACGGGCGTGGGTGGCACCGGCGTGGTGACGATCGGTCAACTGCTTGGCATGGCCGCACACATTGAGGGCCGAGGACTTTCGGTGCTGGACATGGCGGGCCTGGCGCAGAAGGGCGGTGCCGTGTTCTCGCATGTCCAGATTGCGCCCCGGCCCGAGGATCTGTTTGCGACGCGCATTGCGATGGGCGAAGCCGATCTGATCATCGGCTGCGATTTGATCGTGACCTCTAGCAACGAGGCCTTGTCCAAGATCCGGCCCGGGCGCACCCGCCTGGTGGCGAATACCTCAGAGACGCCGACCGCCGACTTCGTGAGCAATCCGAACTGGCAGTTCGGCGGATCGAACATCACCCGCGAACTGCGCGAGGCGATCGGCAACGACGCCGACTGCGCGTTTGTCGACGCCAACGGCCTGGTAACGGCGCTGATGGGCGACGCGATCTACACCAACCCGTTCGTGCTTGGATTCGCCTGGCAGAAGGGCTGGCTGCCGCTCGCGCACGAAACACTGTCGCGCGCGATCGAGCTCAATGCGATCGCGGTCGAGGCCAACAAGCGGGCTTTCGAGTGGGGCCGTTACGCAGCGCACGACCTGGACGCGGTCAAGCGTGCCGCCTTCCCGGAGTCGTCAAGCAAGGTGGTCGAGCTGAAACGCATCGCCTCGACGCTTGAAGACATCGTCGCGCGCCGGGTCGAGTTTTTGACCGGTTACCAGAATGCGGCCTATGCCCGGCGCTATGCCGAGCTGGTCGAGCGCGTACGCAAGGTCGAATCGGACCGGCTGCAGTCGAGCCTGCTCACCGAGGCGGTCGCCCGCTATTACTTCAAGCTGCTGGCGATCAAGGACGAGTACGAAGTCGCGCGTCTGCACTCAGATCCGGCATTCCGCGCTCGCATCGCGGCCCAGTTCGAGGGCCTCGATGGCAAACCCTACAAGCTGGCGTTCCATCTGGCGCCACCGTTGCTCGCCAAACCGGATCCGGCGACCGGGCGCGTGAAGAAGATGCACTTTGGTCCCTGGATCATGCCGGTGTTTGGCGTGCTCGCGCGCCTGAAGTTCCTGCGCGCCGGCGTGTTCGACATTTTCGGCCGCAGCGCGGAGCGCCGCACTGAACGTCAACTGATCACCGACTACGAAGCGCTGGTCGACGAACTGCTGACGCGGCTCGCGGCCGACAACCACGCGGTGGCAATCGAACTGGCGAAAATTCCCGATGAGATCCGTGGCTACGGGCACATCAAGGAGAAAAACCTGGCCGCTGCGCGCCTGAAGTGGAGCGCCCTGCTTGCACGCCTGCGCGGACAGCAGAGCGCGCAGGTGATTCAGATGCCGGTCCGCGCCGCCTAGGCTTGTCCCTGGCGTCCTTGCCCCGGTACTAGTGGCCTGTAACAGCCAATTCAGAACTGCCTTGCAGGCCGGGGCGGCCGATTGCTTTGTCGCTCGCCTTGCGAATATGCGAGAGCTATTCGACGCGGCTCGCTTCGCGCACTCGCCTCGCCCGGGCCTGCCTTTCAGTCCCGAATCGACTGTTACAGGCCACTAGGGATCGGCGCGCTGCTGACGAACCGGCTCGGGCGGTGGCTGCTCGCTTCCGGGCAGGTGCGCGAGCACGCTTTCCCACACTTCGTCGTTGGCGTCGACGAAGCGCAGCCGCGCGGGCAGCCAGTCAAATTCCGGGGCCATCCACAGTTCGACCTGGCGGTTCGCGCCCGGTCCCTTGCGGCGTTCGATCTTCAGGGTATTGATGTCCCGGTCGCGCACCTGGATGGTTTCATATCCAACCACGGTGAACGTGTAGGTTTCGATGCGGCGGCGCGCGACCGAAAACTGGATTTCGGCGCCCGGCGTGAATCGCCAGGGGTAGGTTTGCGCCAGCAGCGGCAGGTGAAACTGCAGCGACAGCGGATCCTGCGTCCCCTCGGCAAACTGCGCCGGCTCACCCGCTCCGCGTCCGGCGAAATGTGCAAGGCTCGCAACCCAGTCGAATTCGACCGACAGCTGGCGATTGACGATGTCGATCCGCTCGACGTACTTGAACGGCGCGATACCGAATGGTCTCAGTTCCCCATTCGATCGCAGGTCGAGCAGGCCGACCGGATCAACGGTTCGCAGCCACAATTCATAGCGCGATTTCTCGCGATCGATGGCCCAGTCGACAAAAGTCATTGCCTCCATGCCAGCCATGCGCGAGTAGACGGTGCGATAGGCAATTCGTCCCTGAGTTGGCAGCTTGTTTGCATTGGCCTGCGGCGACGGGGCTTCGGTGGCGACCTCGGGAGTCGCGACCTCAGGAATCGCGACTTCGGGCGATTCGACCGGCGCAGACTCCGGCGCCGGTTCCGGTGCAATTGGCGCAGGTGGGATTGGGGCGGGAAGAGGCTTGGAGGCGATCGTCGGAGTGCGCGCGGTCGGCGGTGCAGGGCGCGGCGGTACGATCGGCGGGGTGGTGGACGCAGCAGCGCCGCCATCATGGTCGTCTGCGTGAACTCAGCCGGGCCCGCCAGTGCAAGACTGTTCCTGATTCCATTGATGAAGGCGGCATGCAAGGCCAGCACCAGGAGCAGTACGAAGCCGCTCCGCCAGATTGTTCCGGCCTGCGCGCGCTCGCCTGTGACTCGTCGATCCATCGCTGCTGGTTCCTGCCCACCGCGGTTGGTACACCGAGCCTATCCGGAGTTCCGGTCCCTAAGATACCGCCTTCCTTCCGCCATTGATCGGCTGCCGAGAGCCGCAAGGCTGCCATGAAGCTTGCCTCGCTGAAAGGTGATCGAGAGCGGAGCACGGCCCCCGCCGTTCAGCGTCTGCCAGTCAGGATCGAAATGTTCGATGTCGGCGGCGCATCGACCTTCGGGGCGATCGATGAAGTTGTCGCGCCTCTTGCGCTCGATACGCGCCGATAGCAGACTGCGGACCAGTTCCCAGGAGGATGACGGATGAAAAGCACCCGAATCGGCGGCCTGCCCCTCGTTGGCAATATCGGCGACGGTCTCGAGATGATGAAGAAGGTCTGGAGCATGACTGGCCTGCCGGGCATCCCTTCGCCGGGTGATCTGGCCTCCATGGCGGCGCGACTGCCACAGCAATTGCCGAGCATGGTGGCGCCCACGCTCAGTGTCGAGGAGATCGACAAGCGCATCGCCGATCTGCGCGCGGTCGAGCATTGGCTGGAGCTGAATACCAGCATGTTGCGCGCCAATATCCAGAGCCTTGAAGTGCAGCGCGCGACGATCACGACCCTGCGCAGCCTGAGCGGCGGCATGTTTCCGCCGAACATCGGCCGGGGAGCGCGCGCGCCGGCCGAAGCAGCGGTGCCGGCCGCACCGGCGTCCTACATGCCGGCGCCAGACATGTACGCGGCAGCGATGCAGACAGCTACGCCCGCGGAGTCCGAGCCACCGGCCCGCCGTGCGCCGGTTCGGCGTCGGCGCAGGCCGACGTCGACCGCGAAGACAAGCGGCGGCTCCGACAGCCCGATCAATCCGTCGGCCTGGTGGGACACGCTGCAGGGCCAGTTTTCCAAGATTGCACAGGTGGCCACCGGACCGGCGCCCGCGCCGGCTGCCGCGGCCGAAGAAAAGCCCGCACCGAAGAAGACGAAGCGCAAGCGGAAGGTCCGGCGCTAGACAGGACCGCGAACTGCACGATCAGCGGCTTGTGCGACCCGGCAGCTACATTGTGTAGTTGAGCGCCAGTCGACCGCCGTCCGGGTAGACGGTGGTGCCGGTCAGGTAGCTGGCGTCGTCGCTGGCCAGGAACACCGCGATCCTGGCGATCTCGTCTGGCTCACCCAGACGCCCGAGCGGAGTGCGGGACAGGATGCGGTTGCGCGCCGCCTCGTTGGTCAGAACGGCAGTCTTGAGCATTTCGGTCGCGATCGACCCTGGACCGATGCCCATGACCCGTACACCCTGGGGCGCGAGCGCCAGCGCCATCACCTTGGTCAGCTGATTCAGTCCGCCCTTGCTGACCGTGTACGGGACCTGATTGGCGATTGCCAGCACGCCATTGACACTCGACATGTTGATGATGACCCCGCGCTGTCCATCTACGCGCGCCGGCTGCTTCAGCATCTGGCGCGCCGCCGCCTGGGCGCAGAGGAAGGGGCCCTTGAGATTGACGCGTAGAACGCGATCGAAATCTTCTTCGCTCAGGTCGAGAAATTCGGCCGCGTGGACAATGCCGGCGTTGTTGACCATCACGTCGATGCGGCCGAACTGCGCGACGGCGTGATCGATCAGCGCGATGCAATCGGCCGAGTTCGCGACGTCGGTTCGCTTGAAGCTCGCGTAGCCACCGGCGGCGGCGATGTCCTTGACAAGCGCGCTGGCTCCAACTTCATTGAGGTCACCCATCACAACCCGAGCACCCTGCTCAGCAAACTGACGGGCACAGGACGCACCGATGCCCTGCGCGGCCCCGGTGATAACGACCACACGCTGGTCAAGTTTCATGCACTGCCTCCTTGAGACAATGACGAATTGTCATACAGCCCTGCCCACGATCCGGGTATTGCACGCGGGCCGGGACTAAGCTCGCGGCCGCGCCGGCAAACTAATTCAGACTTTGGCACTCTCACTGCGAATCCACGTAAACCACCCTACAACGGCCATCCAATGATGACGTCAATTCTGATACGCACTGCCTTCGCCGCCCTCATTGCGAGCCTCGCGCTACCCGCCGTCGCTCAAACCTGCCCGGTGCTGCTGAATCACACCTTTCCGCGCCTGCAGGACGAATCTCCACAGACGCTCTGCCAGTATCGCGACAAGGTGGTCCTGGTGGTGAACACCGCCAGTTACTGCGGCTTCACGCCCCAGTATGAGGGGCTGGAAACGCTGTACGCCCGCTATTCGGCGCGCGGCCTCGTCATCCTCGGCTTTCCGTCGGGCGACTTCGGAAACCAGGAAAAGGCATCGAACAAGGAAATCGCCGAATTCTGCTTCAACACGTACGGCGTCAAATTTCCGATGTTCGCCAAATCCGCCGTCAAGGGTACAGCCGCCAATCCACTGTTCGTCGCCCTGACCCAGGTGAGCGGACAGGCTCCGCGCTGGAACTTCCACAAATACCTGATCGACCGCAATGGCCGATGGGTGGCGTCGTTTCCGAGCGACGTCGAACCGCTTGATCCGCGCGTGACGCGCCAGATCGAGGAGTTGCTCGGATCCAAGCCCGGATTGAACTGAGGCCGGCCGGGCCCGGCGAGCCGGAATCCCGGAGCGAGGATTGCCCACCCGGGATCGGCGACAATATCGCCTGAACATCATGAATGCTCCCGACAACATCTATCTGCCGGACGTGCAGTCCGGCGCCGACCGGCGCAACCTGGCTATCCAGCGCGTCGGAGTAAAGGCGCTGACCCAGCCGGTGACAGTCGCCACGCCGCACGGTGCCCAGCCCTCGGTCGCCAGCGTCGACATGTATGTCGCCCTGCCCGCCGAGAAGAAGGGCACGCACATGTCGCGCTTCATCGACCTGCTGCAGGCGCACCAGGCTCCCCTGGCTCGCGACTCGCTACTGGCTCTGCTCGAGGCCATGCTGAAACGGCTTGAAGCAGTCGAAGGAGCGATCGAGATCAGGCTGCCCTACTTCGTGCGCAAGTCAGCGCCGGTGTCGGGCGTCGAAAGCCTGATGGACTATCAGCTGACCGTGAGCATCGAGCGGACCGGCGCGGCCACGCGGTACCGCCAGAAAGTGGTGGTGCCCGTCACCAGCCTGTGTCCGTGCAGCAAGAACGTCGCCGACTATGGTGCCCACAACCAGCGCTCACACCTGACCCTGACCGTGGAACTGGCCGCCGAGATGGCCGTCGATGAACAGATCCGGATCGCCGAAGACGCGGCTTCGTCCGAACTCTGGGGGCTGCTGAAGCGCCCGGACGAGAAGTACGTGACCGAGCGGGCCTACGACAATCCCAAGTTCGTCGAAGACCTCGTGCGTGACATTGCGCTGGTACTTGGCAAGGACCGGCGGGTACTCGCTTATCGGGTCGAGGCCGAGAACTTCGAGTCGATCCACAACCATTCCGCCTACGCCTTGATCGAGCACGACAATCGGGTTGGTCGTTGATCCGATCCGCGGACCTGTTGACCGCGCGCGCCGACTTGCTTTCCTGACTTCTTTCGACTTGCCAGGCGTGCGCGTGAGAACGCGCTTCACTGGGGCGGGGACGCCAAGCCGCTGAAGCAGATGGTGGTGACATGCTCGATGATTTGCTCGTCGCTGTAGTGTCCGCCGGCTCTCAGGAAGTCCGCCAATGGGTCACCGATGCGCGCGTACAGGGTCAGCATGACGAGATTGCCAGGCAGCACGGGCGCGATATGACCGGCGGATTGAGCGGCCCCGATCCATTCATCCAGACGGCCACTCAGTCTCGTCAGTCGATCGATGAACGGTCGATGCTTCACCAGTGCCTCGCGCAGCGGTGAGCGCGGTGGCGGCAGCATGGGTACCTGACCGGCCAGCCGCTGGCGCAGTGACCAGCGCACCAGGGCTTTCAGCTTGTCGATCGGCGCCACGGACTCAGGCTGCGCTTCAACAATGGCAAGCGCGCGATCCAGCAATTGCGAGATCGCCGTGGCTGCCAGCAATTCCTTGGACCGAAAGTGTTTGTACAAACTCGCCTTGGCGACGCCGACCACCGCCGCGACTTCGTCGACCGTCATCCGGTCGAATCCTTTTTCGGACAGCAAGGACCGAACGGCCTGCAGAATGACGTCCTCGCGCAGACGTAATTGTTGTTCCTTCAGGGAGAGCGTCTGCATCAACGGGTCCGATGTCCGGTCTTATGACCAGCTAGTCTAGATATGACCCTGAACGGTAAAGGTCTTTCGCCACTTTTCGACTTCAACCGGGTCAGCGCGCCGAACGCAAGGAAATTTCGGGCTTTGGAGGTCAGTAGCGGACAGATCTCCAGCAAAAAGCCGGGCAAACTATCCGGGGCGCCGCTCAGTTACAGTTCGCCTGGGCTGGCAGGGCTCGCCACCGCTTCGACGAGCCAGTACGCGGCCAACCAGCACTGCGCGAAGTGTCCGGTGCTGGTAAGCGTCATTGCCTGCCGAAGCGCCAAGCCGCCGCCTGAAGGCTGGGCACATGGAATTCGAGGTGCTGCCATGAGTTCACTGCTGTATCCGGAACTGTTCAAGTCGCTCGAAGCGGTCCGCTGGAACATGGATCAGGATGTGCCGTGGGGCGAGTTCGATACACAGCGCCTGACCGACGAGCAGGCGCAGACGATCAAGTTCAACGCAATTACGGAATGGTCGGCGCTGCCGGCAACCGAGATGTTCCTGCGCGACAACCGTGGCGACTCGGATTTTTCGGCCTTCATGAGCGTCTGGTTCTTCGAGGAACAAAAGCATTCGCTGGTGCTGATGGAGTATCTGCGCCGGTTCCGACCGGACCTGGTGCCGAGCGAAAAGGAATTGCACGCGGTGCGCTTCGAGTTCGATCCGGCTCCGCGGCTGGAGACCCTGATGCTGCATTTCTGCGGCGAGGTTCGTCTGAACCACTGGTATCGGCGCGCGGCCGAGTGGCACACCGAACCGGTGATCAAGGCGATCTACCGGCTGCTGAGCCAGGACGAGGCACGCCATGGTGGTGCCTACCTGCGATACATGAAGAAGTATCTGGGCGAACTGGGCGACACGGCCCGCGCCGCCTTTGCCAAGGTCGGCGTGCTGATGGCCTCGGCCCGGCGCACCGACAAGGCACTGCACCCGACCAACCTGCATGTCAATCAGTCGCTTTTCCCGAATGACACCGTACAATCGCGCCTCCCCGACCCGGGCTGGCTCGAACACTGGCTCGACGAACAGATCAAGTTCGACAAAGAATGGGAAACCAAGGTCGTCGACCGCATCCTGCACAACCTGAGCCTGCTGTTCGATCGCACGTTCTCGTCGGTGCAGGAATTGAACCGTTACCGCAAGGAAATTGCCGCGCGTCTGCAGGCGGCTGCGGGCGGTGCAGCTCCCCAGCCGGCCTAGTTCGAAGGGATCCTCGGGGGACCGGGCGTCGGCCCATCGGATCGAATCCGGGGTCGCTGGCGCTGGCTCCTGATGCGCGCCTTTCCAGGGCAAACACATGATTCCCCGCCATGTGCCCCTGGTCGAAACGACGCGCGGCGGCACCACCGAATGCGTTCACTACGGTTCGATTGCCGTGGTTGACCCCGCCGGCCGCCTGGTTGCCGCCAGTGGCGATCCGGACTCACTGAACTTCACCCGTTCCGCGCTCAAGCCGTTGCAGGCCCTGCCCTTCGTCGAGGACGGCGGCATGGCGCGCTTCGGGTTCACATCGCACGAGCTGGCCCTGATGTGTGCCAGCCACAGCGGCGAGGCGGTTCACGTGCAGATCGTGCAACGCATCCTGAGCGCGGCCGGGTTCGACGAGACCGCGCTGCAGTGCGGCTGCCACCCGCCGAGCTATTTCACCGTGACCAGTACCCAGGCGCCGCCCGGCGCCATCTGGGGCCCGCTGGTGCACAACTGCTCCGGCAAGCACGCGGGCTTTCTCGCCTATTGCCGCTTGCATGGGCAGCCGACCCAGACTTACCTCGATCCGAGCCATCCTCTGCAGCAGCGAATCCGCTCGGCGGTCGCTCGCTTTGCGCAGGGCGACGCCATCGCGCAGGGCATCGACGGTTGCAGCGCGCCGAATTTCGCCATGCCGCTGAAGCGCCTGGCACAGACCTTTGCCCGCATCGCCGCCGACGACAACCCCGAACTGCGTGCGATCTACTTCGCCATGACGAGACATCCGGAACTGGTGTCCGGCACGCGCCGAACCGACTTGGCGCTGATGGAAACGGGCGCCGGGGACTGGGTCAGCAAAATCGGCGCCGATGGCGTGCAGGCGATCGGTGTGCGCTCCAAGGGCCTGGGCATTGCAATCCGCATTGCCGACGGCAACTCGCGGGCCCTGCATGCCGCCACGGTCGAAGTTCTGCAGCAACTCGGGGTGCTCGACGATTCGAGCGGCACCGCGCTCGCGCCCTTCGACTGTCCGCCGATTCGCAACTACCGCGGGATCGAGACCGGCGGCGTGGTGCCGGTGTTCAAGCTGAGCAAAAGCTAGTCGCGAATCCCGGCGAGATCCAGGAAAAACACGTACTCACGCGCGGTGTCGTTGAGCCGCTCAAAGCGACCTGACTTGCCGCCGTGGCCGGCCTCCATGGTCACCCGGAACAGCAGGGGATTGGCATCGGTCTTCTTCGCCCGCAGCCGCGCCACGTACTTGGCGGGCTCGAAGTACTGCACCATCGCATCCCAGAGTCCGGTCGTCACCAGTATCGCCGGATAGTCCCTGGCCGCGATGTTGTCGTAGGGCGAGTACGACAGCATGTAGTCGTAGTACTTCTTCTCGCGCGGATCACCCCATTGCGACCACTCATTGGTCGTCAGCGGGATCGTTTCGTCGAGCATCGTGGTCACGGCGTCGACGAAAGGCACGTGCATCGCAATGCCGCGATAGCGATCGGGCGCCTGGTTGGCGATCGCGCCCATCAGAAGGCCACCGGCCGAGCCGCCGGACGCAAAGACCATGTCCCGGGCGCCCCGTAACGCTCCCGCACCAGGAAATCGGTGACGTCGACAAAATCGTTGAAGGTGTTCTTCTTCGCCAGCAACTTGCCGTCTTCGTACCAGGTCTGGCCGAGTTCGGCGCCGCCGCGCACATGCGCGAGCGCGATGACAAAGCCACGATCCAGCAGCGACACCCGATTGCTGCTGAAAAACGGATCGTTGGAGATGCCGTAGGCGCCATAGCCATCGATGTACAGCGGCATCGCGCCACGCTTGAAGCGATCCTTGCGGTAGGCGATCGTCAACGGAATGCGTTTGCCGTCGCGCGCCGGCGCCCACAGCCGCTCGGTGGCATACAGCGTGCGGTCGTAGCCGATGACCGGCTGCACCTTTCGTTCCGTGCGTGCGCCGCTTTCCAGGTCGACGTCGTAGGTGATGGTCGGCGTGACCATCGAGACATAGGTGTAGCGTGCGGCGCGCACCGCCGGGTCCGGATTCGCGTCGAGCGACATCTCGAAGGCCGACTCGTCGGCGGCGACCGCGAACGCCGGCCGATCGTTCGGCAAGACGCGAATGCGCACATTCGCGTCGACCCGTTCCGCGATCACGATCGCGGAATTGAACAGGGCGAAGCCCTCGACCGACGCATCAGCGCGCGCCGGCACGATGTCACGCCATTGGTTGCGGTCGGCCGGCGCGTTCTCGGGCGCCGAAACCAGACGAAAGTTCTTGGCGTCGTCGTTGGTGCGGATCACCCAGCGGCCGGCGATGTGATCGGCGTAGCTGCGCACATCCTTGCGCCGGGGCAGCACGATCTTCGGCGGGCTGTGCGGTGCGGCGGCCGGAATCGCCAGCCATTCGGTCGTGTCGTAGCCGCCGATCGAAATCAGGACGAACTGGCGCGAGGCGCTGCGCCCAATGCCGGTGAAAAGCTCCCGGTCCTTCTCGTCATAGACAAAGACATCGGTCTTCGGATCAGTGCCGAGCGTGTGCCGGTAGACCGTGCCATGAACCAGGGTCTGCGGGTCCTGCCGCAGGTAAAAGACCGTGCGGTTGTCCGGCGCCCATACCACCTGTCCGATAACGCCGGGGATCGTGATCGGTGACGGTGTGCCGTTCGCCAGGTCGACAAATCGCAGCTCGTAGATCTGGCGTCCACTCAGATCCACCGTATAGGCCAGCCAGCGATTGTCGGGGCTGACTGCCATCGCGGAGACCGAGAAGTACGCCTGGCCGGCGGCCAGCCTGGGAACGTCCAGCAGGACTTCGGGCGTCGCGGCGGGATCCGGGCGCTCGGGTCCGCCGCGCTGGCGCAGATAGATCGGGTACTCGGCACCGAGGTCGAAGCGACGCCAGTTCCAGTAGCCGTTGTCGTACACCGGCACGCTGCTGTCGTCCTCCTTGATGCGGGCGCGCATTTCAGCGACAAGCCTGGCCTGCAAAGGCTGCACATGCGCGAGCATCGCGTCGGTGTAGGCGTTTTCCGCTTTCAGGTACTCAATGATTTCGGGCCGCTTGGACTTCGGATCGTCGTCGCGCAGCCAGTAGTACTCGTCAATGCGGTCGCCGTTCGGGCTCTTCACCACATGCGGCTGCGGACGAGCCAGTGGTGGTCGGGTCGCCGCATCGGGCGTGGTCTGGGCGAGAAGCATGGGCGATCCTGGAACGATGATCAGGAGTGCGCCGATGGCAAGGAAGCGCGCTCTGCAATGCCGTACAAGCCAACTCATGGCTGGGTCCCTGCGGGTAGCAGTCATGACAGGCGCACCTCACCCAGCGGCGAACGAATCATGGCAGCGATTTGTCTGGGCCCCGGCTTCAGATCCACCGGACCGACAATGCGCAGCTCACGAAACAGCGCCACGATACCGCTGGTGCCGAGCACGGCAGCCGGGTGAGAAAGATCGAGCGAGATCAGCTCGCATCCGCTTGCAGGCAGGCGGTCGCAGGGATGCAGTGCTCCCTCCGCGCCAGCCTCCCACTGAATCGCAGTCGGCAGAACGCCGCCCCATGCCATTGTGCCATTCGGCGGCACCGAGATTCGCCAGCGAAAATCTCCGCGGCGCATCTCGAGCACATCACCCAGGTCCGGCACTCGCGCACACGCTGTCACGATTGAGTTGCAACGGACGACCCAGGTGAGCAGCTCGGGCGCCCGCGCCAGGCGCTCCTGGAGGTCCGGTTCGTCGAGTGAGAACCAGCGCGGTCGCGACGGCGCCGGCAGATCGGGGTCAATCGCGATCAGCTCGAGGTAGCTGCGAGCGCCGAGCCGCAGAAGTGCATTGTGGGTGCCCATCGCGACATGCTGACCGCCGATGACGGGCGGCACACCCAGCCGCTCCTCAATCCATCGGACCCCATCGTCGAGACGCGCGCAGCCGACCACAAGATGGTCGAGCTCGCTGCGTTGAATGCGCTCGCCCGCGACGTGGGCGCTCGTCTCCAAGCTGGGCATGTCCGATTCCATCGCGGCGATCTGCGATCAGCGCCCGAAAATGCCGCGCAGCAGATCGACCGGATTGAGCTTCTGTTCCTCCTCCGGTTTCTGCTGCTGTTGAGATGGGCTGGCTTCGCCCGCCGCCGGTGCGGCGCCCCGCTGCATCTGGCTCATGTCCATTCCGAGGAATGCCGACGCGACGCTCTTGACCCGAATCTTGGCTGCCCATTGCGGTTCCCAGGCGATCTTCGGATCCGTCGGTCGCGGCGGGAAGGCGAGGTTCAATTCCGAACCGTAAGCGATCATCCTCAGCATGGCGCCACCACCTTCGCCAAATACGCCCTTCGGCACCGTGCAGCGGGTCACCGTCGGTCCCAGCAGCACTTTCTCATTCAACCAGCGGTCGACCGCAGCATTCGTCTGGTAATCGATCAGACCCATGCCGAGCTCGGGCACTTCGCTCGAGGTCCAGAACACCATTTCGGTATCGGCGCCACTTTTGGCGCCCATGGCAGCGATGAAATAGGCACGCGCGGTTGGCAACGCTGCCCATTCCAGCTGGGTCGCACCGCCTTGCGCCGCCTGCTTCAGTTCGATTGGCGGCATCAGATCCTGCGCCGCGGGAAGCATGAACTTGAACCCCTCGGGCACGCCCTGGCCGCTGAACGCATGTTCGCCGACCAGCGAGGCATTGGCAGGCACCATGCGGGCGTCGGTCTCGTTCGGCCACAAGGGCCGGCCGGCCGCGACGTGCGTGCCGCGCTGCGTCGCCCGGCGCGAAACGAAGAACTTCTGGAAGTCCTCTGGTTTCGCGGTCGACATGTCGAGCACACGCGGCTGGCCCGCGCGCACGGTGTCGCCACAGCCCCAGTAGATCAGCATCTTGCCCTTCGGTCGCTCGAACTCACGCTCGACCACACGGTCGTCGTCAACCGGCGGAGCCGGGGTCTGCACCTTGGGCGCTACCAGCGCCAGGCTGGGCGCCAGCTGGGTTCCGGCGGGCACGGCCTGGGCCGCAGTCTGCAGCGAAGGGTTGCGGCTTGTGTGCAGCGTGACGTCGACCCACCGACCCGCAGACCCGGTCTGCGTCATGCCAAAGCTGTTCTTCGCGCCGGCGCTTGATCCACCACTACCGAACATGTTTCCCATCATGCTCATCGGGCTGCCACCCGCGCCGCCCGCGCCACCCATGCCGGGCATGCCCATGCCGGCAAAGGTAGCCACATCGATCCACGCCTGAGAGACGGGCGGCTTGACGACCTGCGCCGGGGCCTTGGTCTGGGCCATCGTCGCCATCGACGGCGTCGCCAAGACGACGACCAGCATTTGTTGCATCCAGCCTGCGCACTTCTTCTTCATTCTTACCTCCGCTGGTTCAACTCCCGATCTGCCTGACAGCGAGCGCAAGAAGACACTTTGCGCACGGGCGGCCCCAAAGTCGGCCCACTCGCCACGGGTAGAATCCGCGCCTTTGCCTCGATCGCCAGTCTGCAATGCTTTCCCAGCAGAAACAACAGCTCGTCGAATTGATCGCACGAGCGCTGGCGGGCCTGGGTGTGGTCGGCGCCATGCCGATTCTGGAACGCCCGAAAGTCGAGTCACACGGCGACATTGCCACCAATGTTGCCTTGCAGATCGCCAAGGGGCTGAAGAAGAACCCGCGCGAACTCGCGGCGGCCATCGCAAGTGCCCTCAAAGCCGACCCGGCCGCGCGCAGCCTGATCGAGTCGATCGAAGTCGCCGGCCCCGGTTTCATCAATTTTCGGCTGACCTCGCCAGCCCGCCAGGAAGTCGTGCGCGTCGCCCTGCGCGAGGCTGATCGCTTTGGTTGCTCCGACGCGCATCGCAACCAGAAAGTGATGGTGGAATTCGTTTCCGCCAATCCGACCGGACCCCTGCATCTTGGGCACGCGCGCCAGGCCGCCATCGGCGATTCCCTGGCCAGACTGCTGGCGTCGCAGGGCGCGGAGGTGTCGCGCGAGTTCTACTACAACGATGCGGGCGTGCAGATCGCAATGCTCGCGCTGTCGGTGCAGGCGCGGGCGCGCGAGCTGCGCGGCCTGCCGTCGACCTTTCCCGAAGGCGGCTATCAGGGCGAGTACATCAGCGACATTGCGCGCGACTTTCTCGCGCGGGCGACCGTTGCCGCACGCGATGGCGCGCCGGTTCAGGCCAATGGCGATATCGATGATCTCGAGGCAATCCGGCACTTCGCGGTCGCTTACCTGCGGCATGAGCAGGACCAGGACCTAGCGGCGCTCGGCGTGAGTTTCGATCACTTCTTTCTCGAATCGTCCCTGTATTCCGACGGCAAGGTCGATGCAGCGGTCAAGGCGATGCGCGATTCGGGCATGACCTTCGAGTCCGAGGGTGCGCTGTGGCTCAAGACGACCGCCATCGGCGATGTCGGTGGCCATGGCGGACCGGCGGTCGACGACAAGGACCGGGTGATGCGCAAGTCCGACGGCACCTACACCTATTTCGTGCCGGATGTCGCTTATCACCTCAGCAAGTTCGAGCGGGGCTTCGGCAGGGTGATCAACATCCAGGGCTCGGATCACTTCGGCACCGTGGCGCGCGTGCGCGCCGGCTTGCAGGCAGCCGCCCGTGCACTCGGTGTGTCGATCGCCAAGGGCTACCCGGACTACCTGCTGCACAAGATGCTGCGCGTCACGCAGGGCGGCGAGGAAGTGAAGATGAGCAAGCGCGCCGGCACCTACGTCACGCTGCGCGATCTGCTCGAGTGGGTCGGACGCGACGCGACCCGATACTTCCTGGTGGCACGCAAACCGGACGCGGAGTTCACCTTCGACGTTGATCTTGCGCGCTCGCAGTCCGAGGACAACCCGGTCTACTACGTGCAGTACGCCCATGCGCGAATCTGTTCGGTGCTTCAGCAGGCGACCGAGAAGGGTTTCGCACCGCCCGACGAAGCCGGCGCCCTCGTCAGTGATCTGTCGGCTCTGACCGGCGAGCATGAACAGGCCTTGCTGATCCGGCTCGCCCAGTATCCGGGCGTGATCAGCACAGCGACCGATGATCTGTCACCGCATCAGCTTGCCTTCTACCTGAAGGACCTCGCAGCGGATTTTCACGGCTACTACAATGCCGAGCGCGTGCTGGTCGACGACAACGCCGTCCGCAATGCGCGACTGGCGCTGCTGCTGGCAACCCGGCAGGTGCTGCGCAATGGCCTGTCGATCCTTGGTCTGTCTGCTCCGGAAAAGATGTAATGCTCAACTTCGGGATCGCCCGGTATTCGCGCCAAGCCGGCAAGACCTTCATCGGCTTCATTCTCGGGCTTGTCGTCGGGCTCGGTATTGCAGTCGCCGTTGCGCTCTACATCACGAATGCACCGGTACCCTTCGTCAACAAGGTCAAACCGGCCAGCGAGACGGTGAATCCGGCCTCTGGCGGACAGCTGCCGGATCCCAACAAGCCTTTGCAGAACACGGTCCCGGTCAAGGGTGGATCGGCACCAACGGAGCCCGTCGATCCGAAGGCCATGCTGCCGCCACCGGAAAAAGCTGCGCCCGTGGTGCCGCCGCCCACGGACGACGGCTCGCGCTACCTGATCCAGGCGGGTGCGTTCAGAACCCCGGAGGACGCCGACGCGATGCGCGCACGCCTTGCGCTGATGGGCTTCGACGCCAAGATCTTCCCGCGCGAACAGGATGGCACCACCTTGTATCGAGTGCGCCTGGGACCGTACGGAACACTGGACGATGTGAATCGCATCCGCAAGACGATGGCCGAAAACGGCATCGACGCGCAGCTGGTCAAGATTCGCTAGTGCGCAAGGTGTGCGGCCTGGCTGAACGGCTGTCATCGGACGCGGTCTGAAGGACGTTGTAATTAGGATCACCCTATCAAGAACCGGAGAACCGAGCATGTCCTTGTCCCGCCGTCCCCTGCTCCTGCTATCGCTGCTGCTGTGTGCGTTGCCCGCGACCGCCCAGTCGCCGCGCGTACCGCAGGCCGGCAAGGACTATGCCGTGCTGAATCCGAACTTGCCGGTTGACACCGGCAACAAGATTGAAGTGCTCGAGTTCTTCCAGTACAGCTGTCCGCATTGCGCGGCCTATGACCCGTTTCTGCAGACCTGGCGCAAGAAGCTGCCGCCCGATGTCGAATATCGGCGCATTCCGATTGCCTGGAACGACAGCACGCTGCCGCATGTCCGCATCTATTACACGCTCGAAGCGCTCGGCAAGCTTGATGCGCTTCATGCCAAGGTATTCGTGGCGATCCAGCAGAACAAGCAGCCTTTGCTGAAGCCGGACGAGATCGCGGACTTCATGGCCGCCAACGGCATCGATCGAAAGCAGTGGCTTGATTCCTACAATTCGTTCGCGGTGGCGACGCGCGCCACGCGCGCAGGCCAGATCTGGCGCACCTACCGGATCGAGGGCACGCCGGCGATGGCAGTGGACGGTCGCTTCACAACCGCGCCTTCCATGGTCGGCACGCGCGAGGGCAGTTTGCTCGTGCTCGATTTCCTGATCGATCGCGCGCGCAGCGAACGGACCAAGAAGTAAACGTGCGGTCGCGTCCAGCGCGGCGCCAAGGTCCGGCCGCTCGGCAATGACACTGCGGGGAATCGACATCGCATGAACGTCTTCATCACCGGTGCGTCGAGCGGAATCGGTGCCGCTCTCGCCGCCGAGTTCGCGCGGCGCGGTGCCACGCTCGGCCTGGTGGCGCGCCGCGCGGCGGCGCTCAACGAATTGGTCGCCACGCTGCCGGGCCGACACTACGTGTATGGCGTTGATGTCACTGACCATGCCGCCCTGATCGCGGCCGGCCGCAGCTTTGACGCCGCGGTCAACGGTGCCGATATCGTCATTGCGAACGCCGGCATTTCGGTGGGTGTGAAGACCGAGTTCTACGAAGATCTCGAGCAGTTCAAGCGCGTGTTCGACACCAATGTACTGGCCATGGCGACCAGCTTTCATCCGTTCATTGCGCCAATGAAGCAGCGCGGCCGCGGCACCCTGGTTGGAATCGCCAGCGTGGCCGGCGTCCGCGGTCTGCCCGGATCCGAAGCCTATTGTGCGTCGAAGTCCGCGGTGATCACCTACTGCGAAAGCCTGCGCGTCGATCTCGCCAAGGCCGGGGTCAAGGTGGTCACGATATCGCCCGGCTTCATACGCACGCCGCTGACCGCGAAGAACCCCTACGGCATGCCGTTCCTGATGGACGTCGATCAATTCGCACGGCGCGCTGCCGACGCCATGATCGCCGGGGTACGGTACCGAACCATTCCCTGGCAGATGGGTGTTATCACGGCCCTGCTGCGAGCCCTGCCCAACTGGCTGTTCGATCGGCTCGTTGCGCGGCGCAAGCAGAAACCGCGCGCGACATCGTCGACCCAGACCTAGTGTCCTGGGCCAGGACACTGGCGATGTGGCCTGACGCGATAGGTACGCTCCATGTGCGCGCCGCTCCCGGCGCTCGCATCGTCTCCCTGGTTCCATCGATCACTGAATTGCTGTTTGATCTCGGCCTCGCGCCGCAGATCGTTGGCCGCACGGGCTTCTGCATCCATCCGCGCGAGCAGGTCGCAATCCTGCCCAAGCTCGGAGGTACCAAGGATGTCCGGCTTGACGCCCTGCGGAACCTCGCACCGACTCATGTCATCGTCAACGTCGACGAAAACGAGGCGCCGACCGTCGACGCGATTCGCGGCTTCGTCCGGCATGTGATCGTCACGCACCCTAACGCACCGCGTGACAACTTTGCACTGTTCGAACTGCTCGGTCAGATCTTCGGCGTGCAGGCGCGCGCGCAGGTTATGGCTGAGAATCTGCAACGCGAACTCGACGCCTGCGCGGCGTCGACATGGTTTCCCGAACGCGTGCTGTATCTGATCTGGAAAGACCCCTGGATGACGGTCGCCTCAGACACATATATTGCCCGCAGCCTCGCCATGGTCGGCTGGCAGGTGCCCCACGGCGAAGGCGGCTGGGCCGGGGCCGCGCGCTATCCGGTGATCGAGGATCTCGACGCCGCGGTCGCCGCGGTCGATCGGGTGCTGCTGTCGTCGGAGCCGTTCATGTTTCGCGCCAACCACGTGCACGAATTGCAAGCTCGCTTTGCCGCACGACGGGTTGAACTGATCGACGGCGAAATGACGAGCTGGTATGGGCCGCGGGCCATCCGCGGCCTGCGCTATCTGCGCGGTCTGCGCACACTGCACTCAGGCGCGGCGCAACCGGGCGAAACCTGAGGCGAGATCTTCAAGCAGGTCATCGGAATCTTCCAGTCCGGCTGAGACGCGGAACAGCGGGCCGGCAAACGGCACCGGCGCCACGGTGCGCTCGGGAAACATCGGAATCAGCAGGCTTTCGTAGCCGCCCCAGGAGTAGCCGCGACCGAAGAGCTGCATGCCGTCGATGAAATCGACAAAACGCAACCTGTCGATTCCTGCCTTGAGTGCAACGCCGAACAGCCCCGTGGCGCCGCTCATGTCGCGTCGCCAGAGCGAGTGGCCGGGATCGGAGGCCAGGGCCGGATACAACACGCGCTCAACTTCGGGTTGACCAAGCAGCCAGTCAATCAGCCGCTCGGCAGTCGCGCGTTGTTGCGCGAGCCGCGCCGCCATCGAATGCAGACCGCGATGCGCAAGATAGACATCGTCCGGACTGGTCGTGAGCCCGAAGTGATGAATCGTCTCTCTCAATCGCGGCCAGGCTTCGGCATTGCTGGTGACAGTGCCCATGATTACGTCGGAGTGACCACAGATGTACTTGGTCGCCGCATGAATCGAGACATCAACGCCGTGCAACAGCGGCTGGAAGAACAAGGGCGTGGCCCAGGTATTGTCGATCGCGCTGATCGCCCCGCGACGACGCGCAATCGCGGCCAGTCGCCGCACGTCCTGCATCTCGAACGTAAGCGACCCCGGCGACTCGAGATACAGCACGCGAGTCGTAGGTCGGAACAGCGATTCGATTTCGTCTCCGGCACGCGGGTCGTAAAAGCTGACCGACACTCCGAATCGAGGCAGCGTGTCGCGGCAGAAGCGGCGCGTCGGCCAGTAGACCGAGTCCGGCACCAGCACATGGTCGCCTTGTTGCACAAAGGCCAGGATCGATACCGTGCACGCGGTCAGTCCCGAGGGCAGCGCCCAGCTGGCGTGTCCGCCTTCGAGCGCGTTCAGCGCCTCGTAGAACGCGTGGTGAGTCGGTGTCCCGTAGATGCCATAGGCGACCGGCTCCGCGTCTTCGCCTGCGTTACGGCGTTCGATGCGCGACTTCATGTCCGCCATGTTCTCGTGCAGCACGGTGGAACCGCGCACCAGCGGTGGATTGACGAAGTCGAAGCTCGCCTTGCGATCACGTCCGGCAGTGGCCAACAGTGTCAGTGGGCGCTTGTCAGACGACTTCGTCATCCGAACTTCCCTCGCCCGGGATTCGCGCTAGACACGCAGGAACCGCAGCACGCCGTTGGCGTCAGCGCTGCGACCGAGATTGCCGTCGTGCCACAGCGCGTGCAGATGTGCAATCGCCTCGCCGAGCGCAAACGTGGTCTGGTGCACGTCGAGGGCGCGCTTGAACAGCACCGGCACGATCTCGAATGCCGTCATCGGCCGCGCGCAGGCGGCCAGCACTTCGGCCAGCCGGTCGCGGTGGTGCGCGTGCTGCTGTGCAATCCGCGGATGCAATCCGAAGAATGGCCGTCCATGCGAAGGCAGCACGAAGGTATCTTCGGCCAATCCGAGAAAGCGATCGAGCGAACGCAGATAGGCCACCAGGGGATCGGCCTCGGGCTCTAGGTCGTACACGCTGACATTGGTCGAGATGCGCGGCAGCACCATGTCGCCCGAGATCAGGAGTTTGTCTTCCTCGCAGGCGAGTGAGGCGTGCTCGGGCGCATGGCCGTTTCCGATGATCACCCGGAACACACGCTTGGCGCCGTGCGGCCCGATCGCGATACGGTCGCCCTCGCCGATCCGGCGAAAACTTGCGGGCGTGGCTGGCACCAGACGCGGAAAGTGTGAAGCGCCGCGCGCGCGGACCGCTTCCAGAATCTTGGGATTGGCCAGGCCATGGCGGCGAAAGTGCTCGGCCATCGAGGCGCCCGCGGTCTGCTCATTTCCCATCGAGATCAGGCGGCCGAGCGCGTAGTCGCTCATCGTCATCCACAGCGGCACATTCCAGCGCTTGCGCGCGCCGCCCGTTGTCAGCCACCACGCAAGACCGAAGTGATCGGGGTGCATGTGGGTGCAGATCACACGCAGCAGGGGCCGGCCCTCAAAGTGCTGATCGAAGATCGTTTCCCAGGCTTCCTGGGTCGGCTGGCTGGTGATGCCGGTGTCGATCTGGGTCCAGCCACGCACCCCGTCGATCTCATCGTCGAGCAACCACAGGTTGATGTGATCAAGCGCAAACGGCAGCGGCATACGCACCCACCGCACGCCGTCACGCAGGGCAACCACCTGGCCCGGCGTCGGGATTTCGAAATCCGGGTAGTTCAGTTCGTGTTCGCCGGGATTCATGGATGGCCCACCGGGTCCGCTTGACGTTTACGGAAAGTGCCGCGATTCTAGAACCTATCTCATCATCAACCGCGGGATGCGTTGCCGCCAGAACGCCCGGCGGCTAGGCGCGAGGAGGCAGCGTAGCGATGCCTACGCAACGAGGAGCAACAACGCGGCCGGGCGTTCTGGCGACAACCCGGAGGGACGGGACTCCCGGCGCTGCATTTCGGCGTTGCTCGTCGCTGATTTGTGCCGGCCAAACGGCGCTTCTCCCGCCTAGAACTGCGAGCCCGGGAATCCCGTCGCGCCCGTGGATGATGATGAGATAGGTTCTGAGCGAATGGCCAAGTCAAACGACCGCACAAGTTTCAGCATCACCGAATTGGCGCAGGAATTCGACGTCACTCCGCGCGCGATCCGCTTTTACGAAGACCACGGCATCCTTGCCCCGGAGCGACACGGCGCAGGCGGCCTGCGGCGCGTCTATTCGACGCGCGATCGCACGCGCCTGAAACTGACCCTGCGCGGCAAGCGACTCGGCCTGACGCTGACGCAGATCCGCGAACTGATCGACATGTATGAATCACCGAAGGATGCAACTGCCCAGGCGCGCCGCTTTCTCGCCGTCCTTACCCAGCACCGGACTGCCCTTGAACAGCAACGTGAAGACATTGAAGTGACGTTGACCGAGATATCGCAGCACGAGGCGGAGTGCCGGCGGATACTCGCGCGAGGCAAAGCGCGCTAGGCGATGCCGGCAGGATGGCTTGCGGACAAGGCCGCCCGGGCCGCAACCTGAACATCCACCCGCACTGCCTGCTGCTCGACGACGTGTGCCGGCGCGGCGAGGACGGCATCCTGCTAGAGTGCGCGACGCTCCACGAGGATGGCGGCGCATGGCCCTGAGATCCGCGCGCGACGCGCTGTCGCGCATCTTCTATCAGCGCTGCTTCTACCTTTTCGCGATGCTGTTGACGCTGATCGCGGCAACGCCCTTCATGCCGCCCACAATCGAGGGCCGCCTCATCGCGAACCTCATCAACGCCTTCGTGGTGGTCGCGACGGTCGCAACCGTCGGGCGCTCGATGCTGTCGTTCGTGATCGTGCTGTTGCTGGCCGCGCCTACGCTGGCCTTTCAATGGATCGGCATGTCCCAGGACAGCGACGTGTTGCTTGCTCGCTCATGGATGTTCGGCGCGGCGCTCTATCTTGTCACGACCGTCTACCTGCTGCGCTACGTCTTCCAGCCGGAAGTCATGACGGCGGACAAGTTGTTCGGGGCAGCGGCGAGCTATCTGATGCTCGGCGTGCTGTGGGCCTATCTCTACACCGTAGTTGGCCACTTCATTCCGAACTCTTTCCTGGTGGGCGGCGAGCCCAAATCGCTCGACTTCTACGAGGCTGTGTACTTCAGCATGACCGTGCTCACCAGCACTGGCTTCGGCGACATCACGCCGCTCGCGCGGCAGGCGCGCTCGGTGTGTGTAGTCGAGCAGATCGCCGGCGCGCTCTTCGTCGCCATCCTCATCGCGCGACTGGCGGGCGTGTATCCGCCTGGAAAGCGCGAGCCCGGCTAGGCGTCCGTGCCAGATCAGGCCCTGCTCCAACAGGAACTCCAGGTCACTGGCGTTCGCTTCTGATCAGTTCGAGAAGCGAGGCGCCGTAGCGCTCCAGCTTCTTCTCTCCCACGCCTGTAATCCCGCGCAGTTCCTCGAGCGAGGCGGGCCGTGCCTCGGCGATCGCCTGCAAGGTGCCGTCGTGAAAGACGACGTACGCCGGCACGCCATGCTCGCGCGCTAGTGCGGAGCGCCAGTTGCGCAGGCGCTCGAACAGGCCACCGTTGACCGAGGTGGCGGCAGTCATCGAGCCGCTCTTCTTTCGGGGCCTGCGCGATCGCGGCGGCGCGGCGGCCTGGCGCCGCAGTTCGATCTTTCGTTCGCCCCGCAGCACCCCACGGCTCACCTCGGTCAGCCGCAGCACGTTGTAGGTGTCGTAGTCCACCTCGACAATGTGCTGTGCGACCAGTTGGCGCAGCAGCAGGCGCCACTCGGCCTCGGACAAATCCGTGCCGATGCCGAAGGTCGACAGCCGTTCGTGGCCGAATTTCGTGACCTTTTCGCCGAGCTTGCCGCGCAGGACATCAATGATGTGGGTTGCCGCGAAACTGAAACCGCTGGACTGCTCGCAGCGATAAATGCACGACAGCAGCTTGCGCGCCGCCTCGGTCGCGTCGACGAGCTGCGGCGGCGCGAGGCAGTTGTCACAATTGCCGCAGGCAATGCTGGCTTCACCGAAGTAGGTGAGCAGCCGAACGCGCCGGCAGTCGCCGGCCTCGGCCAGCCCGAGCATCGCGTCGAGCTTCGAGCCCGACAACCGTTTGTACGAAGCATCGGCGTCCGACAGTTCGATCAGGCGCCGCTGCTGCACGACGTCCGTCAGCCCGTAGGTCATCCAGGCGTCGGCCGGCGCGCCATCGCGACCGGCACGACCGGTTTCCTGGAAATAGCCCTCGATGCTCTTCGGCATGTCGAGGTGCGCGACAAAGCGGACGTCGGGCTTGTCGATGCCCATGCCGAACGCAATGGTCGCGACCATGACGCAGCCGTCCTCGCGCAGGAACCGGCTCTGATTGGCTGCGCGTGCAGTGGCTTCCATGCCTGCGTGATACGGCAGCGCCGACACGCCGTGACCGGTGAGAAAGGCAGCGACCTCCTCGACCGTCCTGCGCGTCAAGCAGTAAACGATTCCCGCTTCGCCGGCATGCTCGTCCTGCACGAAGCGCAGCAGCTGCTCGCGCGCCTCGCGCTTCTCGACAATGCGGTAGCGGATGTTCGGGCGATCGAAGCTCGCGACGAAGATGCGCGGCTCGACCAGCAGCCGTTCGGCGATCTCGCGTCGCGTCGGGACATCGGCGGTCGCCGTCAAGGCAATGCGTGGCACCTCCGGAAAGCGTTCGCGCAGCAGTTCGAGCTGGCCGTACTCGGGTCGGAAGTCGTGGCCCCACTGTGAAACGCAGTGCGCTTCGTCGATCGCGAACAGCGCCAGCTTGTGCATGCGCTGCAGCTCGCCCAGCAGGCGCTGGCAGCGCTCCGTCATCAGGCGTTCGGGGGCGACGTAGACGAGGTCGATTTCACCGGCACGCATGCGGGCTTCGACCGCGGCTGACTGCTCGTTCGATTGCGTCGAATTCATGAACGCGGCGCGCACGCCAAGCTCGTCGAGAGCACCGACCTGGTCCTGCATCAGCGCGATCAACGGCGAGACGACGACACCGACGCCGTGGCGCATCAACGCCGGAATCTGATAGGTCAGCGACTTGCCGCCGCCGGTCGGCATCAGCACCAGGGCATCGCCGCCGCCGCACCACCTGCTCGATGATCTCGGCCTGCAAGCCGCGGAAGCGGTCGTAGCCGAAGGTGTGCTTGAGGATCTGTGCTGCTGGCTCGATGATCACTGCCGGAGCTTACCGAGTCCGCATTACGATCCGGCCTTGCCTAGACTTGGAGCGACCAGGTCCACCGTTCCAGACACCACTCTGTTCCCAGCTCTCGCGAGTTCACCCTGCTGGGCATCACCTACGGCCTTTATGTATTCGGACTGGTGGTGTTCTGGCCGGCGATCGCTGGGGTGGTTCTCGCCTACATCCGGGGCGGCGACACTGAAGGCACGTTCCCTAAATCGAACTATGGCCGGCTTATCCTCACCTTCTGGTGCTGGAGCGTCCTGTTCATGGGCCTGACTGTCCGTCAGCGCAACAGCGCCTGTGCATCGGCCCGCCAAAGATGACTTGCCGGCAAGGTCGACTCAAACTGCTCAATTGCCGCTTGCGCACTCGTACGCGCGGCCGCCTCATCCCCGCCTACCCGTTGCAGCCCTGCACGTAAACCGAAAATGTATCCGCGCCATGCGCTCGCGCCTTCGAGCCGCAGCTTGCCCTCAGCCACGCGTTCGATGGTCGTGGCGTTGTCCAGCGCGCGGACTGCCTTTTCGTTGTCACCGCGCAGGGCGGCCACCCGTGCTGCGGCCAGCTCCGAACGCAGCGCCTCCATACGCGCACGGCGAGGCAGCGTGGCTGCCAGTGTCTGCATCTGCTCAACCTGAGCTTGGGCCGAAGAGACATCCCCCTGGGCTAGGGCAAGCAACGCTCGCAGTCGGGCTAATTCGCAGCGTTCGCGTGTTGCAACGCGGCCGTCCGCGATGAGAGCTTCCAGCTGTTCCATTCTGCTGCTGGCTGATGCGATGTCATCGCGCACCAGATTTCCATCGATCAGAGCAAACAACGCGAAGTAGAGCTGGTTGCGCTGCGCGCCCTTCTCAAGTTCCGGCAGTGCGCTCTCGACAAGCGCGATACCTTCTGCCGTTGCTCCGATGAAGATCAACTTGCGACCGATCGCCGAACGCAGAGTCCCTGGTGCCTCGCCTTTTGCGATCGCGTGCACGCGTTCGAGCATCTGCCGCAACATCACTTCTGTTTCGCTGAAACGCCCGCGACGCACCAGTACCGTCGTACGGCGGTCCAGGATCTGAAAGTGCTGAGACGTATCGAGGGCAGACTGTGCACGCAGAGCATCTTCCAGCCGTGCGTGCAGCGCCATAGCATCGCCGTCGCGATCCGTATCCAGATAGATGCTCTGCAGATTCGATAGCACATACAGGTACAGCCGGCTGCCCTCCAGGCCTTCGCGCTCGAAACGGTCGACCAACGATGACGCGCGCGCGATCGCCCGCTCGAAATCCCCTTCCTCCACCGCTAGCGTGGCGTCGGTCTGATAGCAGTCCGCCACCGGGCCGAGGCCGGGGTCGCGTATGTGCGCCAGCGATCGCATCGCCTGGGAGACCAGTGGCCTTGCGTGCTCCACATCACGCGCATACAAGAGGAGGTCCGCCCGCGCACATGCGATCTGCGCACGCAGCGCGGGATCGGGCAGCGTAGGTTCGAGCTGCTGAAGCGCGGCGGTAACCGCAGCCTCTCCGCGTTCATCGTTCAGTGTGGCGTAACGGCCAGCAAGCATGAGCAGCACACGCGCCTGCGACATCGGGTCATTCTCGTGCCGGGCGCGCAACTGCTCGCGCGCCCCATCAAGCATCTCGCGCCATCGCTCGCTGGCGCCGCTGCGAAGGGCGTCATCAAGCAGCGACATCAGGACCTCGTGGTTGACGCGCGAATAGCGGATCTCGGTCAGCGCGCGATCACGTTGGTGGCGCGCCTCGATTGCTTGCCACGTTGTCCCGATGACCCCGGCCGTCAATGTCAGCAGCGTCGCCGAGGCCGCACCCACCGCCAGCCGGTACCGGCGTACGAACTTGCCAACTCGATAGCCAACGGAGTCCGGTCGCGCTTCGACCGGCTCGTGATCAAGATACCGATGCAGATCGTCGGCCAACGCGGCGACTGTCGGATAGCGCTCGGCCGGCGCCTTCTTCAGAGCTTTGGCGACGATGTTGTCGAGATCGCCCCGCAATGTGCGCGCGAGCTTGTGCGCAACGGTGGCGCGAGCCTGTACGGCGGCGTCATCGGCTTTCCCCGCCGCTTCCGAAACAGGCATCGGCTCTGTCTCGACCACCGCGCGCACGCGATCGACGGGCGTTTGCGTTGGCAGCGCCGTCGGATGCCGGCCTGCGAGCAACTGGTACAGCAGCACGCCCAGCGCGTACACATCGGTAGCGGTCGTCACGTCTTTACCTTGCACCTGCTCGGGCGCGGCGTAGTCGGGCGTGAACGCACGCCCCGCAAGTTGCGTGAGTTCGGTGGCCGAGGCAGCCGTGTCTTGCTCCGCGAGCAGCTTGCCGATACCGAAGTCGAGCAGCTTTACTTGGCCCTGCGCCGTGACGAGGATGTTCGACGGCTTCAAGTCGCGGTGCAGGATCAGGTTGGTATGCGCGTGCGCAACGGCGGCCAGAACTTCATGAAAGAGGCGTAAACGCTTTTCAATCGACAGCCGATTGCTGTCGCAGTAGTGATCGATCGGCACGCCCTCAACGTACTCAAGCACGAGGTACGGCTGCCCGCCCGCAGCAGCACTGGTGGCGACCCCCGCATCGAGCAGCCGCGCGATGTTCGTGTGCGTCAGGCGCGCCAGCATGCTGCCCTCGCGCGCGAACCGTTCGGCACCACCGAGCGCGAGCAGCGCCAGGTTCAGGAACTTGACCGCGACCTTTCCTTCGAAGCGGCCATCGCTGCGGCGGCCGAGCCAAACCGCGCCCATGCCGCCTTCGCCGAGCGGCCGCTCGAGCGTGTACGCGCCGATCGTCTGACCCGTGAGCGTCGCACCACCGGTGGCATCGGGGTGGACGGCAAGTACGCTGCCCTCAAGGAAGGCGAAGCGATCGGTCTGCGTTTGCTGCGTCAGCAGCGACGACAGTTCGGCGGCAAGCGCCGCATCATCGTGCGCTATGTCCGCCAGGCGTGCGTCGCGTTCCGACTCCGGCAGTTCGAGCAACTCATCGAGTCGAGGACTTAGCCGCGCCCAGGCTTGCTTGTCCACGCGAACCATCGAATCGCCTCCCTGGCGGAAGTTGTCGGAAACGGAATGCGCTTCCGACAACGCCAAGAGTAGACCCCCTGCAATATGACGCACGCACGAGGCGCGCGTCAAAGAGTGCGCAGGAACGCGACCAGATCCGCCTTCTCTTGCACGCTCAAGCCAATGCCAAAGCGCGTGTCGTAAAACTCAACCGCCTCGCCCAAATCCTTTGCCATTCCATTGTGGAAATACGGCGCGCGGCCAGCCAATCCACGCAATATCGGACCCTTGAAGCGCGCGATGTCGCGCCATTTGCCGGTGATCAGGGCGCGTCCCGGATCGGTCGTCTGCACAGACTCGCCGCTCGCCTTGTTGCGTAGCGTGTAAAGCGGCATGTCGAAAGTACGCCTGGCCGCGTCGGCAACACCGATGTCGAGCGGCAGCGGAACCGAATGATTTCCCACGTTCGGCGAGTTATGGCAGGTGGTGCAAGTGCCTGGGATCATTGGCACGCCAAGCGCATCGTTCAGGCCTCTTACGTCGCGGATCTGAATCGGCTTGCTGTTGAACAGCGCCTGTCCTCGAGCCACGGCGGCTCTCGCGGCTGCTACGCGCTCGCGAAGTTGCTCGTTGACGATATCGGAGTCCGGCGCTGAATTGGCCCATGAGTCATACACCGTCATCGTCGTTGGCGTAAATGGCGCCTGCGATCGGTAGTCTCCCGCTAGAGTGTCGTTGATACCGAAGTAAAAGGTCTCGTTCGACAGCGCGACCGGACCGCCGCGTGCATTCTGAGCTGTCAGGTGTCCGACACTTCGATCGAACACTTGAGCGGTAAATATCCCCAGCTCAAAATCGATGATGGCGTCGCGCTGCGCGCTAGAGAGCGGCAGCGGCGCCTCGGAGTGCCCGGTAGTTGCGCTGTTGGACTGGTTGCTCAACGTGAAATGGAGCGTTGCGAAGCAATTGGCGGTTCCGAGGATGCAGTCGAGCGACTTCGGGTCGGCGATAGTCTCGCGGCCATCCCACATCACGGTGCTAAGGAACTCCAGATTCGCCGTCGGCAACGGTCGACGAAAGAGCGACAACTCTTTCACATTGGCAAATCCATACGGATCGTCTACCGCGGTCAGTTCGAACTCCGCGTTCTGAGGTATGCCAATGCCGACGCGGATCAGCGCTTTACTGAGCAACATGCTGTACGCGCTGCGGCGGGCTTCGACCGTCGACACATCTGCGACCGGTGAGTTCGAACCATCGACAGTTCGGAAAATGGGATCGTTGCCCTGGGTTTGCTCGAAGCGAGCCTGAACGCCACGCGGAGTGATGCTCCAACCTTCGCCCTGAATATGGCAGCTTGAGCAACTGCGGCCATTAATGCCAAGGCTCTGGAAGAACGGTCCGGTGCGATCAACGACGCCCGTCTTGCTGAAGGTGGCAGCAACGCCGCTGTCATTGAGCGTCGGTACGAGATTCGGAAGAGCCGCTTGGCCACCGGTCGGCGCGAATGCGGTGTCAGCGAACGCGGCGGCGGCCGCATCCAATGCAGCATCGGTTAGCTGGGCATCCGCGGTGGCGGTTGCGGCCGGCTCATCAGTCGACGACCCGCCGCAGGCCGCAAGCAAAAGGATGGTTGCCATCATTACGGTCTTGTTGCGCATTGCGATCTCCCAGATCGTGCCTAGGTGATTTCGGTGAACGGCCCGAGCACTTGGATCTGCGGACCGGCCCTATCTCAGAGATCGCAAAGAGGGCGAAAAAGACGACAACCGAGCGCGGAAATACTTTGCTGGTGGGAGTACGCGGCGCGACTCGCTGCGTTATCGAGCGGAAGAGCCGTCCGAAAGCTGCCGGAATACGCGGGGATTGCAGAAAGCTCGCGGCCCCGGCGCTGCCAGCGACCTAGGGCTTTGCGCTGAGCGACGCGACGGCCATGTTCCAGCGATACCCCGCCTTCAACGTGTTGGTAAATTGCCCGGCGGCCAACGCCGGATGGCTTAGCACCGTCGAGCGGTCGGCTTCCTCCCGCGATGTGCGCAAGCAGCAGTTGTGCGGCTCCAACCCATGCGCTGGCTTGGCCGTCAATGACATCGACAGGCGCCCATCGTGCGTCTGGCTATCGATGGCTCTTGCGCCATTGCGAAGGCCGCGTCGATTCCGAGAAACGCGTCGCGCAGATTTCGGCCATCGCGTTGTCTCACTCGTCGTGCAAAGTGTGCCGCAGATATATGCGGGCCTTGTTCCAGTCGCGCTGAACCGTCCGCTCGGATACACCACGCATCGCTGCAATGTCGTTGAAGGAAAAACCGCAGAAAAACTTCAGGTCGACAAGCTCCGCGAGAGGCGCGTCTATGCGCGCTAGCTCGTCGAGCGCGTCGTTGAGCGGTCCCATGTCGTTCAGCTCCGGCGCAGATTCGCCAACCTGCGTATCAAGTGCAGTCAAATGGAACTCGCCTCCGCGCTTCAGCGCGTGCCGTTGCCGCACGTAATCGATGATCAGTCCGCGCATCGCGCGCGCGGCGTAGGCGAAGAAACGGGCACGATCGGGAAAGGCGGCTTTGCTGCCGGCGAGGTCCATGTAGGCCTCGTGCAGCAGCGTGGTCGCGCTCAGGGTCGCACCGTAGGCGTTCCGGTACAGCTGCCGCTGCGCGAGACTGTGCAGTTCGCGATACAGGCTGCTGAAGAGCTGCTCGATCGCGGCTGGGTCGCCGCGGTCGGCCGCGTCGATCGCGGTGGCAATCCGCGCTGCATCGTCCATGTCGGCCGCCCCTGAGTCGGAACATCTCGGAGTCCACGATAATCGCGCCGGGATGGCTACTCAACGGGGCAAATCCGACGGGAGCGCGTGACCGCAGAGCCCGCCCGCTGCTTGCTCGTGATCACCTGCGAAGCTTACCGAGTCCGCATTACGATCCGCGTTGCAGATTTCTGGAGGAACCATGTCCACCGTGGCAGACAACAACGTCCCCAGCACCCGCGAGTTCACCCTGCTGGGCATCACCTACGGCCTGTTCGCTTTCGGCCTGGTGGTGTTCTGGCCCGTCATCGCCGGCGTTGTCCTGGCGTACACCCGCCGCGGCGATGCCAAAGGCACGTTCCTCGAATCCCACTACGGCTGGCTGATCCGCACCTTCTGGTGGTGGCTGGTCCTGTTCGTACTGATCATCTGCGGACTGATCTCGGCCGTGCTGCCCGGCGCCATTCAGCTCGGCCGGGCGGCGGAGTCCGGCATCAACATCGTCAACATTCCCTGGAAGTTGATTGGCGGCGCAGTCGCCGGCGGGATTGCACTCGCGGTGGTCTGGTTCTGGGTGATCTACCGCCTGATCCGCGGCCTCCTGCGGCTCGGCGACGGCCGCGCTGTTCCCTAGCTGCGCCGCCGCGCGCCGCAGCCGTCTAAGGTTGACGATTCGATCGGTCGACGATCCGAGTTGACGTTAACGTAAACGCAACCTAGATTGCTGTCCCCTTGACTGCGCAGCGCTAGCCCGACGCAAGAAGGTGAGGAGACACCATGCAACTGCCCGGAATCCAGTTCGACCTCGGCGACGACATCGCCGCGCTGCGTGAGGCGGTGCACGCGTTCGCGCAGGCTGAGATCGCGCCGCGCGCGGCTGAGATCGACCGCAGCGACCAGTTTCCGATGGAGCTATGGCGCAAGCTCGGCGAACTCGGTGTGCTCGGCATCACGGTCGAGAACGAGTACGGCGGCACCGCGATGGGCTACCTGGCGCATATCGTCGCAATGGAGGAGATCTCACGCGCCAGCGCCTCGGTCGGCCTGTCGTACGGCGCGCATTCGAACCTCTGCGTCAACCAGATCCGCCGCAACGGCAGTGCCACGCAGAAAGCAAAGTACCTGCCGAAGCTGGTCAGCGGCGAACACGTCGGCGCGCTCGCGATGAGCGAGCCCAACGCCGGATCGGATGTTGTCAGCATGAAACTGCGCGCCGATTTCAAGGGTGATCGCTTCGTGCTCAACGGCACCAAGATGTGGATCACCAACGGGCCGGACTGCGACACCCTGGTCGTCTATGCGAAGACGGACCCGCAGATGGGCGCGCGCGGCATGACGACCTTCATCGTCGAGAAGGGGATGAAGGGATTTTCTGTCGCGCAGAAGCTCGACAAGCTCGGCATGCGCGGTTCGCACACCGGTGAACTGGTGTTCGAGAATGTCGAAGTGCCGGCCGAGAACGTGCTCGGTGAGGAAGGTGGCGGCGCCCGGATCCTGATGAGCGGGCTCGATTTCGAGCGCGCCGTGCTGGCCGGCGGGCCGCTCGGCATCATGGCCGCCTGCATGGACGTCGTGCTGCCCTACACCCATGACCGCAAGCAGTTCGGCCAGTCGATCGGCGAGTTTCAGCTGATGCAGGGCAAGCTCGCCGACATGTACACCACGATGATGGCTTCCAGGGCCTACGTTTACGAAGTCGGCCGCGCCTGCGATCGCGCCACCGCGGCCACCATGCGCACCCTGCGCAAGGATGCCGCGGGTGCAATCCTGTTTGCGTCCGAGCGGGCCACCTGGATGGCCGGCGAAGCGATCCAGGCGCTGGGCGGCAATGGCTACATCAATGACTACGCCACGGGGCGACTGTGGCGCGACGCGAAGCTGTACGAGATCGGCGCCGGCACCAGCGAGGTACGCAGGATGCTGATCGGGCGCGAGTTATTTTCGGAAACGATGTAGCCGGCGGTAGCCGCGCTTCCACACGAAACGTCGCCTGCGCGGCGTTTTCGCGCTCCGATCCGACCGGGATAGCCCACCCGGATGCGGGAGTCTCACAT
Organism: uncultured beta proteobacterium; assembly: GCA_963735955.1. Lineage (GTDB taxonomy): Bacteria > Pseudomonadota > Gammaproteobacteria > Burkholderiales > Burkholderiaceae_F > CAVTND01. The sequence goes on along the minus strand of CAVTND010000009.1, from coordinate 198,130 downwards.
TGCACTGCAGCATGAGTTTTCCTTGACAGCCATGCCCTTTGTTTACTTCAATAAACATAGGTAAGCAAAGCGCCAGCCGCCTCCGACGGCGCCGTGCTGACCAAATACACGTCCGTGCAAGCCAGCACGGCGCGACAACGAACCGTGGTCGGAGACGCTAGGAGATTCTCGTGAAGCTGTCGAAAACTTTTGCGGCCGCCGCCGCCATGGCGTTGCTCGCTGCTTTTGCTTCGCCCGCCGCACACGCACAAGCCAAGGCCGGCGGTAAGACGATCACCCTTTGTTGGGCCGCATGGGATCCAGCGAACGCCCTGGTCGAGCTGTCGAAGGACTTCACCGCGAAGTCTGGTGTACAGATGAAGTTCGAGTTCGTGCCCTGGCCCAACTTCGCCGATCGCATGCTCAACGAACTCAACTCGAAGGGCAAGCTGTGCGACTTGATGATCGGCGACAGTCAATGGATCGGAGGAGCAGCCGAGAGCGGGCACTACGTCAAGCTGAACGACTTCTTCGACAAGGAAGGCATCAAGATGAGCGACTTCCTTCCCGCGACCGTGACCGGCTACTCGGAGTGGCCGAAAGGCACGCCGAACTACTGGGCGTTGCCGGCGATGGGCGACTCGGTCGGCTGGACCTACCGCAAGGACTGGTTCAATCGCCCCGAAGTCAAGGCCGAGTTCAAGACGAAGTACAAGCGTGACATAGCACCGCCCAACGACCTGGGATGAGTTCAAGCAGGTCGCCGAGTTCTTCCAGAACCGGATGATCGACGGCAAGAAGGTCTACGGTGCCTACATCTTCACCGAACGCGGTTCCGAAGGCATCACGATGGGGGTAACGAATACGCTGTATCCGTACGGCTTCCAGTATCAGAACCCGAAGAAGCCCTACGACATGACCGGTTTCGTGAATTCCCCGGGCGCGGTCAAGGGGCTCGAGATGTACAAGGCGCTCTACAAGTGCTGTACGGCGCCGGGCCTGACCAACGCCTACATGCAGGAAGGGCTCGATGCCTTCAAATCGGGCCAGGTGGCGATGATGATGAACTGGTTTGCCTTCTTCCCGGGTCTGTACAAGGATCCGAACGTCGGCGGCGACAAGATCGGCTTCTTCATCAATCCGTCCGAGGCCACCAAGGGCGTGCAGCTCGGCGGCCAGGGCATCTCGGTCGTCGCTTACTCGCCCAACCGCAACGAGGCGCTGCAGTACATCAAGTGGTTCGCGTCCAACGATGTGCAGAAGAAGTGGTGGGCGCTGGGCGGCTACTCGTGCTCGAAGGCTGTGCTGATGGATCCGGGCTTCGCCAAGAGCGCGCCGTTCGCCGAGCAGTTCCTGCAGTCGATGGAGATGGTCAAGGACTTCTGGGCCGAGCCGTCCTATGCGCAACTGCTGCTCGCGATGCAGAAACGCGTGCATGACTATGTCGTCGCCGACAAGGGCACGGCCAAGGAAGCACTCGACGGCCTGATCGTCGACTGGACCAAGGTCTTCAAGGAAGAAGGCAAGCTCAAGTAGTCGTTTCGGATCGGCACGGACGGCCGTCCGTGCCGGTGCTCGGTCGTATCGGTTGCATCTTCCACATGCTGTCGCTCGCCGCCCAATCCTTCACCTGCACATCGACACCCGGCTCCGGGCAATCGGCCTGCGCGGTGAGTTCATGAGAACGCCTGCCCTTGAAGCGGCCGTTGGTCGCGCGGCAGCCGGGACACCGATCGCCGTTGCACGCGTGGTCAAAGGCCTGTCGGATCGCGCGCTCGCCTGGATCTTCATCACGCCGACGATCGTGCTACTGCTGGCGATCAACATCTTTCCGTTGATCTGGACGATCCGCCTGTCGTTCACCAACTACCGGGCCAACCGGCCCAACGCCGAAGTGATCTCCGTCGGTCTCGATCACTACGTTTCGATTCTGTCGGACCCCGATGTCTGGGCAGCGATGCAAGCCACCGCACACTTTCTGTTCTGGACCATCCTGCTGCAGACGCTGCTTGGATTCGCACTTGCCTATCTGATCGACCGGCGCTTTCGCGGCCATGGATTCTGGACCACGGTGATCCTGATTCCGATGATGCTGTCGCCCGCCGTGGTGGGCAATTTCTGGGCGTTCCTTTACCAGCCGCAGATCGGGCTGTGGAACTACGCCGTGTCGTTTCTGACGGGGATTCCGGCGTCGAGCTTCTCGATGATCGGCTCGGTGAAGCTCGCACCGTGGGCCATCATCATCGTCGATACCTGGATGTGGACGCCCTATGTCATGCTGATCTGCCTGGCGGGCCTGCGATCGATCCCGGGCTATCTCTACGAAGCCGCCGAAGTCGATCGAGCATCGAAGTGGCGCCAGTTCTGGTCGATCACGCTGCCGATGGCGCTGCCCTTCATCATGCTGGCGGTGCTGTTCCGCGGCATCGAGAACTTCAAGATGTTCGACATGGTTAACCTGCTGACGTCGGGCGGTCCTGGTTCGACTACCGAAGTCGCGTCGATCACGCTCAAGCGCGAAGCCTTCGAAAAGTGGCGCACAGGCTACTCGTCGGCGTTCGCCATCATCCTGTTCGTCGCGGTGTTCGGCCTCGCCAACATCTACGTCAAGGCACTCAACCACGTGAAGAACCGGTGACACCAGGATGAGACCCGCATGATCGGTACATCATTCGCTCACTCGGTCGTTGAGCCCTCGCGCACGGCGCGCAGCTTCGCAGCGCTCGTGGTGGTTGCCTACGCGCTGCTGACGATGATTCCTCTCGTCTGGATCTTTCTGACGGCGTTGAAGTCCGGACCGGACTCGATCGCCTATCCGCCGAAGTGGACCTTTGAGCCGTCGGCCGAAGGCTTCTGCAACCTGTTCAACACGCGCTCGCGCCAGACCGAGGAATACATAGCGCAACTGCCGCCGGCCACGGGTGTATGTGACCGCGTGGCGCGCGCCAGCAACATGGTGATGGTCGGGACCTCGAACTACGCGCCGCGATTCATCAATTCACTGATCATCGCGTTCGGCTCGACGGCGCTGTCGGTGGCGCTGGGTGTCACCGCCGCGTACGCGTTTTCGCGCTTCAAGGTGCCGTTCAAGGACGACTTGCTGTTCTTCATCCTGTCTACCCGGATGATGCCGCCGATCGCGGTGGCGATCCCGATCTACCTGATGTACCGCGAAGTCGGACTGTCCGATACACGGCTTGGAATGATCCTGCTCTACACGGCGGTCAACGTCTCGCTCGCGGTCTGGCTGCTCAAGGGCTTCATCGACGAGATTCCGCGCGAATACGAGGAGGCCGCATTGGTGGACGGCTACACGCGTCTGCAGGCCTTCGTAAAGGTGGTGCTGCCGCAGGCGACCACGGGAATCGTGGCCACCGCGATCTTCTGTCTGATTTTCGCGTGGAACGAATATGCCTTCGCCGTGCTGCTGACCTCCGGCGAGGCGCAGACGGCACCGCCGTTCATTCCGATCATCATTGGCGAGGGTGGCCAGGACTGGCCGGCAGTCGCCGCGGGCACTGCCTTGTTTCTGCTGCCGATCCTCGTCTTCACGGTTCTGCTGCGCAAACATCTGCTGCGCGGCATCACCTTCGGCGCGGTGCGCAAATGAGCATGCTTCCGCAAGTGCGTTCGAGTACGGGTCCGCTTCGTTCGCGGTGGCCACGCTGGCTTCGGCGCGGGCCGATGGAGATCGTCGCCTGCCTGCTGATCGGTCTCGGGGTGCTGATGCTGCTGCAGCCCTTCGTGCTCGAGCTCTACACGCATTCGTTCATCGTCACGCTGTTCGGCACGGCCATGTTCATGGTCGTCTCGAAGTTTCCAGACTAATGGACCACCCCCACGTCGCTGCGCTCCTGCCCCCCGAGGGGGCGCAGGCCTTGCTTGGGGCGGCCGGCGCGCGGCCTGACGCGACCGACGGAACCTGACATGGCCGAGATTCGCGTCGAGAACCTGCACAAGTCGTTTGGCGACTTCGTGGCCGTGCGCGACTCGCACTTCACGGTGCGCAACGGCGACTTCTTCTGCCTGCTGGGACCGTCCGGTTGCGGCAAGACAACGACGATGCGCATGATTGCCGGCCTTGAACTGCCGACGCGAGGGCGCATCCTGCTCGACGGCGTCGACGTCACGATGCAGCGTGCGGCGCTGCGCGACATCGCCTTCGTATTCCAGCTGTTCGCGCTCTACCCGCACATGAACGTGCGCGCCAACATCGCCTTTCCGCTCAAGTCGCAGGGCGTGTCGCGCGGCGAGATCAACAAGCGCGTCGAAGAAGCCGCACGCATCCTGCGCATCACTCATCTGATCGACAAGCCGGTCTCGGGGCTGGCCAGCGGCGATCGCCAACGCGTTGCGCTCGGGCGGGCCATCGTGCGCGAGCCAAAGGCTTTCCTGATGGACGAGCCGTTGGGCGCACTGGATGCCGAGTTCCGGCGCCTGATGTGCGGTGAATTGCGTACGCTGCACGACCGCCTTTCAGCGACGACCGTGTACGTCACTCACGATCAGCTCGAGGCGATGTCGATGGCTGATCAGATCGCGGTCATGAACGAGGGTCGCATCGAGCAGCTCGCCAGCCCGCAGGAGATCTACGACCGCCCCGCGACCATGTTTGTAGCGGATTTCATCGGCTCGCCATCGATGAACTTCCTGCCGTGCGCGACAGTCGAGGGCGGCCTGGCGCGCGGCACGCATCGGCTGCGCGTCGACGGGACCGAGATCGAGACGCCGCCCCTCGCACAGGACGCGACGGGCAGCGAGTTCGTGATCGGCGCGCGGCCCGAGCACATCTCGCTCGCGACCGACGCACCGCTGCGCGCGGCAGTGTTCGGCACCGAGTATCTCGGCACCACGCAGATCGTGACCTTGAAGCTGCGCGACGGCACGTCGATCAAGGCGCGCGTACCTTCGGATGTACCAGCCAGCGTCGGCGATCAGGTGGGATTGCAGCTCGCCAGCACGCGTCTGAGCGTGTTTGCGCGCGGCGACGGCAGCGCGCTGCGCACCCGGCTGCACGAACCGGAGGCTGCTCATGGCTAGCTTCCGTTTCGACAACATCAGCAAGCGCTTCGGTCAGACCCAGGCGCTGAGCGACTTGTCGCTCATGGCCGACGATGGTGAGTTCATCGTGCTGCTGGGCCCGACCGGCGCCGGCAAGACAACGACGCTGCGCCTGCTGGCCGGTCTCGAGCGCGCCGATTCAGGAACGATCTTCATCGACGGTGCCGACGTGACCCAGGAGCCGACCGCGGCGCGCGATGTGACCTTCGTGTTCCAGCAGTACTCGCTTTACCCGCACCTGAGCGTGTTCGACAACCTGGCTTTCCCTCTGCGCTCGCCGGCCCGCCGCTGGCCGGCCGACCGGATCGACGCCAAGGTGCGCGAAGTCGCGCGTGTACTGCATATCGAGGACAAGCTTGCGAGCCGTGCAACCCAGCTTTCCGGCGGCCAGATGCAGCGCGTCGCGATCGGCCGCGCACTCGTGCGCGAGCCCCGCATCACGCTGATGGATGAGCCGCTGTCATCGCTTGACGCCCGTCTGCGCGCCGAGCTGCGCATCGAGCTCAAGCGAATCCAGCGCGAACTCGGCGCCACCGTGTTGTACGTGACCCACGACCAGACCGAGGCGATGACCCTTGCCACACGCATCGGCGTGCTCGAACAGGGTCGCCTGATCCAGGTTGGATCGCCACGCGAAATCTACGAGCAGCCGGCCAACATCTACGTCGCGACACGCCTCGGCAGTCCCGGCATCAACCTGGTCCCGCGCGCGCTGCTGCCGCGGCTGAACGCACCGTCGGCGACGGCCACGGTCGGCGCCCGCACCGAGCACGTGCGCGTCAGCAAGGCGCTCAATGGCTCGGCGCTCGGACAGGTGCGCTGGATCGAACACCTCGGCGATGCGAATCACCTGCACCTGCGCCTCGGCGAGCACGACTTCGTCACGCTGACCGATCCTGCGACGCCGCTCAAGGTCGGCGACGCGGTCGACGTCGACTTCGTGACTCCGCTCTTCTTCGACGCTGCCGGCCAGCGCATCGAGCATTGATGAAGCAGCCATGAAGCCCGTGCCTCTGCCCACCTTGATCCGTGCCGCTGCGAATTGCGTGATCGCGCACAGCGACGAGCTGACCGCGCTGGATCAGGCCATCGGCGACGGCGATCATGGGTTGAACATGAAGCGCGGCTTCGAGGCCGTGCTGACCGAGCTCGACCAGATTGAAAACGCTGAGGACTCGGCAGTCCTGGCCGCGGTCGGCAAGGCGCTGGTCATGAAGGTCGGCGGTGCTTCTGGCCCACTGTACGGCACGCTGTTCCTGCAACTCGGCAAGAGCTGGCCGGCCACGACGGACGTGGCGAGTCTGCACGCCTGCTTCGAGAGTGCGGTGCAAGCGGTTGCCGCGCGTGGCAAGTCGCAGGCGGGACAGAAGACGATGCTCGACGTCCTGTTTCCCGTCGTCAACCTGACGACGACCGGCACGAGTCTGCAGCGCACTGCGCGCCGTGGCGAAGCGCGCAGCGCAGGCGACCATTCCGATGGAAGCGATCCGCGGACGGGCCTCGTTTCTCAAGGAACGATCGATCGGCCACATGGACCCCGGCGCGCGCTCGAGCCAGTTGATGATCGAAGCCGTGTGCGAAGCGCTGGAGAAAAGCGAATGAGGCGGGCCAGGTGTGAAGCAAGCAACGAATTGAAACGGACGAAGGCATGAGCAACGTCGGCATTGTCATCGTGTCGCACTCACCGGATGTGGCCAAAGGGGCCGCTGACATGGTGCGGCAGATGGTTGGTCACGGTATTCCTCTGGCATGGACCGGAGGCAATCCGGATGGCGGGCTCGGCACCTCGGTCGAAGGCATCCTCGCAGCCATCGACAGCGCGTGGTCCGATGCGGGCGTGGCCATTCTGGTCGACCTCGGCGGTGCCGAAACGAACAGCGAGATGGCGATCGAAATGCTGCCGGAAGATCGGCAGCGGCGCGTCGTGATCTGCGATGCGCCGGTGGTCGAAGGCGCGGTCATGGCGGCGACCGAGGCATGGGGCGGTTCGGACCTCGCGACCGTCAAGCGCACTGCCGAAGAACTCAATCAACCGGACTGACGCGACATGGTCGATGCGCAGGTCAAGCTCTTCCATGCCGCCGGGCTGCACGCGCGCCCGGTCGTCACGCTGACCAAGCTGGCGAAGACCTTCGCCAGCAGCATCCACGTCGCGGCCAGCGCAGACGGGCCCTGGACCGATGCCAAGAGTGTGGTCAAGCTGATGCGGCTCAAGACTCCATCGAACACCCAGCTCCACTTCCGCGCGGAAGGCGAAGACGCCGACGCGGCGCTCGCCGCCATCGTCGCGCTGGTCAACAACGATTTCGTCGGTGGGCCAGAGTGAGCGCGCCGGGCCGCCATCAGCCAGGGCCGCTGGACTTCGGCAGGCGACAGACCGGCCGCAGGGTGCACCCATGAGCGCAGTGGACCCACGCAGGCTGGAAGGTCAGCCCGCCGCGCCCGGCATCGTGCTCGGCAAGGTTATCGAGCTCGATGACCGCAGCGCAGCCGGAGATGCCACTGACTCGCCGCGAATGTCCCTGAGCGCGGCGATGGCGCAGGCGATCGAACAGCTCGAGGAACTGGTCGCGCGCACCACTGAGGCGAACGCTCGCACGATTCTCGAGTTCCAGATCGAATTCCTGAGCGACCCGGAATTGATCGAACCGATCAAGGATCAACTGGCCAGTCGCACCCACGCCGCGCAGGCGTGGGCCACCGCGATTGATGTGCAGATCAGAGACTTCGCCACTTCGGAAGACGACTACTTTCGCCATCGCGCCGCCGACCTGCGCGACATGAAGGCGCGCGTGGAGGCGATTCTCGCCGGCCGCAGCCTGGGCCAACTCGAACTGCCCGATGACGTGATCGTGCTGGCCGACGATCTGGCGCCATCGCGCTTTCTTGCCACGCCATGGCGCGCGGGGCAGGCGATCGCCTTGCGCGGCGGCTCACCGACCGCGCACGTGGCCTTGCTCGCGCGCGCCCACAGTGTGCCGATGGTGGTTGGTGTCGGACCAGTGACCGTGCCAAGCGGTGCCACCGCGATACTCGACGGCAGCGACGGCACGCTTCACCTGGCGCCGGACAGCGCGCAGCTGAAAGAATACGAACGTCGCCGGATGCAGCTTGCGAGCGAGCGCGAACTCGACGCACGCATGGCCTCGCACCAGGCCGTGACCGCAAACGGCGAAAAGGTGCAGGTGCTGCTCAACATTTCGACGATCGCCGAGCTCGCAGTCGATCGACCCAGCCATCTGCGACGGCGTCGGGCTGGTACGCACCGAACTGCTGTTCGAGCACGGCCCGCCCGACGAAGAAACGCAACTGGCGACCTACTGGAAGATCGTCGAATGGGCCGAGGGACGACCAGTCGTGATCCGCACGCTGGATGCCGGCGGCGACAAACCGATCGCAGGGGTCACCATCGACGGCGAGAGCAACCCGTTCCTCGGCGTACGTGGCGTGCGCCTGTCGCTCGCCAGACCGGAGGTCTTCAGGACCCAGCTGCGCGCCTTGCTGCGCGCTGCAGTCGGCGGTTCGCTGCGCGTGCTGATTCCGATGATCACCGCACCAGCCGAATTTCTCGTAGTTCGGCGCATGTTGCTCGAGGCGCGCGCCGAACTCATGCGCCGCGGCGTGCCGTTCGGGATGCCGCCGCTTGGCATCATGGTCGAGGTACCCGCTGCCGCGCTTGCACTCGATGCCTTCGACATCGAATTCGCCTCGATCGGCTCGAACGATCTGTTGCAGTATGCAATGGCCGCCGCACGCGACAATCGCGCGGTCAGCGGGCTGACTGATCCCACGCATCCAGGATTTGTCAGCTTGTTGCGGACCATCGTCGAGCGCTCCCACGCGAAGGGTGTGTCGCTGTCGCTGTGCGGTGACCTCGCTGCACAGCCGCAGCACATTCCGCTGCTGCTCGCGGCCGGATTGCGCGCGCTTTCGATGCCCGCGGCATCGGTGGGCGCGGTCAAGCGCGCCATCGCCCAGTGGCGGCCGGTCGAATCCGAGTAGCCGAGTAGGCGCATGGGTGTACCCGTCGAACCCGGCAACGCGGTTGCTGCCTATAAACAGATCCTGCGCACGGTGCTGGACCAGCGCCCGGCCGGAATCCGCCGTCGACTGGCCGATGTACTGGTCAAGAACCGCAGCTTCATCACGCACCTGTCGAACCCGATCTACTCGACACCAATTCCGGCGCGCTACGTTGAATCGATCTTCGCGGTCTGCCACTTTTCCGCCAGTGAGCGCGAAGCGTTCCTGAATGCGTACGAGCGTGCGCACCCGGGACGGTTGGCGCGCCCTTCGGCGCAGGCCACGTGGCGAACGATCGAACTGCGGATTCCCGACCTCAATGACCCCGAGCGCAACGGGCAGCTTGATCGCATGTTGCAGGACATGGGCCTGCGCATTGCTCATCTGATGCAGGCGGACAACGACACCGGCTAATGCATACGAAGGAGGCGCTGCATGAAGAAGCTGATCAATGACGTCGATTCCGTCATCAGCGAAAGCCTGGCCGGCTTCGCGGCCGCCCATGGCGACATCGTGAACCTCGGCGCGGAAAGCAAGTTCGTGCGACGCCGGAACCTGAAGCGGGGCAAGGTCGCGTTGATCTCCGGCGGTGGCTCGGGCCATGAGCCGCTGCACGCCGGATTCGTCGGCCACGGCATGCTCGATGCGGCCTGCCCGGGCCAGGTGTTCACCTCGCCCACGCCCGATCAGATGGCCGCAGCCGCACAAGCGGTCGAGACCGGCGGCGGTGTGCTGTACATCGTCAAGAACTACGAGGGCGATGTGATGAACTTCGAGATGGCCGCCGAACTGTCCGAGTCGCCGGTCGCGCGCGTGATCACCGACGACGACGTCGCGGTCGAGAAGTCCACCTGGTCGACCGGCCGGCGCGGGGTGGCCGGCACCCTGGTGGTCGAGAGGATCGTTGGTGCCGGCGCCGAACAGGGGCGCGATCTCGAGGCCTGCAGGCTGCTCGGCGAACGCGTGAACGAGGCAACCCGCTCGATCGGGGTCGCGTTAACCAGTTGCACGGTGCCGGCTGCCGGAAAGCCGACCTTTCAGCTGGGCGAAACGGAAATGGAGTTCGGCGTCGGCATCCACGGCGAACCCGGGCGCCGCCGCGTACCGCTCGCGCCGGCGAATCAGATCGCCGAGGAGATGGTCGCGGCGATCGGCAAGGACTTTGGCGCGCGCCACGGCCCTTGCCTCCTCCTCGTCAATGGATTTGGCGGCACGCCGACGATCGAGCTCTACCTCATGTACGACAGCCTGCGCAGGGCGCTCGAGGCGCGCGGCTTCGTCATTGCACGATCGCTGGTCGGCAGCCTCGTCACCTCGCTGGATATGGCTGGCTGCTCGGCGACGGTATCGCTGCTGGACGACGAGTTGATGCGCCTGTGGGATGCGCCCGTTCACACCGCGGCTCTGCGCTGGGGAATGTAACTCCGCGCAGCTTCGAAGGACCCAGCGCGCATGCGAAGATTGCGACGGTCCGATCGTGGAGAACCGGGTGCATCCCTGGCAGGAAACAATGGCGCAGCTGCGTGCGCGCACAGTGAATCCCGGGCTGGTCAATCCGGCCCGGGCGCGAGAGTTCAGTGGTCTCGCCTTCCTGCAGGCGATCGTCGACGGCGAGATTCCGGACCCGCCGATCGCGCGCACCTTCGATTTCTATCTGCTCGAGGTCGAATCCGGACGCGCGGTGTTTCTTGGCCAGCCCGGATTTGCCCATTACAACCCGATCGCCACCGTGCATGGCGGCTGGCACGGCACCCTGCTCGACTCGGCGATGGCCTGTGCGGTCCAGACGCTGTGTGAAGTCGGACGGGCCTACACGACTCTCGAGTTCAAGGTCAACTGTGTACGGGCGCTCAGCGACCAGACCGGACCGGTGCGGGCCGAGGGCAAGGTGATCAGCAGCGGAAAACGCGTCGCCACCGCCGAAGGCCGCCTGGTTGACCATGAGGGCCGGCTCTACTCTCACGGCACCACCACCTGCATGATGTACGACCTGGCGACGTGAGCGAGCTGCGGGCACTCGACAACTCGGTTGAACGGTCGCCCGCGGTGCGGAGCTTCTGGCGCGACTTCTGCGTCGCCTGCAGCATCGATCCGGCGACGCCCTTTCAGGCATGGTTCTTCGGCGACTCCACTGCGCTTGCGCACCAGCTTGTCGAACTGGTGCTGCACGGACCCAAGCGGGCGACGGCGGGTCTCGGCTGGAGCAACGACGCGGTTCCGCACCTGGCTCCGATTCCCGATGGCTACAGCGTCGTCACCGAGTTCGACGGCACGCCACGCGCTGTGATCCGCACCACCTGGCTCGATCGGCGGCCGTTCCGCGATGTCGATGCGCAATTTGCCTGGGACGAGGGCGAAGGCGATCGCACGCTGCCGGACTGGAAGGACGGGCATTGGCGCTATTTCAGCCGCGAGTGCGAGGCCCTTGGCCGCGCGATGAGCGAGGACGCGCCGGTGTGCCTCGAGCGCTTCGAGCTCCTCTACCCATTCGAGCAGGCATTGAATCCGGTCGACTGCGGCCCGCGCATCGTGCCCTGCCTTCTTCCCGGCGCACTGGCCACCAGTGCCGCCCTCCAATCGCACTACTACGCGCGCGACCACGGCTTCGGCGTGTTCTTCGAGGCCGGACGCCTCGCCGACATTGCGAACTTTCTGGCGCGCTTTGATGCACAGCGCGATGCGGTCTGGCTGGCGGTCGATGGCGGCCAGGTGCTTGGATCCCTGGTGCTTGACGCCGGTGCCACCGGAGATCAGCACAGCCTGCAGTTGCGCTGGTTCATCGTCGCCGACGCGCTGCGCGGTCGCGGCATCGGGCGACGGATGATGGATGCAGCAATGCACTTCGCCCGCGCGCGAAGTGCGCGTGTCCACCTGGGAACCTTCGCCGGCCTTGACGCGGCCCGTCACCTGTACGAAGAGTTCGGTTTTCACAAGATCCTCGAACGGCGATCGACCGCCTGGGGACCCGAAGTCCTTGAGCAGCACTGGGAGTCGGCATGAGCGCCGCGCGGCCGTTCCGAAGGGTGAGGGCCGCGGCTCCGCGCCCGCCTGCGCGGGCGTGGACGGCTCGAACGCCCGGCGCGTCTCGCGGCGGGCGCGTACTCTGGCTTGCAGCGCGCGGCATCAAGGGGGCACCATGACCATTCTGGGCCTTGGCACCGACCGGCTCGCTCTGTTCGCGCTCGCGGTGCTGCTGCTCGCACTGACCCCTGGGCCGGTCTGGATCTACCTGATCTCGCGCACCCTGACACAGGGGCGGCGCGCAGGTTATTTCTCGCTGATCGGTGTGATGGCCGGCGTGCTGGTGCATCTGCTCGCCGCTGCGCTCGGACTGTCGGCACTGTTGTTCGCCGTGCCGGCCGCATTCAACGCCATCAAGCTGGCTGGAGCGGCATATCTGATGTGGCTCGCGTGGACTACCCTGCGCGGCGGCGGCTTCAGCTTCACGCCGCAACCGCTCGAAGTGGTCCCTGACCGCGTGCTGTTCCGCCAGTCCCTGACCGCTTCGGTGGTGAACCCCAAAGTGGCAGTTTTCTATCTTTCGCTGTTTCCACAGTTCGTTGATCCGGCGGGCGGCCAGGTCCTGCTGCAGAGCCTGGCGCTCGGCATCGTGCACCTGTCGGTGTCGACCCTTGTTGATGGCGCCCTGGTCACGGTCGCGGGCGCCTTGTCGGTGTGGATCGCCCAGCGGCCGCGCTGGCTCAGGCTGCAACGCTGGTTCCTGGGAAGCGCATTCGGCCTGCTCGCGGTCTGGCTCGCGCTCACGCCGCGGCACGCTTCGACCTAGTCGTTTTCGCTCGCCTCGTCAGTTTCGTCAGTTTCGTCACAATAGCGGCCATGTCTGCTGTCGCCGAGGTCGTGTTCGACCGTTCGATGCCATCGCCTTCGAGGATCGCCAATGCGATCCTCGAGGGCTTCAATCGGCACTATCGCCTGTTCCGCTACGTCGCCCAGCAGGCCAAGCCGCTTTACGAAAACGGCGACTTTCAGACGATGCGCACGCGTGCCCGCGAGCGCATCGACTTCTACGACCAGCGTGTGCTCGAAGCGGTCGCGCGCATCGAGCGCGAATTCGACCTGGCTTCGCTGGCGGACTCGGAGCGCGATGCCTTGTGGCAGGCCGTCAAGCAGCAGTACGTGGCCCTGCTTGCCGACCACCGCCAGCCCGAGTGCGCCGAGACCTTCTTCAATTCGGTCTGCACCAAGCTGTTGCAACGGGAATATTTCCGCAACCAGTTCATCTTCGTGCGGCCCGGGGTGGCGACCGACTACATGGACTCGGATCCACCGTCGTACCGCAGCTACTACCCCGCACATGGCAGCCTGCGCTCCACCCTGCGCAGGATCATCATCGACTTCGGACTGGCTTGCCGCTGGGAAGACGTCGAACGCGACCTGCGCCTGTTGATGCGCGCAGTCGGCGAAGCGCACCGCAGCGGCGAAGCGTTCCGGCGGCCATGGCACATGGACTACGACTGCCAGATCCAGGTGCTTTCGGGCCTGTTCTTCCGCAACAAGGGGGCCTACATCGTCGGCCGCGTGATCAACGGCACCCGCATCACACCGCTCGCGGTGCCGATCCTGCGCAATTCGCGACGCGCAACTGTATCTGGACACGGCGCTGTTCACGACCGATCAGCTTGCGACCCTGTTTTCCTTCACGCGAGCGTACTTCCTGGTCGACATGGAAGCGCCATCGGCCTACGTGGACTTCCTGCGCACGATCCTGCCGCACAAGCCACCGTCGGAGCTGTACACGATGGTCGGGCTCGCCAAGCAGGGCAAGACGCTGTTCTACCGCGACTTCCTGCATCATCTGAAGCACTCGACCGATGACTTCGTGATTGCGCCGGGCATCAAGGGTCTGGTGATGACGGTGTTCACGCTGCCGTCCTACCCGTACGTGTTCAAGGTCATCAAGGACGTGATCCCGCACCCGAAGGACACCGACCGCGCGCAGATCATGGCCAAGTACCAGCTGGTGAAACTGCACGACCGCGTCGGCCGCATGGCCGATAGCTGGGAGTACTCGCAGGTCACGCTGCCGCGCGCGCGCTGCTCGCCCGACGCTGATCCAGGAGCTTCTGCGCCCACTGTCCGGACCAGCTCGAATTCGGTGCCGACACCCTGATGATCAAGCACGTCTACATCGAGCGGCGCATGATTCCCTTGAACCTGTACCTGAGCGAGGCCACGCGACGCCGATCTCGATCACGCGGTACTTGGAGTACGGCAATGCGATCAAGGATCTGGCGGCGGCGAACATCTTCCCCGGCGACATGCTCTACAAGAACTTCGGCGTGACCCGGCTGAACCGCGTCGTGTTCTACGACTACGACGAGATCGAGTACATGACCGACTGCAAGTTTCGCAACGGTTCCGGCAGCGCGCAATGACGAGGACGAAATGTCTGCCGAGGTCTGGTACGCGGTCGACCGGCGCGACATGTTTCCCGAGCAATGGGGCGTCTTTCTGCTCGGCGATGACCGCATCCGCGCGGCGTTTCTCAAGCACCACGCCGACCTGCTGACGCCCGAGTTCTGGAATGCGCTGCAAGCAGCGCATTCAGGCCGGCTACCTGGAAGACGTGTTTCCGTACCCGCCCGAACGCCGCTTTCGCAAACGCTATGCATCACAATTCGCAGAAAGGGGTACTTGATTCCGGGTGCTGCCTGATTCAGGAGATGTTTCGATGAATGATCCCATCGTAATTGTTGCCGCCGCCCGCACGCCGATCGGCGGGCTGCTCGGCGATTTCGCTGCATTGCAGGCTTATCAATTGGGCGCCGTCGCGATCAGGGCCGCGGTGGAACGGGCCGGCATCGCCGGCACTGCGGTCGACGAAGTGTTGTTCGGCAACTGCCTGATGGCCGGTCAGGGCCAGGCCCCGGCACGCCAGGCCACGCTGGGCGCCGGCCTGCCACCGTCGGCCGGCGCGGTCACGCTTTCCAAGATGTGCGGCTCGGGCATGCGGGCGATGATGTTCGCGCACGACATGCTGGTCGCTGGCAGCGCCGATGTGATTGTCGCCGGCGGCATGGAAAGCATGACCAACGCGCCGCACCTGCTGGTGAATGCGCGCAAGGGATATCGCTACGGCGCAGTCACGACCTACGATCACATGGCGCTCGACGGGCTGGAGGATGCCTACGAGCGCGGCAAGGCGATGGGGGTCTTTGCCGAGAACTGTGTCGGCAAGTACGGATTCACCCGACAGGCCCAGGATGCCTTCGCGATTGCCTCGACCGAGCGCGCGCTCAAGGCCAACACCGACGGCGGCTTCGGCTGGGAAATCGCGCCGGTCAAGGTCGCTGGCAAGGGCGGCGAGATCGAGATCGGCAAGGACGAACAACCGTTCAAGGCCAAGCTCGACAAGATCCCCGGTCTGAAACCGGCGTTCAAGAAAGACGGCACGATCACCGCCGCCAATGCCTCGTCGATCTCCGACGGCGCGGCCGCGCTCGTGATGATGCGCGCTTCGACTGCTGGCAAAATGGGCTGCAAACCGCTGGCTCGCGTGCTCGCCCACAGCGTGCATGCGCAGGCGCCGGACTGGTTCACGACCGCGCCGGTCGGCGCGATCGACAAGGTACTCGCCAAGACCGGCTGGAAAGTCCGGCGACGTCGACCTGTGGGAAATCAACGAGGCGTTTGCGGCCGTCACGATGGCGGCGATGCATGAGCACAAGCTGCCGCACGAGAAGGTCAATATCCACGGCGGAGCGTGTGCGCTCGGACATCCGATTGGAGCCTCGGGCGCACGCATTGTCGTGACCCTGATCGGAGCGCTCAGGAAGACGGGCGGCAAGCGTGGCGTCGCCGCCCTGTGCATCGGCGGCGGCGAAGCAACCGCCCTTGCGCTGGAGATCCTGTGAATCTCCAACGAGGACGGTCGAGCATTGGCGCTGAAGATCCTGTAAGTCTCCAACAGGGCGGTTGGGCTTTGGCGCTTGAGTCCGCATAGGTAGGTCAATGTTTGGTGTCCAGGACCTTGCCCTGTTCGTCGTGACCGCGCTCGTGGTCAATGCGACGCCCGGTGCTGACTTTCTATACACAGTCACCCGCACGCTGCGTCATGGCTGGCGCGGTGGGGTCGCGGCAGCGCTCGGCATCAGCAGCGGCTGCATCGTGCACGCGCTTGCCGCCGCGCTCGGTCTGGCCGCCCTGCTGGCTGCGTCGACCTGGGCCTTCACTGTCATCAAGTGGGTCGGGGCGATCTACCTGCTGTGGCTGGCCTGGGGCATGCTGCGCGCGGCGCGGCAGGAATCGCCTGCGACGGAGGCGCCCGAACCGCAACAGTCCTCGCTGGTCGCGATCTATGCGCAGGGCTTTCTGACCAACGTGCTCAACCCCAAGGTGGCGCTGTTCTTCCTCGCCCTGCTGCCGCAGTTCATTGCGCCCGACGCGCCGGACAAGCCGCTGGCGTTCCTGTTTCTCGGCGCGATATTCGTGGTCAATGGCACCGCGTTCCTGCTGGCGCTGGTCGCGCTCGCGCAGGGAATTCGCCGGTTCGGCGCCAATACCACGGTGCGACGGGCGCTGAACCTGGTCGGCGCGAGCCTGTTTGCGTCGCTTGCCGTACGACTCGCGGTGGTTGAACGCTGAGCGATGGGCACGCCCGCCAACGTGCTGATCATCGGCGCTTCGCGCGGCATCGGGCTCGAGTTCGTGCGGCAGTACACCGGTGATGGCGCGCGCGTCCAGGCGACCTATCGCAAGCCAGACGATGCGGAGAGTACTGAGACGAGTTCGGGGCCGATCCTGTTGCACTGGATGTATGCGACGAATCGGCGGTGCGGGCTGCGGCGGATCGACTGGCCGATACTGCGCTCGATATCGCGATCCTGAGCGCAGGGTTCTACGGTCCAAGGACCGAAGCGATGACCGTGCCGAGTGCGGCCGACTTCGACGCCGTGTTTCACACCAATGTGCGCGCGGCCATGCTGATGATTCCCCGACTGGCGCCGCCACTGGTCGCCGCGCGCGGCAAGCTCGCGGTAATCTCGAGTTCCATGTCCTCCATTTCACGCGCGACCAGCAACGCTGGCTGGTTGTATCGCGCCAGCAAATCGGCATTGAACGCCGTGCTGAAGTCAGCCAGCCTTGAGCTGGGACCGCGTGGAGTCGTCTGCATGGCCTTCGATCCGGGCTGGGTGCGCACTGACATGGGAGGCCCACGCGCCACGCTCGAAGTGGCCGACAGCGTAGCCGGCATGCGGCGCGTGATCGCCGCCGCCAACGATTCATTCAACGGCAAGTTTCTCAAATACACAGGCGAGCAACTGGCGTGGTGACGACGAGCAAGCGGACAACCGCACGGCGCCTGATCTCATCGGGATCTTCCTTCGAGGCGGTCGCCGGTTACAGCCGCGCCGTCGTCGATGGCGACTACGTGCACGTCGCCGGCACCACGGGCTTCGACTATGCCGCGATGCGGATCGAAGACGATGCGCGTTGCACAGACAAGGCAGTGTTTCCGCAACATCGAGGCGGCGCTGACGCAGGCCGGCAGCTCTCTCGACGAGGTGGTGCGGGTGAACTATTACCTCGTCAATGCAGCGGATTTCGAGCGGCTCGCGCCGATCTTTGGCGAAATGTTTCGCACCGCGCGGCCCGCTGCGACCGCCATCATCTGCGGCCTGGTCGATCCGCGCATGAAGATCGAGATCGAAGTCACTGCGCGCCTTGGCAGCGCAGAGCGTCCGGACTAGTCCCGATGCCGCTGCAGCTTTTCATCACGCTGACATTCGGACTCTGCGTCTTGCTGGCGCTTGGCGTGATCGAGCCCCTGATGCACAGCTTTGCCGAGGAAGTCGGGTTCAGGACGCACCTGTTCGTTGCGGTGCCCGGACTGCTGTCGATGCTGCTGGCTCTGTTCGTCTTCCACCGAGCGCACGAACGGGTTGATGGCCTGCGGGAAGCCCTGTCGCGCGCGGTGCTGGTCGGGCTTGGTACCTGGATCGCCGTGGCAGTGGTGATTGCCAGTTCCTGGTGCCCGGCCTACAACATGTTCGGCTGCTTTTCGAACACGCTGATTCTGACCGGCGTCATTGGCGGCGGCCCCTTGATGATCGGTGTCCTGGCGGCCGGAGCGGTCATTGGGCTTGTCCTCAAGCGACGGGTCAGCTGGCTGACCTATAGCAAGCCTCCGCCTACCGTTGACAGCGAGGACAAGCCCGGTGCTCAGGGATGAACATCGCCTGCTGAGGGAGTCACTGCGCGAGTTTGCTGCGCAGCGACTGGCGCCGTTCGCGGCCGACTGGGACCGCAATCACACGTTCCCGCGCGAAGCCCTGCGCGAACTGGCGGCGCTCGGCGTGTTCGGTATCGCGGTTCCCGAGGAATGGGGCGGTGCCGGAATGGACTACACCGCGGTAGCCGTCGCGCTCGAGGAAATCGCGGCGGGCGACGGCGGAACCTCGACCATCATCAGCGTCAACAACTCTCCGGTCTGCGCAATCCTGATGCGCTACGGCTCCACTTCACAGAAGGAGGCCTGGCTCAGGCCGCTCGCCTCGGGCCGCATGCTCGGTTGTTTCTGCCTGACCGAACCACACGCGGGTTCCGATGCCGCCGACCTGCGCACGCGCGCCGTGCGCGATGGCGATGACTGGGTCATCAGCGGCGTCAAGCAGTTCATCACCAGCGGCCAGAATGCGGATGCCGCAATCATCTTTGCCGTAACTGACAAGTCGGCCGGCAAAAAAGGCATCAGCTGCTTCATCGCACCGACCTCGGCCGCCGGCTACACCGTCGCGCGCATCGAGGACAAACTCGGCCAGCATTCGTCGGACACGGCGCAGATTCTGCTCGAAAACCTGCGGGTGCCGGATGCCAACCGGATCGGGGAGGAAGGCGGCGGTTACCGGATCGCGCTGTCGAGCCTGGAGGCCGGCCGCATCGGCATTGCCGCGCAGTCGGTCGGCATGGCGCGCGCCGCGTTCGACGCGGCGCGCCGCTACGCACATGAACGCACCAGCTTTGGTCAGCCGATCGAGAATCATCAGTCGATCGCGTTCCGGTTGGCTGACATGGCGACCCGGATCGAAGCTGCGCGCCAGTTGATCCATCACGCGGCCGCGCTCAAGGATTCAGGGCAGCCGTGCCTGAAGGAGGCGGCGATGGCGAAGCTGTTCGCTTCCGAAATGGCGGAACGTGTCTGCTCGGACGCGATCCAGATTCACGGCGGCTATGGTTACGTCAGCGATTTTCCGGTCGAGCGCATCTATCGCGATGTCCGCGTCTGCCAGATCTACGAAGGCACGAGTGACATCCAGCGCATGCTGATTGCCCGCAACTTGTAGCGGAGGCACTATGCGCGTAATACTCGCTGGGGCGACTGGATGGGCGGGCTCGGAGCTCGCGCGGGGCATCGCAGCTGCCTCTGAGCTTGAACTGGTCGCCGCCGTGGCACGCAAAGCTTCCGGCAAGTCGCTCGGGGCCGCACTCGGCGATGTGCATCTGACCGCTCCAGTGTTTGCGAGCGCGGCCGAGGCGCTCGCGCTGAAGTGCGACGTGTTTGTCGAGTTCACGAAGCCGGACTCGGCGCGTGCCAATGTATTGGCGGCACTGGCGGCCGGAGCGCATGTGGTGATCGGAACCTCTGGCCTTACCGACGCGGATTTTGCGGAGATCGATGCCGTGGCGCGGGCGAAGAACCTGGGAGTGCTGGCCTGCGGAAACTTCGCGCTGACCGCCGTGCTGCTGCAGAAATTTGCCGCCACTGCGGCGCGCTATCTGGACTACTTCGAAGTGATCGACTACGCCCACGAAGACAAGGTCGATGCCCCATCGGGCACTGCGCGTGAGCTCGCGCATCGACTTGCGCAGGTCAAGACGCCACACCACGGCGTTGCCCTCGACGCCATGCGCGGGCCGCGCGAGGCGCGTGGCGCGTCCTTCAACGGAGTGCAGGTGCACTCGGTTCGCCTGCCGGGATACGTGATCGGTGTCGAAGCGATCTTCGGATCCGCCGGCCAGCGCCTGCACCTGAAGCACGAGGCCGGCGCCAGCGCCGTGCCTTACGTCGGCGGCGCGCTGCTCGCCATCCGACAAGTCAGCACACTGAGCGGCCTACATCGCGGGCTCGAGACCGTGATGGAGCTGACATGATGGAATCGGCACCGGCGGCGGATCCGACCGAGCGCTTCTCGGACCGGGTCGATGCCTATGTGCGTGCGCGGCCGCACTATCCGGATGCCATGGCCGGCCTGCTGATGCGCGAGCTCGGACTCCCAACGAGCGCCTCGGTCGCCGATATCGGCAGCGGCACCGGGATATCGTGCCTGCCGTTCCTGCGCGCAGGTATGCCCGTCTGGGGCGTTGAGCCCAATGCGCCGATGCGCCTAGCCAGCGCAGTCGCACTGTCAGAGTTTCCTAGGTATCAGGCCGTCGACGGCAACGCCGAAGCGACTGGACTGGCGGATGAATCGGTCGATCTCGCGGTCGCCGGCCAGGCCTTCCACTGGTTTCGTCATGCCGAGTTCCGGCGCGAACTGCTGCGCGTTCTCGCACCAGGTGGCGCCCTGGCCTTGTTCTGGAACTCGCGTCAGCATGAAGCATCGCCCTTCATGAGCGGCTACAACGAGCTGCTGCTCGAGTACTGCATCGAGTATCGAGCGAAGTGGAAAGGCGACGACGTCGGCGTCAAGCACGCCCCGGCGATGGCCCTCGTGTTCGGCGGCAGGCACTGGCGCCAAGCGAGCCTCGACAATGCCCAGGTGCTCGATCGAGCCGGCCTGGTCGAGCGAGTCGAGTCCGATTCCTACGCCCCACCTCGCGGCGATCCGATGCATGCACCGATGATCGATGCGCTGCATCGCCTGTTCGACCGCTGTGCGGAGGGTGGCGGCGTAACTTTCATCTACAAGACGCGGCTGTTCTTTGGCCGCCTGATGGAGGAAGGCCGACATGCCCGCGCCACTTGAAACTCGATTCATCGAGTTCTGGTTCGACTTCACTTCGCCCTATGCGTACATCGCATCCGAGCAGATCGAGGCACTGGCAGCGCGCAACGGCCGCGCGCTCAGCTGGAAGCCGTTCCTGCTCGGCGCGGTGTTCCAGGTCACCGGCGGCGCGCCCCTGACGAGCCAGCATCCTTCCAAGGCGAAATACTCGCTGCGCGACTTCGCCCGCACCGCCGCCTACGTTGGCGTGGGCTACGTGCAGCCGGCGAAGTTCCCCGTCGGCAGCGTGACTGCCGCGCGTGCGGTGCTGTGGCTGCAGCGCGAGGATTCCGCCCAGGTGGCGCCGTTCATCCATGCCGTGTTTCGTGCCTATTTTGCGCAAGGCCGCGACATCGGCGACGCGGCGACCGTGCTGGAGATCGCTGCCGACTGCCGCATCGATGCGACGAGCCTGGCCGACGGAGTCAAGGACGAGGCGATCAAGGCTGCGCTGAAGTCGCAGGTCGACGTGGCAGTTTCGCGCGGCGTGTTTGGTGTGCCAACGATCTTCGTCGATGGCGAGATGTTCTGGGGTCACGATCGGCTCGCCCAGGTCGAGCGCTGGATTGCGAAAGGACCATTCTGATGGGCTATGTCGTGCATGGCACCGCAAGCTCCGGCAACTGCCACAAGCTCAGGCTCGCGCTCGATCTGCTTGGTCAGGCCTACGAGTGGCGCGAGATCGATATCCTGAAAGGTGAAACGCACACGCCGGAATTCCTGCGCATGAATGCCAATGGCAAGGTGCCGGTGCTGCAGATCGATGCGACGACATTTCTTGCCGAGTCGAACGCCATTCTTTGTTATCTCGGCGAGGGCACGCGGCTGGTGCCGTCCGATCGGCTGGCGCGGGCGCGCATGCTGCAGTGGATGTTCTTCGAGCAGTACACCCACGAGCCGACGATCGCAGTGGCGCGCTTTTTGCACGTCTTCCTGAAGAGAATGGATGATCCGCGCCTGCCTGAACTGCAGCGCAAGGGCTACGCGGCTCTCGATGTGATGGAGCAGCAGCTTGCCCAGACCCGGTACTTTGCCGGGGCGTCGCTTTCACTGGCAGATCTGGCGCTGTTTGCCTATACGCACAAGGCCGCCGATGGCGGCTTCGATCTTGGGCGCACTCCGGCCGTACGCGACTGGCTGGCGCGGGTCCGCGCGGTACCAGGCGTCACCGACATGCCGAGCCCCTGACGTTCCAGTCCCATAGTCAGCAAGCCCCACAAGTTACCAAGCCCCACCGCTTTCAAGCCCCGGATTTCATCTCCCAGACCTTCACCATGAGCACGCTGCTCGAACAACTCCGCACCCTGGCGCGCGCCAGCCGTCTGGCGAATCACCGGCTGCATGGCGCCTGCCTGTCGCTCAGTGATACCGAGTTCAGGGCCAAGCGAACGAGTTTCTTTCCCAGCCTCTGGGAAACGCTGAACCACATCCTGATCGTCGACTGGTATTACATCGCAGCCCTGCACCGCGAGGCCGATATGCGGCGCGCCTTTGCGAGCGAAACGCCGTTTGATCGGATGCAGGACCTGGCCGCCGCACAGATCGTGTCTGACCAACGCCTGATCGCCTGGTGTGATCGTGCGGACGACGCGGCGCTTGATGCCGAAATTGAAATGATCCGCAGCGATCACACGCAGCGCGATCGAGCACGTTACGTGCTGATGCATCTGCTGACCCACCAGATCCATCATCGCGGCCAGGCTCACGCGATGCTGGCCGGTACCCCGGTGAAGCCGCCGCAGCTCGACGAGTTCCTGCTGCCGAGCGAGGCGCACTTTCGCAGCGAAGACCTGGAAGCACTGGGCTGGACCGAGGCCGATCTGTTCCGACGATGAGCGCATCGACCTCGTTCGAACGGCGCGTGCCGAGCGACGCGCTGAGCCCGTAGCAGGAACCTAGACCGTGACCAGGCGCTCGCCTGCCATCGCCTTCATCCTGATCACGGTCCTGATTGACGTGATGGGAATCGGCCTGTTGTTGCCGGTCGTGCCATCGCTGGTCGGCGAGTTCACACCAGACCGCGAATCGCAGACCTTGTGGTACGGCGCGCTGATGATCGCGTTCGGCTCCGCACAGTTCCTGTGCGCGCCATTGCTGGGCGCGCTGTCGGACCGCTTCGGCCGGCGCCCGATCCTGCTGGCGTCGATTGCGGGTCTCGGCCTGATGTTCTTTCTATCGACCGTGGTGACTTCCCTCACGGCGCTGTTGCTCACGCGTCTGTTCGGCGGCGCGCTGGCCGCCAACTTCGCTGTCGCCAACGCCTATGTGGCGGACATCTCTACCCCTGAACAGCGCGCAAAGGGCTTTGGACTGATAGGGGCGGCTTTTGGCGTCGGCTTCATTGTCGGGCCAGCGATCGGCGGCCTGCTCGGTGCGATCGACATCCGACTGCCGTTTCTGGTCGCCGCCGGACTGTCCCTGGCAAATTTTCTCTATGGCTGGTTGGTCCTGCCGGAATCGCTGCCGATCGAGCGTCGGCGGCCGGTGGAACTGGCCAAAGCCAATCCCCTGTCGGCATTCGCCGGTCTTACACGCCTGAAATCAGTCGGCGTGCTGGTAACGGTGATCGCGCTGTTCAACCTTGCGCAGTTCATCCTGCACGGCACCTGGGTGCTGTACACCGAGTTTCGCCTCGGCTGGGGACCGTTCGAGAGCGGGCTCTCGCTGGCCGTCGTCGGCATCAATGCGGTCCTTGTGCAAGGGGTGCTGCTCGGTTGGATGCTGAAGCGCTGGGGTGAACGTCGCATCGTTCGCGCCGGATTGATATCGGGCCTGCTGGCCTATACCGCCTACGGGCTTGTCACTGCAGGATGGCTGATGTACGTGATCATCTTCCTCAACCTGCTCGCCTTCGCCGTCGGGCCGGCAATGAATGCGATCGTCTCGAAAGCCGCGAGTCCCCACGAACAGGGGCTGGCGATGGGCGCGCTGTCGTCGCTATCGAGCCTGATGGCGGTGATCGCCCCATCTCTCGGCGTTCCACTGCTGGCCATGGCCAGCCACCTGCCGGCGGGCGACTGGCGAATCGGAGCGCCGTTCTTTCTTTCAGCCAGCTTGCAGGCGATGGCCTTGCTGCTTGCGCTCAGGCACTTCAGACTTCATCGCGTTGAATCTGTGACGGCCGTACCCCTTCCGCGGAATTAGGGCACGGCTACCATTGGCCCTCGCGGCGCCAGACCGCCGCGGCATGATCGGATCAATCGATGGCGTCGCAGCAATGACAACACTCGAAACCAGGCTCAATCCTCGCAGCGACGAGTTCAAGGCCAATGCCGCCGCGATGCGCGCCCTGACGGCGGATCTGCGCGAGAAGATCACCGACGCGGCCGCCGGGGGTGACGCCGAGGCGCGCGCCAAGCACGCTGCTCGCGGCAAGCTGCTGCCGCGCGACCGCGTTCAGCTGCTGCTCGACCCCGGCACGCCGTTTCTTGAGCTTTCGCAACTGGCCGCCTTCGGCATGTACGACGGCGCGGCCCCCGCCGCCGGCATCATCACCGGAGTCGGCCGCGTCGCAGGCCGCGAATGCGTGATCGTCTGCAACGACGCCACCGTCAAGGGCGGCACCTACTACCCGATCACGGTGAAGAAGCATCTGCGCGCGCAGGAGATTGCGCGCGAGAACCGCCTGCCGTGCATCTACCTGGTCGACTCCGGGGGCGCCAATCTGCCGAACCAGGACGAGGTCTTCCCGGATCGCGACCATTTTGGCCGGATCTTCTACAACCAGGCCACGATGTCGGCGGCCGGTATTCCGCAGATCGCAGTCGTCATGGGATCGTGCACCGCTGGCGGCGCCTATGTGCCGGCGATGAGTGACGAGTCGATCATTGTCGCCAACCAGGGCACGATCTTCCTTGGCGGGCCGCCACTGGTGAAGGCGGCGATTGGCGAGGTCGTCACCGCCGAGGATCTCGGTGGTGGCGACGTACACACGCGCCTGTCCGGCGTGGCCGATCACCTCGCCGCCAACGACGCGCACGCGCTGGCGCTCGCGCGCCGGATCGTGGCGACCTTGAATCCGGCGCCGAAACCTGCCTCCCTAGCGCTGCGCACGCCGGCCGAGCCGAAGCTCGATCCGGCCGAACTCTACGGCGTCATGCCGACCGACACGCGCAAACCCTACGACGTGCGCGAAGTCATCGCCCGCCTGGTTGACGGTTCCGAATTCGACGAATGGAAGGCTCGTTACGCGACCACGCTCGTCACGGGTTTCGCCTGGATCCATGGCATGCCGATCGGAATTGTCGCCAACAACGGCATCCTGTTCTCCGAGAGTGCACAGAAAGCTGCTCACTTCATCGAGCTGTGCTGCCAGCGCAAGGTGCCACTGCTGTTCCTGCAGAACATCTCGGGCTTCATGGTCGGCCGCAAGTACGAGAACGAAGGCATCGCGCGCCACGGCGCCAAGATGGTGACGGCGGTGGCCTGTGCGCAGGTCCCGAAGTTCACCGTGATCATCGGCGGCTCGTTCGGTGCCGGCAACTACGGCATGTGCGGGCGCGCCTACTCGCCGCGCTTCGTCTGGATGTGGCCGAACGCACGCATCAGCGTCATGGGCGGCGAACAGGCCGCGAGCGTGCTTGCCACTGTGAAGCGCGATGGCATCGAGGCGCGCGGCGGCCAGTGGACTGCCGAGGACGAGGCCGCGTTCAAGGCTCCGCTGCTGGCGCAGTACGAACACCAGGGCCATCCGTACTACGCGTCGGCGCGCCTGTGGGACGACGGCGTCATCGATCCGCTCGACACCCGGATGACACTCGCGCTGGCAATGTCAGCCGCCCTGAATGCACCGATCCCGGAGACGAAGTTCGGCGTGTTCCGGATGTGAGGCGATGGATTCGTCGATCCCGATCAGCTCGCGCCGGGATTGTTCCGCCCGTTCGAAGTGCGGCCTTGAGTTCGATCCAGACAAGCCATCTGCAACAAGGGGGCATTCCATGAAAGCGTCAATGCAACAAGCGCGCGCCCTGCTTCGCCATGTTCTACTGGCCGTTCTTTCGATGACGGCGTTTGCCGCGAGCGTGAGCGCTCAGGACGCGAAGTCGCTGACAATCGGTGCGCCAATCAAGGACGGTCTCCTGAAAATCGGATGGCGCACGTTTCAACTTCCGCCCGGCACCTGGGTCCTCGCCGGTCGACACGACCGGGAGGTCAAACTGACCGAGATCCGCGGCGGCGCCCAGGTGATCGAGATCTATTCGGCGATGACGCACGATGGCGGTCTGCGTGCCGGGATCATGATGACGGGAACGCTTGCCGGCACGCGCACACCGAGTTGGAAGGAAGATCCCAGTTGCCGACCCGGCAAGGCGCTGTACCGGGAAGACGGGGACAGCTCCCCCCACTCGGACTGCCTGGTGATCCGCGTCTTGCCGGGCCATCCGGAGAAGGTGCAAGGTGCCGAGATCTACGAAGTTGCGGCAAAGTGGATGCAGGCTGAAGGGATCAAGACACCGCGACCGATCCTCAATGTCCTGATCGTCAAGTACCAGGGCGACGAGTACTTTCGTAGCTCGTCATGGTTTGAGCCTGCGGAGTTCGGCATCAAGGGCGAGCAGGCGGCCGCACTCACTGCGGCCCCCGACTCACTGGTGCAATGGGCGAAACAGTACCGCGCGGTGATTGCCAGTGCGATGAGCAGCAGCTCGGGCACGTTCACTGTGCCAGCGCTGCCGACCCCGGCGCGTTGAGGTTCCCGATGCATTCCCGGCGCCGGCGCCAGGCGGGCACGAATACGCACCGATGATCCATCTGCGCCCGGAACACGAGGACCTGCGGCGTCAGGTCGCGCGTTTCATTGAACGCGAGGTCGAGCCGCACGCGCTGACATGGGACGAAGCCGGCTCTGTGCCGCGCGATGTGTTGCGCAAAATGGGAGCGCTCGGTTGGCTCGGCCTCATGCATCCGGCGCAATTTGGCGGCGCGGGCGCCGACATGGTGACCAATGTAGTGTTCCAGGAAGCGCTTTCGCGCTCGACCTCGGGCGGCTTTGTGATCACCGTGCTCGTGCATACCGATATGGCTAGCCCGCACCTGGTCAACGGCGGCAATGATCAGCAGAAGCAACGCTGGCTGCCGAAGGTGATCACCGGCGAGCTGATTACCGCGGTGGCGGTCACCGAGCCGGACGCCGGCTCCGACGTTGCGGCGATCCGGACGCAGGCCCGACGTGACGGCGATGATTATGTGCTGAACGGCAGCAAAATGTTCATCACAAATGGCGTGCACGGCAATCTGGTCTTTGTCGCCGCGAAGACTGATACGACGACCTCAGGACGCAAGGGCGGAGCGCGCGGGATCTCGATCTTCGCGATCGAACGCGGCACACCGGGCTTCCGGGTCGGGCGCGCGCTGAAGAAGCAGGGTTGGCTTGCATCCGACACCGCCGAGCTCGTGTTCGAAGACTGCCGCGTACCGGCCGCGCAGCGGATCGGCGCCGAGGGCGCGGGCTTTGTCGCCTTCATGAAGAACTTCCAGGTCGAACGAATCGCGCTGGCCAGCATGGCGATCGGCCATTGCCTGACCGCGCTCGACCTGACCTGGCGCTATGTCCATGAGCGCCGGGCCTTTGGCGCCCCGCTCGCCGACAAGCAGGTGATCCGGCAGCGTCTGGCCATGCTGGCCGCGAAGGTGAGCGCTGCGCGCCAGCTTCTTTATCACTGCGCCTGGCTGGTCGATCAGAAAGTTGACGCGGTGCGTGAGATCTCGATGCTGAAAGCGTTGACCGGGGAACTGGCCAACGAAGTCATGTACGACTGCCAGCAGTTTCACGGTGGCATGGGTTACATGCGCGAGTCGCCGATCGAGCGACTGGTGCGCGATGCGCGCGTGCTGTCGATCGGCGGCGGCGCGACCGAAGTCATGCTCGATGAAGTGGCGAAGCGATGGCAACCCGCCTGACTCTCCGCGCTCTGCTCGAGGCGGCGGTGTTGCTGCGAGTCGCGCCAATGCATTCACTGACATCGAAGCCTGTCTCAGACCTTACCTAGAGAAATGAGATGAACTACGAGACCCTTGAACTCAACGTCGGTCATCGCGTTGCCGTCGTCTGGCTGGCACGCGAAACAGTGCGCAATGCCTTCAATGAAACCTCGATCGCCGAGTTGACGCAGGCCTTCACCACGCTGGGCGCGGATGATGGGGTGCGGGCGATTGTTCTGGCAGCGCGCGGGCCGGCGTTTTGCGCCGGTGCCGATCTCGGATGGATGAAGCGCATGGCCGGCTTTTCTCTTGACGAGAATCGTGCCGATGCGATGAAGCTGGCGACGATGCTGAAAACGATCCACGAGTGCCCGAAACCGGTCATTGCGCGTGTCCATGGTGATGCCTACGCCGGTGGCATCGGACTGGTAGCGGTCTGTGACATTGCCGTGGCCGCCATCGGGGCGAGCTTCTGCCTGAGCGAGACCAGGCTCGGCCTGATTCCCGCCACCATCGGACCTTATGTAATCCGTTCGATCGGTGCACGCGCGGCGCGCCGCTATTTCCTGACCGCCGAAAAGTTCGATGCCGCCGAAGCATTCCGGCTGGGCCTGGTCCATGACCTGGCGCCCATGGATGAACTGGACGCCAAGGTAAACGAACTGCTGGGCGCACTGCTGCTGACCAGCGCGCACGCCGTCGCTGAAGCCAAGCGCCTGGTGCGCGAACTGAGCAGCCGCCCGATCGACGATGCATTGATCGCCGACACGGCCGAGCGGATCGCAGCGATCCGCACCAGCGCCGACGGCCGCGAGGGCGTGCGGGCCTTCCTTGAAAAACGCAAGTCACGCTGGGTCGCCGAGTACGAAGCGATGATGGCCGAGCAGCAGGGTGATGATGAGGAGATGTGAATCAAGGCCATGGCGGCCTGCACACTTTTTACCCTTGAATTGCTACTGATCCATGGCCAATAGCCTCGACCTTCCCCAGCTGATCGCGCTCGCCGCCGTGCTCGGCTTTGCGAGCGGGATTCGACTGTATGCGGTGCTGCTGATCGTCGGGCTGATCGGCACGGCGGGCTGGGTCGAGCTGCCGCCCGGATTGGCAATCCTGCAGCATCCCTGGGTGCTGGGCGCCTCCGCGGTGATGTTTGCCGTGGAGTTCCTGGCCGACAAGATCCCGGGCGTCGATAGCGCCTGGGATGCGATTCAGACCTTCATTCGCATTCCAGCCGGCGCGGCGCTGGCGGCCGGAGTGTTCGGCGGTTTGGACAGTGCGTCCTGGACAACAGCCGCCGCGATTCTCGGCGGAACGCTGGCCGCGACCAGCCACTTCACCAAGGCCGGCACGCGGGCGGCAGCCAACACATCGCCTGAACCGTTCTCCAACGTCGCGCTGTCTGTGACAGAAGACCTCGTCGTCGGCGGCCTGCTCTGGCTGGTGATGACCTATCCCTTGGTCGCCCTGGGCATCGTCATCGCGCTCCTGCTGTTGGCTGCATGGCTGCTGCCCAAGCTGATCCGCTTCCTGCGGCGCCTGGTTCAGGGCCTGGTCGGCAACGGCGGGGAGAGAGCATCGTGAGACTTCGTCTCCTGCTGCTTTGCGTCGTCCTGCTCGCGGCCTGCACCTCGGTTCCCGTCTCGACAATGTGGAAGCTCGCGACCTTCGATCGCACAAAGCTCCTTGCGATCGATCCCGATCAGCTGCGCGCCGCGGCGCTGGTCGATCATCGCGCGACGATGAAGAACATTACGATGAGGATCACCCTGACCCCGAAAGATGGTGCCTCGGTTCCTTACGAGATCACGCTCGGAGCGCCGGCCGCCGGCGACAAGGGCCTCCCTGCCGCGCCGCCACAACGACAATGGGAGGTGTTTGCACTCAGTGGCGAAGGACGACAGGCTTTCGTACGTATGCGCGATGCCGCGGGCAGGATGCCGGCCGGCAGCGCTTTGCGGCTCGAGGTCGGGGCGCGCGAAGGTGATGTGCCGCCGGAGCTGCTGCGTGCGTTCCCCCTGAGGATCGACCTGAAGTTCGACGACAAGGACGGCTGGTTCACACTACTGGCTGACGGCAAGTTGGACCTCGAAGCCATGGCAAAAAAGGCCTGATCCATGTTCGACAAGATCCTGATTGCGAACCGCGGCGAAATTGCCTGCCGTGTGATCGTCACCGCGCGACGGCTCGGCGTACGCACCGTCGCGGTCTACTCGGATGCCGATGCCGCAAGCCGCCACGTTGCAATGGCCGACGAGGCGGTGCGGCTCGGCCCGCCGCCCGCGCGAGAAAGCTATCTGCGCGGCGACCTGGTCATCGCCGCCGCGCGCGCCACCGGCGCGCAGGCCGATCCATCCCGGCTACGGCTTCCTGTCCGAAAACGAAGCGTTCGCGCGGGCCTGCGCCGAGGCCGGAGCTGGTGTTCATCGGCCCGCCGCCCGAAGCCGATCCATGCGATGGGCAGCAAGAGCGAAGCCAAGGCACTGATGGAACGGCGAAGGTGCCGCTGGTTCCCGGCTATCACGGCGACGCGTCAGGAGCCCGATTTCTTCAGACGGCCAGGCCGACCGCATCGGCTACCCGGTGCTGATCAAGGCCAGTGCCGGCGGCGGCGGCAAGGGCATGCGCATCGTGCGCAAGAGCGACGAGTTCGGCGACTGCGCTCGCATCCTGCAAACGCGAAGCGCTGCGCGTCTTCGGCGACGACGCAGGTGCTGATCGAGAAGTACCTGACCGGCCGCGCCACATCGAAATTCAGGTGTTCGCCGACACGCTCGGACAACTGCGGTCTACCTGTTCGAGCGCGATTGCTCGGTGCAACGACGCCATCAGAAAGTGCTCGAGGAAGCGCCTGCGCCCGGCATGACGGCGGACGCCGCGCGGCCATGGGCGAGGCGGCGGTCGCGGCAGCGCAGGCGGTCGGCTATGTCGGTGCCGGCACGGTCGAGTTCATCGCTGATCAGAGCGGCGAGTTCTTCTTCATGGAGATGAACACGCGTCTGCAGGTCGAGCATCCGGTCACCGAAATGGTGACCGGGCTCGACCTGGTTGAATGGCAATTGAATGTCGCGGCTGGTCTGCCCTTGCCGGTCAAGCAATCCGAGACTCGAGATTGCGCGGGCATGCGATCGAAGCGCGCATCTATGCCGAGAATCCGGACAAGGGTTTCCTGCCGGCGATCGGACGACTCGCCCATTTCGCGCAGCCGCAGGCGGTCGAGTTTCGCCGCAATGCCGACGACAACGGCTTTCATGATCCGGCGCCGGTGCGGATCGATGCCGGCATCCGCGCCGGCGACGAGATATCGCCCTACTACGACCCGATGATCGCCAAGCTGATCGTCTGGGGGCGAGGACCGCGCGCAGGCGCTCGCCCGCATGCGCGCCGCGCTCGCCGACATGCACATCGTCGGCGTGGCCAACAACGTGGACTTTCTCGCACGCCTGTTCGCCAATCCGAGCTTCGTGCGAAGCGAACTCGATACCGGATTGATCGAGCGGGAACACGCGCGCCTTTTCGCGCAGAGGGAGCAGGTCGACCAGGAGCTGCTGGCCTTCGCCTGCGCCCGCGTACTGGTCGACGAGGAACGCAACCGTGACGCCGATCCCTGGAGCTCGACCCACGGCTGGCGACTGAACGCGATCTACACGCGGACGATCAGCTTTCGCTCGGAGTTCGGCACCCACGATGTCGAGCTCGAGTACGGGCGGGACGGCTATCGTTTTCATCATGCCGGACTGCACGCGCCGCTCGCGGTGCAGCCGCACCGGTGACAGCGGGCTGGCAATCCGTTTCGGCCGACCGCGCGCTCGCCGCCGATGTCGTGCGTGACGGCGATGAACTGCATGTGTTCTCCAATGGCCGGCACTGCGAAGTGTCTTTGATCGATGTCATCGCCCAATCGGGCGCGAGCGAGGCGGGTATCGGCCTCCTGACGGCGCCGATGCCGGGCAAGGTCATCGCCATCTCGACCGCGGCCGGCGCCAAGGTGGCGCGTGGCACACCGCTGCTGGTGATGGAAGCGATGAAAATGGAGCACACGATCGTCGCGCCGGCCGATGGTGTCGTCGCCGAACTGCTCTACGGCCTCGGCGACCAGGTCGCCGAAGGAGCCGAACTGCTGCGCTTCACGGCGGAATGACACTGCAGGTCGTGCTGTGCGTACGCGAGGGCGCCGCGCGCGAGTGGCTGGATGGACTGCGTGATGCGCTTGCCGCGCGCGGCCTCAACGCGAATCTCTGGTGGCGTGATGCAGCAATAGCCGAGGTGCAATCCGATGCTCAGCTGGCGGAAATTGCCGTGGTCTGGCGCCCGCCACCGGCGTTGTTCATTGAACAACCGCGCCTGAAGACGATCTTCAACCTCGGCGCCGGGGTTGATGCCTTGCTCGCACTGCCGGGATTTCCGCGCGACTCCACGTTGGTGCGTCTCGAAGATGCCGGCATGGCGCCGGCCCTCGCCGAATATGTTTTGACCGCAGTGCTGCGCGTCTACCGCGGCTTCGATCGCTACGCGGCGCAGCAGGCTGTACGTCGCTGGAAGGCGGAAAGATTGCGCGACCACTCGAGCTATGTGATTGGCGTGCTCGGCCTCGGTGCAATCGGCAGCGCAATTGCGACGAATCTCGTTCAGCACGGCTTCGCGGTCCGCGGGCATGCGCAGTCACCGAAGAACATTGCGGGCGTTGACTGCAGTTCTGGTGAGAAGTCGCTCGGCGCGTTTCTCCAGGGCATCGATATCCTGGTGAACGTGCTGCCGCTGACGGCGGCAAGTCGAGGTCTGGTCGGCCGATCCGTGCTCGGTCGTCTTGCACGCGGCGCGCACCTGATCAATGTCGGCCGCGGTGCGACGCTGGTCGATGCCGACCTGATCGCTGCGCTCGACGACGGGCATCTGAGCGGCGCCACCCTCGATGTCTTCTCGACCGAACCCTTACCCGCCGACCACCCGTTCTGGACCCGGCCCGAGATCCTGATCACACCGCATGTCTCGGCCGAAACCCAGATTGCGCCGAGCGTGGTCCAGGTCGCCGACAAGCTGGCACAGCTCGCCCGTGGCGAGCGGATTTCCGGTGTGGTCGACCTGGAGCGGGGTTATTGAGGGGGACCGGCAGCGAAGCGTCGACTGGAAGCGCGTATTGAAATTCCCGCAAACGCTCCGACATCCGACCCATGGGTGACCGTCCCGGATTCGACCTCGTTGCGCTCGGCGCCCCGGAACTCGCGCTCGCTGGTGGCGACGAGCGACCGGATGGCGACGGCGCGCTGCTCGATGCCTACTCGCGGTCCATCGTTTCAGTGGTAGAGCGCGTCGGCCCCGCGGTGGGACTGGTGTCGGTGCGGCGCCGCCTGAACGATCGCCGGAACAAGCAGCACGAGGTGGGCGGAAATGGTTCCGGCTTCGCATTCACGCCCGATGGCTACATGCTGACCAACAGCCATGTCGTTCATGCCGCCAGCGCGATCCAAGTCGTCCTTCCCAGCGGACGCGAGCACGACGCCGACCTGATCGGCGAAGATCCGGAAACCGATGTGGCCGTCCTCAGAATTGGCGCCGATCGTCTGCCGGTCGCCGAGCTCGGCCACTCGGCGAATCTGCGCGTCGGCCAGATCGCGGTTGCCATCGGCAATCCGCTCGGCTTCCAGAACACCGTCACGGCGGGCGTGATTTCCGCCCTGGGTCGCTCGTTACGCGCTTCGACCGGGCGACTGATGGACGACATCATCCAGACCGATGCGGCGCTGAATCCCGGCAATTCCGGCGGTCCGCTCGTCAGCTCGACCGGCGAAGTGATCGGCCTGAATACCGCGATGATCGCGGGTGCCCAGTCGCTGTGCTTTGCGACCGGCATCGACACGGTGCGCTGGGTCGTCGGCCAGTTGTTCGCGCACGGACGCGTGCGTCGGGCATTCATCGGCATCAGCGGTGCTACGGCCGCCGTCGATCGCCGCCTGCAGCGCGCGTTCGATGTGCAGGTCAGCGCGCTGCGCGTGATCGAGGTACAGGCGGGCTCGCCGGCTCAACGCGGCGGCGTGGAGGACGGCGACCTGATCATCGGCATCGATGGAATCGCGATCACCGGCATCGATTCGCTGCAGCGTTTGCTCGATTCAACGCGCATCGGTCGCGCATGTTCGGTGCGGCTCATACGCCGCGGTCGAGTCCTCGATCTGAAGATCACGCCCCGGGAAGGATGAAATCGGCGAGGCAAATGCTTGCCAGCACACAAACGGGTTGAACAATCTCGCAGTGCGCATCCGAGCAGATGGGACACTCGATTCCGTAGAGATACCCAAAAAAAAGGCCCGGCGGCTGCCGGGCCCTCTGTTGCCAGATGCTCGGGCTAGTTCAGGTCCTTGTCCTTCCAGACCTTCGTACCCGCCGCGGCGACTCCGACCTGCAGGCCGGCCTTGGTCAACTGGTAGAACTTGCCGCCGGTGAAGGCCCCCGCGCTGCCGCCCGCGGACTGCGTGCCCGTTCCCGCGCCGGCCGTCGCGGTGGCCGCCGCATCCCAACCCTTGTCGATGAACTGCTGGATGCTGGCCTGGTCTTTGAAGATGAACAGATAGCGCGTGTCTGACGCGCCGACCTGCAGCCCAGCGCTCGCTTGCGCGAGTTCCATGAACGTGTTCTTCTTCGTGACGGCGTCATGCGCGACACCCTTGCCTCCGGCGCCACCAAGCAGGAAGCTGATGCCGTAGGTCGTGAAGACCGCGTACCCAGGGGCCTTCTCGACCTCTCCCTTGATGCTCGGCTGGGCCTTGTAGAAGTCGGCAAGCGTGGTCTGCCCGGCCTTCAGAACTTCGTCCTGCTTGGCCTTGTCGGCGGCCATCGCCGATGACAATCCAAATGCGGTCAGTGCTGCTGCTGTCGCCAGCCATTTCAACAGTTTCATATGGGTTTCCTTTCCCTTGCCGGACTCAAATCTTGCGCCAGCCCACTTGGGCCGGCCGACGATCCGTGGATGTAGTTTACGTGGTTCTCGAACGTGCTGTGGGCCGAAGCAGCTCGGCCACCCTCTGACATTGGTCTTGGCCGGTGGAAGATCCACGATCAGACCTACCTGCAGTTTCTTCCTGGCGAAGAGTTCGCGGCCTTCGTTGCGGACGAAAACAAGCGAATCGCCTCGATCTTCGAGGCGCTCGGCCTCAAACGCTGACTGTGTGCTAATTCCAGTGCCGAGCGCGCCTGAAACGGCCGCGGCAAAGTTACGAAGGATTGCCGCGGCCTGAATTGACTGAAGGCGCGACGAGCGCATCGCCTTGGCCGCTGCGCTGGAGACCCGCCGCCACAAAGCCTGACGCCTTCAAGTCCTCAAGCATTGAACGGAGATATTGGGCGCCCCGAAGGCGCCCCTTGGGAGTTCCCATGGCCTGCTCGATGACCATGAAGCGCCCGTCCAGGACCCGCAGTCCCGGTCGAAGCTGCGCGAGCTTGACCAGCGGCGACCTGACTCCCGCCAGGACTTCCAATTGGTCCCGTTCAAACAATGCCGTGGCTTCCGCACCCGTTGGCGCGCGCACGATTTCCGCATGCTTGATCGTGCGCGAAAGATAAAGCTCGTAGGCGCTGCCGTTGCCGACCGCGATCCGCACGCCATTGCGGTCCACGCCCTCGTTGGTGCGCAGCGGCGAGTCGGTGCGGACCAAGTACGCTCCTTCGATGATTACGTAAGGTGCAGTGAACTCGATCTCGGCAGCGCGCTTGGGATCGATAGCCAGAAAGGCGACGTCCCACGCGTTGGTCTGAAGGGCCGCGAAGACTTTGCCCGCAGCGTCGAATGTCACGAGCTCGACGGGAACATTCAAGTGCCGCCCCAGCTCGCGGGCGATGTCGACTGATACGCCGCGGGCTTCCCCGGTGGCAGCGTCCTTTTGTGCCAGAACCGGATTGCCGAAATTGATGGCCGCGCGCACTTTACCCGCGGGAGCGAGGTCCGCAAGAATCTCCGCCCTGACCATGTCGTTCACGGAAGGAATTCTGACAAAGGCCGTTTTCTGTGCCAAGGGTTCGGAACCGCTGACCTCAACTATCGAAGTCAGAGCGCGCCGACAAGACCCCGGGTCGGCAGGTCAGCACTAAATGGCGGCGCGCATATCCGGTCGCACCACTTCGAGGTACTCCCGATGACGCCGGATGAAGTTCATCGCATACGGGCAGATCGGGATCACGGTCTTGCCCTGCTGGCGCACATCTTCAAGCATCCGCCGTACCAGCTCTGAGCCGAAGCCCTTGCCCTCGTGCTCAGGGAGGACCTCGGTGTGCTTGATCAGGATCGCGGACTCACCGACGGGGTCGTACTCGACGAAACCGATCTCCTGGCCGTCCAGCAGCAGGCGATAGCGGCGCGCACCTGTGTCATTGGACAGTTGGAGGTCGTGCAGCCCTTGGTTCACTCGACGCCCCTTTACGTGGCAGGCCTGCGCGATCGTATCTGGAATGCGAAAAAGTTGCGCCGCCCGCAGGCGGCGCACATTTAGGGGCAGCACAGTGCTCAGCGCATGAAGGTCACGCTCGTGGCCTTGACCTTGCCGGCGACCAGCGCGCCGCTCACGCGGACGAGCTTGCCGTTGGCGAGGTCGCCCTCGGCGCCGCCGAAGAACATGGCCGCACTGGCATCGACCGACTGGCCCGCCACCTTGAAGTCCGCCTTCGATACGTAGTCGGTGATCGGCCCCATCAGCCGGACAGTCGCACTGGGCAGCTGCACCTCGACCTTGCGCGCAATCAGCTCGCCGGCAACCCACTGCGCGGTAACCTCAACCCGCTGGCCATTGGCGAGCGGACCATTGCGGATCTCGGTCTGTGCGTCGATCTTGAAGGTCGCGCCGTTGAGCTGGAAGCCGGTCGCCGTGACCATCGACAGCGAGCCTTCGGCGAAGATCAGCGGGTTGAACGCGTTGGGCTTGAACTCGACTTCGCTTACCAGGAATACTGTGCCGTCGAAGCTGCCTTTGACCTCGACCACGTCGCCATTGCTGAAATCCGCCAGCACGCCGTTCTCGAAGGTCGCTGTGTCGGAGAGCTTCATCGGAATGCCGAGCAGCTTGAATGTCTTGTCTGCCGCGACGTAGTCACTGACGACACCAAACAGTCTGAAACCGAGGTTTCTGGGCGGCGTGTCGATGCGAACTTCGTCGGCCTTGACGACCTGGCCATCGACGCGGCCCTTGATGTCGACGAAGGCGCCGTCCTTCAGATCGGCCTTCACGCCGTTCTTGAAAGTCGCCATGTCGGCGTTGACCGGTACGCCCCGAACCTTGAAGCTGGCAGCGGACACGAAATCTGTGACCTGGCCGATCAGCATCACGCGTCGCTGCTCCGAAGCGGGGATGACCCACACGCGCGTCGCCTTGAGCGTGACCCCGCCGGCGCTGGTGTTCAAGGTGCCCTCGACCCGCACGAGGGCCATGTTCTTGATGTCGGCGAAGGTCGGGTTCTGGCCGCCTTTCAGCTCGGCGCCTGCGGCATCAACCTTGATGCCATTTACCTTGAAGGACTTGCCATCGGCCGCCGCGTCGGTGACCAGGCCTCCGATCACGAATCGGCGTCCTTCCAGTGTCGGCTGCTTGCCGACGCGCACGGCCTTCGCAACCAGTGTTGTTCCGGTGGGCAACTGATCGCTGTAGACGAACACCAGCACGTCGTTCTCGATCTTTGCGCCCTCCGGCTTGATCATCGCGCCGGCGTAATTGATGGTCAGGTCGCCGAGCTTGAATGTCTTGGCGGTTTCGTTGAGTTCCTTGACGATGCCGCCGGCGCGCACTGCCACCGTTCCGGCTGCCGGCTTGACCTCGACCCGGGTCGCGACCACGTTCTTGTCGTTATCGAGAGTGCCGTGCACCTCAACCCAGTCGTCGACCTTCATCGCAGCCAGACCAGTGACGCCTTCAAACACCGTCATGCCCTCGCCACTGACAATCACCTTCACGGTCTGGCCGACCGCCTTGAAGCTGTTGTTCGCGGTGTCGATCGATTGCACCGGTCCGATGACGGTCGACCGCACGATCACCTTTACGCAGTTGCCATCCTTGTCGAGGCTGGCTTCGACCTGCTGTCCGAGCTTCAGGTCGGCCATCGTCGCCGGCGACTCCGCGCGTGGATCGACATCGAATGCGGCCACCGCATTGGCTTCGCCGTAGCGCACGCCGTCGACGACCACGCCGCCGAATCCGGTCAGCGTGCCGGAAACGACAGTGGTCTCCAATGCAGCCGGAGGTGCGGCCGACATGACTGGCGTGTCCGAGCTGCCTCCGCACGCCGCGATCAATGCGCTTGCCAGACCGAATACGGCGACACGGAAAGCACCGATGAACCGGTTCATGATTTTCTCCTCGATGGCGCGAGGCGCGGCAGGACGCGACTCTCCCGCACCGCGCGGAAATCGACTATGCCGACCGGACCGCGGCCGGACAACCCGCCGCTCCACAGTTTCGCGCTAGACCTTTCAGACACCGACCAGACCCGGTTGCCACTATTGCAAGCCCGATTTCGCCATGTGACTGGTGCGGATTTGGCGCTCGCTTCGCGGCGCTACGATGCACGATTCGTGGAGCTGCCTGGAGAGACGGATGCCTGCCCTTCCTACCCGGGTCTCGATCGTCGATGTCGGCCCTCGTGACGGATTGCAGAATGAGAAGCAGTTGATTCCGGCGGCCGTCAAGATCGAGCTGGTCGATCGCCTGACCGACGCCGGTTTCAGCGCGATTGAAGTCACGTCGTATGTTTCGCCCAAATGGGTGCCGCAGATGAGCGACGCCGCCGAGGTCATGGCGCAGATTCAGCGCAAGCCCGACGTCGTCTACTCGGTCCTGGTGCCGAACATGAAGGGTTTCGAAGCGGCGCTCGCTGCGAAGCCCGACGAGATCGTCGTTTTCGGCGCGGCGAGCGAGGCCTTTTCGCAGAAGAACATCAACTGCTCGATTGCCGAATCGATCGAGCGCTTCAGGCCGGTTGCAGCCGCAGCGCGTGAACACGGTATGCACGTGCGGGGCGCGATCTCGTGCGCGCTGGGTTGCCCGTATGAAGGCGAGATCAACCCGAGCCGGGTTGCCTACGTTGCCCGCCTGATGAAGGAGATCGGCGTCCAGCATGTCGGAGTGGCCGACACCATTGGTGTCGGCACGCCGGAAAGGACGAAGCGTGCGATCGACGCTGCACTCGGCGTCTACGAACTCGCCGATGTCAGCGGCCACTTTCATGACACCTAT
Source organism: uncultured beta proteobacterium (assembly GCA_963735955.1). Taxonomy (GTDB): domain Bacteria; phylum Pseudomonadota; class Gammaproteobacteria; order Burkholderiales; family Burkholderiaceae_F; genus CAVTND01. The sequence goes on along the minus strand of CAVTND010000009.1, from coordinate 158,994 downwards.
GGCATGGCGACTGCAAACGTCTACGCCTGCCTTGAACTCGGAATTTCCACCTTCGACGCCAGCATCGCCGGTCTCGGCGGCTGTCCATACGCCAAGGGCGCCACCGGCAATGTCGCAACCGAAGACGTGCTCTACCTGTTGAACGGACTCGGAATCGAAACCGGAATCGAATTCGCCAAGGCGGTCGAGACCGGGCAGTGGATCAGCGGGGTTCTTGGTCGCAAGGCGCATTCCCGCGCCGGCAACGCAGTTTCCGCCAAGCGCGCCAGCGCTGTTGCGACAGCCTGAAAGGCCGTGCGCGCCTCAAGGCCGGCCCCGGACCGGGACTCTCTAGACTGAAACTTCAGCGGCGATGCGTTTTCTGAGCGTGGCGTCCGGCAACGGACCGCGCAATGCACCCATGTTGTCGACCATATGGAGCGGGTTGCTGGTCGCCGGAATTGCACAGGTAACCGTCGGATGCGAAACAACCCACTTGAGGCAGATCTGAGCCCAGCTCGTGCAGTCGATCTCGGCGGCCCAGCCCGGCAGCGGACGGCCGGCGAGCCGGTCGATCAGGCGACCGCCATCAAATGGGCGGTTGATGATGACGGCGGCGCGGCGCTCGGCGGCGAGCGGCAGCAGACGCGACTCCACACGACGATCGGCGAGGCTGTAGGTGAATTGCACGAAGTCGAATTCCGCCTGTGTCATCGCGGCGGCCATGGTCTCGTGCTTGTTGCCATGCGAGGTCGTGGCGCCGATGTAGCGGATCCGCCCTTCGTCCTTCCAGCGTCGCAACATGTCCAGGTGCGTTTCCCAATCGACCAAATTGTGGATCTGCTCAAGATCCAGTTTCCGCCGCCGCCACAGACTTAGCGAGTCTTCGACCTGGTGCTCACCGCGCGCACGCCCCGTTGTCCACACCTTGGTGGCGACGAATGCCATCGATTGGGCTCCGAGCTGGGCAAGCAGTTCGCCGACAACCGCCTCGGCGCGCCCGTACATCGGACTCGAGTCGATCACGCGTCCGCCCGATGCGAAGAAAGCCTGCAAAACCTGCCGGCGCCGCGCGAGATCGAATCCACTCGATCCAATATCGAAAGTCAGCCAGGTACCCATGCCGATCACCGGCAGCGTCTCGCCGCTGCGCGGGATCGGCCGCACGATCGGTGCAGATTCAGCCGCAGCTCGGTGAGGGACGGACGTCGCTCCCATGGCGAGACCAGCAGCCAGCATGCGACGGCGGCGAGGATCAAAGCGATTCATCCGGACCACCTTACCCGCGTCGCAGATTGACCAGGGCAATGCCGGCACAGACCATCAGCGCGGCAGTCGCGAAGGCGGACGACAGTCGCTCACCGAGAAGCCACATGCCGAACAACACACCAAACAGTGGCGCCAGGAATGCGAACACTGACAGGCGCGTTGCGTAGTAGCGTGTCAGCAGCCAGAACCAGGCGAGATAGCTGGCGAACGCAACGACCACCGCCTGGTAGAACAACATTGAAACCGTAAGCACATCGAGCCGGACGATGCCGGCTTCGCCGAGTGCCAGCGAGAACATCGGCAGCAGGGCCGCCGAGATCGCGAGTTGGTAGCCCAAGGTCTTGGTCGCCGACACCCGCGCCAGGTTGGACCTGCGGATCACCACAGTCGTGGCGGCCCACAGTGCCGCCGCAATCACGCCACAGGAATCGCCGAGCAGGGTGGCGCGATCCCCGGCCCGCAGTCCGTCGGCGAAGGCCGCAACGATTCCGCCGAACGCCAGCGCAACGCCCAGCCACTGCTGGCCGGACAGGCGCTCGCCTGGCACGAGCCAGGCGAGGCCGAGTGCCGTCAGCACCGGGGCCAGATAGATAAACACCACCATGCGAGCCGCGAGCGTATGTCCGAGGCCAAAGTAGATGAAGAAGAACTCGGCCGCAAACAGCACACCGACGGCGACACCCGCTGCCAGCGAGCCGTCGCGCTTGAATAGCGGCACGCCGCGCAGACCGGCCCACCCGAGCAACAGCAGGGTTGCGACCAGCGAGCGAATCCCTGCCTGCATGACCGGAGATACGCCGGGCGCTGCGAGCTTGATCGTGACCTGCTGCAGGCCCCACAGCGCGGAGCAGATCAGCATGATCGTGTAGGCGGTGCGATCGAGCGGTAGTCGAAGGTCGCTCATCGTCGGATTCTGCCAGCCGTGACACTAGAATCCGCGCATGAGCCCCGAACTGAAGCCCGGAATCTCCTTTTCCTTCGAGTACACGGTCCGCGATGACAAGACGGTGCCGCGCCTGTACCCGGAGTGGCAGGAATTCCAGGACATGCCCGAGGTCTTCGCAACGGGCTTTCTGGTTGGCTTGATGGAAGGTGTCTGTCAATTGGCTATCAAACCGTATCTGGACTGGCCGCGCGAGCAATCGGTCGGCACCCACGTCGACTTCTCGCATCTCGCGGCCACTCCACCGGGTCTGACTGTGCGCGTCGACTGCGAAGTGACGGCGGTTGAGGGTCGCAAGGTCCGCTTTCGCGCTCGCGCACATGACGGCCACGATCTAATTTCGGAGGGCAATCACGAGCGGGTCATCATCGAGGTCGCCAAGTTCAATCAGCGCCTGGCACGGAAGCTTGGCGCGGGCGCGCCGAGCTGAACGCTTCGGGAGAACCGTGAGCTTCGTTCTCGACGCCGACAAGCTCGCGTTTGCACGAGCACCTGGCTCATCCAGTCGCGCAGGCGTGGATCGCTGAGAGAATTCGCCGCGACGAGCGGCCGTGGTCACCGTGACAAAATCCGGGCGTGGAGACGTCATCGTCAGCGACATCCAACGGGCCGGTTGCCGGAGAGGCAGGCGCGGGCGTGCCTTCGCCTTGCGTGTCGGTGTGCCGCATGAACCCGGACACCGCGCTGTGCGAAGGCTGTCACCGAACGATCGACGAGATCGCTCTTTGGAGCACGCTGAGTGACGACGCCAGGCGCGCGATCTGGGCCCAGCTCCCCGACCGCCGCACGGGCGGCTGAGAGTGTCGCCAGGGCGTCGGCGCCGAGTGAGTGGCGATTCACGTGACAGCGCGCACCGAACTCATTCTTGCCGACCTGCCGTCGCTGCGCTTTTTCGAGCGCGGCTGGCTGTCATCAAACAACGTGCTGTTCCTTGACGACGAGGAATGCGCAACCCTGGTTGACACCGGCTATGTCAGTCACGGCGGGCAGACTCTCGCGCTAGTTCACCAGTCGCTGCAAGGGCGACGTCTGGTCCGGATCGTCAATACGCATCTGCACTCGGATCACTGTGGCGGCAACGCACTCCTGAAGCGGGTGTTTGATCCAGAGATATTGATTCCACCCGGTCATGCCGCCGCCGTTGCCGCCTGGGACGAGGACGTGCTGAGCTTCCGTGCCATGGCGCAAAGTTGCGAACCCTTCACACACGACGGCCTTGTCGTGCCGGGACAGACGCTGAGCATGGGCGGTCTGGTCTGGCAGGCACACTCGTCGCCAGGACACGACCCGCAATCGATCATTCTCTGGTGCGCCGACCAGCGTGTCCTGATTTCTGCGGATGTGCTCTGGGAAAACGGTTTCGGCGGCATCTTTCCGGAGGTCGAAGGTGAATCGGGTTTTGCGGAACAGCGCGCGATGCTCGAATTGATCGCCCAGCTCGCACCCGCCCTCGTTCTGCCTGGCCACGGCGCACCGTTTACCGACGTCGAAGGCGCCCTGGCCCGGGCGAGCGCGCGGCTGGACGCTCTCGAGGCAAGCCCCGAGCGCAACGCGCGTCACGTCGCCAAGGTTCTGATCAAGTATCACCTGCTTGAAGTCAGGGCCACGACGCTGACTGAACTGACGCGGCATTTCGCTGCCGCACGTTACTTCAGCGTGATCAACGAACGCTACTTTCGACAGCAGTTCGACGACATGATCGCCCGCCTGGTCGGCGAGCTCGCGGCCAGCGGTGCCGTCGCGATCATCGGCGGCCGCATAGAAAACAGGGACTGACGAGACCCTAGAACACCAGGGTCCGGGCGCCGTCGGCCGCCGCGGCCATGACGGTGGCAGCGCCAGCGACGCCGCTGCACTCGGCGATCAGTGCTTCGCCGTGTCGGTGCTCGGCCAGCGCCATGCTGCAGGCGAACAGGCGCACACCGGCTGCACTGCGTTTCGCGCACAAAGTCGAGCAACGGTCTTGGTGCTGGCAGCATCGGTGAACGCGGTATCGGCAACGTCCGGCGAAGCAGCCAGCGCACCGCGGTCGAGGTGAAATGCATTTCGACTTCGAGATCGAGTGCGCGCGCAGCCAGCGCATAAACGAACGGAGCGGCGGCCTGAACCGGGCGATCGGGTCCGGCCGACCAGACCACGATGACGATGCGCTCCCGGGACATACTCAGTAAGCGCGTCAGTAGCCGCGATGCGGGTCGATGTCGAAGTCCTCGATCTTGAACTCCTCGATCGGCGCTGCCATCTTGTCGGCCAGCCGCGGCTCGAGCCAGGCGCGGTAGGCGTCGGCATCCATCAGCAATCCCCGTTCTGCCTCGAGCGCCAGGGGCTGCACGCGAAACAGCCAGCCGGCGCCGTAGGGGTCGGTGATGACGTAGTGGATGTTGTCGATCGCCGAGGAATTCGACTCGAGGATCCGGCACGACAGCGGCGCGTGGATCGCGACGGCCGTCTTCGCGGTTTCCATCACTCCGAGCGAGCGATCGCGCTCGATTTCGGCTCCGACCGGTCGCGGCGTGAACAGCATGAACTGGCCATGCATCGCCGACCAGATGCGTCGCGCCGACGCGCGCCGTGCCGTCGGCCTCGAAGCGCACCCACATGTCCTGCTCCGGCGCGTACAGCACGTCAGTCGCCAGGTCATCGAGCACGTTCATGGTCAGTATCGCAGTCGTCCTCATTAGACGGAAGGGGAGCACGAGGGGAAGCCTAGCGTCCTCTCGTTCTTTCATCGAGCGCGCGTGATCCGCCAGCGCGCAGCGCGGTGGCGGAAGAGTATGGGAGTCGAACCCACCAGGGATTGCTGGCAACCCCTACCAGATTTGAAGTCTGGCCGGCCCACCGGGACACGACACTCTTCCTTCGCTCCATGATGCTGCGAGTCTACGCACGGCCGTCGCCGCTGCGATTGCAAGCGAACTCCATCTAGCGCGCCATGGGTTGGTGCGCCGGATCAGGTGATCGTCGCGCAGCGCGACGCGTGTAGCCGGCACGATCGAAGAACTCGAGAATCTGGATCGCCAGCTTGCGGCCGGTGCCGATGCGGTCCCGGAAATCGGCGGCACGCGCGGCGCCATGCGTCGCCGCGACGTTCCGCGGCAATGTCGGCCAGTTCGCTGACCGCGGTGGTCAGAAAAAGTGATCATGCGCGACCTGCATCGACATCGCCGACGCGCATCACGGTCTTGAGCAGTGCCGCGCGTTTCCGTTTCAGGAATGCCGGTTTCGCGCGCGATGTCGCGCACGCGCGGCGGATCAAACTTGCGATCCAGCAGCAGGGGCTTGATGCGCTCCCACCGGACGCGCTGGTCGCGTCCGAGCTCGGCGCTGTGCGTTGGCAGCGCGAGGAACGCCCCACGCCGTACCAGCCGTTGTTCGGAGAGCAGTTCGTCGACAGCACACCGGCAAACGCCTCGCGTGTCGATGCCCGGAGCAACCATGCGTGCAAGTCGATTGCTGCTCGACCCCCGGCATTTCCGGTTCATTCTGGTGGACGCGTGCCAATCGCCGCCAGCGCGGACTCGCCCAACGCGCTGCCACTGATCTCGCGCGAATACCGTGCCGGCGGCCACACGGCGTTTCGGCGGCCGCGAACAGTGTCGGCAACTCGTCTTCGCGCAGATTCCAGACTGCACGCAAGGCGAGCGAGCGCAAGCGGCTGCAATGCAAGCCAGGACGCCAGAGCCTCGCTGCGCGGCCGATCGCGCACTGTCGCCAGAAACGCAAGTCGGGGGGGTGCCCTGCGGCCGCGCCGTGTCGGTGAGCCAAGGGGTAGGTATCGAGCACGACACCGCCGCCGAGGGTGCGCTGCGCGGCACCGTCGCGAATCACGAAGCGATCGCCCTGGCAGATCGTCAGCGGCCGATCAAGGCCCAGCGAGACCAGCGCTTCCTCTCCAGGCTCGATGCGAGTGCGATCGAGCACGGCAAGCCGTGCCATCACATCGGCCGTACCGTGATGAAAGTGCACATGGGTTGCGCACGAGCGCGCGTGGCTTCGCGTGCGGAAAGTCGAAGCGAGGCATCGAGCCGGTCAACGACATTGGCGAGCGCTTCTGCCTGGACCGACATGCCGCGCTCGATCTGCTCCTTCTCGAGTCCCGACGAGGTTCAGCGCGCAACGCTGACCAGCGCGGCCGAACTGCAGACGGACGATCCTGGGCATGGATCGATCGCACGCGCGCCTGTCAGCGCGCCGTGCGGCGTCGGGCTACCACGACGCTGTCGCCGACGCGCACGGTCCCATGGCTGCACGGTGCCGGTCACGATGGTGCCGACACCGGCCAGTGTGAAACAGCGGTCGATCGCCAGTCGAAAATGACCATCGGCATGCGCGCAGTCGGTGGTCGCGCGCCGCGTCGCGCAGGTGCGCGTCGAGCGCGCCAATACCTTCGCCAGTGAGCGAAGAAACCGGAAACAGCGGCCAGTCCGCGGCCGGCGTTGCCCGCACTCGCTCGGCCAGTTCTGGCGCGCACTTCGTCGATGCGGCCCGGCGCGACCGACATCGATCTTGGTCAGGGCGATCGCCCCTGCGTGTGACGCCCAGGGTCAGCAGAATGTCGAGATGCTCGTCAGTCTGTGGCATCACGCCGTCGTCGGCGGCGACAACCAGCAGCGCGAAGTCGATGCCGGTGGCGCCTGCCAGCATCGTGTGCACGAAGCGCTCGTGCCCCGGCACGTCGACGAAACCGAGCACCTCGTCGCCGGTTTCGGCAGTGACATCGTCGACCGGCACGTAGGCGTAGCCGAGTTCGATCGAAATGCCGCGCTTGATCTCCTCCGGCAGGCGATCGGTATCGCGCCCCGTCAGGCGCTTGATCAGCGATGTCTTGCCGTGATCGATGTGACCGGCGGTACCGATGATCATGGCGATGACCAGAACGCCGTCCGAGGTTCGCAACGAACGCAGCCTCGTCGCGGGGCTCAGACACCGAGCGTCGAGCCAGAGCGCGTTGTCATGCGATGCGTCCGATGACGGCATCGGCAGGCTGCGCAGGCGCGCCTCCAGTGCGCCGATCACGCCGCCGCTGGACCTTGCCGAGCGGCGCGATCACCAGCGCGCACGAGGGCAGTCGCTCGACCGGCTGGCTGCCGGACCCGATCTGGCTCGCGCAGTCCTCGCTGCGCACTTCGAAACCCGGCGCCGAGCCCATGCACGCAGCGGAGCCTCGCAGCCGCTCGCAGGCGGCGCGAATGTCGTCGCGCGAGCGCGCCAGCAACGCAAGAGTCGGCAGGCGCTCGCCAAGTCGGTGGCCGCTCGCATAGATGCGCAAGCGTTGCCTCGAGTGCGGCCAGCGTCAGCTTCGACACGCGCAGCGCCCGCTTGAGCGGATCGCGCTTGATCTTCGCGATCAACGTCGCGGCGGCCAACGATGAGCCCGGCCTGCGGGCCGCCAAGCAGCTTGTCGCCGGAGAACATCACGAGATCGGCGCCCGCAGCGAGCGCTTCCTGCGGCAGCGGCTCCCTCGGCAGGCCGAAGGTGCTGAGGTCAATCAGCGCGCCCGAACCGAGGTCGACGACGTACGGAACGCCATGTGCATGCGCCATGCGCAGCGATTGACTTCGCATCGACCGCTCGCGGTGAACCCGCTAACCGCGTAGTTCGAGCGTATGCGCGGTCATGACCAGGCCGGTGCTCGGTCCGAGTGCCGTTTCGTAGTCTCGGGCATGCGTGCGGTTGGTGGTGCCGACTTCGACCAGGCGACAGCCGGCGGCCTTCATGATGTCGGGCATGCGGAACGCGCCACCGATCTCGATCAGCTCGCCGCGCGAGATCACCACTTCACGCCGCGTCGCCAGGGCCTTCAGAGTCAGCAAGTACTGCAGCCGCACAATTGTTGACAACGGTCGCGGCTTCGGCCCCGGTCAGCTCCGTCAGCAATTCTGCGACGAGATCATCGCGATCACCACGCCCGCCACTGGTGACGTCGTACTCAAGCGCCACATAGCCGCGCATCGCGGATGCCACCGCGGCGATCGCCTCTTCGGCCAGCAGCGCGCGCCCGAGATTGGTGTGGATAACGGTGCCACTGAGATTGAATACCGGCCGCAGTCGCGACAGACGCAGGCTCCTGACGCGGTCGTTCGATGTCCGCGACCAGCTCGTCGCTCGATCGGCGCAGTCTGTCGCCGCGCGACACGCGCAGCGGGCGTCCGCAAGCGCTTCCTGCGCGGCGCGCTTGACCAGCGGCCGACCCGCGTCGGCGATCTGCGCGTGCGAGCAGGCAGCTTCGCTGAGCAGCCGGTCGATCGACGGGCAGCTGGGCGAGAGCGGCACCGATTCCTCCGCTTGCCTCACCCGCACCGGGCAGAGTCAAGTCCGGCCATGGTCAGCTCGTGCCGGGATGGAACAGAAGATTCGGTCCGCTACGGGCGTAGCCCTGCTCGTCGACCAGCAGATCGAGCGCCAGCGTCGCCAGATCATCGGCGGTCGGATCGGCTCGCGGATCCTTTTCCTGATAAAGCACTTTCAGATAGCTCTTGCACTCGTCGCAGGCCTCGGCACGCATTGCGGCATCGTTGAGCCGGCCGTCACCCGCGTCGATCATCAGATACTTGAGACCCTTGTCCTGTTCGCACGAAGAGCACTTGATGCGGACCATGTTCCACTCGGTTGCGCACAGAGCACACACCAGATAGCGCAGATTCGCCTGCGCGCCACCGATCCGGACCACGCTCGCGACCGGACGCGTCGCGCACACCGGACACACAGTCGGCACATCGAAGCTGCTCAGACTCACCGACATCCAGCGCGGCGGCCAGGCGGGTGAAGTAGACCTGCAGGGCGGCGCCGATGAAAGGTACAAACGCCGCGTCCGCGTCGAGCGTCGTGCCGGCCAGCACCCGGTCGGCGACTGCCTCGATCGAGGCCGGATCCAGCCGGTCCAGTTCGGCCAGCGTCGATGCCAGGACGAGCAGGGGTCGATCGCGACGCGAACATGCGCCGACGAATCTCGCCCAGATCCGCCCGCCACTGTGCATCGCGCACATGGCTTGCGCCGCAAGCGGCGGCATGCCGTAGTCGCGACTCGCAATCCGGGCCGCATCGTCGCACGGCCGGTGCACGTCCACGCGAGGAGGCGAGCTGCTGGCCTTCGGCCACGCTTGCGCCATCAGGCGCAGGTAAGTCGGCCATCGCGTGCTCGTCGGCGAGTTGTGCCAGCCGAAGCGCGCGTTCGCTTGAATACATCCGGCGCGTATCGGCAGCACGACACGCGGCGCTTCGACAACCCGCTCCAGGGTGCCATCGGTGACGATCGGTGTCGCCACGTTGCTGCTCCTTGATTCCGCCAGTGCCGCAAATCTTGCACCGCGGGCGGCGGCCGCATCAAACAAAGAGCGGCAGGGTCGCCCCTGCCGCTCAACTCTACCCGTCGCCCGGCATTGTGCACTACTTCGTGTTGCCAGTCATCCGGCGATACCAGAGCGGATGATGATGCCGGGCCCAGGCATGCGACACCGTACCGCGCGTCATCGCCCGCAACGAGCCCTTGACCCAGAACGACGCATAGACGTGCACGACGATGCCGAGAATCAGGACGAACGCCGGACCAGCATGTGCACGACCGCCGCGATCCGGATCAGAGGGATCGCGAACGCGCCGGCGAAATACGGCCGCCACATCACGATGCCCGACACCAGCAGCAGCACCATCGTGACGACCATGGTCCAGAACAGTTGCTTCTGCCCGATGTTGTACTTGTCGATCTCCGGCAGGCCGTCGTCACGGTTGTTGATCACGTCGGACAGCCGCTTGCCCCACTCGCGGTCGTAGGGCTGGATCATGTTGTCGCGCCAATAGCGGGCCGCCATGAACATGAAGAGCCACGAACATCAATACTCCAAGGAAGGGGTGCAGGATACGCGCCCACGTTCCGCCGCCAAGCAGTAGCGGCGAGAGGGACCAGAACACCGGATGAAAGAAGGCCAGGCCCGACGCCGCGAGCAGCATGAACAGGATCGCGACGATCCAGTGCGTGACTCGTTCGTTGGCGTCGTAGCGCGGAACATCTCCACTCTTCAAGCTGACTTGGTTCATGCGCCGTCCTCCTGTGCCCGCGTCGTCTTCGACTTCCTTGCGGTCCGCGAGTCACGTAGTGGAAGAAGGCGCCAAGCGCAGCGACGCCGAGTCCGAGCGCCAGCAGCGGCTTCGCAATGCCCTTCCACAGGCTGACCCACGGGCTGATCGTCGGATCCTTCGGCAGGCCGCTGTACAGCTCGGGCTGATTGCCAATCGGCAGCACGTACATCACGTGCGTGCCGCCGACGCCCTGTCGGGTTGTACAGCGCCGCGTTCTGGAAGCCGCGCTCCTTCAGCTGCGAGCGCGCTTCTCGCCGCGCGTGACCATGTCGCTCCTTGGAGCCGAACCTGATCGCGCCGGTCGGGCAGGTCTTCACGCACGCCGGCTCCAGGCCCACCATGACGCGGTCGGAGCACAGCGTGCACTTGTAGGCCTTGTTGTCCTTCTTGCTGATGCGCGGGATGTCGAACGGGCAGCCGGTGATGCAGTAGCCGCAGCCGATGCAGTTCTGCGAGATGAAGTCGACGATGCCGTTGGCGTACTTGACGATCGCGCCGGGCGCCGGGCAGGCCTTCAGGCAGCCCGGATCCTCGCAGTGCATGCAGCCGTCCTTGCGGATCAGCCAATCGAGGTTGCCGTCGCGCTCGACCTCGGCGAAGCGCATCACCGTCCACGATTCAGCCGTCAGATCGGCCGGATTGTCGTAGCCGCCGACGGCGTGGCCGATGTCGTCGCGCAGGTCGTTCCACTCCATGCACGCGACCTGGCAGGCCTTGCAGCCGATGCACTTGGACTTGTCGATCAGCTTGGCGACCGGCTCCACATGCGAGCGGATCTGCGGCGGCGTCGATGGTGGTGGCCGAGCGCGCCTGGATATCGAGTGATTGCAGAGATGCCATGGTCGCCCCCTACGCTTTCTCGATGTTGACGAGGAACGCCTTGAACTCCGGCGTCTGCGAATTGGCGTCGCCGACGTACGGCGTCAGCGTGTTGGCGAGTAGCCGTCTTGCGCCACGCCCGAGAAGCCCCAGTGGATCGGGATGCCGACCGTATGCACCTTCTTGCCGTTGACGTCCAGATCGTGCGAATGCGCTTGGTGACCACGCGGGCGCCTCGATCTCGCCGCGGTTGCTGCGGACCTTCACCATCTCGCCGTTGCTGATGCCCTTCTCCTTCGCCAGTTCTTCGCCGATCTCGACGAAGCTGTGCCGGCTGCGTGATGGCATTGCGGTCGCGTTCTTGGTCCAGAAGTGGAGGTGCTCGGTCAGGCGGTAGGTGGTCGCCGCGTACGGGAAACTCGCTCGGCCTTGCCGAACGCTTCCATGTCGCCCTTGTAGACGCGCGCCGCCGGGTTGCTGACACCACCTTCGGGTGCATGCGGATTGGTGCCGATCGGCGTCTCGAACGGCTCGTAGTGCTCGGGGAACGGGCCTTCGGCCAGCGCCGAGCGCGAACAGGCGCGCCACGCCTTCCGGGTCATGATGAACGGCCCGGCGCCCTGTCGGGCCCGAGCGTCCGGCCGCATGTCGGGCACGTCGATCCCCGCCCAGCGTGTGCCGTTCCAGCGAATGCCGCCGGCGCTTCGGATCCCACGGCTTGCCGGCCTTGGATCGGCGCCGGCGCGGTTGTAGAGGATGCGCCGGTTCGCCGGCCACGAGTAGCCCCAGTTCGGGTAGTTGCCCAGCCCGCCCGGATCGGTCGTGTCGCGCCGCGCCGTCAGGTTGCCGGCCTGCGACCAGAAGCCGCAGTACATCCAGTTGCCGCAGGAGGTCGAGCCGTCGTCCTGCAGCACGCCGAAGCCGGCGATCTGCTCGCCCGCCTTGCACCAGAACGTCTTGGTCTTGTCCTTCGGATCGACGACATCGACCAGCGCGCGGCCGTTGATCTCGCGCAGCACCTCCTCCGGCGTCGGGATTGTTCGGGTTGGTGTAGGGCCAGGTGAGCGTTCAGCATCGGATCGGGCAGCTTGCCGCCGTCCTTGCGTACATCTCGCGCAGCTTGCGTGAACAGACGTGCCGATGATCTCGCGATCGATCTTGGCTTCGCCCGGCGGCTCGGCCGCCGCCCAGTGCCACTGGATCACGCGGCTCGAGTTGGTGAACGACCCGGTCTCCTCGGCAAAGCAGCTCGCCGGCAAGCGGAACACCTCGGTCTTGATCTCCTCCGGCTTGACGTTGTTGAGCTCGCCGAAGTTCTTCCAGAACTCCGCCGGTTCCGTTTCGCAGCGGATCGATGACCACCAGGTACTTCAGCTTCGCCAGCGCGGCGCCGACCTTCTTCTTGTTCGGCAGCGCCGCGAGCGGATTGAAGCCCTGGCACATGAAGCCGTTCATCTTGCCCTGGTACATGCGCTCGAAGATCGTCGAGCACGTCGTAGGCGCCGTCGCGCTTCGGCATCCAGTCGTAGGCGAAGTCGTTTTCCTTGGTGGCCGCGTTGCCGTACCAGGCCTTCATCAGGCTGGTGTGCCACTTCGGGAAGTTCTGCGGGAAGTTCATCTGGTTCGGCCGCAGCGGCTTGGGCGTGCGCGCGCTCCAGGTACTTCTCGCGCGTTGGTCATCCGCATCGGTCGGCGCCGACAGGTAGCCCGGCAGCACCTCGGAGTACGCGCACATGTCGGTGATGCCCTGCACGTTGGCGTGGCCGCGCAGCGCGTTGACGCCGCCGCCCGCCCGGCCCATGTTGCCGAGCAGCAGCTGGATCATCGCCATCGTGCGGATGTTCTGCGAGCCGACCGAGTGCTGCGTCCAGCCGAGCGCGTACAGGATCGTCATCACCTTGTCCGGCGTGTGCGGTCGACGCCGATCAGTTCGCACACCTTCAGGAACTGGTCCTTCGGCGTGCCGCTGATCTTGCTGACCATCTCCGGCGTGTAGCGCGCAGTAGTGCTTCTTCATCAGCTGGTACACGCAGTTCGGATCCTGCAGCGTCTCGTCGACCATGGCGATAGCCGTCCTCGCCGATCTGGTAGCCCCAGGTCGCCTTGTCGTAGCTGCGCTTGGCTCGGCGTCGTAGCCGGTGAAGAACCCGTTGTCGAACTTGAAGTCTTCCTTGATCAGGAACGTGGCGTTGGTGTACGCCTTGACGTACTCCGGGTGAATCTTGTTGTTGGAGAGCAGGTAGTTGATGACGCCGCCGAGGAAGGCGATGTCGGTGCCGACGCGCATCGGCGCGTAGAAGTCGGCGACCGCCGCCGAGCGCGTGAAGCGCGGATCGACGACGATCAGCTTCGCCTTGCGGTGCTGCATCGCTTCGGTCACCCACTTGAAGCCGCACGGATGCGCTTCGGCGGCATTGCCGCCCATGATCAGAACGAGATCAGTGTTCTTGATGTCCACCCAGTGGTTGGTCATCGCACCTCTGCCGAACGTCGGGCCCAGACTGGACACCGTCGGCGCGTGTCATATTCGTGCTTGGGTATCGAGTGCGACCATCCCCATGCGCGCGCGCCGCTTGACCGTGAGATAACCGGATTCGTTGCTGGCCGCGCTCGATGCCAGCAGGCCGGTGGTGTTCCAGCGGTTGACCGTGACGCCCTTGTCGTTCTTCTCGACGAAGTTGGCGTCGCGGTCGGCCTTCATGTGCTTGGCGATGCGCGTCAGCGCGTCGTCCCAGCGAGATGCGCTTCCACTCGTTGGAGCCGGGCTCGCGCACCTGCGGGATGCAGCAGCCGATTCGGGCGAGTGCATCATGTCGAGCAGGCCGGCGCCCTTCGGGCACAGCGTGCCGCGATTCACCGGGTGATCGGGATCGCCCTCGATGTGGATGATGCGGCTCTTGACGTTCTTGGCCTTGTCGCCGAGCGTGTACATGATCACGCCGCAGCTGACCGAGCAATACGGGCAGGTGCTGCGCGTTTCGGTCGTCTGAGCCAGCTTGAAGGCTCGGACTTCAGCGAGTGCCGCCTGCGGCGAAAAGCCGAGACCAACGACCGAAGACGAGCCTAGATCCGGTCGCGCAGATTCGAAAGAACTGGCGCCGACTCATCGGTGCATTCATGAGCTGTCTCCCTGGCGAAAATGCTACTAGCCGCTGATTACTCATTGTCCTGCGCTCGCCTCTTCGCGCGAGTAGCGCAGTACGTTTCTTGACAGCCAGGATGCGGAACTACGTGTCGCCTGGCAGCATTGAAGCATAGGCGCGCATCGACCCAGGCTCAATCCCGCAGTGCAATAATCGAACATCTGCGGCCCTGACCGATGGTTCAAACATGCTCCGATGAACTTTCCAAGCCTGGTTATGTCCGAGCCGTCGCTGCTCGCCTCTGTCCATCTCCGGCTGTGCCACTGTTCACGGGAATGCTCCGCAACAACGGGGCGCACGTCGCCACCCGTCCGCGGCGCCCAAGCTCGGCCTGTTTTCGAGCATCAAGGTGCCGTCGGATCGCGAGCCGCGTCTTCAACTGCCTCCGCAAGGCGTGCAGATCTTTCGGTGCGAGAAGCGCGACAACACGTTTGGTCTGGGTATTTCCGCCAGCCCGAGGCCGAGCTGATCGATGCGAACGGCAAGACGGTCGGGCAGCACGGCGCCAACTTCTCGTTCGAGCACGTCGATGGCAGCCGGCTGGTTGCGACCATCGTCGCCTACGACGACGCTCCGCAAGCCAACCGACCTGCGCTGGCTGCTGCTGACGACGCGCAGCTTCGAACCGCGGCGCGTTCGAGGGCGTCACTCATGTTCAGCGAGTCAACACCAAGGGCGGCATGCCGCCGCCGCGCTGCGAGGCCGCCCAATCCGGCCAGTTGCTGCGCGTGGATTTCACCGCCGACTTCGTCTTCTACCGGCCGCGTCCGACGCCGCGCTAGGCACGCATCTTCGCGAGGATCCGCGGCCGCCCTGCAGCCGAGCATCCGCGACCGCTTTCCCGAAAAGCGTTAAAATTCAGCGTTTTCGGACGCTACTGCGGTACGCCGGAGGATACAAATGAACCCGACAGCCTCGACGGTAGGCGCCTACCTGCGCGACCTGCCGCCGGACCGTCGCGTAGCAATGGCGCGCCTGTGCAGCATGATTCGCCGCTCGGCCCGCGGCGTGCGTGAAAGCATGCGCTACGGACTGGCGTTCTACGAACTCGACGGGCCGTTGTTCGCGCTCGAGTCGGGCCGCCGTCATATGTCGCTCTATGTGGCGGAGAAAGACGTGGTTCTGAAGCACAAGGAAGCGCTTCAGGGTGTCAACGCGGCCAAGAGCTTCATCAAGTTCTCGGACCTGAACCGCCTGCCGCTCGACGTAGTCGAGAAGATCGTGCGCGACTCGGTAGCAGCTCGGCGGCAACGCGTCGCGCAGGGCACGGTACCCACCCAGGCCGAACTGCTGAAGCTTTGGGACATCAAGGAAGAAGCCGCGGCGCCGCCGTCGACGACGGTCAAGCTGGCGATCGCCAAGCCGCCGGCGGCCATGACCGATGCGATCAATGCGGTCGCCAACACCATGCGGCGACGCAATGATTGCCGCCATCGATATGGCGGTCGGCGGCGATTGCACCGAGCAACGCAAGCCCGCACGCAAGCCCGCCGCGAAAGCCGCTAAGCGCCCGGTCGAGCAACAGCTACCAAGAAAAGCGTTCGGTACGGCAGCGAGCAAGCCGGCTACGCGTCCCGCCGCCAAACGCGCGACGTCACGCGCCCGCAGCCGCTGATCGCAGCAGACGACGCCGACAGGGACGGCGCTGTCTGCAGGCGCCGTTCCTTCAGCCAGCGGCTCGCGCGTCGTCGATCACCTTGCCGTCATTCGGCAGCGTGCCCGGCGCGACCAGCTCGACCGGCCGCCCAGCTTGGTGATCGCGCGCAGCGACTCCGCCACGGCGCGCTCGCCAAGCCGGCGGCATCAGCGATCGTCAGTCTCCGCCCGCAAAGTCATCGCATCCAGTCTCGCCCTCGCGCGTCGACCACCAGGCGCAGGCGGCCTAGTTCCGCGTGGCGCCGACGCAAGCTCGGCGATCTGTTCGGGACGCACGAACATCCCCTTGACCTTGGTGGTCTGATCGGCGCGACCCATCCAGCCCTTGATGCGCGCATTGGTCCGCCCGCACGGCGATATGCCAGGCAGAATCGCCGACAGGTCTCCGAGCGCGAGCCGGATCCACGGATGGTGCGGATCGAACGAGGTGACCACGACCTCGCCGACTTCACCATCGGCGACCGGGTCGCCGGTGCCCGGCCGCACGATCTCGACCAGCACATCCTCATTGACAGATCATGCCCTCGCGCGCCGGCGTTTCGTACGCGATCACGCCGACATCGGCCGTTGCATAGAGCTGATACGCGTCGATGCCGCGCGCCTGCGATCTCTGCCTGCAAGGTCGGCGGAAACGCCGCGCCCGGACACCGCCGCCCGCCTGCATCGAAGACACGTCCCGGCCGGCGGCAGCCGCCGCATCAAGAAGAATCTTCAGAAAGTCCGGTGTGCCGGTGTAGGCGGTCGGACGGAAGTGCTCGATCAGGTCGAGTTGCTGCTCGGTGTTGCCGGGGCCTGCCGGGATCACCACGCAACCGAGAGCCCGCGCGCCGCCGTCGAGGATGAAACCACCCGGGGTCAGGTGGTACGAAAAGGTATTCAGCACGACGTCGCCCGTCGGGAACCCGGCCGCGATACAAGCCGCGCGCAGCGTGCCAGGCGTCGTCGTGTCTGCCCTCGGGCTCGTAGATCGGTCCGGGCGAGGTAAACAGACGCCCGAAACGCTCGATGGCTTCGGGTACCAAGCCGCCGAACGGCGGCGCTGGACTTCTGCGCCGCGGGCAGGTCGGACTTGCGCAGGATCGGCAGCCGGGCGAGGGCGGCTCGACTCGTTACTTCGCGCGCGTCGATATCACCGAGGTGCTGCGCGCCAGCCCGGCGCCTTGAGCGCGTTGGCGACCAGTCCCGGCAGATGCCCCATCAGGTCCAGCTCGCGCTGGCGCGGACTCGCGCGTCTCGCGCGCTATCGAAGTGCGTGCGTCATGCAAGAATTCGCCGTCACTTGGTCAGCTTGCTCGATTTCGGCGCGCCGCTTCTCGGTTTCCTGCTGAGCGGCATCGAGCTTCTTGTTGACCGGATCGATGGTGGTCTGGCGCGTCGGTAACGGCGTCGACGCCGGAGCATCTGGCGCAGACCGGCCAGAGGATCCTTCAGGAGGCGAAGAAGGCCGGCACGCAGCCAGCGGCAGCGCAGCCATCATCAACAGCGCCGCACCCACGACGCCGGAACGGACCCCGGCCATCGGATGCACGCTGCAAGCGAGCTCCGGAGAAGGTGCACGCAGTGCCATCACCGGTCGCTCGCTGTCCTCAGTAGCGTCCCGCTACCCCGTCGCCTTCTTGGCTGCCTTCTTGGCTGCCTTCCTCGCGGGTCTTCTTGGCCGTCCGCTTTCTTCGCTGCCTTCTTGGCGGTCTTCTTGGCCGCTTTCGCAGCCGCGGCCTTCACTTCCGCAGAACTGCCGCGTTTGATGTCCATCGCGTGCGCGCGCGAGTACTGCTGGATGTCCTTGAACTTGCCGCTCGCATCGCGCACGGCATACAGTTTCTTGCCCCCCGAGCTGTACATCACCGTCCGGCGGGACTTCTTCTTCGCAGCTTTCTTGGTGGCCATCTACGCTCCTCGATGAATGCGCGGACCTGAACCCGCTTTCGCCAGCCCGCGCATGCTGGCGAAAACCCCGCGCATGGATGCGCGAAAAATCGATGCTCGTTCGATCTCAAGCCAGCCAGCGCTTGCGGCGCTTGTAGAACTTGGCATCGCGGAAACTCTTGCGTCCCGCCTTCGAAACTCCGAGGTAGAACTCCTTGACGTCCTCGTTCTCGCGCAGGGCGCTGCGCCTCGCCGTCCATGACCACGCGGCCGTTTTCCAGGATGTACCCGTAGTCCGCGAAACGCAATGCGACGTTGGTGTTCTGCTCCGCCAGCAGGAACGACACCTGCTCCTTCTTGTTCAGATCCTGCACGATGGCGAAGATCTCCTCGACCACCTGCGGCGCCAGTCCCATCGACGGCTCGTCGAGCAGGATCATCGACGGGCGCGCCATCAGTGCGCGGCCGATCGCGGTCATCTGCTGCTCGCCGCCCGAGGTGTAGCCCGACTGACTGGTGCGGCGCTGCTTGAGCCGCGGGAAAGTAGGCGTAGACCTTGTCGAGATCGGACGCGATCTCGGCGCGCGAGTTGCCGCGCCTCGACGAGCCACGCGAATACGCGCCGGTCAGCAGGTTCTCCTCAACCGTCAGGTGCGCGAAGCAGCGCCGCCCTTCCATGACCTGCACCACGCCGCGCTTGACCAGCTCGTAGGCCGTCAGCTTGTCGATCTTCTCGCCGCGGTACTCGATCGAGCCCTTGGTCACGTCGCCACGCTCGCCGTGCAGCAGGTTCGATACCGCCCGCAATGTCGTCGTCTTGCCGGCGCCATTGGCGCCGAGCAAAGCGACGATGCGTCCTTCCGGCACGGTCAGCGACACGCCCTTGAGGACGAGGATCACATGGTTGTAGATGACCTCAATGCCGTTGACGCTGAGCAGCGGTGCTGTCACCGTGAACTCCCTATGCTGTGCCGCACTCACGCGAGCGCTGCCGCAGCTGCTGCACTGTGGCTGACCACGCGTCTATTTCTTCGCCGGAGCTGGCGCCGGTCTTGACAGCGGCTGGCGCGGCCGTCGACCCCCGCGGTCTTGAGATCCGCAGCGATCTCGTCGGCACAGCTGCGCATCGTCAATTTCTTCTCAGTGACATAGCGCTGCGCCGCGGCCTTGATCATCGGCTTGATGATCTGGTTGTCGGACTCGTAGAAGTCGGACGTGAAGACCCACTTGGTGCCGTCCCACTGCTGGATGCGCGCCATGCGCGCGCCCTCATGGTCGCGGCAGTTCGTCGCCAGCGGCTTCATGACTCCCGCCAGTCCGAGGGCCTCGACGCGCTTGGCATCGAGGTTCAGGTTCTCCAGGCCGTAGCGGACCTGCTCACCGGTCAACGGCTTGTTGCCATAGCGCAGCTGCGCCTGGCGCACGCCTTCGACCTGGAGCATCGCGCTGATCATTCCGCGCGTGTACAGCACGGAGCCGACCTCCTCCTGCGGACCGGTGCCCTGCCCCTTCGCATGCAACGTGGCGAGGATGTCGTTGTGCACCTTCGCGCGTCCTGCCCCGTGCTGCAGTGCCAGGCCGTTGTAGCCCTTGGCGTCCGCGCCGACCGGCGTGACATCCGGCTCGGCCGCGGCCCACCACACGCCGTACATCTTGTCGCGCGCATAGCCCGGTCGCCACGGCTTCGCGCAATGCGGTGGAGTTCATCACGCCCCAGCCCCACAGGAAAACGTAGTCCGGACGGTTCTGGCGGATCTGCAGCCAGGCGGCCTTCTGCTCGACGCCCGGATGACGTGACCGGAATCGTCATCAGCTCGAAGCCGTGCAGCTTGGCGCGCTCCTGCAGCAGAGCAATCGGCTCCTTGCCATACGGCGAATCGTGATAGACGAGCGCGATCTTCTTGCCTTTGAGCTTGTCGATGCCACCATTGAGCTTGCCGACGTGCTGGACGAGGACGTCGGCGGCATCCCAGTAGGTGCCCATCAGCGGGAAATTCCACGGGAACGCCTCGCCCTCGACCGACTCCGAGCGACCGTAGCCCATCGTAATCAGCGGGATCTTGTCGGTCGGCACCCTGTCGGTCAGCGCAAACGTGATGCCGGTCGACAGCGGCTGGAACGCGGAGACGAAGGCCTTTGTCTTCAGGCGCTCATAGCACTCGACGCCGCGGTCGGTCGCGTAGCCTGTCTCGCACTCTTCCCAGGTGATCTTGACGCCGTTGATGCCGCCCTGTGCATTGACCAGTTTCAGGTAGTCAACGAAACCGTTGGCCCACGGAGTGCCATTGGGCGCATACGCGCCGGTCCGATATACCAGGATCGGAACGAACTGCTCGCCCTTGCCGGCGGCGGGGGCGGCCGCCTTCTGCTGTGCATCGGACGTCGCCGGCAAGGCCAATGCGGCCGCCGCGGCGATTCCGGCCACCGCCACTGCGGCGACCCTGGCCTTGAGATTTGTTGCCATCGTTGTCTCCATGCGTAATGAAAGGGTCCAGCTTTTCATGAAGTGCCGCTTCTCCGTGGACCTTAGTGCGGGAACGGCCATAGTCTCAGCTTCTCCTTGCCGATCGCCCACAGCCGCGCCAGACCGTGCGGCTCGACGATCAGGAAGAAAATGATCAGGCTGCCGAAGATCATCGATTCCAGGTGCGATGAGAACGCGGTCGAGATCTCGATACCGAACGTGCTCGGCACCTGGTTCAGCAGGATCGGAAGTATCACGATGAACGCTGCGCCAAAGTACGAGCCTAGCAGCGACCCCATGCCGCCGATGATGATCATGAACAAGAGGTTCAGCGACAGATTGATATTGAACGCCAGTGGCTCCCACGCGCCGAGTCGGATAAACCCCCATAGGGCGCCGGCCACGCCGGCGTAGAACGAACTGACGGCGAACGCCGAGAGCTTGGCGTACAGCGGCCGAATGCCGATGACTTCGGCCGCCACGTCCATGTCGCGGATCGCCATCCAGCTGCGGCCGATGTGGCCGCGCACCAGGTTCTTCGCCGCCAGCGTCATCACGACCGCCACGGTCAGGACGAACAGGTACTTTCTCGCCGGGGAGTCCATCGTCCAGTCGAACATTTCGATCGGCGGCGTGGAGACCGATCCCGACGACGAGTAGTTGGTGAACCACTTCACCCGCGCAAACATCCAGTCGATGAAGAACTGGGCAGCCAGCGTTGCCACCGCCAGATACAGCCCCTTGATGCGCAGGCTCGGGATGCCGAACAGAACGCCGACCAGTGCCGCGATGCCGCCAGAAAGCACCAGTACCACCAGGAAATTGAGCGCCGGGACGCGCACCACGAAGTTGTAGGCGGCGTAGGCACCGACCGCCATGAAGGCCGCCGTGCCAAGCGAGATCTGGCCGCAATAGCCGACCAGGATGTTGAGCCCGATCGCGGCGATGCGCCAGGATCAGGAACGGAACGATCAGCGACAGGAACAGGTACTCGCTGCCAGCGCCGGCACCGCCAGATAGGCGAACGCGATCAGCGCCAGCATGAACCAGCGATCCTGCGCGATCGGCAGGATCTGCTGATCCGCTGCGTAGCTGGTCTTGAACTGACCGTTTTCGCGGTAGAGCATCGTGATCTGAACTGTGATCTGTGATCCGGGGCCTGGTCAGACGCGGTCGATGTGCTTCTCCCCGAACAGCCCTTCGGGTCGCACCAGCAGGAACAGCAGCGCCAGAACGTAGGCGAACCAGTTTTCGATGCCGCCGCCCGCGAGGTCGAACTGCTTCACCAGGATCGGGCCGAGAAAAACCTCGGCGAACTTCTCGCCGACACCGATGATCAGTCCGCCAACGATGGCTCCGGGCACCGAAGTGAATCCGCCGAGGATGACCACCGGCAGAGCCTTCAGCGCAATCAGCGACAGCGAGAACTGCACCCCAAGCTTCGATCCCCAGATCATGCCGGCGACCAGCGCAACAAAGCCTGCAACCGTCCAGACGATGACCCAGATGCGATTCAGCGGAATGCCGATCGACTGCGAGGCCTGATGATCATCGGCCACCGCCCGCAGTGCGCGACCGGTCGGCGTCTTCTGAAAGAACAGCGCCAAGGCCAGTACCAGCAGCGCCGCGATCGCGGCGGCCACCAGATCTTCGGTGTTGATCAGGATGCCGCCCTCGAAACATGCCTTCGGCGACCATCATCGGCGTCTTCGGTAGTCCGGTATCGATCTTGTAGATGTCACTGCCCCAGATCGTCTGACCGAAGCCGTCGAGGAAATAAGCGACCCCAAGCGTGGCCATCAGCAGCACGACGGCATCCTGGTTGACCAGATGGCGCAACACCAGGCGCTCGATCAGCCAGGCCAGCACTGCCATGACAGCCATCGCCAGCACGAAGGCGACCGGCAGCGGCATCACCTCGGACATGCGTGCCACCGACAGCGCGGCAAACAGCACCATCGCGCCCTGCGCGAAATTGAACACACCTGATGCCTTGAAGATCAGCACGAGCCCGAGCGCCACCAGCGAATACATGACGCCGGACATCAGGCCGCCGAGCAGCACCTCGACGTAGAAGCCGGGCGCCGACAATCCGGCCACCAGCGGCAATGCCATGCCGACCGCAATGCCGACCAGCAGGGCGAGGATCGGCCAGTTGCGTTGCAGATGCAGCATCTCGCGCCTCAATGGGCGACGCCCAGATAGGCGTCGATCACGTTCTGGTTGGTGCGGACTTCGTCCGGCGTGCCGTCACCGATCTTCCTGCCGTAGTCGAGCACGACCACGCGATCGGAGACATCCATCACGACTCCCATGTCGTGCTCGATCAGCACGATGGTTGTGCCGAACTCATCGTTGACGTCGAGCACGAAGCGGCACATGTCCTCTTTCTCCTCGAGGTTCATGCCGGCCATCGGCTCGTCGAGCAGCAGCAGCTTCGGCTCCATCGCCAGTGCGCGACCGAGGTCGACGCGCTTCTGCAATCCGTAGGGCAGGCGACCGACCGGCGTCTTGCGATAGGCCTGAATCTCGAGAAAGTCGATGATGTGCTCGACGCAGCTCGCGGTGCTGCAGTTCCTCCCGCTGCGCAGGTCCGAGGTGCACCGCCTGTGCCAGCACGCCGGTGCGCATGCGCAGGTTGCGGCCGGTCATGATGTTGTCGAGCACGCTCATGCCCTTGAACAGCGCCAGGCTCTGGAAGGTGCGGGCGATGCCCTGCGACCGCCGCCTCGTGCGGATCCATGTTCTTGCGCACCTTGCCGCGAAACGTGATGCGGCCGTTCTGCGGGTGGTAGACGCCGTTGATCGACATTGAGCATCGAGCTCTTGCCGGCGCCGTTCGGCCCGATGATGGCGCGGATCTCGTGCTCGCGCACATCGAACGTCACCCCCTGCAGTGCCTTCACGCCGCCGAAGGCGAGCGAGACGTCCTCGACCTTCAGCATCGACCTCCCCGATCGAGCGGCCGCTCACGACCGCGCTCATCGACGCGTTCGCGCCAGGCGGCTGATCCTTCATGTTCCAGGCCGCGTCCGCGGCCTTCGGGATCTCGTGCTTCGGCTTGATTCGCCCGGTCGACGGCCTCGATCACCAGAAAGACGAACACCAGAACCAGCGCGAGCCCGACCAGCGCGATCAGGAGTCCGCCAGTGCAAGTCCGTAGGCTGCAAGCGGAATGCCGACCAGCGCGCAGGCAATCGCGACCCAGAGCCTAGGTGACATGAGGCCCCGCTGCAGCCGTCGAGATGGCACGAAAGAGGATCCAGATCTGTTGACGGTCTGCTCATCGTCATGGGCTTCAGGCCGCCGTCCGCATCGGTGGAAATGTCTTGGCGTCGCGCACCTTGAGCGTGGCGGCAATCTTGCCGGTGCGGCCGTCCTCGAACTTGACCATCGTTTCGATGAACTGCTCAGTTGCGCCCGACGTACATCGCATCGACCAGAGTCGAATACTTGCTCCTGGATGAAGCGGCGGCGAACCTTGCGGGTGCGCGTCAGCTCCTCGTCGTCGGCGTCGAGTTCCTTGTGCAGCACGATGAAGCGGCTGATCTGGGCATTGGCGAGCTTGGGATCGCTGGCGAGGTCGGCGTTGACCTTCTCGACCGCTTCGCGCACCAGTTCGAGCACTTCGGGCTTGCCGGCCAGATCGGTGTAGCCGGCGTACGGCAGGTTGCGCCGCTCGGCCCAGTTGCCGACGGCCTCCATAGTCGATGTTGACGAACGCGCAGACCATGTCGCGCCGGTCGCCGAACGCCACCGCTTCCTTGATCGTCGGGAAGAACTTCAGCTTGTTCTCGATGTACTTCGGTGCGAACAGCGTGCCGTCGGCGAGCCGGCCGACGTCCTTGGCGCGGTCGATGATCTTCAGATGACCCTCGGTCGTCGAAGTAGCCGGCGTCCCCGGTATGAAACCAGCCCTCGGCATCCTTGGCCTCGCGCGTCGCCTCCGGCGCCTTGTAGTACTCGCGGAACAGGCCCGGGCGAGCGGATCAGGATTTCGCCGGCATCGGTCAGGCTTGATTTCGACACCCGCCACCGGTGGTCCGACCGTGTCGGGCTTGCACGGCGCCGTTGGGCTGCACGCAGACGAACACCGAGGTCTCGGTCGAACCGTACAGCTGCTTCAGGTTGATGCCGAGCGACCGATAGAACGTGAACAGATCCGGCCCGATCGCCTCGCCGGCCGTGTAGGCGACGCGGATCCGGCTCATGCCGAGCGCATTGCGCAGCGGCGCATAGACGAGCCAGTCGCCGAGGCGGTAGAGCAGTCGGTCGCCGACGCCGACCGGCTGCTTATCGAGCAGCCGGCCGCCGACGCGCCGCGCGACGTCCATGAAATAGTGGAACACCCGCCGCTTGATCGCGGAGGCGTCTTCCATGCGGATCATCACCTGCGTCAGCAGCGCCTCGAGCACGCGCGGCGGCGCGAAGTAGTAGGTCGGCCCGATCTCGCGCATGTCCGCCGTCACGGTCGCCGCCGACTCCGGGCAGTTCACGGTGAAGCCGCACACCAGCCACTGCGTGTAGGAGAAGATGTTCTGCCCGATCCACGCCATCGGCAGGTACGCGAGCACCTCTTCGTTCGAGCTGCAGCGCTTCCATCTCGGCGCCGGCCCGGCCCGGCGGCGAGCAGATTGGCGTACGCCGAGCACGACACCTTTGGCGTTGCCGGTGGTGCCCGAGGTGTAAAACATCGCGGCCACGTCGGTCGCCCGACCCTTGGCGATCTCGTCGTCGATCAGTGTCGGATGCTCCTTCAGGAACTGCTGGCCGAGCGCGCGGATCTGCTTCGTACGACGCCAGCCCCGGCTGGTCGTAGTTGCGCAGGCCGCGCGCATCGTCGTAGATGATCCGTTTCAGGTGCGGCGACCTTCTCGCGGATCTCGAGCATCTTGTCGACCTGCTCCTGGTCCTCGACCACGGCAAACTTGATCTCGGCGTTGTCGAAGACGAACGCCATCTCGGCGGCGACCGCATCCTGGTACATCGGCACCGGGATGCCGCCGAGGCACTGCACCGCGATCATCGTGAAGTACAGCCGCGGGCGGTTCTCGCCGATGATCGCCAGGTGCTCGCCGCGCCGGAAGCCGGCCTGATGCAGCCCGGCCGCGACTCTGACGCACTTCGGCCAGCATCTGGCTCCAGCTCCAGCTCTGCCAGATGCCGAGATCCTTTTCGCGAATCGCCGTCGCGCCCGGCCGCGCGCGGGCGTGGAGCTGCAGCAGGCGCGGAAAGGTGTCAGCGTGCGGCTTGCCGCCACGATGCGCTGTCTCCTGATTTGCACGCGGCCTCGCGGCGCACGTAGTGAATTAGCTTAAGCCCAGCTCAGACGCAGTCCGTCGGATTCGTCGATCGTGCATCGCCTGGACGACAGTAGGACCAACCGCGCGTGCGCTGTCATTCGGACGACAGTCTTCGCAGAATACGATCAGCACAATACGCATGGCCGAACCCGATCCGCCTCGACTCTGTCCGACATGCTGGCTGGCCAGCGCCTGGTGGCCGGGCCTTGACGCCGCCCGAGCGCGAGCGCGTGCTGGCCGAGATCGAGGAGCGGCGCTTCAGCGGCGGCTCCGTCGTCATGCGCAAGGGCGAACTGGTCGACGCCTGGACCGGCGTCATCGACGGCCTGGTCAAGATCAAGTTCGTGTCGCCGTCCGGCAAGACCGTCACGTTTACCGGCGTCGGGCCCGGCGGCTGGTTCGGCGAAGGCTCGCTGCTGAAGAACGAGGCGCGCAAGTACGACGTCGTCGCGCTGCGCGACACGCGCATGGCCTGGATGCCGCGGCGACGTTCGAGTGCCTGATCGACACCAGCATCGCCTTCAACCGGTTCCTGCTGACCCAGCTGAACGAACGGCTCGGCCAGTTCATCGGCATGGTCGAGTACGAGCGACTGCTCGAGCCGGATGCGCGCGTCGCGCGCTGCCTGGCCGAGCTGTTCAATCCGCACCTGTATCCCGGGCATCGCGAGCCGAACTCGAGAATCTCGCAGGAAGAGATCGGCTATCTGTCCGGAGTGTCGCGCCAGCGCGTCAACCAGGCGCTGCAGGTGCTGCGCGCGTGCGACGCGCTGGTCGAGCTCGGCTACGGCGGCGTGCGCATCCTCGACCTGGCGGCACTTGCGGCGCTACGGGACGTGAGCACAATGCTCGACGCACAGACCTGGGAGCTCGCCAGCTACGTGGTGACCGTCATCGGCCTGCCGCTGGCGATCGGACTGTTCTTCTTCGAGCAGCGCAAGGAGCGCAGCGAACGAAGAGGACGAGGTCTACCAGCTGCTGTCCAACGCCTACAACGACTTCCTGAAGGTCGTCATCGACAACCCGGACCTGCGGCTGCGCAGCAACTGCGCCACGCCCGATCTGACGGCCGAACAGCAGGAACGCATGCTGGTGATCTTCGACATGCTGATCTCGCTGCTCGAGCGCGCCTATCTGACCGCCTATATCGACCGAGATGACGCGGAACAGAGACGCCGCTGGAACTCGTGGGAGGACTTCATGCGCGAGTGGATCCGGCGCGACGATTTCTACTTCCGCCTGCCGGAGCTGCTGCGCGGGGAGGACCCCGAGTTTGCCGCGTACCTGCGTCGATTGGCCGAAAATGAGCGCGGCGCCGCACTGCCAAACGCGAGCCTCGCTGCCGCCTCGATGAACACTGTCTTTCTGCCGGAGGGCGAGGCTCGTTCCTGCCCTCGGACTCGGTACCTGGCGCCTCGGCGAGGACTCGGGCCAGCGCGTCGACGAAATGTCGGCGGTGCGCGCTGCCTTCGATCTTGGCTATCGGCTGATCGACACGGCCGAGATGTACGGCGACGGTGGCGCCGAGGAAATTGTCGGACAGGCCATGGCGGCGGCTATCGCGGGACGTGCGATCCGCCGCGAGCAGGTGTTCATCGTGACCAAGGTCTAGCCCGCACAATGCCAGCCGGCGCGGAGTCGCCGAGGCCTGTGCGCGCAGCCGGAAGCGCCTGCGGCTTGATTGCGATCGACCTCTACCTGCTGCACTGGCGTGGCGGCCATCCGCTGCGCGAAACTGTTGCAGCGTTCGAGCAGTTGCGTGCCGAGGGCAAGATCCGTCACTGGGGGGTGTCCAACTTCGACCGCGCCGACATGCGACGAGCTGTTCTCGATTCCCGACGGCGCCCGGTGCGCCGCCAACCAGGTCTACTACTCCGTGTCGGTCGCGCGGCATCGAATTCGACCTGCTGCCACGACTGCGCCAGCAGCGCATTCCCACCATGGCCTACAGCCCGATCGACCAAGGGGCGCTCGCGCGCGATACGACCCTGGCCTCGATTGGCGCGCGGCACCATGCGTCGGCGGCGCAGGTCGCGCTCGCGTGGACACTGCGCCAGCCCGATGTAATCGCGATTCCCGAAGGCCGGACGCGCAGCCCATCTGCGCGACAACCTCGCCGCGGCCGCGCTGGTTCTCACGGCGGAAGACCTGGAACAGATCAACCAGCGCTTCCCGGCCCCGTCCCGACGTACCCCGCTCGCGATGATCTGAGAGCGGCAATCGCTTGCGGAAGTCACGCAGCAGCGGTCGATCCGTCGTCCCGTGTGGCGCCGACGCGGGCCTCGATCGCCTGCTGCAGTTCCCGGCTGAAGCCCAAGGCGAAGGCCGCTTCCACCACGATGAAAAGCGGGCCGATCAACAGGCCGACTACGTCATCGACAAAGGCCGGCTTGCGCCCTTCATAGTGGTGCCCGAGAAACTGGATCGCCCAGCCGACGACGAACAAACCGATACCGGCCGCGAGCCATACCACAATGCCTTGCGTCGCCACATGCAAGGCGGCCCAGGCGCCGAGTATCAGAAGTGCCGTCATCACCAGACCGTATGCGATGCTCAGGCGCAGGTAAAACACCGCCGCCAGCGCCACCGCGAGCCAGGTCGGTGTCACGGTCCAACCGGCCATCAACAGCGTGGGCTTCGACAACAGGATCTCGAGTGCAAACACGATCATCGGCACGCCGATGAAGTGGGTAAGAATATTGCGACGATCACGGTGATACGCCGCGTAGTTGGCAAGCTGATCGGTCAGGGTGCGCATTTCCGGCTCCGGAGCGGGCGACAGCGTCGAACCTTGCACGGCGCCGCGCCTGCCGTCAACCGGTTCGGGTCAAGGCGCGACTGGCCGCGACCGGTAGCCTGCGGCAGCGTAATCTGCCCGCGCCAGTCATTTTGAAACTGCTTCGAAACACCGCAATGGATATCTTCATTTCCTACTCGTCGAAATACAGCGACCTGTGCGAGCGCCTGCGTCTCGCGCTCGAAGCCGAGGGACATCGCGCTTTTGTGGATCGCAGCGAACTGGAACCTGGCCAGACCTTCAATGCGGAGCTGCGCGAAGCGATTTCAGAGTGCGATGTCTTCATCTTCATGGTCGCACCCGAATCCGTCGCGCACGGCAGCTATGCGCTGGCGGAACTCGGGCTCGCGCAGAACCGCTGGCGCCATCCGCGTGGCCACGTGCTGCCGGTCGTGGTCGCGCCGACTCCGATCGAATCGGTGCCGCCCTATCTGAAGGCGGTCACCTTGCTGCAACCGCAAGGCGACGTCGTCGCCGAAACCCTGGCGGCCGTGGCGAGCATGCGGGCGCGCCGGCGAATCTGGCCACTGGTGCTGGCCGCCGGAATCGTCGGCCTGCTGGCGGCAGCGGCTCTTGCCTACTTTGTCCAGCAACGCGCGGCCGAAGGCCGGCGCCTGGCAATGGAGATCAGTTCGGCGGCCGAGTTGTGCGCGAGCGGCGCCCACGCCGCCGCCTGGCAACGCCTCGGCGAGCTGCTGGTGCAGGCACCCGCGCGCGACGATCTGCGCCGGGAACGCGAGCAATGCGGAATGCGCTGGCTGCGAGAAATCCGCGTCCAGGTCGGCCAGCAGACATTCACCGATATCGTGAAACAGGTGCAGCCGACGTTGGTAGAAGGACTTTCGACCGCCAAGGCACAGCACGCCGCTGACCTGCGCGCGCACCTGGGCTGGGCCGATTATCTGAGGTCACGCGACGGCGCCGCCGATGTTGATCCCGAAGCACACTATCGGCGCGCGCTTCAGGATGATCCTGACAATGTGTATGCGAACGCCATGCTGGCCCGGCAATTCCTGGTACGCGATCGCGACACCGAAGCGCGCGCGCATTTCGACCGGGCCGTGGCGAGTGGCCGCGATCGCAAATTCGTGCGCAACTTGCAGCTGTCGACCGCACTGTTTCGTGCGGCCACGGTGCCCTATGCGATCGTCGTCAGCAACGACATGCGTCTAAGCGGAGAAGCCCTCAGTGACGGCCAACGGCGTTCACTCTGGAACAGCGGCTACCGCTTTTACCTGTTCAGCGTCGACGATCGCGAACCGTTCCTGGCCCTGTTGCCGCCCGAAGCTCACCTGTCGAATTTCGACTCGCTTTACCCGTCGGCCAGCGTGCGCGAAGACGAGCGTGCGCTGTGGCGCTATTGCCGCGCCGTCTTGCTGATTAATGCCGGTCGCAAGGCAGAAGCGCGCGCCGAACTCGAATCCCTGATGGCGGAATTCAAGGCCCGCAAGGCCGACGGACGCATCGTCGATCAGACCCGAAAGTCGCTGGCGAGTCTCACGGCGCCGGCCGGGAAGTGAGACGTCACCGGGCCGAGGAGCGCACGGCCACTTCCGATCCTGGTCGATGTCTGACATCCGCACACATCTTCCCTTTCCCCGGAGTCGGTGACCGGCTGTAATCCCAGGCTACGCGCCGCCGACCCAAGCTCCCGTGGATCAGTCCTAAATGACGCGAACCTGGCTCGGTTTGATGGCGGCGGTGATCGGTGCCGTCGCAGCCTGCAGCACGCCGCCGCGGCCTGATCTCGCCCGGATGTACCGCGTCGCGGCGGTTTCGCCTGACCAGACGCCGGTCATCGTGATCCCCGGGCTGTTCGGTTCCAAGCTGCGCGATCGCACGACCGGCGTCGAAGTGTGGCCGGGCGCGTGGAACCGGGTGCTGTTCGATGACTACGGCGACCTCGAACTCAGGTTCGACCCGACGACCCTCGAGGTCAGGCGCGACAATCTCGAGGCCTTCGACCTCGCCGAAGTCGTCCTGGGCAAGAGCTTTTACGGTCCGATCGTCAATACGCTGGTCAATTTCGGCGGCTACGTACGCGCGACGCCGGGCACCCCGGTCAAGGCCGGCGAGCGGCGCTACTACGTGTTTCCCTACGACTGGCGGCAGGACAACGTCGAACAGGCCAAAGGGCTCGACCATCTGATCGACGCGATCCGCACGGACTACGGCGATCCGGAATTGCGCGTCGACATCGTCGCGCACAGCATGGGAGGACTCGTCGCGCGCTACTACCTGCGCTACGGCTCGGTCGATGTGCTCGATGGCATGCCGTCACTGATTTCGCTGTATGGCGCGAAACGAGTGCGCAAGCTGATCCTGCTGGGCACGCCGAACTTCGGAGCCGTGTCCGCGATGCATGCCTACCTGGCTGGTGAGCCGATCGGGCTCAAACGGATGCGCCCGGAAACGTTGGCGACGATGCCGAGCGGCTACCAGCTCTTTCCGCACCCGCTTGCGACTTGGCTGATTGACCCCGCCGGCAACGCATTGAATGATGAACTGTTCGACCCGGCGACCTGGCAGCGCTATCAATGGAATGTGTTTGACCCGGCCGTCGAGGCGCGAGTTCGTGCGTCTCACCACGGCGACGCCGACGAGCATCTGAGCGCGCTGAAAAGGTACTTCGAGTTCCGCCTGGAGCGCGCGCGCCGATTCGCGTGGATGCTGTCGACGCCCGAGCCCGCCACGCCGATTCGCTACGTACTTTTCGGTGGTGACTGCACGCTGACACCGGCGCGCATCCTGGTCGAGGACGATGGCGCCAGGCCGCGCACTGTATTTTCACCCCGCGACGCGCGCGCCACGGCGTCTGCCGACGTACTCGAGCGGGCGATGCTCGAGCCCGGTGACGGCCGCGTGACCAAGCCGTCGTTGCTGGCGCGCGAGACCATCGACCCGACGGCGCCACAGCATGAGGAAAGCTTTCTTCCGATCGCGTATTTCTTCTTCCTGTGCGAGGAACACGACCAGTTGACCGGAAACATCAACTTTCAGGACAACCTGCTGAACGTGCTTCTGACACGCAGGCTGCCGTGGGAAGAGTCGACGTCGCGCGGAATGAGCGACGGGACCAGCCAAGAACCTGCTCCGGCGGTTACGCCCCTAAAGTGACTTCCTGTCTACAGAAGCCCCCGGTCGCTCAAACAACTCGACCAGGTCGACCCGGCGCGCGGGCGTCAGGGGTTCGACGACGAG
Source organism: uncultured beta proteobacterium (assembly GCA_963735955.1). Classification (GTDB taxonomy): domain Bacteria; phylum Pseudomonadota; class Gammaproteobacteria; order Burkholderiales; family Burkholderiaceae_F; genus CAVTND01. The sequence continues at coordinate 127,478 of CAVTND010000009.1, read as the reverse complement.
CTTCACGCGAGCCGTATGTCTACCTTCGTGCGCGCCTTAGCCACGGCCCACGAACGGCATCTTGGTCGCCATCACCGTCATGAAAAGGACATTGGCGTCGAGCGGCAGACTGGCCATGTGCAGCACCGCGTTGGCCACATTGTCGACATCCATCACGGGCTCGATCGCCATCGCCCCGTGGGGCTGCAGAACGCCGGTCGCCATGCGCGCCGTCATTTCAGTGCGGGCATTGCCGATATCGATCTGCCCGACCGCGATGTCGTAGGCGCGGCCATCGAGCGCCGATGACTTGGTGAGCCCGGTGATCGCATGTTTGGTCGCCGTATACGGTGCCGAGTTCGGTCGCGGCGCGTGTGCCGAGATCGAGCCGTTGTTGATGATGCGGCCGCCGCGCGGTGACTGCGACTTCATCAGCCGGAATGCGCCCTGCGTACAGAGAAAAGCGCCGGTCAGATTGACGTCGACCACGGCCTTCCACTGAGCGAAGCTGAGGTCTTCCAGCGGCAGCGGTGGCGCGCCGGACCCGGCGTTGTTGAACACCACGTCGAGCCGACCGCAGCGCTCCCTGATCTGGGCAAACAGTGCATCGACCGAGGCAGGATCGCCGACATCGGTCACGACCGGAATCGCCGTCGCCGACTCCGTGGCCTGTGCCATCGTGGCTGCGAGCGCATCACCGCGTCGGCCGGCCAGCACCGTGTCGTAGCCCTGCTTGAGAAACGCAAGCGCGACCGCGCGGCCAATGCCGCTGCCAGCGCCGGTCACGAGCGCAATCTTCTTCATGGGGACTTCGCCTCCTCTTGTATCCATATACAGAACGCCGAAATCGCGGTCGCTCGCCGCATTTACCAGTTCAGAACGCGCGGCCCCAAGGCGGCTCCCAACAGGGCAGCCGCCAGCATACCGAGGACGTACCAGATTCCGAGAAACGGTGCCGTAAGTTCGGGACAGTGCAACGTATAGACCAGCGCGCCAACGGCACCAGCCAGCAATCCGGCCGCCCCACCCGCCAGACGTAACCGCGTGGGCGTCATGGATCGAAGCGTCCACAGAGCCGCAACCATGGCGGGGATGGAAAGCAGAAGAATGTTGTAGGCACAACTCGTCCAGGTGGCGCCCCAGATCAGCTCCGATCGTCCTTTGGGCGCGGTTACTACGAGCGTGACCGCTGCCAGCAGCCAGATCAGCACCAAGGGTGTGGCGACCAGAAGCGGTGTACGCGCGAGACGCACGCCTGGCCGCGCCAGCCGCACGGCCAACCACCCGGCGCCGACAACGAGTACGGCAACGAACGCGAACCTGACCCAGAACATCGGCGTACCGGCCGCCGCTGCCAAATCCGGGTTGAGCCCAAGCATCAACAACATCACCGGAATTGCGCAAAGGGCACCGGCCGCAGCCGCCACGGCGAGGCGTCGTTCAGGTCGAAACGGAATGGTGCGCCCCTCGCCGGTGGCCAGCATGGCAATCAGACGATCGGTGTTCATGGGGCGTTCCTGACCAGCGCCGCGAGTGCTTTCATGCCGCGATGCACGCCGATCTTGACCGCGGACTCCGACATGCCGGTCAGCCGCGCGGTCTCCAGCACCGACCGCCCTTCGAGCTTCATGTGCACGATCGGCAGGCGTTGCCGATCGGGCAGCGCGTCGAGCAACTTGGTGACGTCACGCCTTGCCTCGTTCGCGGCCTGGTCCGATGTCGCCAGCACCTCGAGTTCTTCGTCGAGTGGATCGTTCCGGGCGCCCTGCCTACCGTGGCGTCGCAACCAGTCGATCAGCTTGTATCGGGCGATCGCATGCAGCCAGGCCGTCAGCGGCTGTCCGGAGTCGTAACTAGCGCGTTGATTGTGGACAGCCATCAGGGTTTCCTGCATCAGGTCCTCGACTTCATCGGGCCAGCCGGACAGGCGCCTGCGCAGGAATCCGCGCAGATGCGCCGCCAGCTCGCGCAAGAACAGGTGATATGCCGCCCCGTCGCCGGCGAGCGCCGCCAGCAGCAGGGACTGCAGCCGTTGTTCACGTGCGTCTTCGGCGGTCTCGCGGAGCGTCACGCGTCCTACTTTCCAGTGATTCGCTGCCGGCGGCGAATTGGTTACAGTGAGGACGTCCGGGCAGGCGCGAATTGTGCCCGCGCCTGTAACCGGATCGACACTGGCATCGAACTTACGCCCAGACCGTCGGCCCGCGTTGAACGCCAAGGCGGCGGTCGCTTGACTCAACCTCAACAGGAGCGATCAATGAAGAACTCATCCCTTGCCATCGCGGTAGCCTTGTCCGCCTTCGTTTCAGCCAGCGCGCTGGCCCAAGAGAAGGGCACGCCGGACATGGACAAGAAAATGGACAAGTGCTACGGCGTGGCCATGGCCGGCAAGAACGACTGCGCCGCGGGCGCAGGCACCACCTGTGCCGGCACCTCAAAGGCCGACTACCAGGGCAATTCCTGGAAATACGTGGCCAAGGGCACCTGCACGACCATCAAGACTCCGAAGGGAATGGGTTCGCTGACACCGGTCAAGAGCTAGGGTCCGGCGCCCGCCTGACGATGACGACCACGCTGTCCGCGGGGCTGGGGCTCAAGCCGCAACATTTCGAGCCGGCACATGACTGCTCCGCGGATGGCCTGTGGTTCGAAGTTCATCCGGAAAACTACATGATCGACGGCGGGCCGCGCCTGGCGTGGCTCAGCTCGATTCGGGAACGTCATCCCCTGTCCCTGCATGGCGTCGGCCTGTCGCTCGCGTCGGCCGCAGAGCTGGATGGGATGCACCTGGAACGGCTGGCGCGTCTTGTCACGCGTTTCGAGCCAGCGCTGGTCTCGGAACATCTGGCCTGGTCGGCCTGGCGCGGTACCTATTTCCCTGATCTGCTGCCGTTCCCGCGGACCCGCGAATCGCTGGCGCACCTCGCGTCCAACATAGGCCGCACTCAGGATCGGCTGCAGCGCCGCATCGCAATCGAAAATCCGTCGCACTACTTGACCATTGATGGCCACGAGTTCAGCGAGATCGATTTCCTGACCGAGCTGGCCGGCCGTACCGGCTGCGGCCTTCTGCTCGACGTCAACAATGTCTTCGTCAGCGCGAGCAATCTCGGCTTCGACGCTGCAACTTATCTCGATGCATTTCCAGCGACGCTGATCGATGAAATCCATCTGGCCGGCCATTCGGCTGATCCGGCACTCGGCGCTCAATTGCTGGTCGACTCGCATGACGCGCCGATTGCTCCCGCGGTGTGGGCGCTATTCGAGCGCTTGATCGCGCGCATCGGCGCGCGCCCGACGCTGATCGAGCGCGACGACAAGGTGCCCGATTTCGAGCAACTGCTGGACGAGCGCAGTCGCGCCCACGGCGTGCTGGCCGAACCGGCTCTACTGGCCGCGTGAATCGCAGCGTGCTGATCGCATGAGCGGCGCTTCCTCCGGTTTGAGCCCCTTCCAGGATGCCATTGCGCACGCCTTGCTTGCGCCTGCGGGAACGCCCGCCGCTTCCCAGGTCGCGGGACTCGTCGCGCAGCCCGGCTTTGCCGTGTATCGGAACACCGTGATGAAGGGCTGCGTCGATGCGCTACAGGCCAATTTCCCGACGATCGAACAACTGGTCGGTGAGGAGTGGCTACGCGCTGCAGCGGTCCGCTTCGTGAGCTCGGCTCCACCGACGCAGGCCGCACTGATCGAGTTCGGCGCTGGATTCAGCGAGTTTCTGCGCAGCTTTGAACCAGCGGCCGAGTTTCCGTACCTGGCCGACGTTGCGCACATTGACCGACTGTGGACCGAAGCGCACATCGCTGCCGATGCCGAGCTTCTGCCACCGGACGCAGTCGCCACCCTCTCCCCAGAGTCGGTCGCGACCGCCAGGCTGTGCCTGCATCCCTCTGCACGCTGGGCCCGATTCGGGACTCCAGCGTTGACGATCTGGCAACGCAATCGCGCGGGCGGTGTCTTTGACGGGAACATCGACTGGAACGCGGAAGCAGTACTCATGACGCGGCCGCACGGGGCCGTGCTTGCGACTCACATCGATGAAGCAGGCTGCGCGGTGCTGGACGCCTGCGCCATTGCGCTCCCCTTGGCCGCCGCAGCGCAGAGTGCCCTCGCACTTGATCCGAAGGCCGATCTCGCCGCGCTGCTGACCACCTTGCTGAACGCGGGCGCCTTCAGCGCGCTCGAACTGGAGAATTCACCATGAATACGTCCCTTGCGCCCACCATGGAGCCCGGCCTGCGCGGCTGGCTCAACCGGCTGGCTGATGTTGGAACCCGTGTCGTCGGTCATGATGGCCTGGCGCTGATCACTCGCCTGGCGATCGCCGCGATTTTCTTTCTGTCCGGCCGCACCAAGGTTGATGGTCTGCTGTCGGTCAATGATTCCGCAGTCGCGCTGTTCCGCGACGAATACCATGTTCCCCTGCTGCCGCCCGAATGGGGCGCGCACCTGGCCGCGTATGCCGAGCACCTGTTTCCGCTGCTGCTCGTGCTCGGCCTCTTCACGCGTCTGTCGGCACTTTCACTGCTCGGGATGACCGCGGTCATCCAAATCTTCGTTTATCCCGAAGCCTGGCCGACACACCTTTCATGGGCTGCTCTGCTGCTTTATCTGGTCGGACGTGGCGCCGGCCGCTTTTCTCTCGATCACGCGCTCAATCTGCGCTAGGGTTGCTTCCGCGCGGCCGCGGGCCGCGGGGAGGCATCCATGTCCGAGCCGTCGGAAGCGACGCGGGTACGGCATTTCCGGCAGATCCTGCTCTGGCCGCTGCAGCTGATGCCGCTGCGCGCCGGTGCGCAAATCCAGAAACACTGGGAACTGCTCGATCGCTGCGGCGCCGACAATCCCTGGCACGAGGTGCTCGACGAGTTCACCGACAACGGCGGCGAATTCCAGGTCCGGCACTACAACGAGTTCGTGACCTTCCTGCCCTTCGTGCAACGGTTCCTCTACGGCGAGGGCCGCTCGCGACGTTCCACCAAGGACGGGCAGGACGACTCGGGTGGGTCACCGATGCGGGTCTTCAGGCGCGATGATGTTGCAGAGGTGCGCATCGTCAGCCGGCGCGGTGCCGCCCCGATCACCTTGACAATCAAGCACGTCGATCTGTACTTCTTTTTCGACATCGACATCGTCCTGCTGAACGTCGAAGTCTTAGCCAATGACCTCGAACTCACCCAGGCGCAGGAGTTGCTGTATCGCTTCGGGCGCGCGTACCCGGCCGGCTGGGACGAGAAGGGCGACGGCCTGCACTGCAATCACAGTGTCGAATGGCTGGCGGCCGATGGGTCGGTGCTGGCCGCCTCGGATCTCGGCGATCGTGATCGCTACCTGGGCTTTGTCGGCCAGCATCGGGCGCCGCGCATCAGTACGCACTGGGCCTTCATCCTCAAACCGATGGTGCTCGATCACAGCGACGAGCCGGGCCTGATTCGCTACCGCCAGATCGAGTATTACCGGATGCCGGTCATGGGTTACCTCGCGGTCGATGAACCGCGCCAGATCTCACGCAATGACTTCGTCCGCCTCGGGCTGGTGGTCGGCGCCAGCGACGGCGAAGCGCTGCCCTACTCCGATCGGCATATCGCCGACTTCGAGGAACGCTATTGCTACGACCGCTTCTGGTGCGATGTCGGTTCGGCGCCCAATACCCGCTACCTGTGCTGCGGCCATGCGCTGATCGTGGTCGGTGACGCGCGCTCGGCTTACTTCGTCAATGACGATCAGGGCGTGCTGGCACAGTTTCGCCACCAGCACTTTCTGCTATTCCTGATTGCCCACTTCCAGAAAGCCACCTTGCACATCTTCTCGGACCGGCTGGTCGAAGCGCTGAAGGGACTTGATATCGCATCACCTGGGTCGGTCAAGCGCTTCAAGCGGGCGATCCGCAGCAATTTCGAGATTTTTCTGCGCTTCACCCATCGTTACTGGTTCCATGAGATCTCGGACCAGGCTCAGGCCAAGTCGCTGTTCCGCCTGTGCATCAACCACCTCGAGCTCGATCCGCTGTTCGTCGAAGTCAGGGACGAGATCCGCGAGATGAACCAGTACCTTGACACCGACAGCCTGCGGCGTCAGGCCAACACGGTGGTCCGCCTGACCGTGGTCACGACGTTCGGCCTGATTGGAACGGTCACCACCGGCTTCCTCGGCATGAACCTGATCGCATCTGCCGACAGCCCGCTGCTCGACAAGATCATCTACTTCACCCTGGTCTTCGTGCCCACCGTGGCATTGACTTTATATACGATCGCGCGCTCGCGACGGCTATCGGATTTTCTCGATGCGCTGTCCGACGAGCAGATGCCGCTTCGAGACAAGGTGGCTTCGCTGGCCAATGTCTGGCGGCTCAAGCGCGACGCTGACTCGTGAACCAGTTGGAAGACGGCACAGGGCGCCAGGTGGATCAATGAGGGCCCTAGTGCAGCACGCCTATGGCCCATTGGCTTCGGTGCTGGCCATGGGCGAACTACCCGATCCCGAGCCGGGTCCTGGCGATGTTCTGGTCCGCGTGCACCACTGCGGCATCAATCCGCTCGACTGGAAGCTGGTCGAGGGCAAGTACAAATGGATGTCGCGCGCACGTCCGCCGATCGGCGTGGGTTTTGATCTGGCTGGCGTGGTCGAGCGCATCGGTCGCGACGTCACTGAGATCACACCCGGGATGCGCGTGGCAGGGACGATCCCGGCGTTCAAGTTCGCGCCGGGCGCGCTCGCAGAACTGGCCTGTGTTCCGGCGGCGATAGTGGCGCAGGTTCCCGAACGCGTAACACTGGCCCAGGCTGCCGCGCTGCCGGTCGCCGGAGTGTCGGCCTTGCAGATGTGTCGCATCGCACGCGTCGCTGCCGGACAACGGGTGCTGGTCAACGGCGCCGCCGGAGGCGTCGGGCACCTCGCGGTGCAGATCGCGCACAACCTCGGCGCGCACGTCACCGCAACCAGCAGCGCAGGCAGTCGTGAGTTCATCGCCAGCCTTCGTCCCGACCACTTCGTCGACTACAGCGAAAGCGAACCGGCGCGTTGGGGAGGGCCGTTCGATGCGATCATCGATTGCGCCTCCGCCTTGTCGCGAGCCTCCGCGCGCGCACTGCTGACCAAACGCGCGACCTACATCAGCACCTTGCCGAGTTTTCCCTATCTTCTACTCGACCCAGTGCTGAACTGGCTCGGAGGACGCCGCTGGTTTGCGCTGATGCTCAAACCGAACCGGTCCGATCTGCAGGAGCTTCTGCAGCACATGGCTGCCGGCTCACTTCAAGTGGCTGTAGCGCGCGAGTTTGCATTCGACTCGGCCATCGAGGCGCTCGAACTGTCGCGCGCCGGTCATGCCCGCGGCAAACTGGTCGTCAGGCTGGCTTAACCCCGGCAATCGAGTCGCCCTCGATGCGCGGCAGGGCGCGAATACTCCGGATGACCGGCTGACGCCATGCAATGAGGGCGATCAGCAGGGAGGTCCCGCCGGCAAAGGCAAGCGACGAACGCAGTCCGAAGTGTTCACCGAGCCAGCCACCAAGAAGCGCCCCGGGCCCGGCCGGCAGCAGGATCAACCAGCGCATCGTGCTGGTCATTCGGCCGAGCAAGTGCGCCGGCGTCACGGCCTGCCGCAGCGCAAGGAAGTTGATGAAGATCAGCACCGCGCCGACGCCGAAGGCTGCGAGCATGAAGGCGTATACCGCCACGCCGAAGGCAGAGACGGGCGCGACGGCTCCGAGCGCCCAGCCGACGCCGCAGATCGCCAAACCGAGCACCATGATCGGGCCTGGGCCGTAACGCTCCGAGATGCGATGCCCGAACAGGCTGCCCAGAATGGTGCCAACTCCCAGTCCCACGAAGCACAGTCCTACCGCGCCTTCGTTCAGTCCGAGCGTGCGGGTTGCAAACAGGATCTGCACCACGATGGCGGCATGGTGGCACATCTGCCAAATGCCGATCACAGCTGCCATCGTCAGCAGCAGACGGTGACGCACCACAAAACCCATGCCGTCGCGCATCGCGCGCCAGAACGCGGCTGTGGAGTGACGCGGGCCTTCGACGACGCGGATGCCGCGCAGGATCAGGACTGAAAACGCGAGCATCACCGCGTCGAACAACAACGCGAAAGGCGCGCCGACCAATTTGATCAGTGCCCCGGCCGCGGCGGGACCGGCAACTTCGGACGACGACGACGCCAGCGCGTTTTTCGCGTGTGCCTCGACCAAGCGCTCGCGCGGCACGATCTGGGTCAGGACGATCTGCGCGGCACTGCCGGCGATCGTATTGACTGTCCCGATCACGAACCCGATGAAGTACAGCCATCCGATCGACAGGATGCCGAGCCACCAGGCGAGCGGCACGCTCGCTACCGCGAACGCCAGGACCGTTTCACCCCAGATGTAGACCGGCAGCTTGCGGACCTGATCGAGCCACACGCCGGAGGGCAGCGAAAACAGCACGAAGGGTATGACCTCGACCGCGGTCAACATCCCCATCTGCGTCGGCGTGGCATGCAATAGCACCGCCGCCGTCAGCGGCAGGGCGAGCATCGTGACCTGGCCGCCGAAGGAAGAAATCAGGATCGACGACCACAGTCGCCGGTAAGTCGCGTCGCGCAGCAGATCGTTCGGCGCGAGCGTGAAGCGCTTAACGAGGCGGTGCGGCAACCAGGGAGCGAATTCGAACTTCATGGAGCGGGCTCGGCGCGCTGAACTACTCGGTGCGACGAGGGGCGAAGCGTACCGGAGTCGAGCGCGGAGTCGAAAGACAATCCGTCAGATCTAGGAACGGCAGTGCGCCGCGTCGGCCGCCCGCTATGCTGCGTGCACGTGCCAAGCTCCGGAGGAGCACTTATGCTCGTCGTACACCACCTCAACGACTCGCGCTCGCAGCGTGTGCTCTGGCTGCTCGAAGAGCTGGGACTTCCCTACGAGATCAAGCACTACAAGCGCGACGCGACCACGCGGCTGGCTCCGCCTGAACTGACGACAGTGCATCCACTGGGCAAGTCACCCGTGCTCACCGATGAGGGGCGAACGGTGATCGAGTCGGGCGCGATCGTCGACTACCTGATCCGCCGCCATGGCCAGGGCCGGCTCCAGCCAGCAGCCTCAGTCAGCCGCCTACGACTCCTACCAGCAGTGGCTGCACTTTGCAGAAGGCTCGGCCATGCTGCCGATGATGCTGAAGCTGTATGTATCGCGCCTGGGCGATGCCGGCGCGCCGCTTTTGCCACGAATCGAGAGCGAGATTGCTAACCATCTGGGCTACATCGACCGCTCGCTGGACGGCCGGCCATGGTTGCTTGGCGACGAGTTCACAGGCGCCGACATCCAGATGAGCTTTGTCGGTGAAGTGGCCGGCGCACGCGGCAACCGCGCCGCGTATCCGAATCTTGATGCCTGGGTGAAGCGCTTCCAGGCGCGACCAGCCTATCGCAAGGCGCTTGAACGCGGCGGGCCTTACTCGTTCGCCAGCTAGGTTCTGTTCACCCCAGGACGCCCCGCACACGCGCCGCCGTCTGCACCGATCGAGACCTTGGAGGAGCCTCATGATTCTTGAAGTCGCCGATATCGTGATCCACACCGGCGAGAACGCTGCCTTCGACGCCGCGATCAAGCGCGGTGTGGACACCGTGATCGCCAAGGCGAAGGGATTTCGGGGCTATGAAGTTCAGCGCGGGGTCGAGAATCCCGAGCGCTATCTTCTGATGATTCGCTGGGACACGCTCGAGAATCACACCGTCGATTTCCGCCAGTCCGCCGCATTCACAGAATGGCGTGCGATTGTCGGCCCCTTCTTCGCAGCGCCTGCCACGGTCGAACACTTCACCGCGGTCGCAGCATCACCGAAGTCCTGAGGCCCCTGCTCCATGTGTCCCCATGTCCTGAGCTCAGGGCTCAGGCAGCAGTGATCTGAACCGCGACACCGCTCAAGACGGCATTGCCCGAAAGCAGATCGCGCGGTCCGGTGTCAAGCAGGGCATTCAGGTTCGCGCCGGGTTGTCGCGCCGCCACCGACAGCGCGGTGTGCGGAAGATCATGTCCCCAGCCGTGCGGCAGCGACGCCACCCCGGGCATCATCTGGTCGCTGATCTCGACTTCGGCTTCGACCGCGCGGCCATCATTAACGATGCGCGCCCGCCCACCGTCCGCCAGTTTCAGACGGGCAGCATCGGCCGGACTAACCAGCACCGTGCAGCGATTGCGACCCTTCGCGAGCACCGGCAGGTTGTGCATCCAGCTGTTGTTGGAGCGCACCTGGCGCCGGCCAATGATCACGAGTTCCGGCATCGGTTCTCCAAGCCGTTGCGCAGCGCGTTGCAGGTCCTGCAGCAGCGTTGGCGGCGCCAGTTCAATCTGTCCCGATGGTGTGCGCAGCACTTCCGGCACGCGAGAAGCCAGTGGGCCAAGGTCGACGCCGGCCGGTGTTGCCTGCAGCTTCTTGAGGTTCAGTCCTTCGGGCCGCAAGCCGAACTGATCGCCATACGGCCCGCCGCGCAGGCCTAAATCGAGCAGGCGCTCGGGTCCCCGCCAGCGCGAGACCGCCTTCAGTACCGCCTCGGCCTGCGAGCCGGCCACGCGCTGCACATCTGCGGCGGTCAACTCGTCATCGAGCTGCGCAAGATCGGCGTCAGCACCCTTGCCCGCGCTGATCGCGGCCAGTCGCAGCAGGATCTCCCACTCTTCGGGACGATCGTCGTCCGGCGGCAGGACCGGCGCGCTGACGCGTGCCGCGTTGCGATAGGCCAGCTGCGGAAAGGCGACGTCGTAGTGCATGTCCTGCAAGGGCGAGGTGCCGGGCAGGATGACATCAGCGTGACGCGCGGTTTCGTTCAGATAGATGTCGACGCTGACCATGAACTCGAGCTTCTCGAGCGCGGCCGCCAGACGCGTACCGTTGGGCGCCGAAAGCACCGGATTGCTCGCCAGCGTGATCAACGCCCGAACCTGACCGGGCCCCGCGGTTTCGATTTCTTCCGCCAGACAGGTCATTGGGATTTCGCCGAACACTTCGGGTGCACCTGAAACGCGGCTGACATGCCGGCCGGTCAAGACACCGCGCCCCTTGCCCGGTGCGCCCAGAGTGTTCTTCGCAAACGCCGGTGCCTTGGGAAACATCGCGCCGCCAGGCTCATCCAGATGCCGGGTCAATGCATTGAGAACGTCGACCAGCCAGCTCGCGAGCGATCCAAACTCCTGCGCGCAGGTGCCCAGTCGCCCGTAGACTGCTGCGCGTTCGGTAGCCGCCAGCCGGCGCGCCAGTGCGCGAATAGTTTCGGCAGCGATGCCGCAACGCGCTGCTGCCCGCTCCGGTGAAAATTCCTTTACCGCCGCATCCACCGCATCGAGACCCGCCACATGTTCGGCGAGCCGCCCGAGCCGCACCAGTTGCTCGTCAAACAAGGTATGCACCATCGCAGCGAGCAGGAATGCGTCACCGCCGGGGCGGATGAAGTGGTGCTCATCGGCCAGTTCCGCTGTTTCAGTGCGGCGTGGATCGATCACTACGATGCGGCCACCACGCGCGCGCAGCGCCTTGGCCCTGCCGCGAAAGTCCGGCACCGTCCACATGCTGCCATTGGACACTGCCGGGTTTCCCCCGAGGATCAGCAGAAACTCGGTGCGATCGATATCGGGCACCGGGACCGATAACCAGTCTCCGAACATCAGGCCGCTCGACAGCTGCTTGGGCATTTGGTCGAGCGTCGAGGCCGACACGATGTTTCGCGTGCCAAGCGCACGCGCGAGGCGCGGTACATAGAGCAGCAATCCGGCCTTGTGGACCGAGGGATTGCCGATCGACAGGGCGACCGCGTCGCGTCCGTACTGCGCCTGGATCGGGGGCAAGCGGCGCTCGATCTCGGCAAATGCCTCGTCCCAGCTCGCCTCAACGAAGCGGCCGTTGCGCTTGATCAACGGTTTGCGCAGCCGGTCAGGATCATCGTGCAGGTCCTTCAGCGCGACCGCCTTGGGACAGATATAGCCACGACTGAATACATCCTCGTCATGGCCGCGGATCGTGGTCACTTTTCCGTCGGCGACCGTCAGTTCGAGCCCGCAGCAGGCCTCGCACAAAGGGCAGATCCGGTGAACCACGGTCGCAACTGGCTGAGTACTCATTGGGAAACCTCCGTGCGACGCAATGCGGTATTCGCCCTTCGGGCGGTCGGGCGGGCTCATCGGAGCCCTCCTGCGCGGAACTCGCAGACCTGCCGATGCCGAGTTGGAGAAGATACCCGACTTGGGCGCGGCGCCCGGTTCCCTAGCGCGGCGCGTCCAGGTCCTCGTTCGCGCGCTCCCGGACCACGGCGTCGACCACGAGGATCTGACTGCGGCCGAGCCGCTTGGCTTCGAGCACGCTGTTGTCGGCGGCCTTGAGCAGCTGGTCGACCGAACCCGGCACTGCGCGGGAGTCGGTCACGCCGGCCGAAAAGGTATTGTTGGCGATGATGCCGCTGGCGACCGGAAAGACCATGGCGCTCCATTCGCCGAGCAGCTTTTCCAGCTTGCGGCGCGCCGCCTGGGCGTCGGTGCGCGGCATCAGCACGCAGAACTCTTCGCCACCGTAGCGGCAGGCCACGTCGCTCTTGCGCATGCGCTGTATCAGCAGGTCGCCGAACGCTGCCAGCAGCATGTCGCCGGCATCGTGGCCGTAGCGGTCGTTGACATCCTTGAAGTGATCAAGGTCGATGATTGCCAGCGAGAGAGGCTCGCCACCGCGCTGGGCCAGTGCATGCATCGATGGCAGCACATTGTTCAGATGTCGGCGATTGAAGAGCCCCGTCAGGAAATCACGTACCGCCTGCTGCTCGAGCGCGGCCCGCAGCGACTCGACCTCGCGCATCTTGTGTGACAACTGCTGGTTGATCGCTTCCAGCTCGGCGCGCGCGCGTTCGGTCGCCCGGCGCCGTGCATCGATTTCATCGCGCGCATGCTGCAGACGCATCAATTCGGTCTGCAGCGACGCCGCCTGGACGCGCGCGCGTGAAGCCCGTTCTGCGCGTTCTATATGCAGGCTTTGCCAGGCGCGCAGATGCAGAAGTGTGCGCGGTGCATCGCCGATGCGCTCGCACAAGTCCGCCAGAGTCTGGTAGAACAGGCAGGCCACGCGCAAGCCAAGCCCCTCGGCCGGCAATGGCAGGGCGCGCTCCATGCGGGCGACGGCGGCGTCCAGCTCTCCATGCGCGATCAGCAACTCGACCGTGGCGACGATCAGCTCGATCTGTTCGTCCGGAGTCGCCTCCTCTCCCAGGGACACAGTCGCGTGTTCAACGAGCTGCTCGCCTAGATCCGTCTCTCCAGCCCGCAGCGCGGCGATCGCCATGGTCTCGAAACCCGCGTTTTCGGACCCGCGGCCTGAAGTCGTCGCCGGCAGGCCGTGCAGGCGGCGCACATCCTCCAGGGCGTCGTGCGGGCGGCCGAGGTCGGTCAGGCAGATCACCCGATTGATCAGCAGCACGCTGAGCATGTAGGGATTGTTCAGTCGCGCACAGCGTTCGATCCCTTCCTCGATGTACTTGAGCGCCTCGGCATAGTCGCCCAGCTGAAATAGCTCGTGCGCGAGATTCGTGTACAGCGCCACGTCGAAGCCATGACCGCGCGCCGGACTCGATTCCCGCAGCGCCTGGTACAGATAGGCAAAGGCTTCGGCCGACTGCCCCATCGACGAGTAACAGCCCGCAATCGTGTTGAGCAGCATGCCGCGCTCTTCGTGCTTGAGCCGTTCCAGGCCTTCATCGCGCAAGGGTAGGACCAGGTCGCGCGCGTCGCGAAAACGTCCCTGAATCCACCAGCAGCGCGCGGTGCCGACCGCCGCCAGGACCTGGCCAGCACGCTCACCGGCCGCCGCAAAGCACGCCTGTGCCAACGCCAGCTCGCGCGTGCCTTCGGCCGGAGTGTCGTGCCGCATGCGGTAGCAGCCGCGCGTAAGTCGCGCCCAGCCTTCGGCCGCGACATCATCGTCACGGGTTGCGCGTTCGAGCGCGCGATCAGCGAGCGCAATCGACTGGCCTGAGTCGCGGTATTGCAGCTTCCAGGCCTTGCGGGCCTGGCGCAGTGCTGGAGTGATTGCCGGCAGAACGGACGTAGTACCCATCCGTCGCATTCTTGACGGTGGCTCAGTACGGGGTCAAGGCGGGAACAGGACGCAAATCCGCCAATAAGGGACGCGCAAGGCCGCCATGAATTGTGATAGTCGACTGAATTCTGTTTGCCTTTCGAGCGGATCAGCCGGCACCAGTGCTCGACTGATGAATGGCATCGAGCAGAATTTCGGCTGCTTGTGCGCCCGACACGGCCAGGCGCTGATTGAAAATGAAGAACGGCACGCCACCGATGCCCAGCCGTCGCGCCTGTTGGTCCGCGGCCTCAACCTCGGCTCGACCGGCATCGGAGGCGAGCCAGGTGGCAGCCTCACCGGCGTCATATCCAGCCTCGCCCGCGAGCTGCGCCAGCCGCTTCGGCGCACCGACGTCAAGGCCTTCGAGAAAGTAGGCACGGAACAGGCGCTCAACCAGCACGGATGCAAGCTCCGGCCTGGTCTGCTGCGCCCACGCAATCAGCCGATGCGCGTCAAGCGTATTCGGCTGTCGTTCAATCCGGTCAAATGCAAACTCTATCCCCGCCTCGCGGCCCGCCGCTTCGACTCGCGCGGCAACTGTGCGCATACGCTCGGGGCCACCGAACTTGCGTTCCAGATAGCTGCGGCGATCAACACCGCCGGCGGGAATGTCCGGATTCAGCTGGAACGAATGCCACTTCAGCACGGGTTCCGGCTCGTTTTCGCCGCGCAGCGCCAGGGCCGCTTCGAGCCGGCGCTTGCCGATGTAGCACCAGGGGCAGACCACATCGGACACGATGTCTATCTGCAAGGTCGTGGCGTCAGCTTCCATGTTCCAAAGTGGACAGGTTCCTGCCTAGCGTGCGGTCAGACCGAGACCCTGCTTGGTCCGCCAGCCGAGTGACTTCGCGTGCAGGCTCTGGATGTAGAGACGGTCCGCGGTCTCGGTCACGCTGGTCGCCTCGGGATAGGCACCGCTCGGATCTTGCAGGTCGGCCAGTACACGCCCGCTTTCGTCAAATGCAAACACGTGGCCATAGGCGGGTGGCACCGGCCACATCGAACTGGGCAGCCGCAGCGCCAATGCACGCGCCCAGGGCCGCGCTGCGTTGTCGTCGATGAAGGCGCCGCGCGGCTTGGTGAAACCAACCCAGAGTCGGCCGTCAAGGCCGCGCATCAGGTTGTCCGGATAACCGGGCAGATTGTCGAGCAGCACTTGCGCATCGGCGATCGGCTGCTTTGCGACCGCCCCGGCGCTGATCGTCCTGGCGCTGAGTGCATTGGCTCCGACCGCCACTTTCCAGATCCGGTACTCGCCGGTTTCGGCAATGAAGACGTGTTGCTCGTCCTTGCTCAACGCCACGCCATTGGCGAAGCTCAAGTCCGACAGCAGCACTCGCGTGCGGCGCGTGACCGGATCGTACTCAAGCAGGCGACCGGTGTTCTGGTGCTCGAGGATGTCGAGCACGCTCGCATTGAACGTACCGCCCCAGGCCTTGGCGCCGAAACGACGGCTGGCATCGCTGAAGTAGATGCGTCCGTTGGCGGCGACCACGACGGCGTCGGCATAACGGATTGGATCACCGGGCACCGGATGGTCGACGAAGTCGGTCAGCAACTCAATCTTCGCGTCGGCACCGCGGCCGGTCACCCGCAGCAAGCCACCGTGCGCGCCCCACATCGGATCGGCCACGATCAGCGCGCCGTCGCGGTCGAAGTCGAAGCCGAGCGGCCGCCCGCCGGTGCGCACCACGAGTTCGCGTGCCGAACCGTCCGGCTTGATCCGCACGATCGCGCCGCTTGCCAATGCAAGGTAGATCCAGGTCTGCCCCGCGTCGTCAACGCGCACGACCACATGCTCGGGTCCGCTGTCACCGTCCAGCGGTAGTTCGCTCAGTTGTGCCAGCCTCGTATTGACTGCATGCGGCCCCACGTAGCCCGGCGCGGGCGGTGCGTGCCACGCCACAGGTTCGACGGCAACCGGCCAGAAAAACAAATACGCCAGCGCGATGGCGATCAGAACCAGGACAGCAAGCAGAAGTCGCATCAGAGTCGGTCGGCAGGCGGCCGCCGCATGCCGGCCGGTCGCGAGTCTACCTAGCGCCAGCTGCCTGTCAGTCTCGACCGGGCAGTTCGCCCGCCCCGCCCTCGAATCAGGTCGGACCCCTGTTTGCTTGTCGTTGCCGTCTCAACTCCCGCAGTACGCGGGAGATCTGGCAGCGCTGCGCTCAGGCTTTACGCACCTTGATCGTGTAGTTGCCCATGCCGCTGGCGCGGTTGTAGTGGCGCACCTGCACCCAGTACTTGCCGGCGACCAGGTCCGAGCGAGATGCGCGCGTTGGTGTCGACGCCCGAGTCATCGTCTTCGGCGATCAGCGCCGTTTCGCTGTTGGGGCCGAACAGCTTCATCACCACATCGGTCGGGCCGCGCGTGTCGACGATGTAGCGGCCGTCGGTGGCCGCCGTGAACGTGAACAGATCCTCCTCGCCGACCTTGCCGATCGCTGCCGCGGTCCGGCGCGTCGCGTTGACCTTCAGCTCCACTGGCGTCCGACAGCCACGCCGCCCGTCTTCGGATACATCTTCGCGCCGGCGATGAACTCCTTGTCCGAGCGCGACAGCACGTCGTTCGCCTTGGTGGCGATGCCGTTCAGGGTCCACGAGGCCGGGAAGAAGTACAGCATGATCGAATCCGGATCGAACGCCGTGCCGTTGATCTGATCGGCCGTGTACTTGCGCAGAATGTTGTGGCGCGTCGTCGCTTCGTCCCAGAAGTTGGGCGACCCGGCCAGTCTCGCGGATCACGACCGCCTCGTTCCACTGGATGCCGCCGGCAGGATTCTGGTGCTCGTGGGCCAGCCCGATCGCATGTCCGAACTCGTGCGCTGCGGTGCCGCCGTCGAGAAAGCCCGAGGTTCATCGTCGGCTCGTTGAGCGGGATGCCGCGGCAGTCGGTGCCGACATACGACCAGGCGCCATCGTTCGGGTCGAACTTGATCCGGATTTCCGCGTTCGGACGCATTGTTGAAGTCGAACTTGAGATTGGCCACCTGCGATCCACCATCCCGCCTGCTCGCGTGCCTTGGCCTGCTCGGCCGCCGTGCCGTCGATGAAGCGCACGCGCAAGGTCGAGCCGTTCATCCACGTCTTGCCGATCGGCGATATGGCACGCGTGCGGCCCTGCGGGGCGCGCGTCGTGCGTTGAAGCCTCATCAGTTCGCGCGGCAGAACACGATCGATACAAACCTTCGGTCGGTCGGCCATGGGAGTTCCTTTCGCAGTTCAGGGGAAACGACAGGAGTCAGAGCGTCCGCCTCCATGCCCGCCCCAGTCAACGTGAAAATTCGCACCCGCCGTCACGCGATCGCGGAAGGGCCGACCGACTGCCAAAGCTCCCTTTGGAAAGTAAATCGGCAGGTCCGCGTACCAAGGCCATGGCGCGAGGTGCGCATCGATGTGGAATGATTTCTATAGCATGGCCGAATCCGTATGACCCTAGGCCCCGACGACCTCGAACGCATCGCCGCCCTCACGGTCGGACACTACGACCGGCGCGCCGAAGAGTTCTGGGCTGGCACACGGGATCACGATGTCAGCCAGAACGTCGCCGCGTTGCTGCAGGCGATCGAGTCGACCCCACCATTCACGCTGCTCGACTTCGGCTGCGGGCCGGGTCGTGACCTAAAGACCTTTAGTCAGCTTGGGCACCGCGCAATCGGGCTCGAGGGCTCGCCACAACTGGCGGCAATGGCGCGCAGCTACAGTGGATGCGAAGTGCTCGAGCAGAACTTCCTTGAGCTCAGCCTTCCCGATGCACGCTTCGATGGGGTCTTCGCCAATGCCTCGCTATTCCATGTTCCGCGCCAGGAACTGCCGCGGGTGCTGCTTCAGCTACATGAAACGCTGAAACCCGGCGGTGCTCTGTTCAGCTCGAACCCACGCGGCGAGGGCCAGGAAGGATGGCGAAGCGGCCGCTATGGCGTGTTCCAAGATCTCGAATACTGGCGCGGCTACCTGACGGCGGCCGGTTTCATTCTGCTCAACCATTACTACCGACCGGCCGGCCTGCCATGCGAGGAGCAACCCTGGCTCGCCACAGTGTGCCGCAAACCCTACTGAGTTCCGAGCGCGGGTCGACGCAAGCGTTACCCTGGGCTCAGACGTTTGGATGCCTGGGGTTACACCGTTCGTACGAAGGTGAAATTCTGACAGCGCCGATAGACTGGCCCGGACTCCCATTCAGGGTTCAGGCCAGCCATGTCCCAGTTGCAGCATCTATTTCGTCTGCGCACCTTGCCGCAGACAGCACTCGCATTGGCCGCCTGCGGCATCGGCAGTGCCGCGCTGGCCCAGACCGGGGATCCGGTGATGGGTGCTGCACGTTATGTCCAGGATGTTATGGGCGCGAACTGCAGCAACTGCCATGGTTCGGCTGACTTCTTTCGGACCAGCCGATTTCCGACCGCGACAGAAGCACAAATTCTGTCGGCGATCAATGGCGCCATCACCAGTGAGCTCGGGATGATGGGCTATTCAACTTGGACTCAGCCGCAACGCCGAGACGTTGCCGCCTACATTCTGACGGCAACCCCGCCGCCACCGGCGCCCCCGTTTGCACCTCCGCCAGGATCCACGCCGCCGCCGCCGACGGCCGCTACGCCCAACGCGTCCCCGAACCCGGTGATGTTCAACAGCACCCAGGTCGGTAGCACTACCACGACGATCGGCGTGCTGTTCACGAATTCCGGAACGATGTCTGTCACGTTTGCGACTCCGCCGGTGGTGGCTGCCGTCGGCGCGATGAGCGATTTCCTGGTAGCACCTGCGCCATCAGGTACCACGGCCTGCGTAGGCGGCATGGTGCTCATGGCGGGAATGAGTTGTTCGTTCGGTGCCCAGTTTGCGCCGACGGCCGCAGGTACCCGGGCCGCGGTCTGGAACGTCAACTTCACCGGCGGCGTGGGATCCCGGCAACTGACGCTGCAAGGCACGGCCACCGCAGCGTCAACTCCAGCGCCAGCCCCCGCACCGGCTCCTGCGCCTGCACCTTCAGCGGCGAACGCGCCGTCTTCGGGCGGCGGTGGGGCTATCGGACTCTTGAGCCTCGCCGGTTTGCTCGCGCTCTCCGGTGTCGGCGGACTGCGCCGTCGCTCGCCACATAGTCGCTCGACCGGAGGCGGCGCCGAAGGCGAAGCGTTTTCGCCCACTCTGAGTCTGGACACTTTTCGCCAGTCTGAGCCGCGCTCGTGCCAGCTCCGCGCGCGGACCTTCGCATCACAGGTCTGAAACCAAGGGGTCGGCTTCGTCGCGCCGGCCGCTCGATATGATCGAGGCATGGTATCGATCGACTCGACCCCGGCTTGGACACCGAGTCGCAAAATTTTGCGCCGCTGGAAGCTCTTCGTGCGCACATTGCAACTCAGGGCTTCGCCTTCGTTCCCGCCGTCGAGATGCGTCCATTGCTTGCCCGGTCCGACGGATTGCCCGACTGGAACGAATTTGCCGCCAGTTGGGACGACCTTCAGCTCGACACCTACCTGCCCGACGGCCACCGCTATCGACGACGTCGCCACGCGATCTTGTCCGCGAGTGCCGGCAGCGAAACGTGCAGGCTCGAGCCACACGGTCCGCACTATCAAAGCCTCGACTACAACCCGCTGGTCGGCGGCATCAGACGATGGTTCGAGCCGATCCGGGCCGAGATCGTCACCGGCCAGACAATGCGTCAAGTGTTCGCATTCTGCTGCCGCCTGTTCGGTACCTTGCGCCCCGGCACGGACTGGCATGTCGAGTGCCATCAGTTCCGGATCGAGGCGCGGCTCGATGCGCCGGGGAGCCCGACCCCGGAGGGCGTGCATCGTGACGGCGTTGACTACGTGCTGGTGCTGTTGGTCCGGCGCAGCAACATCGAAAGCGGGACCACGACCGTGCATGATCTCAGCGGCAAGACGCTCGGCAGTTTTACCCTGACCGCACCGTTCGACGCCGCCCTGGTCGACGACGCGCGCGTCAAGCATGGCGTTACTCCAGTAACCGCCATCGATCCAGGTCTTCCAGCTTCTCGCGATGTGCTCGTGGTCGCATTTCGCGCCTCAGTCGATACCCGCGCGCTATGAGAACTTCAGTGAAGGACCTGCGGCACCGGCAGATGGCCGGGAATTCGTGATGCTCTCCAGCACAAGTCCCTTGGCTTCGAGCCGAGCGAAGTCCATGAACGCACGCGCAGTCGCGGAGAGCTGCTTGCCGATCGGGTAGGCGAAGTGCCAGTGGTTTTCCAGCGGAAAACCATTGACGTCCAGGCAGACCAGTCGCGTGGACCCGGACTCCTGCCCAAGAGTGAAGCGCGACATGATCGATACGCCCATACCGGCCAGGATGGACTCCCTGATCGCCTCGTCGGTGTTGAGTTCAAGACTGATTTTCGGAATGACTCCGCGCTGCTCGAAGAACCTCATCGCGAGCAGCCGCGTACCGGAACCGGGTTCGCGCAGAATGAAAGGCTCTTCGGCGATTCGCTCGAATGCGATCGACCGCGCGTTCGCCAGCGGATGGTCATCGCGCGCGAATACGACCAGCGGATTGGGTAGCAGTGCTTGCGTGACCAGGTCGTCCCTCGCCAAAGGTGCGGCGAAGATGTACAGATCGTCTTCGTTGTTTGCAAGCCGGCTGATCAAGGTCTCGCGGTTATGAATCTCCAGTGATGCATGCACCCCGGGATAGCGCTGTAGAAAGGCGCCCAGCATGCGGGGAGCGAAGTACTTGCTTGTCGAGCTGGCAGCCAGGCGCAGATGCCCGCTCTCCATGGTGCGCAAGGCGTCGAGCGCTTCTTCGATCGCGGAGAACGCACGGAATACTTCATGACAGCCTGCATACACGCGTTGGCCCGCGTCAGTGAGGTAGATGCGCTTGCCCACCTGTTCAAACAATGGCAGGCCCACGGTGTCAGCGAGCTTTTGGATCTGCACCGTTGCCGTGGGCTGTGCAATGTGAAGTTCCTCGGCCGCGCGGGTCATGCTTCCCAGCCTTGCACTTGCCTCGAAGACGCGAAGCTGGGGAAGGGTTCCGTGCTTGAGGTAGCGCCGGATTACGGATTGCAGCATGGCGACTTCTCCTGAAATCGGTTGCCATGCCGCTGTGCCCTATTGCACAGCGGCCTTCACCTCAGGATGAAGTCTGCTTTTGCAAGCAATCCTTCACCCAATGGGCAAAGGTCTCGCTTGCAGGGTTGCAAACCATGCCGACGCGACCGGGGCCGAGGCCCGTATTGGCGGCCGCGCCACGGCAGCCGTCGGCTGCCGAAGCTACTCCCCTTTGGAGGGGGCGCCCGACTCGCGCCGGGACACGCGACATGTTTATAGCAGGATGAATACTGCCCATCAAGGTTTTCGCGTTCAATCGGTGCATTACGAATCGTAATTTCCGTCATTGAGAATCTTTCGCACGCATACGGTTTCTGCATGAAACGAATGACACATTGCAAATATCCCTCCGTTTCTCTGCCAGCCATACTCGTCATGAGCGATCCCAAGGTGGCCCGCGCGATCTCCGCGCGAGGAACGCAGAGTTCAGTGGGAGATTTCAATGCAAGGCAGCGATTCACATAGCAAGCCGCTGGAAGATCTTGTCAGCAGCCTGGAGACTAATCTCGAGCGAGGCCTGAGCCAGCAGGAAGCCGCGGCGCGCTTGCTCAGGTTTGGTGCCAACGAACTGGCGAAGGATGAACGTGCTTCGCCGTTCAAACTCCTGTTCGCCCAGTTCAAGAACACGCTGATCATCATCCTTCTCGTTGCGACGGTGCTGTCTGCATTGCTGGGAGAAACCATCGATGCAATCATCATTTTCGCGATCGTGGTGTTCTGTGCCGTGCTCAGCTTCGTTCAGGAGTACCGCGCCGACCAGGCTCTCAACGCGCTGAAACGAATGCTCGCGCACACGATCACGGTGTTGCGAGACGGCAGTGAGGCACGAATTCCGTCACGGGAGCTTGTTCCGGGAGACATCATGATCCTGGAGGCAGGCGACCGCATACCGGTCGACGCGCGTCTCGCCGAGGTTCATTCACTCAAATGCGACGAGGCACCACTGACCGGAGAATCGTTTCCGGTCGCGAAGTCTTTGGTGCTTCCGCCGCCCGACGCGACCCTTGGCGATCGCCATAACCTTGTCTTCGCCGGCACGACGGTGACCTACGGGCGAGGCAAGGCGGTCGTGACCAAGACCGGAACAAGTACAGAGTTCGGCAAGATCGCTGAACAGGTATCCACCGTCAAATCCGAAGCGTCCCCGCTCGAAAAGCGGACTGCGGAAATCGGACGCTGGCTAGGGCTGATCGCTCTGGGCGTGTGCGGTGTAGCGATCGTGGTCAGCGTCGCCAGGGCATGGATCGGCGATCAGCTCAATGTTGAAATGGTACTGACGATGAGCATGTTTGCGATCGCGCTCGCGGTGGCCGCGGTACCGGAAGCTCTGGCGGCGATCGTCACCGGTGCGCTCGCAGTCGCGATGCATGAGATGGCGAAGCGCAATGCGCTTGTGCGGCGCATGCCGGCCGTAGAAACGCTTGGGTGCACGACTGTGATCTGCACTGACAAGACGGGCACTCTGACCAAGGGCGAGATGACGGTGCGCCGCTTGTTCGTGGGTGGCCGAACCAGCGAGGTCAGTGGTGCTGGATACGCTCCCTCAGGCGGTTTCAATCCGCCGCTCACGCTCGATGACGACGCGGTTCGGCTCTTGCTGACTGGGGGATTGTTGTGCGCCGACGCCAGGTTGAGCAATGACGGCGAGCGCTGGTCAGTCAAGGGCGATCCTACGGAGGGTGCGCTGATCGTTCTGGCGGCCAAAGCGGGACTTCAACAGCATGAGGCTCAGCTGGAGGCGCCGAGGATCGCCGAGCTGCCGTTCAGCTCCGAGCGCAAGCGGATGACCACGGTGCATCGCATGCCGGACGGGCGCTGTCTGGCCTTCGTGAAGGGCGCCCCCGAGATCGTGCTCGACCGATGCATTGCGGCACAGTGCCATGGCGGCCAAGAGCCGATTGGCGATGAGCTTCGGGCGCAGATCCTCTCGACGAACGAAACGATGGCGAAGAGTGCACTGCGTGTCCTCGCACTGGCATACAAGGAAGTTTGCGTGTACGAACCCCATGACGAGGACACCGCCGAAACCGAACTGACGTTTCTGGGACTGGTCGGCATGATGGATCCGCCTCGCGACGAGGCAAGGGAAGCGGTAAGGATCTGCCGCCAGGTTCATATCCGGCCCATCATGATCACCGGGGACCACAGTCTGACCGCCGTCGCGGTCGCCAAGGAAATCGACATCTGTCGTGAAGGCGACGTGGTGCTCACCGGCGACGAACTCGGCCGCATGAGCGATGCGCAGTTCGCGCAGATCGTCGACCGGGTGACTGTCTATGCACGTGTGTCACCGATGGACAAGCTCAAGATCGTTCGGGCCTGGAAAGATCGTGGCGAAGTCGTCGCGATGACCGGGGATGGCGTTAATGATGCGCCCGCGCTGAAGCATGCTGACATCGGCATTGCTATGGGCATCAGCGGAACCGATGTGGCGAAGGAAGCCGCCGACATGGTGCTGGGTGATGACAACTTCGCGACGATCGTGCGTGCGATCGAGCGTGGTCGCTGGATCTACGACAACATCAAGAAGTACCTCACGTACCTGCTGCGCGCCAATATTACTGAGGTGGTTGTGTTGGGCGGTGTCGTCATTGCCGTCGGGCCCGAACTGCTGCCACTGTTGCCGGCCGCGATTCTGTACATCAACCTTGCCACCGACGGCCTGCCGGCCCTGGCCCTCGGGCTCGCACCGCCGGACCGCGACATCATGCAGCGGCCCCCTCGTGATCCGCACGAAAGCGTGTTCTCCGCCGATGTGCGCCTTCTGGTTCTGCTCGGCGTTCTGATCGAGTGCCCGATCTTCCTGTGGATCTACTTCGACAACTACTCCAACATAGAAGATGCCAGGACGAAGATCTTTCTGCTCTTTGTCTTTGTCGAGCTGTTCATATCCATGAGTTTCCGCTCGCTGCGATACAGTCTGTTTCAGTCGCCCCCTCACAAGTGGCTCTTGCTTGCGATCGCATGGGAACTCGTATTGTTCGGCGTGCTGATTCAGATTCCCGCGGTGCGCGAAACGTTTGGAATCCGGCTGCCCACCTGGTCCGACCTGACAATGGTGCTGGGTGTCAGCGCACTCGTTATGGCCGCAATTGAATTGAGCAAGTTGTGGCTGCGGACAAGCACAGCCGCGGCTGGGTCCGGGCGCGCTCAAGTGCCTGCAGCGGAACTGTTGAGGGACAAGCTTCCAAGCCGGCACACAGCGTCGACGGGCACATCGCCGGCCACTGTGTCCGGAGTACCGCCTATCAGCCCTGCGCAGCAAGAGGCAGGTTTCGCATTGATCCGGCAAGTCGTAGGAGAAAATGCCATGCAAAAGATACTCATCCCGATCAGCGGTTCCCGCAATTGCGAGTTCGCAGTGAAGCACGTCGTAAGCGAGTTCATGAACAACACCGCGATGGAGATTCATCTGCTGAACATCCAGCCGCCCTTGAGTCAATACGTAGCGCGCTTTGTCAGCCGAAGAAACCGGCAAGACTTCCACCGCGAACAGGCAGAGAACGCGATGAGGTCGAGCAAGCAGATTCTGGATGGCTTCGGCATTCCCTACTCGGTGCACTTCGAAGTCGGTGAGGCAGCGCAAGCGATCACCAATGCCGCGCACCGTTTGCGCGTCGACCACATAGTGATGAGCACCGCACGCAAGAACTCGCTCACGCGGCTCGTTCAGAATTCGGTGACGAACCGCGTGATCGAACTGACCTCGGTGCCGGTTGAGTTGATTGCGGGCGACTCGGTGTCGAAATGGGAGCGTTACGGCATTCCGGCCGCAATTGCCGCGCTACTGGCCGCCATGCTGGCCGCGGACTAGTTCGGACCCGCGTTTGACGTCCGGGGTCGCGACCGGACCTTGAGGCGCGGAAGACTTCGTCAGTCTCATTGCGCCGGGATCAGCACTGCAGCCCCGTCGAACGCGCCGGCGCGCAGGGCATCGAGCGCATCGTTGGCGGAGTCAAGCGCGAACGGAGTCGCGTGCGTCCGGATCGGATGATGGGCGGCCAGAGCAAGAAATGCTTCACCATCGGCGCGCGTCAAGTTGGCCACCGAGCGCACGACTCGCTCGCCCCACAGAAGTGAGTAGGGAAACGCCGGGATGTCACTCATGTGGATCCCCGCGCAGACGACAACGCCACCCTTGCGTACCGCACGCAGGGCCAGCGGGACCAGCGCTCCGACCGGCGCGAACAGCAGTGCAGCATCGAGTTGCTCAGGTGCTTGCGACGTTGAATCGCCCGCCCAGGCGGCCCCAAGCTCAAGCGCAAACTGCTGCGAGCGCAAGTCACCAGGCCGCGTAAACGCATAGACCTTGCGTTCCTGTGCGATCGCCGCCTGCGCAACGATATGCGCAGCTGCGCCGAATCCATACAGGCCGATCCGGTCACCGGCGTGGCTGTCGGCCATTGCATACGCGCGATACCCGATCAATCCGGCGCACAGCAACGGTGCGGCATGCAGATCGTCGTAACCCTCGGGCAGGGCGAGGCAGTACCTTTCATCGGCCACTGCATACTCGGCATAGCCACCGTCGCGGTGATAACCGGTGAAGACGGCCTCCTCGCAGAGATTCTCGCGCTCGCCCGCGCAGTACCGGCAGCCACCGCAGCTTCCGCCCAGCCATGGCACACCCACCCGGGCTCCGATCGAAAAGCGTTGCGCGCCTTTGCCACCGGCGGTGACGACTCCCACAATCTCGTGACCTGGGACAAGCGGCGCGCGGATCAAAGGGAGATCGCCATCGACGATATGAAGATCGGTCCGGCACACGCCGCAGGCGCGCACCTTGAGCAGCACTTCGTTTGGACCCGGCTCGGGAATCGCAAGGTCGACCCGAGTCAGTCTGTTCGTGCCCCGTGACAGTTGCATTGCGAGCATGGCTTCGATCGAAGGCTACTTCGGCTTACCGGCGATCCGGCGGTATTGCGCCATGTAGCGGATCGCCTCCTGCGCGCGGCCAAGAGCGTCGGCGAGCAGCGCGGCGTTGTGCAGCGCGTCGGCATGGCGCGGGTCGGCGCGCAGCGCGGCCTCGTACGCGTGCAGCGCCTCGACCTTGCGGCCGCCGTCTTCGAGCAGCACACCGAGGTTGTAGTGCAGCAGCGGCTCGTCGAGGCCGGCGTGGATTGCCTCGCGGTATGCGCGTTCGGCGTCGTCGAGGCGGCCGAGTTCGTGCAGCAGCCGACCGCTGTTTATATGCGCCGCGACGAACCGGGCGTCTGCGGCGATCGCCGCGGCGTACCCCTGCAACGCCGCTTCGGCATCGGTTCGTTCGAGCGCCGCCGCGCGGTCGAACAGCGCTTCCGCGGATACAGGCTGCCGCGGCGCGGGCGGTTCGACTACCGCGATCGAGCCCGCGCCATCGCTTTCGAGTGCCAGCAGGTACTGACCGGACTCGGCCTGCCAGCGGCTGGCGCCCTCGCGCACGACGACGCGGTCGCCGACCGCACAGATCGCCAGGCCCGACAGCGGCATCGTGTCCGGCAGTTGCCGGCGCAACTCGCGCATCGAGCGAGTGATGCGCTTGGCCGGAACGTGCGCCTCGGTCAGCGTGCGCGCGGCGCGCAGCACGACCAGGTCCTGGAACGAGAAGCGCAAGGCGCGGCGCGGCCCGCGCGCAGGGGAAACGAATCCGGCGTCGACCAGCGAGCGGATCGTGCTGCGCGGCAGGCGCAGCAGCTTCTCGACGTCGCGCACGCCGTAGGGATGCGTCGCCTGCAAGGGGTTGCTAGCGCTTGGCCACCTTGCGCGGTGCGGGTGGTGCTTCCTCCGCGCGTTGCGCGCGCTTGGCGGGCTTGCGTCCCTCGGCGGGTGCCTCGGCGGGCGCGTTCGCGGCAGACACCTTGGCAGCCGTCGCCTTCGACGGGGCCGACGCCTGCTTCGCCAGGCTCGCACGCAGCGCTTCCATCAGGTCGATCACCTGTGCGCCGGCCGCCGCGGGCTCTTCTGCCATCGTGATCTGCTGGCCTTCAACCTTCTTCTCCACCGCGGCCTCGATGCGCGCGCGAACGTCGTCCTTGTACGCAGTCGGGTCGAAGGTGTCGGACGCCTGCTGGTCGATCAGCTGCTGCGCGAGCTTCAGTTCGGCGGGCTTGACTTCGGTCGGCGGGATCTCGATTTCCTTGATCGACCGCACCTCATCTGCGTACAGCAGCTGCTGCATCACCAGCCCGCCGTCGACCGGTCGGATCATCACGATGTACTGCTTGCCGCGCGCCGCCCAGCGGCCGACTGCGCAGCGGCCGGATTCGGCGAGCGCCTTCGTCAGCAGCGCGTACGGCTTGGCGCCGCCCTTGTCCGGAGCGAGGTAATACGCCTTGTCGAAGTACACCGGGTCGACCGACTCGACCGGCACGAACTCGGTGATCTCGGCACTGTGCGTGCCCGCCTCCTCCAGCGCCTTCAGCTCTTCCGGCGTGAAGACCACGTACTGGTCCTTCGCGAACTCGTAGCCCTTGACGATGTCTTCGCGCGCGACCGGGATCTCTTCCTTCAGGCAGAGGTACTGCTGCTTCAGGCGCGACCCGCAGGCCTTGTGCAGCATGTTGAACGAAATCGCACGACTGGCCTCGGTGGCCGAATACAGCTTCACCGGGATCGACACCAGCCCGAAGGCCACGGTCAGGGATCCGATCGATCGTGCAGCCATGCTCGCCTCCGCTTCGTGTCGAACGTCGTGGGTCAAGCCCCGTCGTGGGTCAAGCCCTCTGGCCGCCCTGGGGTCCGAGAGCGCGCTCGAGACTCTGCTTGCTGGTCAGCGCATCGCGCCAGCGATCGCCGGTTTCGGCCAGGCGCTGCGCCGCATTGGTGAGGCGGAAGTCTAGCGGATGGGCTTGCCTCAGCTCCTCCCATGTCAAGGGCATCGAAACGGGCGCTCCGGCCGCGCCGCGTGGCGAATACGCGACATTCAGCGTCTTGCCGCGCACGTTCATGTTGTAGTCCATGAAGATCTTGCCGGTGCGCTTCGGCACGCTCCATTCCATCGTGATGTCGCCCGGATGCCGGCGCATCAGGTGCCGACCGACGAGCTCGGAGACCTTGCGCGCCGCGTCGAAATCGATCGTGCGCTCGATCGGCACGAAGACATGCAATCCGGTCTTACCCGAGGTCTTGACGATCGGCGTGAGCGACATGCTCTCGAGCAGGTCGCGCAGGTGGAACGCAACCTCCTTGCCCTTCTCGAACGCCACCGTGTTGAGCTCTGGCTCGTCGCCCGCCGCCTCCTTGCCCGAGTAGATGTACGGGTCGATGTCGAACACGACGTAGTCCGGGTAGTTCAGCACCGACGATTCGAGCGCTTCGAGCGAGCTCGCGTAGTCGTCGGTCTGCGCGCTCGTGTCGGGGCCGCCTTTTGCGCGCGAGTGCCAGACGTGGAATTCGAGCGTGCCGGACTGCGCCAGCCACAGCAGCGTCGGCAGGTCGTTGCACAGCAGGTACTCGTGGCTCTCGTCCTTGTGCCCGGAGTACACGACGATGCTCTCGACGAACTCCGGGCCGCGTCTGCTCCCAGTGCTTCTGGAAGAAGCGCTGCCCGTGGATGCCGTCGGGCATGCGGATCATCGTCAGCGGCCGGTCGGCCAGATGCGGCAACATGAACGGCGAGACCTGCGCCAGATAGCGCAGCAGGTCGCGCTTGGTGAGCGGCGGCTGCTGCAGTGCCGGGTCGGCCGGCCAGTAGACGCGGTCCAGATGCGTCAGCTTGATCTGCGCCGCGCCGACCGCGAGCGTCATCATCGCCTTTGGATGCTTGAGCTGCTCGACCACGTCGTCGATCAGTGCGTGGCGGGCGTCCTTCGGCTTGTTCGCACGCTTCGTGAACTTCGCAGCGGGCTCCTGCGCCGCGCGCCGCACCGACTTCGCGTCGATGTCGTCGCGCAGCCGCAGGAACACCGGCGCGCGCAGCCGGCCATCTTCGGTCCAGCTCTGGAACTTCACTTCGGCGACGAGCTCGGGCTTGACCCAGGTCGTCGGGCTGTGCAGCTCGGGCTTCTCGGCAAACGGGCAGGTCTTCGTCTGCAGCCTCTCCAGCCGTGCCTTCAGCGCCGGCAGTGTCTGCGTCGTCGAAGCCGGAGCCGACGTGCGACGCGAACGCGAGCTTGCGGCCCTCCCAGGTGCCGACCAGAACGGAGCCCAGTGGTGCGCGCGAGCCCTTGCCGTTCGTATAACCGCCGATCACGAAGTCGGCACTGTTGAACGCCTTCGACCTTGAGCCATGCTCCGCTGCGCTTGCCCGGCTCGTAGCGGCTCGCCTTGCGCTTGCCGATCACGCCTTCGAAACCGGCGTCGAGCGCCGCCGCGTGCAGCGCGACGCCGTCTTCGGTCGCATGCACCAGCTGCACCTGCGGCGACGGCAGCAGGCACTGCGCGAGATACCGCCGCCGGTCCGCATAAGGCGAATCCCGCAGGTTGACACCGGCGAAGTGCAGCAGGTCGAAGCCGAAGAAGATCGCGCGCTCGTTACCGGCGCTGCGGTTCTGCATTGCCTGGAACGATGGCCGGCCCTCGGCATCGAACGCAACGATCTCGCCGTCGAGGATCATCGAGTCGACGTTCTGCTGGGCCAGCTCCGAGCAGAGCTTCGGAAAGTCCGCCGCGAGGTCGAGTGCGCCACGGCGCGACCGCAGCGTCACCTTGCCGTGATCGAGGAAGGCGAGCACGCGATAGCCATCGAGCTTCGGCTCCCAGATCCAGTCGGCATGGTTGAACGGCGCGTCGGCGGTTTCGGCGTGCATCGGCGACAGCGTCTTCGGCAGCGCCTCCACCGGCCCGTTCGGGGCCAGGCGCTCGGCGGGGATGCGGTGCGCCGGCACCGACTTCAGGTCTTCGACCGTGACGCCCGACAACACCGAGCGGTTCTCTCGGTCACGTCGGCGGTCGTGACAAAGCGGTCCTTGTGCTTGATCAGCAGCCAGCTCTTGCGATCAGCGGTGCGCACCAGCGCGAACGACCCCTTGAGCTTCTCGCCGCGCAGCGTGAAGCTGAGCTTGCCCTTGTCGATGCCTTCGCGGACGCGACGCTCGGCCTCGGCGCGGTCGTGGTACCAGAAGGCCTGCTTGCCTCGTCGGGCGTATACACGCCGCAGTCCCAGACGATGACCTCGCCCGCGCCGTACTGCTTCGGCGGGATCACGCCTTCGAACGACGCGTAGTCGAATGGATGGTCTTCGGTGGGCACCGCGAGGCGCTTTTGGGCCGGATCGAGCGACGGCCCGTTGGGCACCGCCCAGGATTTGAGCACCCCGTCGCATTCGAGCCGGAAGTCGAAGTGCAGGCGGCGCGCCGCGTGTTGCTGCACGACGAAGAGCAGCGGGCCGCCCGCCGCCGCACGCTCCGCGGGCGGCGGCTCCGGGGTGGCCGAAAAGCTGCGCTTGGCCGAATATTCGCTGAGTTTGGCTTTGGCCACGTGGCGATTCTAGGGAACCTCTGCATGACTGCGCGCCGATTGTTCGCGGGTGCCAGCGGCTACTCGTTCAAGGAGTGGCGTGGCGCGTTTTACCCGGAGAAGCTGAAGCCCGAGGAGATGCTCGCCTGGTATTCGGCGCGCCTGCCGACGGTGGAGATCAACAACACCTTTTACCGCATGCCGAAGGCGGAGATCCTGCGCGACTGGGCCGCGACGACGCCGGAGAATTTCCGGTTTGCGATCAAGGCCTCGCGCCGCATCACGCACATCACCCGGCTCAAGGGTGAGGCCGCAGCCGAATCCGTCAATTACCTCTACAAGCAGCTCGCCGAGCTGGGCCCCAAGCGCGGGCCGGTGCTCTTCCAGCTTCCACCCAACCTGAAGAAGGACCTGCCGCGGCTGGCTGACTTCCTGCAGACGCTGCCCGCCGATCACGGCGCGGCATTCGAGTTCCGCAACGACAGCTGGTTCGACGACGAGACGTACGACGCTTTGCGGGGTGCGGGCGCGGCACTGTGCGCCTCCGAGCGCGAGGACGGCACACCGCCACCACTGGTGGCGACCACCGATTGGGGCTACGTGCGACTGCGGCTCGAGGAATATCCGGACGAGGAGCTGAGCCGGTGGGCGACACGGCTTGCGGCGACAAACTGGACACAGATCTACGTGTTCTTCATGCACGAGCCGACAGCGCCGGCGTATGCGCAGGCGTTGATGCAGCATTTCGGATAGCAACTGGCGCAGGGTGCAGGAACTCGAGCCCCAGCGCCCGTACGCGCTCTGAGTCGTTCTCGGCTGCGCTGATACGCTCCTTTCGCTCCGGAATCATCGTCGTCGAGGTTCGTGTGTACATCTCCAGCTTCGCCCGCATCGTTCGCCTGGCCAGCGCATTTGTTGTTCTTGCAACGCTGAGCGGCGCTCCAATTGCTCAACCGGTCAAGACCGTCCACCTCCTGGTCGGCTTTCCGGCGGGAGGCGGCACCGATGCGATCGCACGCACGCTGGCCGAGAAACTGAAAGACGAACTCGGCGCGTCGGTGGTCGTCGAGAACCGACCGGGCGCGGGCGGCCAGATCGCCGCGCAGACACTCAAGGCTGCGGCGCCCGACGGCACCACGTTTTTCATCTCGCACGATCACACGATCTCGATTCTGCCGCTGGTTACGAAGAACCCGGGCTTCGACCCGGCGAAGGACTTCGTTCCGGTAGCGGGCTTTGCGACCTTCGTCAACGCGCTTGCCGTGTCCGGCGGCACGCCGGCGAAGAGCTTCAACGACTACGTGGCGTGGGTGAAAGCCCAGGGGCGCAAGAGCGCGATCGGCATTCCGGCCCCAGCCTCGGTGCCCGAATTTCTCGTCAGAGTGATCGGCGAAAAGTACGGACTCGATCTGGTGTCAGCGCCCTATCGCGGCAGCGCGCCGATGATTGCCGACATGCTCGGCAACCAGATTCCCGCCGGCATCGGTTCGGTGCCGGATTTCATTGAGACCCACACGGCCGGCAAGCTGCGCGTCGTCGCCGTACTCGGCGCCACGCGCCAAGCCGCGTTGCCCGATGTGCCGACCTTCGCCGAGCTGGGACTGACCGGCTTCGAAGACGTGCCCTACTACGCGTTCTTTGCACCGGCCGGCACGCCGCAAACGGCGATCGACACGTTCTCCGCGGCACTTGCGAAGGTGATCGCGCAGCCCGAGGTGCGCGACCGCTTGACCCGCTGGGGACTAACGGTCCAGTTCATGTCGCAAGCCCAGCTTGCCGCTCGAGAGCGCGCTTACTCGCAGACGTGGGCGCAGATCATCCGGAAGAGCGGCTTCCAGCCGCTGTGACCTTTCGAGGCCCGCAACGCTGGGTAGACATCTGATCCGCTGCGTTGCGACGGTTCCAACGATTCACGACCCTTCGGCCCCGCGCAGCCACGCACTGACCTCAACCTGCACCTGCACCAGCGGCGCAAGCGCATCGACGCGCAGAACTCCGGGCTCGCCGACCGGCGATTCGAGTGCCTCGAACTGGCTCGCGATCAAGCTTGGCGAGAAGAAGTGCGCATCCCGCGCCTCCACTCGGGCCCGGGCCGATGACGGGTCGATCTCCATGAACACGAAGCGCAGGTCCGAAGCCGCGGCCCGCAGCCGCTCGCGGTAAGCGCGCTTCAAGGCCGAGCAGGTCAGCACCACGTTGGCCGGGTGCGCACGCAACTGGTCGGCCAGCGTGTCGAGCCAGCCCGCGCGGTCGGCGTCGGTCAGCGGAATCCCTCGCCGCATCTTCTCGCGGTTGGATGCACTGTGATATGCATCGCCTTCGATGAGGTGAGCGCCTTCGGCTTCGGCCAGCACGGTGCCGAGGCTCGATTTGCCGCAACCGGCCACGCCCATCACGACCACCGAGCATTTCATCGTGGATAGAGAATATCGTGGCGAGCCTTCTTGGCGAATGACCGCGGCGAACAGCGGAGGAGAGACGATGCAGCTCGGAATGATCGGCGCCGGCCGCATGGGCGCAAACATGGTGCGGCGCCTGCTGCGCGGCGGCCACGCGTGCGTGGTGCACTCGCCGACTCCGGCCGAACTCGAGCCGCTGGTCGCTGAGGGAGCGGCCGCGGCCGGCTCGCTGGCGGAACTCGTCTCGCAGCTTCAGCCGCCGCGTGCGGTGTGGCTCATGGTGCCAGCCGCCGTGGTCGACGCGACCATCGCGTCCCTTGCACCTCTGCTGACGCGCGGCGACACCGTCATCGATGGCGGCAACTCGCACTACGTTGATGATCTTCGACGTCACCACGAGCTGCAGGCGCGCGGAATCGATTACCTCGATGTCGGTACCAGCGGCGGCGTCTGGGGGCTGGAGCACGGCTACTGCCTGATGATCGGCGGCGATGCCGAGCCGGTGCGGCGGATCGAACCGATATTCGCGTGCCTCGCGCCGGACAATTCCGGCCTCGCTCCCCGCAGCGACCAGAAAGCAGAGCTGGGAGCTGACAAGGGAGCAGACACCGGCACCGCGACTCGCGGCTACCTGCATTGCGGCCCGAGCGGGGCCGGACACTTCGTCAAGATGATCCACAACGGCATCGAGTACGGAATGATGGCCGCCTACGCCGAGGGCATCGCGATCCTCGCGGCCGCCGATGCGGGGGAACATGTGGACGAAAACACGCGCGCCCACGACTCCTTCACGGCACCGATGCGCGATCCTGAACACTA
This sequence comes from uncultured beta proteobacterium, assembly GCA_963735955.1. GTDB lineage: Bacteria > Pseudomonadota > Gammaproteobacteria > Burkholderiales > Burkholderiaceae_F > CAVTND01. The sequence goes on along the minus strand of CAVTND010000009.1, from coordinate 93,733 downwards.
CCGATACCACTTCGACTTGCCCGCGATCGCCGAGCTGTGGCGGCACCGCAGCGTCATTTCGTCGTGGCTGCTCGACCTGACGGCCGGAGCACTGGCACACGACCCAGAGCTCGCCCGTTACGCCGGCCGCGTGGCCGACTCCGGCGAAGGACGCTGGACCGTGCAGGCGGCGGTCGACACGTCGGTTCCGGCCCCGGTGCTGACCGCCGCGCTCTACGCGCGCTTCGCCTCGCGCGGCGGCGCCGACTTCCAGAACCGACTGCTGTCCGCGATGCGCCACGCGTTCGGCGGGCACCGGGAGCCACCACCGAAGGCGTGATTTGCGGGGGCAATTTCGCGCTTTAGCCAGAGCGGAATTGCCGAGAATCGGCGGCGTCATGAACGCATTTCGCCGATCCACTCTCGTCTGCGCCGCCGGCCTGCTCTGCGCGTTGCAGATGTCCGGCTGCTCGAGCGGCATGGGCAAGGACCAGTGCGCAGTGGCCGACTGGAACATGATCGGCTACGAAGACGGCCTGCACGGATTTCCGCCCGACCGCATCGGTGTGCATCGCGTCGCCTGCGCCAAGTACCAGGTCACGCCGAACCTCGCCGCCTACACCCAGGGGCGCGAGCGCGGCCTCACTGAGTACTGCCAGCCGAAGAACGGCTTTCGCGCCGGGCTTTACGGCAACGGCTACGCCAACGTCTGCTCGGGACCGACTGAGCCGGCGTTCGTCGACAGCTACAAGTATGGCCGGCAGATCTACGACGCGCGCACGGAGCTGCGCAACACGCAGGCGCGGCTGCGCGGCGCGCGCGACGGACTGGCGCAGACCGATGCGGCGATAGCGAGTGTCACAGCCGAACTCGTGCTACCCGGCGTTCTGACTGACCGCCGTGCATTCCTGGCCACAGAACTCGTGCGGCTGGCGCAGGCGCGCTCCGACCTGGTCGCGCGCATCGGTGATCTGACGGTGCGATCGCAGCAGTTGGCGGTCAACGTGCAGGAGCTCGAGCGACAGAGTCCGTACGCGCTTTGAGCTGACGGCTCCCCGAGAACAAATCAGCAGCAGCTCTCAGGCGTGGTGCCCGGTCGGATTTCCCTGCTTGCGCAATTTGTCCTGCACAAGCGCGCGGGCGGCCAGCGTGCGCGGTCGCTCTTCACGTTGTCGAATCACCTTGTTGCTTGGGTGCAGAACGTATCGCCCTCCAAGGGTCCGCTTGGCCTGCTCCAGCCTCTCCTGGTTGCGGAGCGCGAGCTGCTCCTCGGTTTCCACGATGACCGTCTGAAAGATCGGCGGGTCTGATCTTGCAAGAAACCAGCGAAGTACAGTTGTCGCAGCCATGATGACCTCACATCTCGCTCACCCGGGGGGGTCCACGGTCGAACCGCGCGGACCTGTTCCAGAGTAACAACCGGCTCGCGCACTGGCCATGCCAACTCCTTGGGGTCACCTGATCTCGTTGCCCCCCATCCGCGGGATGGACACCCGACGTCGCAGGCGCGTTGCCCGTCGAGGTCAGTCAGACCCTGAGGGCGCTAGGCGCGAAGATCTCGACCGCCAAGGTAGTTAGGCTGCATTGTGCGCTCCACGGACGACCCTTACGGGCGACTTCGGCGGATAGAGGCGATGGCTGCTCCTGGCCGGCGCTTTCCTCACAATTGACGACGCAGCGCGTCCGGCAGGCCGTCATGGGGTCCGAGTGACCGCGATGGCGCGTCGTCCCACCAATCGCTCGCCGCCATGTCAGCGCGTCGCGACGGATTGAGTGGATAGATGATGCGACTGCCGGGCCTTGGCGCGTCTCCGCCTACCAGGAGCAACGCCTCGTGATCGGTGTTGTTGATAAAACAATGGCAGATTCCCGTGCCGGCGGGAAATGCGGCCAAGTCACCTGCAACCATTCGGTGCAGGTCTCCGTCGACCCACGCGTCAACCTCTCCTTGGATGACGTAGACGAACTCCTCTTCGTCCTCCTCAGCGTGGGGCCGGGACGAGCGGGTGCCAGGCGGCAGACGCTGAAGGTTGACACCGATGCGAACCAGCCCGGCCGCCTTGCCCGCTCTTCGAACCGGCCCCATCCGCTCCTCGCTTTGCGGATAGACGTGGGCTCGCTCGGGCAGGTCTGCAATCGAAACGATGAAGGAGGGGCGTGGACTCATGGGGCTCGCACACTATTCGGCTCTTGTGAAATGGGATGCCTTCATAGATAGGGCACGCCAACATTGTCGGCGTCCAAGCTTGAATGAATTCGGAGAACAGCAGGCCCGATCTATCCATCCCGGGAGTAGGACCGCTGGGATCGCACTAAATTGACACCTTCGGATGCGCCCGGTACGGTCGCCCTCCCTTGCCCCGCCCCGTGCGGTCGAACAGCGAACGCGTCAAGCTTTTCACAAGGAGACATCATGAATCGGTTTCTGTTGGCTCTGCTGTGCGCCATCTCGATGCTCGGCGCGTGCGCCACTCCTGATCGCGCGCTGCCGGGCAAGCCCGAGTACATGGTCGTCGGCATCGACAACAAAGTCATGTGGGGCGACGACGGCAAAGTTCAGTTCACAGCGCCCGGCAAGGACTCGGTGACGATTGTCGACATCGGCACCGACCCCGCCAACCCGAAGATCGTCGCCAGTCTCCCGCTGATGAATTCGATCTTCGGCCCGCCGACCAATTTGAGCATCACGCCGAACGGCCAACTTGCGCTCGTGGCCAATTCGATGGACTGGGTGCAGGAAGGCGCCGGCTGGAAGCCCGCGCCAGACAACAAGCTCTACGTCATCGACCTCACCACCAGCCCTCCGAAGCTCATCAGCACGGTAGCGGTGGGCAAGCAACCGTCGGGCATGTCGATCAACCGTGCGGGCACCCTGGCGCTGATTGCCAATCGCGCGGACAACTCCATCAGCGTGCTCGCGATCCAGGGCAAGGAGGTGAAGTTGATCGACACCGTGGTCATTGGAGAGCACGTGGCGCACGTGGCATTCACACCCGACGGCAAGCGGGCGATCGCCGGCAAGTTCCCCGGACACAAGGTCGCGATGCTCGACGTCGACGGCCAGAAAGTCACTTACACAAAGCGCGACGTCCCGGTGGGCCTGTGGCCCTACAACTTCGACGTCACGCCCGACGGCAAGCTGGCGCTGACGGCAGACAACGGGAACAACGGCTTCGCGGACGGCCACATCGACACAGTATCCGTGGTCGATCTGGAGGCCAAGCCCGAGCGCGCTGATCGACAAGGTGGTCGTCGGCGATGCGCCCGAGGGCCTCGCGATCAGCCCGACCGGCAAGATCGCAGTGGCCATACTGCTGCGCGGCTCGAACAACGCGAAGACCGATTGGTTCTACAACCGCAACGGCAGCGTCGTCGTGCTCAAGATCGATGGCAAGAAGGTCACCAAGATCAACGAGATCGAAGTACAGGGGCCTGCCCGAAGGCGCCGTGTTCAGCCCGGACGGACGCTGGCTTTACGTCGGCAATTTCATGGACGAAGACATCTCCGTGCTGCGTGTCGATGGCGACACGGTCACCAACACCGGCACGCTGGTGAAACTGCCGGGCAAGCCCGCGTCGATGCGGGGAAGAACACAATAAAGCTGAAGCTGGATAGAACCCTGCAAAGCAGCAGTAGCGATGCATGCCTTCATGCGACCACGCGGGTCGGACCCGCAGAGTCCCGCGTTGACTGGCGTCGACGGCCGATCCAAGGCAGATCGGCCGCCGAACGATGTTCCGTGATCGAAGCAACAGTCGAGCGGTCAGCTCTTCTTCTTGCGCATAACGAGATACACAACTACCGCAATCGCGATCAATATCGCGACCCAAAGTAGCCAGGACTGCGACTGCTCCGGCGGGAGCGCCTTCATCGGCGCAGCGCTCGGTGCAACAGCGGTCGTCGCCGCCGGTGCCGCCGCGGGAGCCGCAGCTGCCGGCGTTGCCGGAGCGGACTCTGCCTTGGCTTCGGCGAGCTTCATCTCGACTTCCTTTTCGGTCACGACGACTGGCGGCTCGCTCGTGATGATCGTCGCGGTGAACTGATCGCCGCGATTCAACTGGCTCACCCGGACTACGCGTCCGTCCTTGATGATCTCGAGGCCGCGTTTGTCGAGTTCAGACTGGGTGAAACGTCGCTGGACGCCGTCAGCTCCCTTGACAACCACCGAGTTTGCTGTCGCGCTCAGTACAACCCCCTCGCGAGTCTCGGTAACGGTGACCGGCTTGATCGTCGTCGTCGTTGTCGACGTAACGGTCGCCGTGCCCTTCATTCCCGCCTTCAGCTCTTTTACGGACACCTGGCGACCATCGACCTTGAAACGAAAGTCGTCCGGCACCGTGATCTCGTGCGTCCCTTTCTGGTCGCGGTAAACGAGCCTGTTGCCGTCGACCGCAAGTACCTCAAAGTCACGTACATCAACGGTCGTCTGGGTCTGGCCTAGCAGTGCGCCCGCGCTGAATAGCCCCAAACCAACCGCCACCAATATCGTCTGCACCCAGGTTGCTCTTGTTCTCATTTCACTCTCTCCCTTGAAAGACCGATCAACGAATGCCCGTCTGTTGCCCCCTGACTCGCCTTCCGCTTCGCCTATAAATTCGCTGTGCGCCTACCTCGCTAACCTCACCACCGATCACCGATCACCGAACCACGCGCGAAGTCAGGCGTTCGCCGAACCGCGCACATGATCGGATCCTTGCTGGTTCTGATTGTCGTCCCAAGCTCAACAGTTGGCCATGCCCTGGCCGGCCTACATGCTGCGGCGGTACTGCCCCCCGACCTCGAACAATGCATTCGTGATCTGCCCGAGCGAGCACACTCGCACCGCGTCGATCAGCACTTCGAACACATTGCCGTTGTCGATAACCGCGCGCTGAAGCCGCGCCAGCATTGCCGGCGCCCTTTTGGAGTGGCGCTTCTGGAAGTCCTGCAGACGCGCCAGCTGGCCTTGCTTCTCCTCTTCGGTCGAACGCGCAAGCTCAATGTGATCGGGTGCCGCTTCACTGTGCGGCTTGCGGAAGGTGTTGACGCCGATGATCGGGTACTCGCCCGTGTGCTTCAGGTGCTCGTAGTGCAGTGATTCTTCCTGGATCTTGCCGCGCTGGTACCCCAGTTCCATCGCTCCGAGCACACCGCCGCGCTCGCTGATCGCCTCGAATTCCTTCAGCACCGCCTCTTCGACCAACTCGGTGAGCTCATCGATGATGAATGCGCCCTGGTTGGGATTCTCGTTCTTCGCGAGGCCCCACTCGCGGTTGATGATCATCTGGATTGCCATCGCGCGGCGCACGCTGTCTTCGGTCGGCGTCGTGATCGCCTCGTCGAACGCGTTCGTGTGCAGGCTGTTGGCGTTGTCGTAGGTCGCAATCAGCGCCTGCAGGGTAGTGCGGATGTCGTTGAACTGGATCTCCTGCGCGTGCAGCGAGCGGCCCGACGTCTGGCAGTGGTACTTGAGTTTCTGGCTGCGTTCGTTGGCGCCGTACTTGTCACGCATCGCTACCGCCCAGATGCGGCGGGCGACGCGGCCCATGACCGTGTACTCCGGGTCCATGCCGTTGCTGAAGAAGAAGCTCAGGTTCGGCGCGAAGTCGTCGATATGCATGCCGCGCGCGAGATACGCCTCGACAAACGTAAAGCCATTGGACAGCGTGAATGCGAGCTGGCTGATCGGATTCGCCCCGGCTTCGGCGATGTGATAACCGGAGATCGAAACCGAATAGAAGTTGCGCACACCGTGGTGGACGAAGTATTCCTGGATGTCGCCCATCACCTTCAGCGAGAACTCGGTCGAGAAAATGCAGGTGTTCTGGCCTTGGTCTTCCTTCAGGATGTCGGCCTGCACCGTGCCGCGCACGTTTTCGAGCACCCAGGCCTTGATCTTGGCAGCTTCGTCGTCGGTTGGTTCGCGGCCGTTATCGGCGCGGAACTTGTCGAGACTCTGGTCGATCGCGGTCGCCATGAACATCGCGAGGATGGTCGGCGCCGGGCCATTGATCGTCATGCTGACGGAGGTGTTGGGCGCGGTCAGATCAAAGCCGCCGTACAGCACCTTCATGTCATCGAGTGTGGCGATCGACACTCCGGAATTGCCGACCTTGCCGTAGATGTCCGGTCGCACGGCCGGATCGTTGCCGTACAGCGTTACGCTGTCGAAGGCGGTGGACAGTCGCTTGGCGGGCATGCCTTCGGACAGCAGCTTGAAGCGCCGGTTGGTGCGGAACGGGTCGCCCTCGCCGGCAAACATTCGGGTCGGGTCTTCGTTTTCCCGCTTGAACGCAAACACGCCGCCGGTGAAGGGAAACGAGCCGGGCACGTTTTCGAGCAGCAGCCAGCGCAGCAGTTCGAAGTGGTCTTCATAGCGCGGCAAAGCCACCTTTCGGATCTTGCTGCCGGACAGCGACGTATGCGTGAGCTTGGTGCGCAGCTCACGATCCCGGATCTTCACGACGTACTCGTCGCCCGCGTAGGCCTTCTGCATCTGCGGCCACATCTCAAGCAGCTTTTCGCTGCTCGCATCGAGTTTCGCCTCGCGTTCGGCCACCAGGATGTCGATCGTCCCCGACGCGGTCTGGTTCCTGTCGGCGTGTTCCGGATAGGCGCGCTCAGCCAGCATGCGTTTGGTGGCAAGCAACTGCTGGCGCTCACGCGCGATGCGTGATTGTTCAAGTGCACGCTTCTTGAAGCCGCGCACGGTTTCGGAAATCTCGGCCAGATAGCGCGTCCGCTGCGGCGGCACAATCGGTGTCTGGTGGGTCGAATGACGCGTAGCCACCTTCGGCAGCACGCCTGCGGCAAGCTTCAGCCCGAGTTCCTTCAGTTTCGGCAGCAGGGCCTGGTACAGCGCAGTGACACCGTCGTCGTTAAAGCGCGCCGCCTGTGTGCCGAACACCATCATTTCGTCCGGCTTCTTGCTGAAGTCGCCCTTGTTGCGCTGGACTTGCTTCGCGACATCGCGCAGCGCATCGGCGGCGCCCTTGCGGTCGAACTTGTTGATGGCGACGAAATCCGCGAAGTCGAGCATGTCAATCTTCTCGAGCTGGCTGGCGGCACCGTACTCCGGCGTCATCACATAGAGCGTGGTGTCCACATGCTGGACGATCGCCGCATCGCCCTGGCCGATGCCGGAAGTTTCGACCAGCACGAGATCAAAGCCCGCGACCTTGCAGGCGGCAATCGCGTCGGGCAGCGCCTGGCTGATTTCGCTGCCGGCCTCGCGCGTCGCGAGCGATCGCATGTAAACCCGCGGCCCGCCCTGCCAGGGACTGATTGCATTCATGCGAATGCGATCACCGAGCAACGCGCCGCCGCTCTTGCGACGTGACGGGTCAATCGAAATCACCGCGATGCTCAACGCGTCCGACTGATCCAGCCGGAGCCGGCGAATCAGTTCATCCGTCAGGCTCGACTTGCCGGCACCGCCGGTGCCAGTGATGCCAAGCGTAGGCACCCTGGCGGTGTCGGCCGCCTTGTGAAGCGTGTCCCGGAACTTGTCCGGCGCTTTGCCAAGCTCAAGCGCAGTAATGGCCTGGGCCAGTGCGCGCCAGCGCCGCGCCGGATCCTTGTCCTTCAATGCATCGAGCGTGGCAGGTGCGTGTTTCGACAGGTCCGCATCGCACTCGGCGACCATGAGGCCGATCATTCCGGCCAGGCCCATCTTCTGACCGTCTTCCGGCGAGAAGACACGCGCGATCCCGTATTCGTGCAGCTCCTTTATTTCGGGGCCGACGATCACGCCCCCGCCGCCGCCGTAGACACGGATCGTCTCGCCACCGCGCTCACGCAACAGGTCGAGCATGTATTTGAAGAACTCGACGTGCCCACCCTGATAGGAGCTGACCGCGATGCCCTGGACATCTTCCTGCAACGCCGCGGTGACGATCTCCTCGACCGAGCGGTTATGGCCCAGGTGAATGACCTCGACCCCCATGCTCTGCAGGATGCGACGCATGATGTTGATGCTGGCGTCGTGGCCGTCAAACAAGGCAGCCGCCGTGACGAAGCGCACCTTGTACGTAGGGCGATAGCTGGCGAGCTTCTTGATTTCGGAGAGGTCGGTCATCGCGCGCTCCTCGGCGGGCTCCAGGCTCGCCACGGGACATGCATCATCCCCGCGCCACGCATGACCGGCAAACGGGGCAGCCAGGAGTGAAACCCTAGCTGCCGTTTACGTTAACGTCAATCTGGATCCGGCTTGAGATCCTCGGAGCCGGTCAGCCCGTTCGACCTGGACCCAGCGTCATTCGCCGCCTAGCGTCTTGGGTATCCCGTTACCGCGCCCGCTTCCGCATTCCGAGTCAAGGCAAGCGCTCAAAGCGCCGACAAAGCCGGCTTTTCTGCACGGTCTGGGTCCGCCCGCACCGGCGCGATACCTGACGAAGTTTCGATTGCCCAAGTTTCTCGAACCAGGTCGAGCATTGTCGTGCTCAAGGGATCGCCAAGACGTCGCTCCTGGCAAACAAACCAGAGCGTCGTGTCGACCGAGGCCTTGTCCCAAATAACGAGCTCACCCTCCGCAGCGAGTCGATGAGCAATGTCATCACGCACGAGCGCCAGGCCGAATCCGGACACAACCAGGTTAGTGATGACCGATTCGTCGTCGGCCAGCACCGCTGCCTTTGGCGGCGGCAGATTCTTCATCGCGAAGAGTCTGGTCATGAGGTGGGTATGAGTGCTGTTGTCCGGTGTGCGCACCCAGGGCAGGTCCGCAAGGTTCGTCAATTCGGCGTCCTTGATCCGGTCTGCCAGTGCAGCTGGTGCGGTCACTCGATAGACGAACTGTCGCAGGCGAACCGCGTGCAGTCCGCCCTCCGGTGCATCGCCGAAGTAAAAGCTGGCGTCGAGCTCACCCGCCAGGACATCCGCCAGGGCGGTGCCACTCATCGTGTGGTGCAGATCCAGCTTCAGGTGCGGATGCAGGCGGACCGCGTTCGAAAGCAGATCGCCGAGGCGATTCGATTCCGGGTCAGCGACCGTCCCGACGCGCAAAGTCCCGGCGACGTCGCCATTGAGCTGCTGTGCGATCCGCTTTACATCCTCTGCGGCGCTCAAGACTCGGCGTGCATGGGCAAGAACCTGGGTACCGGCCTCGGTCAATACCATGCCCGACGGCGCGCGCTCGAACAAACGCACTCCAAGCTGGGTTTCCAGCGCTTTGATGTGACCACTTACAGCCGGCTGGCTCAAGTGCAGGCGCTCAGATGCCCGCGTCAGGTGAGCTTCGTCCGCAACCGCCGCAAAGGTCCGTAACTGATACAACTCCATAGGCGACCTCCCGCGCTCCCCATAAGGTAACGGCAATTGTGCGATGCCGCAATACCTGAGCACTCTAATCGGATATGCCGATCATAAGTATTTGAAATAACGATTTTATTTCAGACACTTATCGGTCGAATATGCCGTTGTGCAAGGCAGCAATTTTGGCTGCCTGGTGAATAAGGAGGTTCTTATGCGTACCTGGACCGAGTCTCTGATCCATTTCCACCTGTACGGGCTGTTGCCGCGGCGTCAGTCGGCTACGGAAAGGCATCTGGATGGCAAGTCGAGCATCACGCCCGTTCCGGCTCTGCTGCCGGCGCGCCCCCTTGAGCCGGCAGCGACCGAAGGCATGCCCCTGCCGCCGAAGGAGCGGAATGCCCTGGCCCGCCGGCGCGGCGAGGCAATGCGTTCGATGTTTCCAAAGATGTTCAGCTGGTTTGCCGGCCGCTGGGACATGCACGGAATGCGCGAGGTCGACGCCTACCTGTCGCAGGCGACCAGTGTGTACGACCTTGAAGAACGGATCCGGCACCTGGAGCGCCGCCGGCATTTCTCGGCCTTCTGAACGACGGCGGCTAGCGCCGCCAGGCCGGGTCCACCTTCCAGGGTGGCGGCGTGCGCGTGCCAAGCTGGAGTTGGTCGATCACAAGATCGACGCCCGCCGTCGATCGCACGCGATCGAGAAGTGCGCGACGCTGAGTTGCGTCGCGCACGCAACCCTGCACCGTGACGAAGTGGCGTTCGGTTGTGATCCAGACGCTGGCTGATTCAAGACGGCGATCTTCTCTAAGGTTCTGCAGCACGCGTTGCTGCACTTCGGCATCGCGCCGGTAGGCGTTGCTGTCTTCGCACTTCTTCTGCAGCCAGCAGGAAGTTCCGCGTTCGATCCGCGCATGCGCCTGCAGCTTCATTTCGGCCTCGCTGATTAACGGCCCTTCCGGCCGCGGACAGGCGGGCCGGCCACTCATCGCCTGGTCGAACGGAACGTCGAACCAGTTGCGGCGCTCTTCCGCCCCGCAGGCAAGGGCCGCGCACACAAGCAGTGAGGTTCCGATGAACGCGGATGCAGGTACAGATCGCAACATGGCGGAAGCAATTGTTGAGGCTATCCTCGGGCGAGTGTTGCGCCCATGGATCATCTTCAAGCACTCATTCAACAGTACGGCTACGGCATCGTTCTGGTTGGTACGTTTCTCGAAGGCGAAACCGTACTGATCATCGCCGCCGCGCTCGCTCGACTAGGCTACCTGCAATTCCCGATCGTGCTTGGCGTAGCGGCCGTAGGCGCCTTCATCGGCGACAACTTCTACTTCTTCCTCGGCCGCCGCTACGGAACCCGTGCGCTCTCGCGTTTCGCACGCCTTGGCAGGGCAGTTCCGCGCGTCGACGCGCTGCTGGCTCGCTGGCGCTGGGGCGCCGTGATCCTGCTGCGCTTCATGTACGGCCTGCGCACCGTCGGTCCGATCGTGATTGGTGCGGGGTCGATGCCGGCCTGGGAATTCGTGACCGCGAACGCACTCGGCGCTTTGCTTTGGACCGCGCTGATCGGCGGCATCGGCTTCGTCGCCGGGCATGCGGCTGAACGATGGCTCGGCGACGTGCAGCAGGTCGAAATGATCCTGCTTGGTGTCGTGATACTGATTGCGATCGCCGTGCAAGTCGTGCTGACTATATTGCGCAGGCGCCGCGGTCGAGATCCGCGGTCGAGATCGACAATCAATTGACCGCGTCTGACTGCTCCGGCACGCCAACGCGTTATCGTTGCGCCCCGCCGCCCAGATTGCGATTGCAGCACCTGCCGAATGCGCCTCCTGCTGGTCGAAGACGATCCGATGATCGGCGAAAGTGTCGCCGAAGCGCTGATTGTTGACGGACATGCGGTCGACTGGGTGCGCGATGGCCGCGCGGCCGAGACTTCAATCGCGGCCAACGAGTACGCACTGGTCCTTCTCGATCTCGGCTTGCCCCGGCGCGACGGCATCGATGTCCTCAAGACCCTGCGCGCCCGCAAGCTCGATGTTCCGGTGCTGATAATGACCGCGCGCGATACCGTTCGCGATCGCATCGGCGGTCTCGATGCCGGCGCGGATGACTATCTCGTCAAGCCGTTCGACCTCGACGAGCTCCTTGCCCGCGTGCGCGCTCTGTTGCGGCGCGCGGCCGGGCGCGCGGAGCCGCTGATTTCGCGTGGCGCCCTGAGCCTGAATCCCGCGACTCACGAGGTGCGTCATCACAATCGCGCGATCGAGCTGTCTGCACGCGAGTTCGCCTTGCTTGCTGCCTTGGCAGAGCGAGAAGGCGCAGTCCTGTCGCGCGCGCAGCTCGAAGAGAAGCTCTATGGGTGGAATGATGGCGTCGGCAGCAACGCGGTCGAAGTCCACATCCATAATCTGCGGCGCAAGCTCGGTGACGGCGTGATTGTGAATGTGCGCGGGCTGGGCTACCGGCTGGCAGCCGAATGAGGTCGCTCCGAGGTCGCCTGCTTGCGGCCCTGCTGGGAGCGCTGCTGCTGGCGGGACTGGCCGCCAGCGTCGCGACCTACGTTTCGGCGCGCGCGGAAGTCGATGTGCTGCTCGATGAGGAACTGCGCCAGGTGGCGCTGTCGCTGCGCGACCACGCGCGCCTTGATCTGACCCGACTCGAGCGCGTCAGCAACGACCCAAAGCAGCGTGTCCTGGTGCAGATCTGGGATCCGGCCTTCGAGCGGCCGTACTCATCGCAGATTGCGAGTCCGATGCCGCGCCAGACGGCCGATGGCTACATCACAATTGAGCACGACAGTCGCAAGTGGCGCGTCTACACGGCGCTCGCCGGCAAGCAGACCATCCAGGTCGCCCAGCCGATCTCCCTGCGCGGCGAACTTGCGGCGCGCACCGCCGCGCGCCTGCTGATCCCGGTTCTGATCGTTCTGCCTCTGCTGGGTCTGCTCGGCTGGTACATCGTTGGCCGCGGCCTGGCTCCACTTGAAACCGCAGCCGCGGCTGTGGCTGCGCGCAACCCGGCCTCGCTGGAGCCTTTGCCGACCGGCGAACTGCCGACCGAGATGCGGCCGCTCGTTACGGCCCTGAATGAACTGCTCGGCAAACTCGCCACTTCGCTCGATGTTCAGCGCCGCTTTGCCGCTGACGCTGCGCATGAACTGCGCACGCCGCTGACTGCATTGACACTGCAGATCCAGCTCGCGCAAAGGGCGAACAGCGATGCAGAGCGAACACGGGCGCTTGATCGGCTCGAACAGGGGGTCAAGCGAGCTGCGCGTCTGGTGCAGCAACTGCTGACGCTGGCGCGGCTGGAACCGGACGCAGCGGAGCGCGAATTCGCGCAGGTTGAACTTTCGCTGCTCGCGGCGAGCGTGGTCGAGGACTTTCGCCCGCAGGCGCATCCGCGCGGAATTGCGTTGACGCTGGATGCGCAGCCAGCACTGATTGAAGGTCTGGAAGATGCGCTGCGGATACTGCTCAATAACCTGATTGACAACGCATTGCGCCATACGCCCGACGGCGGCACCGTCGGTATCACGGTCACGCACGGAGGCGACTACGCCGCGCTGGAGGTTGCCGACCGCGGGCCAGGCATTCCCGACGAGCAGCGGGAGCGCGTGTTTGACCGCTTCTACCGGGGCGAGAGTGCCGCAGGCAGCGGGACCGGCCTCGGTCTGGCCATCGTGCGTCAGGTCGTTGAACTACACGGCGGTCACATCGTGCTTGGAACCAGCCAGGCGGGTGGGCTTTTGGCGCGGGTTAGCCTGCCGGCGGCTCGCGTCCAGGGCCGAATGCCTTAAGTCACGCTTAAGTCTGGCCGCGTAGCTTTCGTTTCGACGGTGGCCCTTGGGCCGCTGTTCTCACTCACTCGAATTCAGGCGCCGGTATCCGGCGCCTATTTTTTTGCCTGCCCGCTTCGATCCTCAGCGCAGCGGGGTTGAACCGGGCGCAACACTGAGTCGGCTGGCACTGTGGGTGCTGCAGCTGCAACACGGCATCAGGGTCCACCATGGCGGGCACACATTCATGCAGGTGCATTGCGTGCCCTCTCCCGTGCTGTAGGTGTGGGTGCCCGGCGGCCGCACTTCACCCGCCATTGCACGCTGGATCGACTCTTCCACGCTCAAAGAGCGCACGCGCTCACCTTCGATTACCACCGTGCCAAGGTCCTGAACGCCGCTGCTGCGCCTGCCTTCGGTGCGCCTCGCGCGCTCGGCCTTCTGCGAGCGTTCAGCCGCCGCCTCCGGCGACTCCGCGTCGTTGCGCCGTTCGCACTTGACGATCACTACCGAACCGCACTCCGATCCGACCGCACGTCCGGCACCCTCGGCGGTCTGCGCCTGGGCCGGTCCGCCAAGCACAGCGAACAGAATGAACAGAGCGACGCGCTTCATCCGACGGCTCCTCATGCCGACTCGATGATCACGCGCTCGTCGGCAGCGGGCGCAAGCAAGGAAGCGGCGTCGGACCCGGGATCGAGCCACCGCTCGTAGTCGCGCACATCGAGAATGACCGGCATGCGGTCGTGGATCCGCGCAAGCGTGTCGTTGGGCGTGCAGGTGACTATCGTGTAAGTCTCTACGCCTTCCTGCGTCGCTGGATCCTTCCACCACTCCCACAGACCGCCGAGCGCGAACAGCGGCTCTTCCCGTAGACGGATGCGCCACTTCGTTCGGTGTCCGACCGGGCCGCTCCACTCGTAGAAGGCATTGACTGGCACCAGACAGCGCCGCTTCGAAAAGGCATGACGGAAGGCCGGCAGGCTCGCGACCGTTTCAGCGCGCGCGTTGATGCAGCGTGTGCCGAACTTCAGATCCTTGGCCCACGCCGGCACCAGTCCCCAGCGGGCCAGCACGCACTCGTGTGCACGCTCGCGATCCAGTCGCACGATCGGCTGCCGTTCCGTGGGTCGCACGTCAGGGCTGGGCGTGAACTCCGGCACCGCCGGCACGCGAAACTTCGCCTTGATCGCTGCGGGATTGTCCGAGAGGTCGTAGCGGCCGCACATCCTCGGCGAGTTTACTCATCGGGCGGCAGCAGCGCTGATAATGTGGCCATGCAGAATCCCCACCGACAGGCCGTGATCCTGTTCGCGCACGGTGCTCGCGACCAGCGCTGGTCGCAGACACTTGATGGGCTGCGGTCCCGAGTGGGCCATTCACTTCCGGACGTCTGGGTGGGACTCGCCTATCTTGAATTGCAGTCGCCGACCCTGGTTGAGTCGCTGGACAACGCGGTTCACGCGGGCGCCACCGATATCCGGGTCGTGCCGGTGTTCTGGGCCAGCGGCGGTCACATCAGTAACGATCTGCCGCCGCTACTCGACAGCTTCCGGTCCAATCACCCCGGGATCAGGCTCGAACTCCTGCCAGTGCTGTCCGAGCTGCCGGGAATGCTCGACTTCATCGCCGGGATCATTGCCAGTCAAGCCCGCTTCCGTTAGCCGACTCGGCCGAAGCGCCGCGGCGCCTCATTCCGTACCGCGATAAGCGAATAGGCAATCCGTCGTTCGACTGCTCGCGCGGTCCCCTAACCTGCGCCGGTCGAATCGCGGGCCGGCCTCTCTGTCGTCCCTCCGAAAGGAAACGGCAGTGGAAGCGCAATTCATCCTCGGCGGCGCACTGGTGGGCTTCGTAGTAGGTGCGACCGGAGTTGGCGGTGGTTCGCTGATGACACCGCTCCTGACCCTGGTCTTCGGCGTGCCGGCTCAGGTGGCGGTCGGCACTGATCTGATGTTCGCCGCGATCACCAAGGCCGGTGGAGCGGCGGCCCATGCGCGACGCGGCAATGTGCAGTGGCCGATCACAGGTTGGCTGGTTGCCGGCAGCGTCCCGGCGGCAATCGCAACCCTCTTCACGCTGCACTCGCTGAAGCTCGACCCCGAATTGCTCAACACGATCGTTCTGCGCGCGCTTGGATTGGCGCTGCTTGTGACTGCTGTGGCCCTGACGATGCACGTGCGCCTGCAGGCCCTGGGCATGCGATTCGTCCAGCGCAGTGAACGCAACCTCGCCTTTGCGACAGCGACCGTGGCCGGCTACCTGCCGCTGTCCGAGGAACGTGCGGTGCGCCCAGTGCCGACTCTGATCACCGGGCTGGTCATCGGCGCCCTGGTCGCGCTGACCTCGGTCGGTGCCGGAGTGGTCGGTGTCGTCGCGCTGCTGTTCTTGTATCCGGTGCTGCCGATCAAGCAAATCGTCGGCGCCGACATCGCCCACGCCGTACCGTTGACGCTTGTGGCCGGCCTTGGGCACGCCACTCTCGGCACGGTTGACTGGAACATGCTCGGCTCGCTGCTCGTGGGTTCACTGCCGGCAATCACCCTGGGCGCTGCGGTCGCCCATCGCCTGCCCGAGCGCGCACTACGCGGCTTCCTCGCCGTCCTGCTGGTCGGCATCGGCACCAAACTGCTGTTCGCCTAGGCGACTTTCCCGCCACGAGCGGCTGCGATCGGGCTCGTCAGATAGCGCTGGCCGGATTTGCGTACAGCGCAATCCGGGCCTTACGTCTCGCCCAACGTCTCTGCAAACACCCGGACCGAACGCGGCCGCACCACCAGACTCTCGCCATACTTCAGAGCCAGTCGCTCGAAGCGTTCACGTGGCAACTCCACTTCGATCAGGTCGGCACCGTCGCGTTCCAGTTCAATCAGCACATGTGCACCGCGCACGTAGTGGCGCGACAGCCGTGCGACGACACCACTGCTGTCCGGCGAAGCGCGATCGACATCCAGCTCGTGCGGACGGGCATAGACAACGGCCGCACCGTCGAGCGGCGATTGCTGACCTTCGAATGCAAGCTCCAGGCCTTCGCCACTGAACTGGCCGCTGGCGGCATGTCCGCGGAAGCGGTTGACCGTGCCAAGGAAACCATAGACAAATGCATTCGCGGGTTGCGTGTACACATCGTCCGGCGTCCCGAGCTGCTCGACGCGTCCATGATTCATCACAACCACGCGGTCGGCGACTTCGAGTGCTTCTTCCTGGTCGTGGGTGACGAATACGCTGGTCACATGCAGTTCATCGTGCAGGCGACGCAGCCAGCGGCGTAGTTCCTTGCGCACCTTGGCGTCCAATGCGCCGAAGGGTTCATCCAGCAGCAGTACGCGCGGCTCCACCGCCAGTGCGCGCGCCAGCGCGATTCGCTGGCGCTGACCGCCCGACAGCTGATTCGGGTAGCGGTCGCCGAGCCAGTCGAGCTGGACCAGATCCAGCAGGCGATGCACCCTGGCCCGAATTTCGCTCTCGCTCAGTCGTTCCCGACGCGGTTTGACGCGCAGGCCGAAGGCCACGTTGTCGAACACGGTCATGTGGCGGAACAGTGCGTAGTGCTGGAACACGAATCCGACCCGTCGGCGCTGCACCGCCAGCGCGGTGGCGTCCTCGCCGTGCACGACCACGCTGCCGGTGTCAGGCGTTTCCAGGCCGGCGATGATCCGCAGCAGGGTGGTCTTGCCGCAGCCTGAAGGACCGAGCAGCGCAACCAGCTCACCGTTGTCGATGTCGAGTGAAACGTCGTCAAGCGCGCGGAATTGTCCAAAGCGCTTTGAAAGCTGGCGGATTTCGATGCTCATGGGGTGGGTTTGATCGCCACGTGAGGTGGACTGATCAGGGATGGATGCAATGCAATCGGATTTGCAATTCTCGACTTGACGATCGCCTCATTGGGTAACTGGGCCTCGCGCTGGGCGGCAACGCGCGCGCGTTCGTCGCGCCACTCGATGAAGCTCTTCACGCCAAGCGTGATCAGCGCGAGGAATGCAAGGATCGAAGCCACCGCGAAGGCCGCGGCAAACTGGTATTCGTTGTAGAGAATCTCGACATGCAGCGGGATCGTATTGGTCTGGCCACGAATGTGCCCGGAGACCACCGAAACCGCGCCAAATTCGCCCATCGCACGGGCATTGCACAGGATCACTCCATACAGGAGCGCCCACTTCACATTGGGCAGGGTGATCTTCCAGAACGTCTTCAGGCCCGAGGCCCCGAGTGTCAGCGCGGCTTCCTCTTCCTCCGAACCCTGTGACTGCATCAATGGGATCAGCTCGCGAGCGACAAACGGAAAGGTGACAAACACGGTGGCCAGCACAATTCCGGGCAAGGCAAAGATCACTCTGATGTCATGCGCCTGCAGCCAGGGGCCGAGCCAGCCCTGCAGGCCGAACACCAGCACGTAGATCAGGCCCGCTACGACCGGCGATACCGAGAATGGCAGGTCGATCAGCGTGATCAGAAATTGCTTGCCGCGGAACTGAAATTTGGTGATCGCCCACGCAGCCGCGACGCCGAACACCAGGTTCAGCGGCACGGCAATCGCTGCGACCAGCAACGTCAGCTTGATCGACGCCAAGGCATCGGGCTCGACGATCGCAGCGAAGTAGGCGTCGGCGCCCTTGCGCAGGGCTTCGACAAATACCGCAATCAGGGGCAGAAGGATGAACAACGCAAGAAAGGCGAGGGCCAGCGAGGTCAATGTCCA
Source organism: uncultured beta proteobacterium (assembly GCA_963735955.1). Classification (GTDB taxonomy): domain Bacteria; phylum Pseudomonadota; class Gammaproteobacteria; order Burkholderiales; family Burkholderiaceae_F; genus CAVTND01. Next base: position 76,042 of record CAVTND010000009.1, on the reverse strand, counting down.
GCGGACCCAAACGGGTTCGGTGGTCACGCGCGTCGGCGTCAGCAGTCCGGTCGTGATCGAGTTGCTCATCGCTCAGCCCCGTCGTTGTTGCCAGCGCTGCAGCAGATTGACAACAAGAATCAGGGCGAAGGAAAGGATCAACATGACTGACGCAATCGCTGCCGCACCGGCATAGTCGTATTGCTCGAGCTTGGTGATGATGAGAAGCGGTGCGATCTCCGAGACAAACGGGATGTTGCCGGCGATGAAGATCACCGAGCCGTATTCACCAATCGCGCGCGACAGCGCGAGCACAAAACCGGTCAGGATCGCAGGCGTAAGCAGCGGCAGGACGACCTTGCCGAAGGCCTGCCAGCGCGAAGCCCCGAGGGAGGCCGCGGCTTCCTCCAGCTCACGATCAAGGTCCTCCAGCACCGGCTGCACGGTGCGCACCACGAACGGCAAGCCGATGAATATCAGCGCGATCAGCACGCCGAGGGGGGTAAACGCCACCTTGATGCCGAGTCTCGAAAGCGGCTCACCGAGCCAGCCGTTGGGCGCGTAAATCGCGGTCAGGGCAATGCCGGCGACCGCGGTCGGGAGCGCAAACGGAAGATCGACCAGCGCATCCACGAGCCGGCGTCCGGGGAAGCGATATCGCACCAGCACCCAGGCAACGACCACTCCGACTACCAGGTTGATCAGGGCTGCGATCAGGGCTGCGCCAAACGAAAGCCTGAACGATGCCAATACCCGCGGCGCCGTAACCGTGTCCCAGAACGACGCCCAGCTCATCGTCGCACTCTTGAACGCCAGCGCAGCGAGCGGAATCAGCACGATCAGGCTCAGATAGAACAGCGTGTAGCCCATCGCCGGCGCAAAGCCGGGGATCACGGAGCGCTTGGCAAACAATGCCGATGGCCGTACGAGGACAGCGCTCATGACTTGAATCGGCCGACCGGTTCGGGCAGCGCCGTGACCTACTTGCTGCGGGCGATCGCGCCCGGCTGATAGATCTGATCGAACACGCCGCCATCGCTGAAGTGGGTCTTCTGTGCCCTTGCCCAGCCGCCGAAGACCTCGTCGATGGTGAACAGTCGCAGCACCGGAAACTGCTTCGCGTACCGCGCCGCAACCGCCTTGTCGGTCGCGCGGTAGTAGTTCTGCGCGATGATCTCCTGGGCCGCAGGCGTGTAGAGAAACTCGAGATAGGCCTGGGCAACTGCGCGCGTGCCTCTCCGGTCCACGTTGCGATCGACCACGGCGATCGGCGGTTCGGCGAGGATGCTGACCGACGGATAGACGATCTCGAACTTGTCCGGTCCCAGCTCCTTGATCGCGAGCAGTGCCTCGTTTTCCCAGGAGATGAAGACATCACCGATGCCGCGTTCCACGAAGGTCGTGGTCGAGCCGCGGGCACCGGAGTCGAGCACTGATACGTTCCGATAAATCTGCGTTACGAACTCGCGAGCCTTCGCGTCGGCACCGGACGGATCACCGCCCGCCTGCTTCAATGCATAACCCCAGGCTGCAAGATAATTCCAGCGCGCTCCGCCGGAGGTTTTCGGATTCGGGGTGATCACGTTGATGCCCGACCGTGCGAGGTCGTTCCAGTCGCGGATCGCCTTCGGATTTCCCTTGCGGACGAGGAAGACGATTGTCGATGCATAGGGCGCGCTGTTGAGCGGCAGCCGCTTCTGCCAATCCGCCGGCAAGAGCTTTGCCTTCGCTGCGATTTCGTCGATGTCGTAGGCGAGTGCCAGCGTTACGACATCGGCATCGAGTCCGTCGATCACCGAGCGCGCCTGGCGCCCCGAACCGCCGTGGGACTGCCGGATGGTGACCGCCTGTCCGGTCTTCGACTGCCACTGGGCGGCGAAGGCCTTGTTGACATCCTGGTAGAGCTCTCGGGTAGGGTCGTAGGACACATTGAGCAGGGTGATCGGCTGCACTTGAGCCTGTGCTTGAACATCGGCGACTACAAGACCCGCGCCGAAGACAGCCAGTCCAGCAAGCGTGAAGGCAGCGTTACGCCGGGACTGGCGAAAGTGAAAGCAAGCTGTCATGACTCGAGTCACTCCAATTTCTGAAAGTGGGGGTTGGCGATCGGGTCGGAAGTTCCGGCATCCGAGACATCGGCATGGGCAAGGCCATCAGACCAAGCCAGTCGCCGCCAGCCGCGCCGGCGGTGCATTTCGATCAGAACTTTATCGACCGAAGGGCCGAGCGCTTATTCCGAATGGCCATACCGAAAGGGTCAATGCGTCGTTGGCGCGGCCCGCGCGGTCACTACAGTGCGGGTTCCTGTCGCTTTCAAAGCAAGGGGGCGGCTCGCCTGCAGTGCGGGCAGCTGACCTTTTGCGGATTTGCCCAAACCGATGTACCGCTACGACACCATCGACCGCACGCTCGTCAATGAACGGGTGGCGGAGTATCGCTCCCAGACACAGCGCTATCTGGCCGGCCAGCTCTCGGAAGACGAGTTCCGACCGCTGCGCCTGCGCAACGGTCTGTACATACAGCGTCATGCGCCGATGCTGCGCATCGCAATTCCCTATGGCCTGCTGTCATCAACGCAGCTTCGCACCCTGGCACAGATTGCGCGACGCTATGACCGCGGCTACGGCCACTTCACGACCCGACAGAACGTTCAGTTCAACTGGATCCGCATCGAGGACACGCCGGACATCCTGGCCGAGCTGGCGGCTGTCGAGATGCACGCGATTCAGACCAGCGGCAATTGCGTGCGCAACATCACCAGCGATGAATTCGCCGGCGTTGCGCCCGACGAGATCGTCGATCCGCGCGCGTTCGCCGAGATCCTGCGCCAGTGGTCCAGCTTCCACCCCGAGTTCAACTACCTGCCACGCAAGTTCAAGATTGCGATCTCAGGCAGCCGCGAGGACCGAGCAGCAGTCGCCTTCCACGACATCGGTCTGCATCTTCTGCGCGCGCACGATGGATCGATCGGCTTCCGCGTGCTGGTCGGCGGCGGCATGGGCCGCACGCCGATGGTCGGCACGGTCGTGCGCGAGTTCCTGCCGTGGCAGCATTTCCTGAGCCACGTCGAAGCGATCCTGCGCGTCTACAACCTGCACGGCCGACGCGACAACATCTACAAGGCGCGCATCAAGATCCTGGTCAAGGCGCTGGGCATCGAGGAGTTCAGGCGCCAGGTCGATGCCGAGTACGCGCAGCTCGAGAATGGCCCGGCCACACTGACCCAGTCCGAGCTGGATCGCGTCGCCTCGTACTTCGCGCCGCCTGCCTACGAGGCGGTCTCACCACGACTTTCGCCAAAGGTGCGGGGCGCGGTCGAGCCCGCACTGCGGCGGCCCTTCCTGCGCTGGGTCGAGCGCAGCGTCAAAGCCCATCGCGCACCCGGCTACGTGGCGGTCGTGATCTCGCTGAAACCGACGGGTGTTGCCCCCGGCGACGCCAGTGCCGAGCAGATGGATCTCGTCGCCGATCTGGCCGAGCGATTTGGCTTCGGTGAGCTGCGAGTGTCGCATCAGCAAAATCTGATCCTGCCGGATGTGCGCTCGGAAGACCTCGGCGCGCTCTGGCTTGAACTGCGCGCCGCCGGACTCGCGACGCCGAACGTCGGGCTGCTGACTGACATCATCGCCTGCCCCGGAGGCGACTTCTGCTCGCTCGCCAACGCCAAGTCGATCCCGATCGCCGAGGCAATCCAGCGCCGTTTCGACGATCTCGACTTCCTGCATGACCTGGGCGAGATCGCGGTCAACATCTCGGGCTGCATGAACTCCTGCGGCCATCATCACGTCGGCCACATCGGCGTGCTCGGCGTCGACAAGGACGGTGAGGAGTGGTACCAGGTCTCGCTCGGCGGCGCCGACGGCTCGGACACTGCCGGCGGTCGTTCAGCAGTCGGCCGCATCATCGGGCCTTCGTTCCGCGCAGCCGAGATGCCCGAGGTGTTTACGCGGCTGATCGATACCTACGTCAAGCTGCGCGACGAGGGCGAGCGCTTTGTCGACACTGTCGCGCGCGCCGGGATCGCACCGTTCAAATCGAGCGTCTACAAGGATCATGAACGACTGGCGGCGGCGGAGGTGACGGCATGAATGCGCCGTTTGCTCCTAGCGCGTTCCGGCGGCATGCCACATCGATCCTGACGCGCGAGGGGATCTTCGTTGACGACCCCTGGCTCGTGCTGCGGGAAGAAGGCGACGGCGATCCTGCGGTCGAACCTTTGCTGTTGCCGCTGCAACGCTACCTCGAACAGTCTGATTCGGGCCCCTTGCCGCCGACTTTCGGCATGTGGTTGGCGCCGACCGACGATGCCGCGCAGATTCGCGGCCAGATCGCGTCCCTGCCACTGATTGCGATCGACTTCCCGAAATCTGGCGATGGACGCGGCTATTCGCTGGCGGCCCAATTGCGCGGATTCGGCTATCGGGGCGAACTGCGTGCGATCGGCGAGGTCGTGATTGATCAATTGGTGTACCTGCGGCGGGTTGGCTTTACCTCATTCAGCCTGCGCGCCGGGCAGGACCCGGCAGCGGCGATCGCTGCGCTGCGCACATTTTCCGAGGCCTATCAGGGGACCTACGAGCAACCTCTGCCCTCGTACCGGCGGCACGCGCGACCGGCTGCGGTCAGCCGACCCGCGAGCGACGGAGGCACCGCATGAGAACCACCACCCTGCATGAACTGCTCGCCGGAGTGGCTGCGGATTTCCGGCGTCCGGCCTTGGCATCCAGCCTGTCGGCCGAGGACATGGCCCTGACCCATGCGATTGCGGAGCTCCATGTACCGATCGATGTGTTCGTGATCGATACCGGCCGCCTGCATGCGGAGACCCTCGAGCTGCTGGCGACAGCGCGTCGTCACTTCGGCATCGCGATCGAAGTGCTGACCCCCGACGCTGCACAAGTGCGCGACTACGTGGAACACCACGGTAGAAACGCGTTCTACGACAGCGTCGATCTTCGACATCGCTGCTGCGAGATTCGCAAGGTCGAGCCGCTGGCACGCGCACTGGCCGGGCGCGATGCCTGGCTGACCGGTCAGCGTCGCGCACAGAGCCCGGAGCGGGCCGGGCTCCAGGAGCGCGAATTCGATGCAGCGCGTGGCATCGCGAAGTTCAATCCGCTCGCTGCCTGGTCGGACCGCGAGTTGAACGAGTACATCGAGCAGCACGACATTCCTGTCAATCCGCTGCACGCGCGCGGCTATCCGTCGATCGGCTGCGAGCCCTGCACGCGTGCCGTTCGCCCGGGCGAGGACCCGCGCGCCGGACGCTGGTGGTGGGAGCAGGACGCGCGCAAGGAGTGCGGACTGCACCTGCACCGGATCGAGAAAGTTGCCCAGTCATGAGCGAAGCCGCCGTCGTCTCCCCGCCGCGCCTCGACCACCTCGACTGGCTGGAGTCCGAGGCGATCTACATCCTGCGTGAAGTCGCGGCCGAATGCGCGCGACCGGCGCTGCTGTTTTCCGGCGGCAAGGACAGCTGCGTCGTGCTGCGTCTGGCCGAAAAGGCCTTCCGGCCGGGACGCTTGCCGTTTCCGCTGCTGCATATCGACACCGGCCACAACTACCCGGAAGTGATTGACTTCCGCGACGAGCGTGCCGCCACGCTCGGCGAGCGCCTGATCGTGCGCTCGGTAGAGGATTCGATCGCACGCGGTACCGTCAAGCTGCGCGGCGAGGACGATTCGCGCAATGCGGCGCAATCCGTGACCTTGCTGGAAGCGATCGAGGAGTTCGGCTTCGACGCACTGATTGGTGGGGCGCGCCGCGACGAAGAGAAAGCGCGCGCCAAGGAGCGCGTGTTCTCGCACCGAGACAGTTTTGGTCAGTGGGATCCAAAGAACCAGCGCCCGGAGCTCTGGGATCTTTACAACGCCCGCGTAGCGCCGGGCGATCACCTGCGGGTGTTCCCGATCTCCAATTGGACCGAGCTCGACGTGTGGCAGTACATCGCGCGCGAACGCCTGCCGCTGCCGAACCTGTATTTCGCGCATCGGCGCGAAGTCGTGCGCCGACGCGGCCTGCTGGTGCCGGTCACGCCGCTGACACCCGCGCGCGCCGGCGAGTCCATCGAACAGGTTTCGGTGCGTTTCCGTACCGTGGGTGACATCAGTTGCACCTGCCCGGTGGCGAGCGAGGCGACGAGTATCGACGCCATCCTGCGCGAGACCGTGTCCGCCGAAATCACCGAGCGTGGCGCAACGCGGATGGACGATCAGACTTCGGACGCGTCGATGGAACGGCGCAAGCGCGAAGGTTACTTCTGAGCCGTATCACAGACCACAGATCACAAGAAGATGAACGCACCCCTGCCGATTCACACACTTGAGGACCGCGGCGTCCTGCGCTTCATCACGGCTGGCAGCGTTGACGACGGCAAGAGCACGCTGATCGGGCGGCTGCTCTACGACACCCGCAGCATTCTCGCCGACCAGATCACGGCACTGCAGCGCGCCGGCGAGCGCCGGGCCGTGGTGGCCAATGGTTCATCGGAGCTTGATCTGTCGCTGCTGACCGACGGTCTCGAGGCCGAGCGCGAGCAGGGCATCACGATCGATGTGGCCTATCGCTACTTCGCCACTGCGCGGCGCAAGTTCATCATCGCCGACACCCCTGGACACGAGCAGTACACGCGCAACATGGTCACCGGAGCCAGTACAGCGGACGCCGCAGTGATCCTGATCGACGCGACGCGCGTAAGCAATGGTGAGTACAGCGGCCAACTGCTGCCGCAGACGCGACGACATACCGCACTGGTTCGCCTGCTCGGAATCCGGCACGTAGTCATCGCCGTCAACAAGCTTGATCAGCTTGCGTACTCGCAGTCTGCATTCAAGGCGATTGTCGACGCCTATCGCGCGCTTGCCGACCGCCTCGGCATCGCCGACGTCACCGCGATTCCGGTCTCGGCCCTGCTCGGCGACAACGTCGTCGACATCAGCGCACGCACGCCCTGGTATCGCGGTCCTTCGCTACTCGAGTGGCTCGAGCAGGTCCCGAGCGCTCTTGACGACAGTCAGCGCGCGCAGGACCCCTTGCGTTTCGCCGTGCAACTGGTGCTGCGTGGCTTTGAAGGTGGCGGCTCCGAGGGAGGCGGCGCTGACGTTGGCCGCAGTTCCCGCGGCTACGCCGGCCGCATCGGTAGCGGCACGCTCGAGGCCGGCCAGATCGTGCGTGTGCTGCCGAGCGGCATCGAGGCACGCGTGACCGCGGTCGGAACTTACGACGGCGAGCTTGAGCGGGCGCAGCCCGGGCAGTCGGTCGTGGTGCGCCTCGACCGCGAGCTCGACATTTCACGCGGCGACTGGCTGGTCGACCCGACTGCAACGCCTTTGCTGACGCGCACATTCAGCGCCGATCTGGCCTGGCTCGACGCCGCGCCAATGGCGTCTCAACGCAAACTGTGGCTGCGCCATGGCACACGCTGGGTTGCGGCGCGCGTGCGAGACATTGAATCGGTTCTTGATCTGAGCGCGCTCGAATGGCGCGCCGAGGCAGGCGGGAGTGGTGGGAATGGAGGGACGCTTGCCGCCAACGCGATTGCACGCGTGAAGATCGAGACGCAGCAGCCGCTCGCACTCGATAACTACGAAGCGATCCGCGCCAGCGGCGCGTTCATCCTCGCCGATGCGACGACCCATCACACGGTCGCGGCCGGAATGATCCGTACCGACAGCGAGGTGAGGTCATGAGCGCAACCGTCTACCTGGTCGGAGCCGGTCCGGGCGACCCGGAATTGCTGACCGTCAAGGCCGCGCGCCTGCTCGCGCGCGCCGACGTCGTGCTGCACGACGCGCTTGTTTCGCCCGAGATCCTTGCGCTCGCCCCACAGGCCCGGTTGATCGCAGTCGGGAAGCGCGCCCATCGGCCCTCGACCGCGCAGCGCTTCATCAATCGCAGCCTGGTCGAACAGGCGAAATTGATTGGCGATCATGGCTGCGTGGTGCGGCTCAAGGGCGGCGACCCGGCCGTGTTCGGCCGGCTGGAAGAAGAACTCGCCGCCTTGCGCGCGGCCGGCATCCGGTTCGAGATTGTGCCTGGCATCAGCGCCGCATTCGGCGCCGCCGCCAGCCTTGGCGTGTCCCTGACCCAGCGCGGTATCGCGCGCGCGGTCACGCTCGTCACGCCGCGCGTCGCCGAGGGCCTCGACGCGCACCGCTGGGACGAAATCGTGGCGGCACAGGAGAGCGGATCGACCAGCGTGATCTACATGGCCGGACGACAGATCGAAACCAGTGCTCGGCAACTGCTCGATGCCGGCCTGCCGCTCGATCTGCCGTTGGCGGTCGCCGAAAGCGTCAGCCTCCCGGACGAGCGGGCATGGATCGGCACGCTTGCAGAAGCCGCGGCGGGCGCGCCACCGATTGGTGACGGCCCGGTTGTACTGCTGATTGGCCGCGCGCTGCGCAGCGCCGACGCCGCAGATCTCGCGCCGGCCGTTGAGGCAGAGAACCAAGCCAGGCTTCGCGCGGCCTGAGCGGCCACCGCGCGTTTTTTCTCCGGATTGCGCGCAGCGTCAAGCGGACAGCGCTTTCCGGCGCATGCGCAAGCCTTGCGTCGCCCATGCCAGCGCGGCCAGCAGCAATCCCGGGATGTAGAACCAGTGTGCGCTGAGGCGGTCGGTCGGCACCATAACCGCCACGATATCGTAGCCCTGCTCGATCCGCGCCTTGGCGGCGCGACTGCCGAACTTCACCGCGCTGACCTGCAACTGGTCGCCGAGGCCGCTCACCGTCAACCCCGCATCAGCCAGACGCTTGCGCACAGCCGCCACCGAATCACCGATCTTCGGGCCGAGCTGTACGGCGACCGTCTTCTTCACGTCATCGCCTTCGAGTGACGTGCCCTTGATCTGGAACACGAGCCGATCGTCCTCATCCAGCTTCGCCGCAAGCTCGTTGAACTTCGACGCCGGCGCATCGGTGTACTCGGGTGCAACGAAGTCAATGAAATAGTCGGGCCGGAACAGTACAAAGGTGGCTGCCAGCAGCAGCGCGATCTCCCACCAACGGCACTTGATACGGAACCAGCCAAGGGTCGCCGCCGCGAAGGTCAGCGAGGCGAGCGTCGACGCCGCGGCGACCAGAACAGCTTCCTGCCACCCATGCACATCGATCAGTAGCAGGGCGGGATTGAAGATCCATATGAAAGGCAGCAACACCGTGCGGAACGCATAGACCGAGCCCTGGATGCCGACCTTGATCGGGTCTTCCTTCGCGATCGCCGCTGCCGCGAAGCTCGCTAGGCCGACCGGCGGCGTGATGTCGCCCATGATCCCGTAATAGAAGACGAACAGGTGCACCGCAATCAGCGGGATCACCAGACCGGACTGTGCGCCGAGTTCGACGATCACCGGCGCCATCAGCGTCGCGACCAGGATGTAATTGGCGGTCGTCGGCACACCCATGCCGAGCACCAGGCAGACGAACGCCGTGAACAACAGCATTACTAGGACGTTTCCCGCCGAGACGAACTCGACAAAATCCGTCATCCGCAGTCCGAGCCCCGTCAGGGTGATGGTGCCGACGATGACGCCGGCGCAGCCGGTCGCCACCGCGATGCCGATCATGTTGCGGGAGCCATCGTTCAAACCGTTGATGACCTCGTGCAGTCCGCGGCGCAGCTCGATGCCGAATCCCGCCTTGCCGCGAAAGAATTCGATTAGCGGCCGCTGGGTCAGCATCAGGACGATCTGCGCGACGATGCCGTAGAACGCGGCCAGGCCCGGTGATAGTTCCTCGATCATCAGGCACCAGATCAGCACACCGATCGGGATCAGGAAATGCAGGCCGGCCTTGACGGTCGGCCAGGCCGGCGGCAGCACGGGATTATCGACATCGATATCGGCCGGCAGGTCCGGCTGGCGCGCTGCGACCCGCACGCTGTACAGATACAGAGCCGTCAGCATGCCCGCCAGCACCCATGGCGCGGCACTTCCCAAAAGCGACTGTGTGCCAAGCGCGATGTAGTAAATCGCACACGAGGCGGCGATCGTTCCCGATAGTCCCAGCAACCAGGACACAAAGGCCTGGCGACGGGTGCGACTCCGCACGCTCGCCATCGGTTCCATTCCAAGCTTCAACGCTTCCAGATGCACGATGTAGAAGAGCGCGATGTAGCTGATCGTCGCCGGCAGGAACGCATGTCGGATGATGTCTGAGTACGGAATGCCGACGTACTCGACCATCAGGAAGGCCGCCGCGCCCATGACCGGCGGCATGATCTGCCCGTTCACGGAAGACGCGGTTTCGATCGCCGCTGCCTTGACCCGGCCATAGCCGGCGCGCGCCATCAGCGGAATCGTGAAGATGCCGCCCGACACGACGTTACTGACCGAAGAGCCGGAAATCAGGCCATTCAGCGCGGACGACACGACGGCGACCTTGGCCGGCCCGCCACGCATGTGTCCTAGCAGCGCGAAGCTAACCTGCATCATGTAGTTGCCGCCGCCGGCGCGGTCGAGCAGGGTGCCGAACAGCACGAATACGTAGATGAAGCTGACCGATACTCCGAGCGCGATGCCATAAACGCCCTCGGTCACCAGCCACATGTGCGAGATCACGCGCGATACCGAGGCACCCTTGTGCGCCACCACATCGAAAAGATTCGGGCCAGCGAAGATGTAGCCGAGAAACAGCACCGCAAGGACCGCCATCGGCAGACCGACTGCGCGGCGGGTCGCCTCCAGCAGCAGCAGAATGCCGGCCACGCCGGTCACGATATCGATCGCTTCCGGCTTGCCCGGACGATCGGCGAGTGCGTTGTAGAAGAGGAAGAGATAGCCGCCAGCAAACGCGCCGGCCAGTGCGAGCAGCCAGTCGAGCGCTGGCACGTGGTCGCGCGGCGAACGCTTGCTGGCCGGGAAGGCAAGGAAGGCGAGGAACAGTCCGAACGCAAGATGAATCGAGCGCGCCTCGGTGTCATTGAACACACCAAAGCGCAGTGAGAACGGCAGTGGCGACGCATACCAGAGCTGGAACAGCGCCCAGATCAGTCCGGTGGCCAGCAATACCTTGCCGTGGAAACCGGTGCTCGAGCGGCCGCCCAGATCGGCGTCGGCCGCAAGTTGCAGCACCTTCTCGGTCTCCCCGAGTTGCATCTCGGCGGTCGGTGCGATCGGCGGTTCGCTGTGCTTGTCCATCGAGTCCCCGTCAACACAAACGGGCGGTCACCCGCCCGTCGTTGCTCTCGGCGCCGCGCTGAACGGCAGACAGCCGTCCGTTCCAGCGCGGCGAACCAAACCCGGCAGAGCCTACGGCCCTGTCCGGGTTTGGCCTACTTGATCCAGCCCTTTTCCTTGTAGTACTTGACCGCACCTTCATGCAGTGGCGCGCTGAGCCCGTTCTTCAGCATGTCCTCGGGCTTCAGATTGGCGAGTGCCGGATGCAGTTTCTTGAACTCGTCGAAGTTGTCGAACACTGCTTTCGTGAACGCATAGACGGTGTCGACCGGCACCTTGCTCGATGAGACTACCGTGGCCTGCACACCGTAGGTGTTGGTCGGGTTCGGATTGTTCGGGTACATCCCGCCCGGAATCACCGCATAGGCGTAGTAGGGCTTTTCCGTGACCAGCTTGTCGACCGCGGGGCCGGTGAGCGGAATCAACTTGGCGCCACAGATCGTGGTTGGGTCCTGGATGTTGGCCGAGGGATGGCCGACGCCATAGAAGAAGCCGTCGATCTTGCCGTCGCACAGTGCCGAACCATGCTCGTCCGGACGCAACTCGGCGGCGAGCGCGAAGTCGCTGTTTTTCCAGCCGATGACACCCATCAGTTCTTCCATCGAGGAACGTGTACCTGAGCCGGGGTTGCCGACGTTGAAGCGCTTGCCCTTGAAGTCCTCGAATTTGGCGACATTGGATTCCTTGCGCGCCACTACCGTGAATGGCTCGGGGTGCAGGGCGAAGACCGCGCGCAGATCGGTAAAGGCACCGTCCTTCTGAAACGCGCCGAGGCCCTTGTAGGCGTTGTACTGAACGTCGGACTGGCTTACGCCGAAGTCGAGCTCGCCGCTCTTGATCGCGTTGATATTGAACACCGACCCGCCCGTGGACTCGACCGAGCAACGTAGATTGGTCTTGGCGCGATCGCGATTGACGAGGCGGCAGATCGCGCCGCCGGCCGGGTAGTACACGCCCGTCACGCCGCCGGTGCCGATCGTGATGAACTTGGTCTGTGCGTTGGCAACTTGCGACGCGCCGGTGGCGGCAAAGGCCGCGGCGAAGGCCGCGGCGCACATCGAAACTCTGAACTTCATCTTGCGCTCTCCTCTGACCCTCGATGGGGAGCGGCACCTTACCGCCCCAAGGGCTGGCGCGCAAGGCGCGCACTAAATGGCCGAAGCGACGGAGCGGTCGACCGCTTCCACCAGGCGTTCAATCAGCAGATCCAGTTCGTCATCGCTAATGATGAAGGGCGGTGCCAGCATCACGTGGTCGCCCCGCGCGCCGTCGATCGTGCCCCCCATCGGATAGCACATCAAGCCCAGGTCGAGTGCCGACTTCTTGATCCGCGCGTGCATTTTCAGGGCCGGATCGAACGGTTCCTTGCTGATCCGGTCCGCCACCAGTTCGATCGCCTGGAACAATCCACGCCCGCGCACTTCGCCAACGTTCGGATGATCGACAAAGGCCTCGTCCAGTGACGCTCGCAGTCGCACACCTTGCTTCGCGCAACGTTCGACCAGACGATCGCGCTCGAGCACTTGCTGCACTGACAGCGCAGCCGCGCAGCCGACCGCGTGTCCAATGTAGGTGTGGCCATGCTGGAAGAAGCCGCTGCCCCGCGCGAGAGATTCGATCACGCGACTGCCGACCAGCACGGCGCCAACCGGCTGATAGCCACCTCCCAGACCCTTGGCAATCGCCATCAGGTCAGGCGCAACGTTCTCCTGCTCGCACGCATGCAGGCTGCCGGTGCGTCCCATGCCGCACATCACTTCGTCGAGTATCAGCAGAATGCCGTGGGCGTCACACAGTTCCCGCATGAGCTTGAAATAGCCTGGCGGCGGCGTCAGGCAACCCGATGTGGCGCCACCGACCGTCTCGGCGACAAAGGCAAGCACATTGCGACCGCCGATTCGATCGATGGTCCGCTCGAACTCGAGCGCCAGTCGCGCCCCGTACTGCTCGGGTGTTTCGCCGGCGCGCTGGTCGCGATAGGCATAGGTAGGTGCGAGGTGCTCGACCTCGATCAGCAGCGGCGCAAACTGGCGTCGGCGCCATTCATTGCCGCCGACCGCGAGTGCACCCAGGGTGTTGCCGTGATAGGAGTTGCGGCGTGCGATGAACTTCGCGCGCTGCGGCTCGCCGCGCTCGACAAAGTACTGGCGCGCCAGCTTCAGCGCCGCCTCCATCGCCTCCGATCCGCCCGAAACCAGGTAGGCGTGCGACATGCCGGCCGGCGCCTTGGAAATCAGTGCATCGGCCAGCTCCTCGGCGACCGCGGTCGTGAAAAAACTGGTGTGTGCGTATGCGATGCGATCGATCTGTGCGTGCATCGCTGCCAGCACATGCGGGTGGCCGTGGCCAAGACAGGAGACTGCCGCCCCGCCCGATGCATCGAGATAGCGCTTGCCGGCCGAGTCAGTGATCCAGCATCCCTGGGCGCTGGCCGCTACGGGATAGCTGGCGCGCAGCTGCCGATGAAGTATGTGGGTGTCGAGCGGCATGCGACCTCACTGGGATCTGGGCACTAGCGGGGAGAAATCATGGACGCGGCAGGATTGCGGACGGAGCCAGATCGATTGTAGGAGCGCGATCGGCAATTGCGTCGCACAGCAGCCTTGCACAGCCAGCCGCCAGCGTCCAACCGAGCGCGCCATGGCCGACGTTCAGATACAGGCCGCGGACTGAAGTGCGTCCGAGGAGCGGCCGGCTGCTCGGAGTCATTGGCCACAGTCCGGACCACGGCCGCACATCGCCGTCGATGATTCGATACCCGAGCGTTTCCCGCGCGGCATCGAGCAAGGCCGCGGTGCGCCTTGGCGCAATCGACTCGCCGACATCGATCCCTGGATTGACGATTTCGGCGAATCCGGAAACCCGCACCCGATCGCCGAGGGGCGCGAACACCAGCCGGCGGCGCGCGTCGTTGATTGACACCTCAGGTATTGGCGCGCGATCTGGCTTGATCGTGATTGAATAGGCTCTCAGAGCAATGATCGGCATCCGCAATCCAGCCGTGGCCGCGAGAGAACGTGCGCCGCCGCCGGCGGCCAGCACAAAGGCATCGGCTCGAAGCGGCATGTCGCCCGCGGTGTTGTCGGTCAGCACCGCGCGCACGCGTCCTTGATCGAGATCGAATTGGGTGGCCGTTCGGCCATGGAGAAACGTGACGCCGCGTCGCTCGAGCAAGGTCGCGACTTGAGCGCAGAACGATCCGCTGTCCGCGGTAGCATCACCGGGAATCCAGATGCCACCCACGATCCGCTGCTCCTGTGCCTTCAGGGTCGGCTCGCGCGTGATGCACTCGTCGCGCGACAGTAGTTTCTGCTTGCTTCCGAGCGCGATCAGGTACTGCATCTGCGCTCGTGCCTCGGACAGGCGCGCGGCATTGTCGTAAATGACCAGCCTGCCGCGGCGGGTCAGATTGCAGTCAATGCCTTCGCCATCGATCAATGGCTCGATGAATTCACGCGATAGTTGCGCAAGCTTCAGCAGCTCGGCAAGCGTCTCGTGCGCTGTGCGCGTGTTCGCGTGACGCAGCGCAGCCCAACCCCATGACCACTCCGACTGACCCAGCAAGCGAAGAAAATTGAACGAGGCAAATCCCGGCCACAGCAGGTCCCGGCCCGGCACGGCGCAGATCGAGTAGGACAACTGCGCGCCGCCGGCGCCGCTCGCTCCCGGCGCTGCCGCGGCAGCACGGTCGAGCACCGTGACCGTGTGACCTTCACTGTGGAGGAAGTAGGCCGTCGTCAGTCCGACCACTCCGGCGCCGATTACGCAGACATGCATGCATGAAGTTTAGGGCTTGCCTCTGCAGTACCGGCAGCTGATCAGGCGCCGATCACGATCGGGCGCGGTTGATGCTGTCGTTTCCGGGGCAGGCTCAGTGCCTGTTAACCGCTGAAGATGGCCTTGGATGTGGCGCGGGCGATCGAATCGCCGTCATGCTGTCCAAACCGCTTCGTGGCGATGTTTGGCATACTTCGGGCCGGCGCGGTACAGGTCATTGAGAATCCGGTGTCCACGCCGCGGGAATTGAAGCATCAGCACCATGACGCCGGCGTCGAGGCCATCGTCCTACATGTCTCGGCGACACCAACGCTGAGCCAGGTGCTGGCCGACACTGGCGTTCGCTGCATCATCAGCGTTCAGTCTGGCGACTCGATCTCGGACCGGCGTCCCGCGGCGGCTACGTGCTGGAAACCTGAGCGTCCCGCAAGCGCCGCCGCAATAGCTTTACCGATTGCTACCACCCGGAAAGAATCTTCATGCGCTACCAGCTCCGCACCCTTTTCGAACAACTGCTGCATCCCGTGCACACGACACTGAACCTACAACACCGGTTCGTCACGCACCCTCGCCATCCGCTGGGCCACAGTCGCCTCAATCGTTTCCGCGCCGCGAGCGTCGAGTCGGTATTGCGTCTGATCCGGAAGTATCCGAAGCAAGCCTTCAACTATGAGCCGCTCAACCTTGGCGGCAAGCCAGCGCCCATCGTCGAAGATGTCGTGATCGAGAGACCGTTTTGCCAGCTCCGCCGCTTCCATCATGGCGGCACCGCCAAGGCGCCGAAAGTTCTCTTCGTCGCCGCGATGTCCGGTCACCATGCCACCCTCTCGAAGGACACGCTGCGCGAATTCCTGCCGGATTTCGATGTCTACATCACGGACTGGGTAGACGCCCGGCTGGTACCCGTGACGGAAGGGCGCTTCGGCTTTGACGAGTATGTGCAATACCTGGTCGAGTTTCTCGACGCGCTGGGGCCGAACGTGCATCTCGTCGGCTTGTGCCAGGCCGCAGTGCCTGCGCTATGTGCCGCAGCCGTGATGGCCGAGGACAGGCATCCGAATCGGCCGCGCACGCTGTCGCTGCTCGCCGGCCCGATTGACATCCGGGTCAATCGAAACGCCGTCACCAGATTCGCCAATCATGTTCCTCTGGCCCTGATGCGGCTCAATGTACACAAGGTGCCATCCAGCTATCCAGGCGCTGGGCGGCTCGTTTACCCCGGTTACCTGCAGCTGGGGGCGTTCGTGTCGCTGAATCTGCGCACGCATATCGCCAAGCATGTGCAATTCTTCATGGATGTGGCGCAGGGCAACCAGACCGCCGCACAAAAGCATCGCGTCTTCTACGACGAGTACAACGCCATGATGGACGCCACGGCCGAGTTCTATCTCGAGACGCTGGAGCGCGTGTTCATGGACCAGCAGCTGGCCAAGGGCACGCTGCAGGTGCACGGACGACGCGTCGACTGCGCCGCGCTGAAAGATACTGCGCTGCTCACGCTCGAAGGTGCCGAGGACGAGATGGTGGCCGTTGGCGTCACCGAGGCGGCGCAAGGTCTGTGCAGCAAGCTGCCAGCGCGCATGCGCGAGCACCATGTGCAGGAAGGCGTCGGGCACTACGGCATCTTCAACGGCTCGCTCTACAAATCCGACATCGCCCCGCGCATGAAGGCTTTCATGCGCCGTCACGCCGCGGCAAGCGCGAGGGACAACAGCGCAAAACGAGGGAGCGCCCTTCCAGCCCGATGACATTGCCGCTGGTAACGCCTGCCCCGCGTGACCATGTGACCTGCAAGCCGGCTCGCGCATCGACCGTCGGCGACGGACTCCCGCCAATACGCCAACAGGGGCGGGTCACTGACTAGGTCCGGTGAATCTTCAACCGGTTGTCCCGATCGTCGACTTCCTCCAGCACCACGTCGTACTGCCACAGCTCCTTGATGTAGCCGAGCACTTCGGTGGCGGTGTCGGTTTCGAGCAAGCGGCCGCGCTCGACGCGATGCTGCAGCAGCAGGGCACGGTCGCTGTCGGCTGAGAATCGTGTAACCGCGAGCGGCGGTGTGTGCGCCTCGGGGCGATACTGGGCAGCGAGCATCTGGCGCACACTCGAATAACCCTGCTCGTTGTGGATCGCACGCACGGCGTACTTGCTGCGGTCGTTCTCGTCATCGGCAAGCATGAACAGCCGCAAGTCGCGCATCACCTTGGGCGACAGATACTGCTCGATCAGGCTTTCGTCCTTGAAATTGGCCATTGCGAATTGCACCGCCTCGACCCAATCGGTTGCCGCCAGGCGCGGGAACCATTCGCGATCCTCGTCGGTGGGCTGCTCACAGATGCGACGGATGTCGCGAAAGATCGAGAAGCCCAGGGCATAGGGGTTCATGCCGCGATAGTGTTCGGCATCGAACGGCGGCTGGGTAACGACATCGCTGTGATTGGACAGCCACTCCAGCATGAAGCCGTCATCGACCTGGCCCTGGTCGTACAGCTCGTGCAGCAGCGTGTAGTGCCAGAAAGTGGCGGCGCCTTCGTTGGCGACCTTGGTCAGCCGTTGCGGGTAGAAGTACTGTGAGATCTTGCGCACGATCCGTACGAGCTCGCGCTGCCAGGGTGCAAGCTTAGGTGCGCGCTTCTCGATGAAATAGAGCAGGTTCTCCTGCGGATCAAAGGATTCCGGCGCGGGTTCCTGCTTGGCCTCTGCGTTTTCGTACAGATAGGCGAAGTCGGGGTTGTAGTGGTGCTGCGCGAAGCGCAGGCGTTCGGCCAGGCGCTCGCGCTCGCGGCTCGCCGACAGGCGCGCCGGCTTCTTGTAACGATCCACGCCGTAGGGCGCCAGTGCATGACAGCAGTCGAGCACGCGCTCGACCTCGCGCCAGCCGTGCTGCTGCTCGCAGTCAAGGATGAAATTGCGCGCAAATGTCAGGTAATCGAGGATGCCGTCGGCCTGCGTGAACTGGCGGAACAGATAGTTGCTCTTGAAGAACGCGTTGTGCCCATAGGCGGCATGCGCCATCACCAGCACCTGCAGCGACAGGTGTTGGTTTCCATCAGGTACACCAGCGACGGACTGGTGTTGATGACGATCTCGTACGCCAGCCCGCTCATTCCTTTCTTGTACGTGTGTTCCTGGCCGAGCAACTGCTTGCCGAAACTCCAGTGCGGGTAATGCACCGGCATGCCGACGGTTGAACACAGGTCGATCATTTGCGCCGCGGTGATCACCTCGTACTGGATTGGATAGGTGTCGAGTTGCATGCGCCGCGCATGCGCCGCGAGCGCGACATCGAAGCGCTCCAGCAGTGGCACGGTCCACTCCGTGCCGCTTGCGATCGGCGCGGCAACGCGCCTGGTCCCAGGCTTCGGCATCGGTACCGCGGGCCGCGATACCAGCCTGGGCCACGGCCGTTCGGGCGCGATGCTTGCGCGCACCCGCGCGGGCGTATCGAGTGCCGCCAGATCCCATGGATTCATTGGTCTGCCTCGCATGGCGACAGCGGTGTTCGTTCAGCTCGCACCGGTGGGTTCATGCCACCGTGTCCTTGCGCGCAAAAAGTTCGCGGAACACAGGCCAGATGTCGCGCCGGTCATTCACCTTGCGTTTGGCGAATCCGTGGTCTTCGATCGTCTCGTAACACTCCCAAAGGTCCGACGGCCGGTTGAACCAGCCGCCGGAATTGCTCGCTGGAATGTCGATGTAGGCGAAGTAGCGCACGCGCGGCAGGATCTCGGCCTGCAGATAGGCGGCGCAGCGCTGCGCATCGTCCTCACCGCAATCGCCATCGGAGGCTTGCGCAATGTAGATGTTCCAGTCCGGACCGGCAAAGCGCGTGTCGATCACTTTCTGCGCCAGTTGCAGCGCCGGCATCACCAGCGTGCCGCCGGTCTGGGGATCGTGGAAGAACGTCTTCTCGTCGACCTCCTGCGCGGTCTCGGTGTGGCGAATGAAGACGACCTCGACCGCGCTGTACTTGCGTTCGAGAAACAGATACAGCAAGGCGAAGAAGCGCTTGGCCAGGTCCTTCTTGCGCTCGTCCATCGAGCCCGATACATCCATCAGGCACAGCATCACGGCGCGAGTAGCGGGTGCCGCGACCGGCTGGCGCGCGCGGAAGCGGCGGTCGATTGCTTCCAGGAATGGCAGCTGTTCGCGACGCAGGCGCAGCTGCGCGATCTCTTCCTCGAGTTCGGCGCGCCGCTCGATCTCCGAACGGCTCCAGTTCCTCGACTTCCCGCGCCAGTTCATCGAGCAGTCGCGCGATGCCGCCGCGCAACGCGATGCGACGCGCGATCGACATGCGCATTGTCAGCGCCGGTGACAGATTGGCCAGCACGCCGTCGCGGGCATAACCGGCGCGACGCGTATGCACGTACGTCACATCGCCGAGCCGGGTGCGCTCTAGGTTCGGCAGTTCGAGATCGTCGAAGAACAGTCGCAGGAATTCGTCGCGAGACAGCACGAAACCGAAATTGTCGCGGCTCTCGCCTTCGCCCGGCTCGTTGCCCTGACCAGCGCCTTCGCTGCCGCCGGGCCGATCGATCGTATCGCCCGGTATGTACTCGTGATTGCCCGGCAGCACGAAGTCACGGCTGCCGGTCTTGTGGTCGTGCTGCAGATGCGGCTCTTTCAGCCCACGGCCCGGGATCGAGATCCTGCTGCCCTTGCCGACGTCGGCGATTCCGCGCTTGCCGATCTCGTCATCGACCGCGCGCTTGATCTCGTCCTTGAAGCGGCGAATGAAGCGCTCGCGATTGACCGCACTGCGCCCCGGCGGATCCGAGCGTCGATCGACGACCCGCATGTAACGGCTTGGGGCGGGGGAGTCGGACACAGCGTCCTCGCGGCGGCTACGCCCTCACGACTGAGTCGATTTCTTGAAGTGCATGTACCAGTCGACCAGGCGGCGCACCTGCTTCTCGGTATAGCCGCGCGCCGCCATCCGGTTGACGAAGCTCTTGTGGCGCTCTTCCATTTCCTGCGAGCCCTTGGCCTCGAACGAAATGACCGGCAGGATGTCCTCGGTCTTGCTGAACATCCGCTTTTCGATCACCACGCGCAGCTTCTCGTAGCTGGTCCAGTGCGGGTTCTTGCCGTGTGCTCGTGCCCGCAGCACGAAGTTGACGACCTCGTTGCGGAAATCCTTCGGGTTCGAGATGCCGGCCGGTTTCTCGATTTTCTCCAACTCGGTGTTCAGCGCGTCGCGCGAGTACTGCATGCCGGTATCCGGATCGCGCCAGTCCTCATCGAGCAGCCACTTGTCGGCGTAGGTCACGTAACGGTCGAACAGGTTCTGCCCGTACTCGCCGTACGCATCCAGGTACGACATCTGCAGTTCTTTTTCAAGGAACTCTGCAAATCGCGGCACGATCCACTCTTTGATATGACCGCGCAGGCGGCGCTTGAATTCTTCCTGGAGGTCTTCCTTCGCGAGACGATCCTCGAGCACGACCAGCAGGTTGACAGGATCGGCGGCGATCTCGCTCGGGTCACGGTTGAACGCAGCCGAAATCGTCTTGAACGCCCAGCGCGTCGACAGTCCGGAAAATCCCTCTTGCATGCCGGCGTCGTCGCGATATTCCTTCACGCTCTTGCTGCGCGGATCGACGTCCTTCAGGGTTTCCCCGTTGTAGGACCGCAGCTTGCTGAAAACGGACGAGTTGTCCGGCACCGCGAGCCGCGAGAGCACCGAGAACTCGGCCAGCGTGCGCAATGTCTGTGGCGCGCACGGCGCCTCCGACAGCGTCGAGGCCTTCAGCATCTTGTCGTAGATGCGCACCTCTTCATCCACGCGCAGGCAGTAGGGCACCTTGACCAGGTACACGCGATCGATGAATGCCTCGTTATCCTTGTTATTGCGGAACTTCAGCCACTCGGCCTCGTTCGAGTGCGCCATGATGAAGCCGGTGAACGGCAGTGCCGGCAGCGCTTCGGTGCCCTTGAAGTTGCCTTCCTGGGTGGCGGTCAGGATCGGATTGAGCACCTTCAGCGGCGCCTTGAACATCTCGACAAATTCGACACAGCGCGCCGATCCCAGGCAGAGCGCGCCCGAGTAGCTGTAGGCGTCCGGGTCATCCTGCGCGAATTGCTCCAGCATGCGCAGGTCAACCTTGCCGACGAGCGACGAGATGTCCTGTGTATTTTCGTCACCTGGTTCGGTCTTGACGATGCCGATCTGGTTCAGCACCGATGGCATGACGCGCACGACCTGAAACTTGGACAGATCGCCCTTGAACTCTTTCAGGCGCTTCAGCGCCCACGGGCTGGCGATGCCGGTCAAGGCGCGGCGCGGAATGCCGTAGCGATCTTCCATCTTCGCGCCGAACTTGTCGCGCGGAAACAGTCCCAGCGGCGACTCGAGCAGCGGCGACACCTTGCCTGACACCGAGTCTTTCAATGTATAGATGGGGAATTGTTCGCACAGCGACTTGATTTTCTCCGCCAGCGACGACTTGCCACCCCCGACCGGGCCGAGCAGATACAGCACCTGCTTGCGCTCTTCGAGCCCCTGCGCCGCGTGTAGGAAATATGCGTACAGCGACATTAGGGTTTCTTCCATGCCATGGAAGTCCGCGAACGCATCCCAGGACTGAATGACGCGGTTCTGGAAAATGCGCGACAGCCGCGCGTCATCGGCAGTGTTGACCAGCCTGGGCTTGCCAATCGCCTCGAGCACGCATTCGTGCGCGCTCGCGTACGCCATGCGATCGCTCTTGCAGTAGTGCAGGAAGTCTTCCAGCCCCATCTCTTCATCCAGTGCACGGACAAAGGACTCGCGAAACGCTGTAAAGAGTTCGATGGGCGCGTTCATTCAGACCTCCTTGACCCCGTGGGCCGACCGCAAACGCGATGAACTCAGGGTAGTAATAAACCGCTTGCACTGATTCGGTTAAAAGAAGAGGAAATGCCCACCACTGTCTAGTGCTCGACGGTGCCTATGGACGCGACTCGTCAGAGCAAGGGGTGAAACAAGGAGTTCTTCTACTTCAGCGAAGAGATAGCGGGCTATCGCAAGCTACTTCTGAAACACCCCGGACCCCAAGAAACAGGCGGCGGTTGAGGTTGCGCATCGCCGCATCGTTCATACGCATGATGTCCGCGCGGTCGCGCAACACATCGATTAATTCGCCGCGCGGGCGAGCTGAAGCTTGCCGAGGCCGCTTTCAATGCAGCCACGGCAAAATCGAGATGCCAAAGAAAAACGGGCGCCCTCGGGCGCCCGCAAGCCTGCTGCGTAGTGATGGGGCCGGAGAGTTGCTACTTGGCAGGCACAGGAGTCGTTGTGGGTGGAGTCGTCGCGACCGTGCGATTGACAGTGCCGTCGGCGTTTCGACTGCGGTCGATCGCGCGCGTACCGCCGTTGGGACCCGTGCTTAGCGAATCGACTGCGCCATCGACACCGCGGCTGCGGTCGACGGTTCCGACCTGGCCTTGTGGGCCCGTCACGGTCTTGTCGACCAGACCGTCTGCGCCGCGGGATCGATCAACCGAGGCCACGCCACCGTGCGTTCCGGTGCGCGTGGTGTCGATAACGCCATCGGCGCCGCGGTGGTTATCGAACGTTGTCGTACCCCTTGCCGTCGTCACGGTCTTGTCGACAGTGCCATCCGCGCCCCGCGTACGATCAACAGTCGCGGTTTGCCCTTTCGGCCCGGTCACGGTCTTGTCGACGAGACCATCGCTGCCGCGGCTGCGATCAATTGTGCTGACACCACCCTTGGGACCCGTGACCGTTTTGTCTACCAGGCCATCGTTACCTCGTGAGCGGTCCACAGTCGAGGTGTTCCCCTTGGGTCCGGTCACCGTCTTGTCGACCAGGCCATCGGCACCACGGCTGCGATCGGTCGTGGTGACACCACCCTTGGGCCCGGTCGTCGTCCGGTCGACCAGGCCGTCGGCACCGCGCGTGCGGTCGACATTGGTGACGCCACCCTTCGGCCCCGTGATGCGCGCATCGGTCGTGCCACTCGCGTCCTTGTAGCGATCAACCGTAGTGGTGCCACCCTTGCGACCGGTGTGTGTCGAATCAACCGCGCCATCGGCGCCACGGCTGCGCTGTACGCTCGTCGTGCCCGCCTTGGACGGGTTCGAGGCGACGCCTACATGCTTTGTACCGTGCGCGCCGGCGTCGGCGGCCTGCGCCGCCAACGTCATCGCCGCCGCCACTGCCAGTGCAATGAGCCGGAAGTCGCTGATCGTATGGAGTGCCCTTCTGCTTAGTTCGTTCATGCCTCGCTCCTTGTCGTTGGGGTGAGGCGCGAACTGCAATTGCGGCCTCGATCGGTGAACGGCAGCGTAGGCGGCGGCGCCGACTGCTGTCTCTTTCCGAACTGCGAGGCGTGTATCGAGTTGTAAGAAGCCGGGGTTTTGCCGGTGCGTTCAGAAGGTCAAAGTTGGCGCGATAGCGGGCGCAACGAAAACAACGACCTGGCGACCAATAGATCTTTTGTCCTTCAGTGCCTCCACCAGACTATCTGTTACCTGCCAACTGCTTCGCCAGAGCCATTGACTTCGCGATTCGTGGCCCTATTGAAGGTCGCCAACTTGTTGATCTAGATTGCCGCCAGCCATACCGTGCTCCTAGCGTCAGCTCTTGGAAAGGATCTCCCCTCCCTCAGGGTTTAGTCGCCCGGAAATTGATTCCGACAGTGCCAAACGCACTCGCACTTGAAGCCTGCGGGGCGCCCTCGAAGACCTCGGCCCTCCAGGTAATTTCAAAATCGGTGAAACCGGCAGCGACGACCGTCGACTGCAGCTCTGCCTCCAGCAGAGCGCCGGCAATTCAGCCGGTCCAGAGTTCAATCTTTCTTTTCGCCCCCTCCGGAACCTCCCGACTGACGAGGATGTCACCGATCTGAAGCCTCCCGCCTCGACGCAACACCCGGAACAGCTCGCCAACGGTCTTCTGCTTGTCGGGGGTAAGGTTGAGCACGCCGTTCGAGATGACCACGTCGGCCCAGCCGTCGGGCACCGGGAGCTCCTCCATGTAGGCTTCGCGGAACTCGACGTTGTCAATGCCGGACTCTGCGGCCGCCGTGCGGGCCCTCTCAAGCATCGCCGGGGTCATGTCGACTCCAACAACTCTTCCAGTTGGGCCGACCATACGAGCAGCGACGAGCGAGTCGATGCCCCCACCTGATCCGACGTCGACCACTCGCTCGCCAGCGGCCAATTCGCCCATGGCGAAGGGATTGCCAGTACCGGCGAACGATTCAATAGCGATTTCCGACACGCCCGTGAGCCATTCGTCTTTGTAGCCGACAATCTTGGTCAGGCGGCGGCCGGTGTGGAAGTGGAAGCCCTTGCCGGGATGCTCGGCGACTTCCTTGTATTCATCCTGGATGGCCTTGCGGAGAGTCTTTGAATCGACATCGATCGCCTGAGCCACGCGCGAACTGTTAGCGGTCATCAACGCCCCTTGGTTGTAAACCGAATCAGTGAGTGTCGGCAGTTGCCTACCACTTGTCCATCTAATGCGTCTTATCCGGAAAATTCTTTCAATTGAACCGGTACCGGGATCCAGTTCAACGCATCGCCGCGGTACACGCGTCTGGTCTTGGGACACCCAGCGAAATCACTTGCCGCCAAGTTCAATCGTCGAGCGCAAGGTCTCGAAAGCCTTTCGTACCCTGTCGCTGTAGAACAGACCGGTCATGGCCTGCTTGGGAATGCCCTCGATCTCCAGTCGCTGCCGAATCTAGAAGGCGATCACCTTGTCCGCTTCGGTGGTCCAGTTCGACAACAGCTCCATCGAGCCTCGATTGGCACCGCTTACGAGTTCGTCTTCGGTAATCCCCCTTGCGTCCATGCACGAGCCGCACACCGACACCTCGCCGGTGCGTCGAATGACCGCGCCGAGCATGTCGGCAATGTTGTAGTAGCCCTGCGGCACTTTCTGGCCGCCGTGCGCACAAGCCGCCGCGTCGCCGATCAGAAACAGACGCACTCCGCTTGCGCCCTTATCCAGCAAGGAGCGCGCCAGCCTCAGCGCGTTGTAGCTGCGCTCGCTGCCATACGGCGCGTCATTCAGGATCAACAGTGTCGAACTCATCACTTGCCTCCAGACTTGATCGCGGCGCGCAAGGCCTCGAAGTCTTTGCGAACCTTTTCGTTGTAGAGCAAGCCGGTTTTCTCCTGCTTGGCCACGCCCTCGATTTCGAGCACGTCGGCCACCATCTGGAAACTTGTTTGGCCGTTGTGATCGCGACCGTCCGCAGCGATCAGTTGATTGCCGAAAAAGACGGCTGGCGCAGGCAGTCCCGGTGCCAGGCTAGAAGGCAGCAACTGGATTGGCACGCGGTAAACGTTGGCGAGTTCCGCAGCCACCTGCAGGTTGCCGTTGCAGCGCTGCCCCGGCGGATCCTTAGCGACGAAGGTCAGCACCTTGCGGCCGGCGGTGTCGAGCGAGCCCGGCACGGGCATCGAGATCTGCTGGGCCGAAGCGACGGTCCAGACCAAGTGCGCCGCGGCGAGGATGAATCCAAGCAAAAGTTTGCGCATCAGGATTCCTCCTGTTCGATAAGCACTGGAGTTGCGAAGACATCGGCTCCATCCCGATGGAGGACAGCGGCGTCTTCTGCAGCGGCGCGGAACGGTTGTGTCAGCAGCCGTCCGATCGGCAACTCTTCGGGGCCGCTCAGGCCGTCGACGCCGATCGCCATGGCTGCATGGCCAGCGGCCGGCTGTGCGCGGTAGGTGCCGAACAGGCGATCCCACCACGGCAAGTTGAAACCGAAGTTGCTGTCGGTTTCGCATTGAACGATTGAGTGATGCACGCGGTGCATGTCCGGAGTCACCACGACCCAACGCAATAGGCGGTCAAGGCGCAGCGGCAGGCGCCCGTTGGCGTGATTGAAGATCGAAGTGACGTTTAGCAACACTTCGAGGATCAGCACGGCGAGCGCAGGCGCGCCGACCACAACAATCACCGCGCACTTGATGCCGAGGGAAAGGACGATCTCGAGTGGGTGGAAGCGGGTGCCCGTGGTGACATCGAATTCCGGATCGGAGTGGTGCACCCGGTGCAGCCGCCACAGCGCTGGCACCGCATGGAATAGAACGTGCTGCAAATAGATCGCAAGGTCGAGCACGACAATCGCGGCCAGCAACTGCGCCCAAGCGGGCAATGCCACCGCGTTCAACAGGCCCCAGCCCTGCGTTTCGCCAGCGATGGCCACGGCGATTGTTGCCGCCGGCGCCAGCAGGCGTACTAGCAGTACGTCGAGCGCCAGCAGGCCGAGGTTGTGCGGCCAGCGCTGCTTGCGCGTGAAACCTTGCGCGCGGCGCGGTGCAAGCGCTTCCCAAACGGCGACGAGCGCAAACACGCCGATAAAGGCGGCGAAGCGCAGCACGGGTTCGTGTTCGATAGCGACTTCGACCATGGCGATTGCCGCACGAACTGGCCGGCGATGCTAAGCTTCCACGATTAATCAGTTATTCAAGCAATCAATTGAATACTATTCCCGGAGGTGCGATCTTGTCAAACCCCATCAGTCCGAAGCGCGAGATCTACGAAAACCTTGCCCGCATCGGCACCGCGCTGTCGAGCGCAGTACGTCTCGAACTACTCGAACTGCTGGCGCAGGGCGAACGCAGTGTCGACGAGCTCGCGCGGCTGACCGGTGCCACCGTTGCGAATGCCTCGCAGCACTTGCAGAAGTTGAAGCAGGCCGGGTTGATCGTCGGCCGCAAGGAGGCGCAGTTCGTCAGGTACCGACTGGCCGGCAATGAGGTCGTTGCGCTGTTCGACGCGCTCGGCAAGGCCGGGCAGGCTTACCTGGCCGACGTCGACCGGATCGTGCGCCTGTACTTTAACGCCAAGGACGACCTTGAACCCGTGCCAGCCGCCGAACTACTTGAACGCGCGAAGAAGGGACTGGTCACGGTGCTAGACGTGCGTCCGCGTGAAGAATTTGCGGCCGGGCACGTACCCGGCGCGGTCAACATCCCGATTCACGAACTCGAAAAGCGCCTGGCGGAGTTGCCCAAGCGCAAGGAAGTAGTCGCCTATTGCCGCGGGCCGTACTGTTTGATGTCCTATGACGCCGTGCATTTGCTGCGCAAGAAGGGATTGAAGGCACGCCGCCTTCAGGATGGCTTGCCCGAATGGCGCATGGCGGGGTTGCCGACCGCGCGGGACTAGCCGGCGCAGGTCGAGACCGGGGCCTTACGTCGCGAGCGGTGGGTCTCCCCGCGTTCGCGTACCTGGACCGATAGCAGAACGAAGAAATGAGAAAGGCGATGTTGTCCTTGTGCGGCGTGACTGCCGCGAGTCCAAGGCTGGGCGAAGCCTAGTGCGCAAGTCTTTCCCAAGCTCTTAACCTGTTCTCTTGAATGGACTCCAAGATGCATTCCCTTCTCCGCCTGCTGTTCTCTGCAATCTCGCTGCTCAGCGTTGGTAACTCGCTGGCGCAAACACCACAGAGCCACCAGCACAGCTTCTCGGACGCGGAGAATTGGGCCAAGGTCTTCGACGATCCAGAGCGCGACCGCTGGCAGAAGCCGCACGAAGTAATCATGGCGCTCAAGTTGACGCCGAATGCCAAGGTTGCTGACATCGGCGCGGGCACTGGCTACTTTGCCGCGCGTCTTGCGCACATGACGCCCGGCGGACGTGTTTACGCGGTGGATCTGGAGCCAGACATGGTCAAGTACCTGGGTGACCGAGCCAAACGCGAGGGCCTGAAGAACCTGGTGCCCGTGCAAGCGACGTCTGACAGTGCGGCACTTCCAGAGAAAGTGGATCGGATTCTCCTCGTCGATACCTACCACCATATCGGAGACCGGACCGCTTACTTCAAGCGCCTGGGAGACAGCCTCAAGCCCGGCGGACAAGTCGCGATCATCGACTTCAGCGCGGAGTCGCCGATCGGTCCGCCCAAGGGCGACCGCATTCCTGCGAACAAGGTCACAGAGGAAATGAAGTCGGCTGGCTACGCGCAAGTGGCGCAGCACGGATTTCTTCCCTACCAGTACTTCCTGGTATTTCAGCCTCAACCGTAATCGGCGTAGTTCTCGAGCTGCGACGCATCACCATGGCCGAGCTGACTACCTACCGGACTGCATGAACCTAGCGCCGCGCCAGCGCGCCGATCGATGCGAGGGCAAAGAACAGGAACCAGAGCAGGGCCCAGGCCGCGAGCGGCAAGCCGAAGATAGGTTCACCGGCCGTCGCGCAATCACCGCTGCCGGCAAACACCCGGGGCAGCACATGGGTCAGGGGAAAATTGTCGAGCATGTCCGACAACTGTGGTCCGCAGGCGAGTTTTTCGGGTTGGGCAAGCAGACGCAGGTGCCAGGCCGCAATGCCGGCTCCAAGCAATGAAAACAACGCTGCCCCGGCCCCGAACCACCTGGTTGCGCGCCGTGGCCCAAGCAACGCAGCACCTATCGACAGCAGGGCAACGAGGATGAACGCGATGCGCTGAAAGATGCACAGCGGACACGGATTCAAGCCGTAGAAGTGCTGGAGTACCAGCGCGCCGCCCAGCAGGGCGAACGCAGCTATGGCGATGAAGACCTGAATCAATCGGGCGGGAATCGGCAGCATGGGCCGATGGTACCGAGGACAGCGGCAAAGCGCAGAACAGCGGAGTCGTGTTCATGGCGGCACAATGCGTACCTTTCTGTTCGCTGCGCCCAACAGGCCGTTCGAAGAGAGCACTTCGATGCGTCATCACAAGTTCGTTTCGAAGGCTGCGTTCACCGCACTCGGCATCATCTGGTCCAACATCGCGTTGTCTCAAGGCGCGGCGGTCGCCCCCAGCGTCCAGGCGGTCAAAGCCGAGCAAACACCCTGGGGCACTGCGGGAGATGCGAAGTCTGTCCAACGCTCGATTGACGTGCGGATGAGCGATGACATGCGTTTCTCGCCCGATCACATCAAGGTCAAAGTCGGGGAAACGATCCGCTTTGTACTGAAGAACGATGGAAGACAACTCCATGAATTCGTCATCGGTACCAGGAAAAGGCTCGATGAGCATGCGGCCAGCATGCTGAAGCACCCTGGCATGGCACACGAGGAGTCCTACATGGCACACGTGGCGCCTGGCAAGACCGGCGTCGTGGTGTGGACATTCAATCGCGCAGGTGAGTTCAACTTCGCGTGTCTGATCGCGGGGCACTACCAGGCCGGGATGGTCGGTTCTATCACCGTTGTTTCGAAATGAGGCTGCATCGCCGGCCCTCGCGTGGCCAGGGTCTCATGCGGGCTGAGATGCCAAATCTCAGTTGATTCAGACGATGGGCCGATGAAATGCAGGGTCTCGAGTTGAAGATTCCGCCACCCGCAGTTGCATTGCTTGCGGCGTGCCTGATGTGGCTGCTATCGACCGTGTTGCCGTTTGGGTTCGAAATTCCCGCCAGGAGCCCGGCGGCCGTATTGATCGCAATGCTGGGCGTCTCCATCAGCATCGCTGGCGTGATCGCATTTGCGCGCGCGAAGACGACCGTGAATCCGATGCGCGTCGAGGCGGCTTCGTCTTTGGTGAGCAGCGGAATTTTCGCCCGCACGCGCAATCCAATGTATCTCGGCTTGTTGGTGATGCTACTTGCGTGGTCGGTCTGGCTCGCCAATGTCGCAGCACTCCCCGTCCTGCCGCTCTTTGTTGCCTACATCAATCGGTTCCAGATCGCGCCCGAGGAACGCGCGTTGAAGGAGATTTTTGGCGAGGCCTACAGTGCGTATATGACAAGTACGCGCCGCTGGCTGTAAGGTCTGACTTGAGCAAGATCGTCATGACAGATCATCACAAACATCCCGGCAAGATGGGTGGCCCGCACCTGAATCCCGGCGCCCGACGACACTCGCTGTCAATTCCGGTGCGATCGGCGCCGGGGCTGAAGGATCCCGTCTGCGGCATGACGGTGACCGAGCAGTCCGCGCATCGCTTCGAGTACGAGGGCCGCACGTACTATTTCTGCTGTGGCGGCTGCAAGACTAGATTTGCGGCGGATCCGGAGAAATACCTGGCACCAAAGGTCGCTGTCGTCGCGCCGGTGCCGGCGGCTCCCGCAGGCGCGATCTATACCTGCCCGATGCATCCCGAGATCCGGCAGGATCGACCCGGCACCTGTCCCAAGTGCGGCATGGCACTCGAACCCGAGATGCCGAGCCTCGACGAAGAAGAAAACCCTGAACTGACCGACTTCCGCCGCCGATTCTGGTGGACTCTGCCACTGACCGTTGTCGTCACGGTGCTCGCGATGTTCGGGCACAAGTTGCAGTGGTTCCAGATGGCGACGCAAAGCTGGATCGAGCTAGTACTGTCGGTACCGATCGTGCTGTGGGCCGGCCAGCCGTTCTTTGTGCGCATGGCGCAATCAATCGCGAATCGCAGCCCGAACATGTGGACTTTGATCGGACTCGGTACCGGCGCGGCCTTTGTCTACAGCGTAGTGGCAACGGTAGCGCCAGGGGTGTTCCCAGCGTCGTTCGTTTCGATGGGGCGAGTCGCGGTGTACTTCGAAGCCGCTGCAGTGATCATCTCGCTGACATTGCTCGGCCAGTTGCTCGAACTCAAAGCCCGCTCGAAGACCTCGGCCGCGATCAAGTCCCTGCTTGGCCTGGCTCCGAAAACCGCACGCCGTATCAATGCCGACGGCACCGAGGAAGACATCCCGATCGCCCATGTTCATGTTGGCGATGCGCTGCGCGTGCGCCCGGGCGAGAAACTGCCGGTCGATGGCGTCGTCATCGAGGGGAGCAGTGCGGTCGACGAATCGATGCTGACCGGGGAGCCGATCCCGGTCGTCAAGCGCGCCGGCGACAAGGTGATCGGCGCCACGATGAACACAAGCGGTGCGCTGGTCATGCGCTCCGAGCGGGTCGGCAGCACCACAGTGCTGGCACAGATCGTCCAGATGGTCGCGCAGGCCCAACGCTCAAAGGCGCCGATGCAGCGCATGGCCGACCAGGTGGCCGGCTGGTTCGTGATGATCGTTGTTGCGATCGCAATCGCGAGCTTTTTCGCCTGGGGCTGGTTCGGTCCAGAACCGAGCTGGGTCTACGGATTGATCAATGCGGTCGCAGTGCTGATCATTGCATGTCCGTGTGCGCTGGGTTTGGCGACGCCGATGTCGATCATGGTCGCGACCGGCCGCGCAGCTACGCAGGGAGTGCTGTTCAGGGACGCGGAGGCAATCGAGAACTTGCGCAAGGTCGATACCCTGATCGTCGACAAGACCGGCACGTTGACCGAGGGCAAGCCGGTGTTCGACCGAGCAGTGCCGGCAGCCGGATTTGATGCCGACGAGGTGCTGCGACTGGCGGCCAGCCTCGATGCGGGCAGCGAACACCCCCTGGCTGAGGCGATCGTGCGTGCGGCACGCGAACGCGGCCTCACGCTCGACAAACCGGAAAGCTTTGAGTCGGGCTCCGGCATCGGCGTGCGCGGTCGAGTTGCCGGCAAGGATCTCGCATTGGGTAGCACCGCGTTGATGCAGCAAGTGGGTGTCGACGTCACGGGCATGGTTGCACAGGCCGAAACGCTGCGCGCGGACGGCGCGAGCGTCATGCATCTGGCGGTCGATCGGCAACTGGCCGGCCTGCTCGCGGTCGCCGATCCGATCAAGGCAAGCACGCCGGAGGCTCTGGCGTCGCTGAAAGCTGCGGGCGTGCGCATCATCATGGCCACGGGCGACGGACTGACAACGGCGCAGGCAGTCGGCCGCCGTCTCGGTATCGACGAGGTGATCGGAGAGGTCAAGCCGGCCGACAAGCTGGCGCTGGTCGAAAAGTTTCAGAAGGAAGGCCGCATCGTCGCGATGGCCGGCGACGGCATCAATGACGCGCCCGCACTGGCCAAGGCCGATGTCGGCATTGCCATGGGTACCGGCACTGATGTGGCGATGTCGAGCGCGCAAGTCACGTTGGTCAAGGGCGACCTGCGAGGTGTCATGCACGCGCGTGCCTTGTCGGAGGCAACGGTCTCGAACATGAAGCAGAACCTTGCCTTCGCCTTTGTCTACAACTCGTTCGGCGTGCCGCTCGCAGCCGGCGTGCTGTACCCGCTGACCGGCTGGCTGCTGTCGCCGATGATCGCCGCGCTCGCGATGAGCCTCAGTTCGGCGTCGGTAATCAGCAACGCGCTGCGACTGCGTCAGGCGAGCTGAGTTCGCGCACGCCGAGGTCGGCGCGCGTCGCTAATGCGCTACCTTCGGATCGTGATTGGCGGCTTTCGCGTTCGGCGTGCATTGGCGGCGTGTCGTTTACAGTAACCAGCCGTCACTTCGCGGATGATCTGGGCAAGCCGCTGCGCGCCCGGGCCGGCCTGCTCAGGATCCGAGAAGATCAGATAAAGCTCAGCGAACCGCTCGGCGCCCTCACGCAGCGACAAGACTTTCAGCTCGCCGGCGTCGAGCTCGTTCCGGATCTTTTCTTCTGGCAGCCAGGCAAATCCGTATCCGGATCGCACCGCCTCGATCGAGGTGGCAAGGTGGCTAACGGTCCAGCTCTGCGTCGTTTCCATCGACGGAGCGGATTCGCGCTCCGGGCTCGATTCGCGCACCAGCAAGTGTCGATAGGGACGCAGGTCGCGCAGCGACGGCTTCTGTCCGAGCTGATGCAGGGGATGTTTCGGATGCGCGGCCAGCACAAAGCGCATGCGCATCAACGATTCGCCCAGGTAGCCGGCGGGGATGCTGGCGAAGATCGCGAGATCCGCATGACCTTTCGTCAGCGCGTCGGTCCGATGGCCCAGCACCGATTCGATCAGTTCGATGCGGGTCGTGGGGCTTTCCTCGCCAAAGCGGTTAAGGCAGTCGAGCAGAAGCCAGGTCGGAAACAGCACTTCAACTGCCAGGCGCAGTTCGGCCTCCCATCCGGCTGATAGTCGTTGTGCCGATCCTTCGAGCTGGCCCGCTTCATCCAGCAGATAGCGCGCGCGCCGTTGCAGCAACTCTCCCGTCGGCGTCAGTACGGCCTTGCGCCCCGCAATCCTGAACGCCTTGACGCCGAGCTGCGACTCGAGTTGCTGCACGGCGTACGTCACCGTCGACTGGCTCTTGTGAAGGGCCTCGGCAGCCTTCGCATAGCTGCCGGTATCAACGACCGCAACCAGCGCACGCCATTGATTGAGCGAAATCCGGGGGCTGGCCATATATTCAACGATTCGATTGATTCGGCCATAATTTTGAGCTTTTTAATCGAGCACGGCAATGGTGAAATTCGCTCAGTTCAACGACAAAGCGAGTCCCAGATGAAGACCCTGCTGCAGATCACCTCCAGCCTTAACGCGGATGCGGGCCAGTCGTCCAGGCTGGCCAGACGCTTCGTCGCCGCCTGGCGCGAGTCGAATCCGGACGGCGCGATCATCGTGCGCGACCTGGCGAAGCAGCCGGTGCCGCATCTCGACGCCGCGCGCTTTGGAGCATTTCTATCGAAGCCTGGTGAGCGAACGGTCGAACAACAGCGTGTCGTCGACTATTCGGACAGGCTGATCGATGAGCTGGTTCGTGCGGATGTCATCGTGCTCGGTCTTCCGATGTACAACTTCGGTGTCCCATCGACGCTCAAGGCATATTTCGATCACGTCGCGCGCGCGGGCGTGACATTCCGCTACACCGACCAGGGACCGGTCGGCTTACTGCGCGACAAGGAAGTGTTTGTCTTCGCCGCGCGTGGCGGCTTGTACGCCGGCACGCCGCGCGATACCCAGACGCCTTACGTGCGGGATTTCCTCGGCTTCGTCGGCATGGACAAGGTCGAGTTTGTCTACGCTGAAGGGCTGGCGCTGGGCGAAGCGCACCAGCAACGGGCTCTCGACCGCGCGCACCAGGCGATCGAGCGGCTGATCGCGCCGGAGCTACTGGCGGCCTGAAGACACAGTGCTGCAAGAGGGCAGCGCGGGAAGTGTCGTAGTGCCGGCGCAGTTCCTCGAACGAAAACTGCCCGGTGGCGATTGCACTGGCCGCGACCGTCGGTCAGCTATGCCGCCTTCGCCAGCACACTGCTCGCTTGCGTCACGCGTTCGCGCGGCCGCCGCATCAGCAGATACGCCGCCGGAATCACGAACATCGACAGCAGCGGCGCGGTGATCATGCCGCCGACCATCGGCGCGGCGATGCGCTGCATCACTTCCGAGCCGGTGCCGCTGCCCCACATGATCGGGAACAGACCGGCCAGGATCACCGCCACCGTCATCGCCTTCGGCCGCACGCGCAGCACCGCGCCTTCGCGGATCGCGTCGAGCAGATCGTCGTGCGCTCGGTCTTGCCCTGCGGCGACGCGCGCGTCCCAGGCCTGCTTCAGGTAGAGCAGCATGATCACGCCGAACTCGGCCGGCACGCCGGCCAGCGCGATGAAGCCCACCGCGCCGGCGACCGACAGGTTGTAGCCCGAGCAGGTACAGCAGCCAGATGCCGCCGACCAGCGCGAACGGCAGCGTCGCCATGATCAGCAGCGCCTCGTCGAAGCGCTTGAAGGTCAGGTACAGCAGCACGAAGATGATCAGCAGCGTGAACGGCACGACGACCTTGAGCTTCGCCGTCGCGCGCTCGAGGAACTCGAACTGGCCCGACCACGAGACCGAGTAGCCCGGCGGCAGCTTCACCTTGCTCGGCGACGACGCGCTGCATGTCCTGCACCGCCGACTTCAGGTCGCGCCCGCGGATGTCGACGTACACCCAGCCCGACAGCCGCGCGTTCTCGCTTCTGCAGCATCGGCGGGCCGTCGGTGATGCGCAGCGTCGGCCACGTCGGACAGCACCATCCGCGCGCCGCGTTCGGTGACGATCGGCAGCTGCGCGCAGCTTCTCCAGCGAATCGCGCAGTCTCGCGCGGATAGCGCACGTTGATCGGGAAGCGCTGCAGGCCCTCGACCGTCTCGCCGATGTTCTCGCCGCCGATCGCCGAGGCGATCGACCGACTGCACGTCGGCGATGTTCATGCCGAAGCGCGCGGCGGCATCGCGGTCGATCGTCGACGTCGACGTAGCGCCCGCCGGTCAGGCGTTCGGCGAGCGCGCTGCTCACGCCGGGCACGTCCTTCAGCGCGCGCTCGATCTCGCCAGTCAGGCGGTCGATCGTCGCCAGGTCGGTGCCGGCCACCTTCACGCCGACCGGGCTCTTGATGCCGGTGGCCAGCATGTCGATGCGGTTGCGGATCGGCGGCACCCAGATGTTGGCCAGGCCCGGCACCTGGACGATGCGGTCGAGCTCCTCGACCAGCTTGTCCGGCGTCATGCCCGGGCCGCCACTGATCGCGCGGCTTGAACTGGATCGTGGTCTCGAAC
Source organism: uncultured beta proteobacterium (assembly GCA_963735955.1). Taxonomy (GTDB): domain Bacteria; phylum Pseudomonadota; class Gammaproteobacteria; order Burkholderiales; family Burkholderiaceae_F; genus CAVTND01. Next base: position 40,882 of record CAVTND010000009.1, on the reverse strand, counting down.
ATCTCGAGCGGCGCCGGATCGGTCGCGGTCTCGGCGCGGCCGGCCTTGCCGTACACGCTCGGCGACCTCGGGCACGGTCTTGATCAGCCGGTCGGTCTGCTGCAGCAGCTCGGCCGCCTTGCCGGCCGACAGGCCGGGCAGCGCCGACGGCATGTACAGCAGGTCGCCTTCGTCGAGCCGCGGCATGAACTCGCCGCCGATGTGCTGCAGCGGCCACAGGCTCACCGCCAGGACCAGCAGCGCGGCGACGACCAGCGTCAGCTTCGGCGCACGCAGCACCGCATTCAGCAGCGGCCGGTAGACCGCGATCAGCCCGCGGTTGAGCGGGTTGGCTTGCTCGCTCGGGAATGCGGCCGCGGATCAGATAGCCCATCAGCACCGGAATCAGCGTCGACCGCCAAGCCCGCCGCCGCCGCCATCGCATAGGTCTTGGTGAACGCCAGCGGCGAGAACAGCCGCCCCTCCTGCGCCTCGAGCGTGAACACCGGAATGAACGACAGCGTGATGATCAGCAGCGAGAAGAACAGCGCCGGCCCGACCTCGACCGCGGCGTCGCCGATGACCCGCCAGCGCGCCTCGCCTGCGAGCGTCGCGCCGGGATGCTCGCTGCTGCCAACGCTCGAGGTGCTTGTGCGCGTTCTCGATCATCACCACCGCCGCATCGACCATCGCGCCGATCGCGATCGCGATGCCGCCGAGCGACATGATGTTGGCGTTGACGCCCTGGTAGTGCATGACGATGAACGCCGCGAGGATGCCCGAGCGGCAGCGAGACGATCGCGACGAACGCCGAGCGCAGGTGGAACAGGAAGATGAAGCACACCACCGCAACGACGATGAACTCCTCGAGCAGCTTGACGCCGAGGTTGTCGACCGCGCGCTCGATCAGGCCCGAGCGGTCGTACACCGGCACGATCTCCACGCCCTTGGGCAGGCTCGCCTGCAGCTGCACGCAGCTTGGCCTTCACCGCGGCGATCGTCTCCAGCGCGTTCTTGCCCGAGCGCATGACGATCACGCCGCCGGTGGCCTCGCCTTCGCCGTCGAGTTCGCCGATGCCGCGCCGCATCTCGGGCCCGACCTGGATCCGCGCCACGTCGCCCAGCCGCACCGAGACGCCGGCGTCGGTGGTGCGTCAGCGGCATCTTGCGGAAGTCGTCGAGCGACTGCAGGTAGCCCGACGCGCGCACCATGTACTCGGCCTCGCCGAGCTCGAGCACCGAGCCGCCGGTCTCCTGGTTGGCCTTGCTGGATCGCTTCGATCACCTCGCGTGTGCGGATGCCGTAGGCCGCGAGCCTTGTCGGGGTCGAGCACGATCTGGTACTGGCGCACCATGCCGCCGACCGATCGCGACCTCGGCGACGTTGGGCACCGTCTTCAGCTCGTACTTCAGGAACCAGTCCTGCAGCGCGCGCAACTGCGCAGGCATCCATGCTGCCGCTGCGATCGACCAGCGCGTACTGGTAGATCCAGCCGACGCCGGTGGCATCCGGTCCGAGCGATGCCTTCGCTGCCTGCCGGCAGGCGCGACTGCACCTGGTTCAGATACTCGAGCACGCGCGAGCGCGCCCAGTACAGGTCGGTGCCGTCCTCGAACAGCACGTAGACGAACGAGTCGCCGAAGAACGAATAGCCGCGCACCGTCTTCGCGCCCGGCACCGACAGCATCGTCGTCGTCAGCGGGTAGGTGATCTGGTTCTCGACGATGCTGCGGCGCCTGGCCCGGATAGCTCGTGCGGATGATGACCTGCACGTCCGACAGGTCGGGCAGCGCATCGAGCGGCGTCTTGCAGCACCGCATACACGCCCCAGGCGGTGAGCATCAGGGTCGCCAGCAGCACCAGGAAGCGGTTGACGATCGACCAGCGGATCAGGCGGGCGATCATGGCTTGCTCCCCACCGTCGCGGCATCGTGCACCGGGGGCGCCGCACGTTCAGACGCGCTTCGACCCCCTTGAGGCTGGCCTCCGAATCGATCAGGAACTGGGACGACACCACCACGCGTCTGGCCGGCCTGCAAGCCGCGCCTGATTTCGGTCTGCCCGCCGCTCTCGATGCCGATCTCGACTTCGACCGGTCGAAACCTGCCATCGGCTTCGGCCAGCATCACCAGCGTGCGCTTGCCGGTCTGGATGATCGCCTCGGTCGGAACTAGCAAGGCCTTGCCGGCGCGCGAATCCATGAACTGCATCTGACGAACATGCCGGGCACCAGTCGTCCGCCGGGATTGGCGAGTTCGACGCGCGCCTTGAGCGTACGCGTCGCAGGATTGACCTCGGGCAAGATGGCCTGCACCTTGCCGTCGAATTGGCACACCCGGCGCCGCAGGGCTGCGCGCCTGCACCTTGGTGCCGACGTGCAGCAGCGCTGACTGGCTCTCCGGCACCTCGGCATTGGCCCAAACCGTGCCGAGCCCGTTGATGCGTGCCAGCGTCGCGCCGGGCATCACCGTCATACCTTCGCGCGCCAGCAGTTCGACCACCGCGCCGCCGATCGGCGCCGTCAGGGTAATGCGCGGCTGCGTGCGGCCAGTGCTTTCGACGACGCGAATCTGCTCGTCGTTCATGCCGACCTGCCGCATGCGCTGGCGCGCGCCGTCGACCAGCGACGCCAGATCGGTGCCCTGCATGCGGCGCACCGACAGGAATTCCTCCTGCGCCGCGATCCATTCCGGCACGAACAACTCGACCAGCGGCTGACCCTTGGCGACACGATCGAGCGTCGCGCGCACAAACAAACGCTCCACGTAGCCGTGGCACGCGCCTGCACGATGGCCTGGTCGCGCTCGTTGTAGGCGATACTGCCGACCGCTGATAGCTGCGGCGACAGCGTCCCTTCCGCGGCAACGACCGTGCGCACGCCGAGGTTTTGCTGCATGCGCGAGCTGACCGTCACGGTGCCCTGGTCAGCCTCCGCGCCTTCGTAGACCGGCACCAGCATCATGTCCATGAACGGCGACTTGCCCGGCCGATCGAACTTGGTCGCTGGCGCCATCGGATCGTGGTAGTAAAGGATCCTGCGCCCCGAGACCGGGTCGATGTCCCCAGCCTTGAGTCCGCTGCCGATATGGCGCTTGGTTGCCGCCTCGCCGTCGACGATGTTCGATGGCTTGGCCTCCTTTGCAACTGCGGGTACGGCAGCCGCAGTCCCGGCAGCCCTGTCCATGCCGCGCTGAATGCCGACCGTGTAGGCGACGTAGCCCACCACCGCGCAGGCGCCGAAAGCAAGCACACCCAGAAACGTACGATTGAGTTTCATGTCGTTCTCCATCGGTCGAGCTAGCGGATCGCCTTCGCAGCGCCGTCATTACGCGGAGTCAGGAAATTGAGTTGGGCCCACAGCCGTGCGCTCTCCAGCTCGAGGCGGAGACGCTCGACACCGACGTCGATGGCGTTCCTTCGTGCCTCGAGCACGCTGCTGAGTGCAGCGCTGCCGGTGCGATAGCGCGGACAAGGCGGCGCGAGTTCGTTCTGCGGCCAGCGGGATCAAAGTGCTGTCGTAGCGTGCGAGACGCTGCCGCTTGCTTTGCCACTCCAGCACCATGACCCGCACTTCGGCGACGTGATCACGCAAGGTCTCTTCACGCTGCGCTCGCGCCTGGTCAACCAAGGCGAGCTTGGCCGCCACCTCTCGGTCCTGCCGGTCCTTCTGATCCCATTGCAGCGGAAACGAGAAGTTCACGGAGATCATGTTGGAGTAACTGGGGCCGCGCTGGCTGTACATCAGCGCCGCGCTCCAGTCCGCCTGCTTGTTGGCTCGCGCGATCTCCGCCTCAGCCAGTGACAGTTCTTCCTGCCTGGACAACATCGTGATCTGCGGGTGGTGTGCGAGCTGCGCATCCAGCTGCTGCGAGATCGAGGCCGATCGAATCCGCGCTCGGCGTCTCGCCCAATGGTCTGGATGCAGCCGGGCCGATCCAGCGCGCGAGCCGGGCCCTGGCGCGCGGCGACCTCGGCGTCGTTCTGTGCAACACGGTCCTCGATCTGCGCGACCGCCGAGCGCGCGGCGAACACATCCGCCTGCGGGCCGCGCGCCGCCCGATAGGCGGCGTCAGCGGCCTCGATCTGCAGTCCAGCCTCGTCCTGCTGGGCCAGCAGGAAAGTCCCGATGCGCTCGTTGAAGTGGACGTCGAGCCATGCCAGTGCCGTGCCACTTTGAATGCTGATCAGCGCAATGACGCTTCCCGTTTCCGCCAGATCGGCCTCGCGGTCATAGCGCGCCGCGCGCGCGGTGCGCTTGTCTGACCGAGTGAACTCCTGCATGACACCGATCGAGCGCATCGTCATGAAGTCATCAGTCAGGCTCCAGGCGTCGGGACCGTTGACCGGCAGGTTGTTGACGCCGACCGTCAGAATCGGGATCGGGCACCTTGCCTGCGGCAATCGCCATCTGGCGCGCCGCCGCCGCCGCGGCTTGCTGCGCAACGAGCAGCTGCGAGCGGCTCTTTGCCAGTTCGATCGCCTGCCCAAGAGAAAGCGGGATTGCCTCATCCGCCCGCGTGGTCGAAGGCAGCAGCACAAGCATGCTGAACAGCACAGCCAGCACAAGTGCGCACCAACTTGCTCGCAATTCCACCGCCGGACCGGTGTACGACAGAACCCTGACTGACATGAGACCCTCCAGAACGAATCACTCGTCGCAGACGCCGCGCTGTCATCAGGCAATTGCCCGGACAGCGTCGCGCGCCGTTTGTGCCTCGAGCCTCAGGGCTCGACGCGCAACGGGTTCCGGCAGATCAGATTCGGAAACAGCAGTGCAGGATGCTGTGCGGCAGCGACGCCGCAAGGAGGGAATCGCTCGAAGCCGCAGCGCACTGCGCTGGCAGCATTGAGTCGGACGGCGGCTGGACGCAATACAGGCTGACCATCGCCATGGCAGGCACGGTCAGCGTCTGGTTCTGGTCACTCTGCTCACCGTAATTGCAGTGCTCGGCACAGAGATTTGGAGAACCGGCCTCGTCTGAGGGCGTCATGTGCGAGCAAGGTGCTGAATCAGCCAGCACTTCATTCACATCTGGAACAGTTGAGGCGGCGTCGGGCAGGCTGTTCGGTGCGGATACGCCCGCGTCAGCCGGTCCGGCCTGGACGGACAGCAGCATCATCGCCGGGCATGCGTGAGCGGCGATGGCGTACTGCGCAAACAGCATTGCCGCGATGAACACGCTGCTGATCAGGCGTCTCGACTTGCGCAACACGGAATCACTCAATGGTCGGAAAGTTTCGCTTGCCGAACGGATAGTAGCCGCGCAAGCAAGCAGCGTTCGCACCAGCGATCACTAATTTGGGCAGCTTATCAGCAGCTTAGGGGCTCGCCTTGACTCTGCGCAAGTGCGGGCCTGCCCATTGTGCCGGCCGGGCGGTCCGGTCCAGCCCCTGGCTTACGGCCGCGCGAATCGCACTCCCACGGTCTGAAACCATGCCGGCTCTGAGCTCGGATTGCGTTCGATGCTCATGCCAATCCGGCGCATGACGGCAATCGACGCCGTGTTGCTGTGTTCGGTCGTAGCCACCAGACGCGCAAGCTGCAGTTCGTCGAACGCAAACGTCAGCAATGCCTGCGCCGCCTCGCTTGCGAAGCCGCGGCCGCGCTGCGCGGGCGAAGTTGCCCAGAAGAGTCCCATTTCCGCGGTCACGCGATCGCCGGCCGAGTCACCCGACTGATCCTTCCAGGAGGGAAGCCGTTCGAACGGTCCGTAGCTCGGCACCAGACCGACGGCGCCGATCAGTTCCCCACTGGCGACCAGCACGACCGCGTAGTCGCCGTAGGGCGGCTGGTGCAGGCGTTCCAATGCCACGTAGTTGCGCACGGTCCATTCGAGCCAGTCCAGGCGCTCTGCGCGCGGCTTCGGCCCGAAACACTGGTCAAGCAGTGGCAACACCGTTTCCGCATCCTGCAGCGTGAAGCGGCGGACGCGGAGCCGCGCGGTGGCGAGTTCATGCAGTGGCTTCATGACGGCGGCTTCACGATCCTGACTTCATGCTTGCGGCGGCCAGTTGTGGCGTTCCTGCTGGCAGGCCTTGCACCAGCTGTAGAGTGCGTCGTACATAACGAGGCCGTGTCGCAACATCTCGTGATCGTCGGCGAAGTTGTGCGACAGTCCGAGCGACAGCGCATACAAGCCGGCCGACTGCGGCGTCAGCTCCAGGCGTGAGGTGTCCGCACCGCGCACGATCACGGCGAGTTGCTGCAGGGCCGGATCGTCGAGCCTGTGCTTTGCGAGAAAGGCGTCGAAGCTGCAGCGCTCACCGTCATGTGACATCTCCACGCCAGGAATGTCGTAGGGCACGGCCCCGGTCGCGGCCGCAGTGGCCAGCACCTGGTCAGCAGGGACGTAGAGAAACTCCGGCTCACTATCGATGAAGCGCGCGATCAGCCACGGGCAGGCGATGCGATCGATCTTGGGCCGTTCACGGGTAACCCATTTCATAAGCTATCTCCTTTCTTCACGGTAGCCAGCCCGGCGGCTTGCCAGGCATCGATGCCTCCGCGCAATGAACGCGCCTTCAGGCCACGCGCCCGGAGGCGCAGCGCGGTCGCCTGGCTGACTTCATGTCCGTAGACGCAATAGACAAGGATTTCGCGATCAGCGGGAAGTGACGCTGCCCACGTGTCGACCTGCGCCGGATCGTGCCAGCGCGCGCCCTCGATCAGCGTCGTCGCCTGCTCGAAGATGCCGCGGCGGCGCACGTCGAGCAGCAGCGCTCCTGCCGCTTCGGATCGCTCGGCGAAGATCCCGAGGTTGGCCGCTTCGACGGCGAGCTGATAGCGCTGGTAGACACCAGCCCAGCCGATGTTGCGCATGAAGGCATCGACGTAGTCACCCGCACGCGCGCCGTAGTCGAGGTGATAGGCGTGCTCGTACATGTCCAGTGCCAGGATCGGCGCGCCGCCGGCAAGCGCGTGGGTGTGGTCGGCCGCCCATTGATTGACGAGCCGGCCCTCGCGCGGCTGGTAGCTAAACAGGACCCAGCCGGAACCGCCGCCCAGCGCCTTGCCCATGGCGACGAACTCGGATTTCCAGCGTTCGACCGAGCCGAAACTTGCCTCGAGCGCGAGCGCCATCGGCGGCGGCATTTCACTGGCGCCCAAGCCCGCGAAGTACAGCTCGTGCAGCAGCATCGAGTTGGTCGCAATCAGTTCCTCGCGTTTCAGGCCATTGATGAGAGAGCCCGGCGCCTGTTCGAACGAGATGCCGCGCAACTGGTCGCGCAGTGCACCAAGACGATTCACTGCGCCGCCATAGTTGTTCTGGTGATGGCTGGTCAACAGCGCGGCCGACAGACCCGCCAGATTGGACGGATCAAAGGGTAGGGGCTGCAGGCTGGGATTCATCGCATTTCCTTTCAAAGAAGAGTGACCACCAGTCCGAGCGCGGCACAGATCGCCAGCAGTGGGATGACTCCGAGCTTGAAGCGGAACAGCGCGATCACTGCAGCCACAACGATTCCGGCGGACACAAAGTCGAAGGAGCCACCCTGCGGCCAGAGGACGTGCCAGGCGAAGAACAGCGCCAGATTGACGATCACGCCGACCACTGCTGCAGTGATCGCGGTCAACGGCGCGGTGAAGGCGAGCTTGCCGTGAGTGGATTCCACCAGCGGCCCGCCGGCCAGGATGAACACGAAACTTGGCAGGAAGGTGAAGTAGGTCGCCACGCAGGCTGCCGCGATGCCGGCCTGCGCCATTGCATCGGGGCCGAACAGTTGCAGGGTCCAGCCACCGACAAATCCGACGAAGGCCACGACCATGATCAGCGGTCCGGGCGTGGTTTCGCCCAGCGCAAGGCCGTCGATCATCTGCGCCGCCGTCAGCCACTGGAACTGTTCGACCGCACCCTGATAAACATAGGGCAGCACCGCATACGCACCGCCGAAGGTCATCAGTGCAGCCTTGCTGAAGAACCATCCCATCTGCGCCAGCGTGCTGGCTCCGCCATTTGCTGCGACCAGCACCGCAAGGGGCACTGCCCACAGTGCGAAGCCGATCAGCAGGACCAGCACCAGGCGACCGCGTGAGTAAAGCGCATGCGCTGGCGTCGGTGTGTCATCACCGATCAGGGAGGGCACGCCGTTTGCGGTGGCTGCCTCATGACTTGCGGCAGCAAACACTGCCGGCGCCACGCGGCTGCCGATGTACCCAATCAGCGCCGCTGCACCGACGATCGCCGGAAATGGCGTGTCGAAGAAGAAGAGCGCGACAAAGGCCGCCGCCGCGATCGCCCACAGCCAGCGGTTCTTCAGTGCACGCGTGCCAATCCGGTGCGCGGCATGCAGAACGATCGCGGTGACCGCCGGCTTCAGGCCATAGAAGATTCCCGCTACCAGCGGCAGATTGCCGAACGCCAGATAGATCCACGTCAGCGCGATCAGGATCGCAAGCGACGGCAGCACGAACAGCGCCCCGGCCACGATGCCGCCCCAGCTGCGATGCATCAACCAGCCGATATAGGTCGCGAGCTGCTGCGCTTCAGGGCCGGGCAGGAGCATGCAGTAATTCAGTGCGTGCAGGAAGCGGCGCTCGCTGATCCAGCGGCGGCGCTCGACCAGTTCGCTGTGCATGATGGCGATCTGGCCGGCCGGTCCGCCAAAACTGATGAAGCCGAGCTTGAGCCAGAAGCGCAGCGCAGCGCCAAAGCTGACAGCGGCAGGTGCGTCGACTCGGGCCAGTTCAGCGGCCATCTGGCTTCGGCGATGCATACATGGCGTCGAACACCGCGCCGGCGGCCTTGTTCAGACGGTCATCGTTCGCGTGCAGCGCGCGCAGTCCGGCGAGAACCGCCTCGAGCCCGGCTGCCTCGGCCGCCGGAATACCGCCGGCGTCCAGAAAGCGAACCGCCGCTGCGATGCGCTGCAGTTTCGGGTCAGCCTCCAGTTCGAAGCTCGCCATTAACACTTCAAAGCTCACACGCGCACCGACATGGGTGAAACGCGCACCGTCGTAGTCGAAACCGATCGCGCCACGCGGCACGCGCGCGATGTCCTCCACCCAGACGAACTCGGCCTCGCGGTCAATGAAGCGGGCAATCAGCCAGGCGCAGGCTAGGCGATCCACCCACGGCCGGGCCCGCGTCGCCCAGCGCTTGCCCTGGAACTTGCGCGCGTCGAGCTTCGGTATCGCGCCCCGCGTGGGCTGCGGCTCACCGCGCGAAAACTGCGCATCCACGGCGCGGCGTGTGTCCGCCAGTTCGGCCTCGGCCTGGGCCGCGGCCGGCCCCGGGTAGTAATCGATGCGCCGCACGTCCGCGAGCGCCTCCGTCGCGACGCGCAGCTGGCGGCGAGCTTCGGTCTCGTCGAGTTGCGCCACCGTGGCCTGCAGCTTGCGCAGTGACTCGCGCCACAGTGCGTACTGATCACTGCGGTCGAACTGCGCCAGCACCTCGGCACGCTGCACATCGGATCGCGGGCTCAGATCGAGCAAATCGGCGGTGCCGCCGTGTTCGCGAACTTCGGCTGCAATGCCCTCAAGCGTCGCCGCCAGTTCTGAGGGCAGCAGGTAGGCGCCGTCGCGCAGGCTGACACAACCGAGCGCCCGGAGCGCGCGCCAGATGCGCAGGCGTACGGCATTGGGCTGGGCCGGAAGGGTCAGGAACAGAACAGTCCACATGCTTGGAAGCATATGCTACTAATTCTGAAATAGCTACTACTTTTTCACGGACCCATTGACGACCAGCCTCTGCTTGGCCGCCCTTTGAATCGGCCGGCTCCGACACCGGGCCAAATTGAGCCCCCCGGCGAGACGTGACCAGATACGAAGCGGCAGTCTCGGCGTGCGCGCCGAGCCCACGATCAAGGCTAGAACGGATCGAAGACGATCCGGTGCTGAGCGAGCTGGGTTTGGATCAGCTCCTTCCAGGGACCATGCGGCACCCACACGCGACTGACCGCCTCATAGGCTGCCGCAGGATCCTCCTTCCCGCGAACCGCGCGGTACAGAAACATCATGACCGAGGCGCGCATGTTGACCTGGCAATGGACGAGGACGCGTCGCCCTTCGAGCGCGTCCATGACGCGTGCAAACGTATTGAAATCTGCTTCCGTCGGCTTGCTGAAATTGATCGGGATGTTGACGAATACGAGACCCTGGCGTCCGACGATCAGCGCCTCGCTGGCTACTGCGTCCGACACTGTCGGCGGCGCCAGATAGATGACCGCGTCAACGCGCTGTTCCTTCAGAGTCTCCAGCCAGGCCGCTGAAGGCTGTCCAGCAGTGACGATCCGCTCCGAAATGACAATCAGATTGTCGGGCGCCTTCGGTGTCTGGGCAGCGAGCGCCGTGCAGGCAAGACCGGCGAGTGCTGCAGTCGCAACTCGAGCAAGTAGGCTCACGTTGCCGAAGCCTCGAACGCGAGCTTGATCCATAACTTGAGCTTTGCGTCCACTTCCCCGGCCGTGCCCAGTCGCAGGCGAATCTGTGTCGCGCGTGCCTTTTCCTGGCTGTCCATGGTCGTCGCTCCGGGATCAAGCGACGAATCCTAGAAACGATCACCCTGCAAGTCCAGCACGCGAGCCGTACGGGCTTCGCGCGACAATGCGGACTGCACGAGCACACTTGAACTCGCGTGGCTGAGCTTGATTGGCCGAGTTAATCAGCGTCGAAGTACTTGCAACAAACCGGGCGCATGCTCGCCTCGTCTCGTGTGGCCGCCGGAGAGACACTGGATGCCCGATGATTGAACCTGTCCTGTTGACCGCCGCCCGTGTCACCACCTTTCTGCAGCAGAAGGTTTTGACGGGCGCAAGCGGATTCTTCTTCGAACGCGGATCGCGCCTGTTTCTGGTGACCAGCCGACATGTCGTCATCGACGAACCGAGCAAGCATTTCCCTGATCGCATCGAGATCGAGCTACACGATGATCCGGCCAACATGGCCCGTTCGACCGGCTTTTCGATTCCCCTATACCGCGACCGCAAGAGTGTTTGGCGGCAGGGCAGCGATTCAGGCGGCGATGTCGACGTCGCGTTGATCGAACTGGAGCGCGCGGCCTTGCCGCCGACGACGGTCTATCGTGCCTTTACCCCAAGGCACCTCGACCTGAAACTTGCGCACGCTCAGATCGGGTCCGCCCTGGCGATTGTCGGATTCCCGCTCGGCTTCCACGACACACTCCACCATCTCCCGGTCGCGCGCCATGCGGTCATCGCCTCGTCATTTGGTATGCGTTTCCAAGGGGGTGGCTATTTTCTGACTGATGCGCGCACGCATCGCGGCACTAGTGGTGCGCCCGTGCTGTTGCAAAACCCCGCGCCCGAGCTTGGCGAATTGCCATGGACCTTGCTCGGCGTTCATTCGTCGCGAATCGACCTCGGCACTCGCGATCAGGTGCTGGACGAGGCGCTGGGGCTGAACTGCGCCTGGTATGCCGACATTTTGTTGGCCCTGTCCGAGCCATGAACCATGGCCGCGAACTCCGACCTTGAAGTTGAGATCAGCCGGTCGTCTCCTGCGCAAAGTCCGTGCAAACCGTCCGGAAGGAACTCCTTGCAAATGGCGCGCGACCTGGGCGCTGGCGTCGTGGCCGGCAAGATCGTCGTCACGACGGAGTGAACGCAGCCTGAGCACAGTGCGACAATCGCGGCGCCATGCGCTCGACCGACCCTCCAGCCGTCCTCAAGCTGATCGGCAATACGCCGCTGGTCGAAGTCACCCGGCTCGACACCGGCCCGTGCACCCTGCTGTTGAAGCTGGAATCGCAGAACCCCGGCGGTTCGATCAAGGACCGCATCGGCCTGTCGATGATCGAGGGCGCCGAGCAACGCGGAGAGCTGAAGCCGGGCGGCACCGTGATCGAGGCCACCGCAGGCAACACCGGACTCGGGCTGGCGCTGGTTGCGCGTGCCAAGGGCTACTCGATCGTGCTGGTGGTGCCCGACAAGATGTCGACCGAGAAGGTGCTGCAGTTGAAGGCGCTCGGCGCCGACGTGCGCATTACCCGGTCGGACGTCGGCAAGGGCCACCCCGAGTACTACCAGGACTACGCGGCCCGCCTCGCCAGGGAAATCGAAGGCTCGTTTTACGCCGACCAGTTTCGCAATGCCGACAATCCGGCCGCGCACGAGAAAACGACGGGACCGGAACTGTGGGAGCAGTGCGGCCGCCAGCTCGATGCGATCGTCGTCGGCGTCGGCTCCAGCGGCACTCTTACCGGACTAAGCCGCTACTTCGGTCGCGTCGCGCCCAAGGTCGAGATGGTGCTGGCCGACCCGGCCGGATCGATCCTCGTCGACTATGTCAAGACCGGCCAAATCGGCAGCGCCGGCTCGTGGGCGGTCGAAGGTATCGGCGAGGACTTCGTTCCGCCGATCGCGGATTTTTCGAGAGTCCGGCACGCCTATTCGATTTCGGACGCCGAAAGCTTCGGCACTGCGCGTGAGCTCTTTCGCGCCGAGGGACTACTCGGCGGATCGTCGACCGGGACGCTGGTCGCCGCTGCGCTGCGCTTCTGCCGCGAGCAGACAACTCCCAGGCGTGTCGCGACTTTCGTCTGCGACACCGGCACGCGCTACCTGTCGAAGGTCTACAACGACCACTGGATGTTCGATCAGGGGCTGCTGAAGCGGCCGCCGCTCGGCGACCTGCGCGACCTAATTTCGCGCCGCTTCGACGAGGGCTCGGTCGTCAGCGTCGGCCCGGAAGACACGTTGCTGACCGCGTTCCAGCGCATGCGACTGGCCGAGGTGTCACAGCTTCCGGTGCTTCAGAATTCGGACGGAGCGAAGCTGGCTGGCGTCATCGACGAATCGGACCTGCTGCACAAGGTGCATCGGGATCCGAAACTGTTCAGTTCCCTGGTCAGCACGGCGATGACCACTCGGCTCGAAACCATTGCGCCCCAGGAGAGTCTTTCGGTGCTCGAAGCGATCCTCGACCGCGGACTGGTGGCCATCGTCGCGGATGAGCGCGGCTTTCACGGGCTGATAACGCGCTTCGATCTGCTCAATCATCTGCGCAGGAGACAGGCATGAGGCGGGATGCAAAAGGGGATGCGAAGGACGCGGTACACGACAGGCCAGGTGCGCACCGCGATCTGCCACTGGACTTTGAAACCCGCGTGATCCACGCGGGCCAGTCGCCCGACCCGAGCACGGGCGCGATCATGCAGCCGATCTATGCGACCTCGACGTATGTCCAGCAGAGCCCCGGCGTGCACAAGGGGCTCGACTACGGCCGTTCGCATAACCCGACACGCTGGGCGCTCGAGCGCTGCATCGCCGATCTCGAGGGCGGCGCGCAGGCGTACGCCTTCGCTTCGGGTCTCGCGGCGATCGGCGCGGTGCTCGAGACGCTCGACTCGGGCTCTCACGTCGTGGCCGGCGACGATCTGTACGGCGGCACTTTTCGCCTCTTCGAGCGCGTCCGCAAGCGCAGCGCCGGACACCGATTCTCGTTTGTCGACATGTCCGACCTCGACGCGCTGGTCGCCGCGTTGCGGCCCGAAACGAAAATGGTCTGGGTCGAAACACCGAGCAATCCGCTGTTGAAACTGGCGGATCTCGCTGCGATTTCCGAGATCTGTCGCAAGCGCGGCCTCGTTGCTGCGGCCGACAACACGTTCGCAAGCCCGCGGATTCAGCGCCCGCTCGAACTGGGTTTCGATGTCGTCGTTCACTCGACGACCAAGTATCTGAACGGACACTCGGATGTGATCGGAGGTGTGGCGATCGTCGGCAGCGATCAGCGCATCGCCGGAGCTGCGCGAACAGATCGGCTTCATCCAAAACTCGGTCGGCGCGATCGCGAGCCCGTTTGACAGCTTCCTCGCGCTGCGCGGCCTCAAGACGCTGGCGCTCAGAATGGAGCGCCACTGCGCGAACGCGCTCGACCTCGCGCAATGGCTCGAATCGCAGCCCAAAGTCGCGCGTGTGCGCTACCCCGGCCTGGCCTCGCATCCGCAGTACGAGATCGCACGGCGCCAGATGCACGGTTACGGCGGCATGATTTCGATCGACCTCGCTACCGATCTCGCCGGGACCCGCCGTTTTCTCGAGCGCTGTTCGATTTTCGCGCTTGCGGAGAGCCTTGGTGGCGTCGAAAGTCTGATCGAGCACCCGGCAATCATGACGCATGCATCGATCCCGGCCGAGAAGCGTGCGAAGGCGGGAATCGGCGACGGTCTGGTGCGACTGTCGGTCGGTGTCGAAAACGTCGAGGATCTGCGCAACGATCTCAAGAACGCGCTCGCGGCGATCTGAGAACGATCCCCACGTCGACGTACTACTCGGCGCGCATCCGGGTTCGGAGCAGGTGCTCAGCAACTGTCCCCAGAAACCAACCGTTGGAACCAAAGGATTGCAGTTCATCCCTATTGTCAGTCAGCCTTTTGCGTCGCACCAGAAGGATAGTTCTGCAGTTGAGCGGAACCATTGCTTTGCAGTTAGTGCGATCGAGCGCTAGGTCTTCGACATTGCTCCCTCGAACACGTGCTCAGCGTGTCAAAGGAGGCTACTTTCAGAAATCGCCTAGGACCGAGTTCGTTAAGGGTTGTCCGACGCCTGCCCGCGAGTTGGGGCATGGCGGCGCATGCCGTGGTGTCAGGGCAGGCGTTGGGCATCCCCCGCGGATATGGTCTTGGTCTGACGGCGAGCGGAGCCTTGAGGTTTGCTGCGCGAACCTAACTGTCGGCAGCCGGCGCGTGAATCCGATCCAGTGCGACGTCCTCATACGATGCGGGATCCTCGAGCGGTTCGATGTGAGTGAATGCAGAGCACCCGGGTACCATGGCCGAGATCTCGCGCTCGATGGACTCGGCAAGGTCGTGCGCGTGCTTCACGGTCCAGTCGCCGGGGACCAGTACGTGCACGGAAACAAACGAGCGGCCGGCTGCGGCGCGGGTGCGCAAGGCATGAAATCCGATGCCATCGTTCCGATGCTTCTGCAGCACCGCTTCGATGGCGGCGCGCTGCTCGGCGTCGAGTGAGCGGTCGAGCAACCCCAGAGCCGAGCGTCGGATCAGCTTAAAGCCCGTAAATACGATGTTGGCAGCTACAACCAAAGCGATTGCCGGGTCTAGCCGGTTCCAACCTGTGACAGCGACAGCACCGACTGCGAAAACGACACCCGCCGACGTCCAGACGTCGGTCATCAAGTGGTGGGCATCGGCCTCCAACGCGATCGACCGATATCGCCTGGCTGCCTTCAACAAGACGCGCGCCACGAAAAAATTAATCGCGCTCGCGGCCAGTGAGAGACCGAGGCCGAGACCGACCTGCTCAAGTGCCTGGGGGTGCAGCAATCGATCGATGGCGGCCCAGGCAATCGCCAGGGCTGCGACAAGGATCAAAGCACCTTCCAGCCCGCTGGCGAAGTACTCGGCCTTGGAGTACCCGTAGGCATGTTCCTCGCTCGGAGGCCGGGCCGACAGCGCGAGCATCCACAGCGTCATGCTCGCGGCGACCAGGTTTACGATCGATTCGAGCGCATCGGACAGCAGTCCGACCGATCCTGTCAGCCACCATGCAGCGAGCTTGATCGAGATCGTCGCTGCGGCCGCGCCGATAGAGAGCCACGCAAAGCGGGTTAGGTGATGTCGGCCCTGAGCAAGTTCCATGTCGTCATTGCGCCGGGCATTTCCGGTTTAGGAGCCACGCGAGTACACAGTCTAGGAGGGGACTCTGGATTCTGAGGGCTTGGGCGCAGTTTGCCGTGACATCAGTCAAATGGCATCGCGGCTCACGTCCCAGCTGTCTGGAGGTCCGCGCGCGATCTTCATCGCTCGTCTCCATCACGGGTGTGCGGATACGGCGCATCGGTTGTCGACGTCCGCTTGAAGGCATTCAGGGAACTGCGAGCCCCGGCAGCTTGTGGACGGAACACGGCCTTGCACGATCGCGATCTGTCCGAACTCACAGCGCGTGCGATTGTAGAAGAGGGATGCCCAGCGACGCGTTGCCTGGATTGTCGCGAGCTATGCCGCCGGCACGAATGCTCTGGCAACGATGGAGTAGTGCTCGTTGCCGTGCGCGTTGAGTTTGCCGAACTCCGGCGAGCCGAACACGGCGGCCTAGTAGCCCATCGACACCCATCGCGAGACGTAAACATGGCGCGGCGCGTTGGCGACGTTCAGATTCCGGAGGAACTCCTCCGAGAGGTACCCCGGCTGCTTCCTCAGCATTGCGCGCATGTCATTCAGCGCAATCAGCGCCTCCGCGGGCTCAGTGTTCGATTCGAGCGTGACTGCGATGACCACGGTCACGGCGCCGGAGGTTGCATGCGCTGGCGGCGCGGTGACCTGCGCGTCGGCCATGCTGCACACTGACAGGGCAGCGGCAAGACACGCAACTACAAGAGCATTGAACGACATCAAAGTGACTACTTGATCGTGAGCTCGTCGTGGATGCTGTGCACACCCTCAGCAGCACGCGCGACGGCAATCGCGTGATCGATGCTGCCCTGGTTGTCCAGCTTGCCGATGAGCTGCACATCACCGTTGAGCGTGACAACGGCGATGTCGAATCCCTTAAGAGCGTCATCACGGCTGAATGCGGATTTGACGTTGGCCGTCACATCGCTGTCGGCGACGTTGTTGCTCGCTGCCAAGATCGCAGGGCTCGTGGCGGTCGTATCCGGGGCTTTGCTGCATCCAGTAAGTACGATGGTCGCGACCGCGATCGCGGTGCCGATGAGGAGGAATCGAGAGTGCGCATTCATTTGAAGGGTTCTCCAGACAGAGGATCAGTAACGCTGAGATGTTGTCCAATGTCGGCTGTTTCCTTGCGCCCGTCGGTGCGTTACCGAACTTACGGGCCTAAGGCTTGGAAAGGTGTGCGCTCGAGAGGTCTGGAATTGAACTCAGGAAGTGTCCGCTACGGGCACTTCAAGTTGGGCGACGACGCTACGGCTGGAGGTAGCCGCGCTCCGCCGCGTGACCTGCCGACCTGTAGGCCCGGTGTGGCCCTACTTATCCTCCCGTCATCACCGAGAGCTTAGTCGGCCTTGTGGGTGGCGAGAGGAAGGACCGTGGCGTTCACCTTCAGGACGCTTCTGTCGACCTCAGGTCGGCCGCTCACGCCTCGGCATGCTGCAACATTCTGGCAACGGCTGCGGTGAGCACGCACCCGGCTCCGGTTGAAACGATCGCCGCGGTGCCAACACCTACGGCAAGCACTTGCAGCGCGAACAACGCTGCAATGCCACAGCGGCCAAGCAACTCTGCTGCATACCTGCTGCTGATCGAAGGGCGCACGAGCCTGCTGATCGGGCTGGGCTTCCTGACGCTGTGCCTGATCGGGGCCGATCTCCTCTCCGTCTTTGCGACCAACACCTTTCTCAGGCTGCTGAAGGAAAGCCTGCTCATCGGCGGCTGGGTCGCCGTGTCGCAGCCGATGCAGATCTTCCTGTAATGGTGGCCTGTCGTGCGCAAGCGCAGGGTCTACCCCAACCTGGGCCAATCGAACGAGCACTTTTTGCCAGCGAAGACTTAGCGTTGTCACTCGTCATGTCTTTCGATTTCTACGCAAGCGAACGACCCATTTGCGAACTTCTTCCATCCACAGCACGCCGCTCGCCACCGCCACGATGGGCAGCAGATCGGCAAGCGGAATCGGCACCGTGTGAAACAACCTGTTCAACGGCGTCCAGTACAACACCGCAACCTGCAGAACGATGCTCAGGGCCAGTCCGCCCATCAACCAGCGGTTCCTGAAAATGCCGAACTGCAGTGCAGAACGTGTGGCCGACTGGCAGTTCATGACGTTGAACCATTGGCACAGGGCCAGCACGGTGAAAGTTTCGGTACGCACTATGTCATAGGGCAAGCCATTGGCCTGCCGCCACACGTACCAGCCGAAGGTCGCCGCCACCGCAATCGGCGTCAGCGATGCGATGCGCCACAGCATCGCACCGTCGAGCAGTCGGTCGTTGCGTGGCACCGGCGCGCGCTGCATCTCGTCACCATCCGGCGGGTCCATCACCAAATTCACGGTCAGCGTGCTCTCCGTGACGATGTTGATCCAAAGGATCTGCACAGCCGCCAGCGGCAACTGAAAACCACCCAACAACGCCAGCAGCAACACCAGCACCTCGTCGACCGAGGTAACGAAGAGGAAGAGGATCACCTTCTTCAGGTTGCCGTACACGACCCGCCCCTGTTCGACCGCGCCGACGATGGTGGCGAAGTTATCGTCGGTGATGACGATCTTGGCCGCGCTCTTGGCCACCTCGGTGCCGGTGATGCCCATCGCCACGCCGACGTCGGCGCGGGCCAGTGCCGGTGCGTCGTTGACGCCGTCGCCGGTCATGGCCACGACGTCGCCGCGCGACTGGAGTGCCTCGACGATGCGCAGCTTCTGCGCCGGGTGCACACGCGCGAACACGGCGATGCGGTCCAGGCCTTCCAGCAGTTCGGCCTCGTTCATCCGCTCCAGCTCGGCGCCGTCAACGCCGCGGTCTCCTTCACGCGCGATGCCCAGTTCGCTCGCAATGGCCAGGCCCGTGAGCTTGTGGTCACCGGTGACCATGATCGGCCGGATTCCGGCCGCGCGGCATTCGGCGACCGCCACCTTCACCTCTTCACGCGGCGGGTCGATCTGACCGATCAGCCCGAGAAGCGTGGCGCGGCCGGCCATGACATCGAAGCCAACTTTCGCCTCGAGCGCGTCATCCGCCACGACCGCGACGGCCAGCACGCGCAGCGCCCGGCCTGCCATGCCTTCTGCGGCCTCCCGGGCCGCCTGGAGCGCCGCCTGACCGTCGGCGACGCACAGGCGCAACACCGCTTCCGGCGCGCCCTTGATGAACACTCGCCGCGGCGTCGGCAAGCCGCCGTGGCGTGTCGCCATCATCTTGGTGTCGGAATCGAAGGGCAATTCCGCCTCGCGCGTGCACTGCTGGCGCAGGGCGCGCACGTCGATGCCTGCCTTGCCGGCGGCGACGAGCAGCGCGGCCTCGGTCGGGTCGCCAAGCACCGTCCACTGGGTCACCTCGTCCTGGGGCGGCACCAGTTCGGCGTCGTTGCAAAGCACGACGGCTTGCAGCAACGCCGCGACCGCTGCGTCCGCGGGATCCACTGCGGCGCCGGCTTCGGTCAGCGCGCCCTCTGGCGCGTACCCGACGCCGGAGACGTCGATCTCTCGCTCACCGGGCAACCACAACGCGCTGACGGTCATTTCGTTGCGCGTCAGGGTGCCAGTCTTGTCACTGCAGATGACCGTGGTCGATCCAAGCGTCTCCACGGCGGAAAGCCGGCGGATGATCGCTCCGCGCCCGGCCATGCGCTGCATGCCAACGGCCAGCGCGATGGTCATCGCCACTGGCAGGCCTTCGGGCACCATCGAGACCATCTGGCTGATCGCCACCATCAGGACGTCGGCGAATGGCAGCCCTCGCAGCAGCCCGAGTGCCATGACAACCACGAACAGCAGCAGCGCAGCGACCACCAGGTAACGGCCGAATTGGGCGATCCGCAACTCGAGCGGCGTCTTCGGTTCCTCTGCCTCTTCGGTCAGGCGCGCGATGCCACCGACTTCGGTGTGTGTCCCCGTCGCCGTCACCACGGCCCGTGCGCGGCCCGCGGTGATGTAGGTGCCCGAGAACACCATGTTGCGGCGGTCGCCCAGGCCGGTGGCCTCGGGCAAGGCCTGTACGTTCTTGGACACGGGTACCG
Organism: uncultured beta proteobacterium; assembly: GCA_963735955.1. Lineage (GTDB taxonomy): Bacteria > Pseudomonadota > Gammaproteobacteria > Burkholderiales > Burkholderiaceae_F > CAVTND01. The sequence continues at coordinate 21,286 of CAVTND010000009.1, read as the reverse complement.
ATTCACCGGTCAGCGCGGCCTCGGCGACCGCCAGTGCAGCTTCGTCGATCAGCCGTGCATCGGCACCGATCGCGTCGCCGGCCGCCAGCAGCAAAATGTCGCCGGGCACGAGATCGCGCGCCGCGATGGCCTGTTCGTGGTCATCGCGCAGAACCCGCACCTGCAGGGACGAAAGCCGGCGCAGCGCGGCCATCGAACGCTCGGCGCGCCCCTCCTGGTAAGTGCCGATCAGCGCGTTCGCCAGCACCACGCCCAGGATCACGGCTGCGTCGCCCCAGTAGCCCAAGGCGGCGGCGAGCGCCGCCGCGACGAACAGGATGTAGATCAGCGGGCTCTTGAATTGGCTTAGCAAGAGCAGGAAGACAGACCGTTTGGCCGCTTCGGGCAATGCGTTCGGGCCGTGCTCGGCAGCGCGCCGCGCGACAGTCTGCGAAGACAGGCCGGCGGTCGGGTCACTGCCCAGGCGCTCGATCGCAGCGTTGGCGTTAAGTGCGTGCCAAGGGCTGGTCGGGTTCGAGCCAGGATCGGTCATGCCTGGCCCCAGAGATCTGTCCGGACGGCCATGTGAGCCATTGAGCGGGTATCGCGGCGTATGCGGAACGTTACGTCGCGACACAACATGCGGATGCCTGACAGGGTCGAGGTGATGATGCCTCCAGGCTAGAGAGCTTCGGCGGCCGTCATGAAGACGAAGGCCCCGTAGGCTGCAATCAGAAGCAGGCCGCGACGACGAAGGATCGTGTTGCCACGCGACAAGACCATCAACACCGTGAACAGTGGGTTCGATAGACGAGCAGTGATCCAGGCAGCAGCATCGTGTGACGGGAACGTCCCGTCTGTGCGCTACCGAACAGCCGGCATGGAATGCCCGTCGTATGTTCTCCTTCAATGGTCTCGTGTGCAATTCGGATTAAGGATTGCTGAGCTGCGCGACTTAAGGGTTGTAGACAATGGGGTCGTAGAAAATCGCGTTGTGCAGTCATCACCGGGGATAGGCGTCATGAACAAAGTTAGGATTTTCTTTCTGCTGATCGCGGGAGCGACCACTTCAGCACTTGCCCAGGAGATCACCTGGCGGAGCGAGGTCGGCCCAATGGTCGCCGCGAAATGCGGCGCGTGTCATGGCGCGAGCGCGCCCGAGTACAACGATTGGATGCTGCTGGGAGACGACAAGCGCAAGACCGTCGGACCCAGAATGGACACCTACCCCACCTTTATGTCGTATGTCATCTGGCCTGGCACGGGCGCCGTGATGCGACGTCTCGACGACGGGAATGCCGCCGGAGGCAAGCCCGGCAACATGTATCAGTATCTCGGGTCAAACGACGATGAGCGGGCAAAGAACCTGAAGCTGGTGAAGGATTGGCTCGGTGCCGGCGCCTGGAACTTAGATCGATGGAACGCGCGCGGCGACGTTCCTGGAGTCACCAAAGAGCAACTGGACAAGATCAAAGCAAAGTACTGAAGTTCGCCCGGGCGTTCCTCCAGCGTAGGACGCCCGGATCAGGTAGTTGCCGTGCGTGCACGATCGGACGCCGTCACCTAGCTCTGGCCGCTGAATGTACGCCAATGGGGCCTTCGCAATCTGCTGAAAATGATCGCGCACTTCACGCACGAACGACACGGCCCGGACCGGACCGGGTTGTCCGCCGCGATGTAGTCACCGATCTCTTCTAGATCGATCTCTGCCTGGTTTGAAAGAACGACCCGCACTACTTGGCGCGCCGCGATTGCGCGTCGGCTGCGTACTTCTTCTCGAGTCGATCCAGGACCTCTTCGGCCGGTTTGCCGCGGCCACTGGCCACGCCCTTGCGGACTTCGTCACGCAGTGCCCGCAACGCGGCTGCGCGCCGTTCTTCCTCTTGCTCCAGGAGCCGAAGGGCGTCTCGCACCACCTCGCTTGCGCTGGCGTAGCGGCCACCGTCTACCTGCTGCCGGATGAACTGCTCAAAGTGCTCGCCAATGGCGTAACTGGATGGCATCACGCACCCTTATGTACAGAGTCCATCTCGACATTATCAAATATTGATAATCCGAACAAGACAGCCCACCCTTAGAACGTGACCGCTTTCAGGCGAACCTCGGGTTCGTGCTGCACAGCAACGCGTACGCCTGCCCGAGGCTACGTTGCGAAGGAATTTTCCGACCCAGTCTGATCAGCCGCCGGTGCGCGCTCGTTCGTGCAGGAAGTCGGCCAGCAGCCGCGCGGCGGCTGACAATGTCTCTCGCGATCGCACGCAGATGACGAACCGCCGGACCGCCCAGTCGTCAGTCAATGGCACCAGTCGTAGGTCGAGTCCACGCACCTGCGCGTCGGCCGCCTCGCGCGGAACGATGGCAATGCCGAGCCCTGCGGCCACATTGCGGCAGGCCGCATCGAACGTCGACACCTGGATCCGATGGTGCAGCGTTTGCCCGGCGAGCGCCGCCGCGCGCCTGAGCGTCAGTTGCACAATGCTTCCCGCCAGGATCTCGATCTGCTCGTAGGCCAGCGTATCAACGAAGGCGATCCGCTTCCTGCGCGCCAGCGGGTGCGCGGCCGGCACCGCGGCGCACAGATGATCGCTCTTGTACGGCCGCGTTTGCAGCGCTCCTAGTTCACCGGCGTCCCAGCAGACGCCGATATCCGCTTGTCCTTCGAGCACGCCGCGCACGATGTCGGAACTGACGCGTTCCTCGAGGCTGACCCGGACCGTCTTGTGCAGGGAAAGAAAACTGCCAATGTCATCGGGCAGGAACTCCGACAGCACCGACAGACTGGCGAAAACCCGAACGCTGCCATGCACACCGGTGGCGAACTCGCTGAGTTCGGCATGCATTCGCTCCATCGTGTTCAACACTTCGCGCGCCTGTCGCAGCAAGGCCTCGCCGGCCGGCGTCGGCTCGATACCACGCCGGCCACGCTTCACAAGCGCAACACCGACCTGCTCTTCGATCGCAGCGATCCGCTTGCTGATCGCGGAGGCGACGATGGCCTCGCGCTCGGCCGCGCGCGCGATGTTCCGCTCTTCGCACACCGCGATGAAAAGACGCAGGGTCACCGGGTCGAAGTGCCGTTTCACGGGAGCGCTACTCGAAATCGAAAAGCCTGCGCGGGGTGCCGATATTGTGCCATTCCTGTTTGGAACGACATCGGTTCCAAAATTGACCGGCGGAATGTTTCGGGAATGTCTAAAGTTCGGTCATCGCTTCTGGAGACACAGCGGGAGACACAGCAAATGACCAAAACAGCATCGGCTCTTCCGACTCGCGTCACGATTCGCGAAGTCGGGCTTCGCGACGGACTTCAGTCCATCGCAACCGTGCTGCCGACTGTTCAAAAGCTCGAATGGATTCGCGCGGCTTACGCGGCCGGCATGCGCGAGATCGAAGTCGGGTCGTTCGTGCCGGCGCGGCTTCTGCCTCAGCTCGCTGATACGGCAGACCTGCTTGCCTACGCCAAGACCGTGCCCGGCCTTTTCGCCTCGGTGCTGGTGCCGAACTTGAAGGGCGCCGAACGCGCCATCGAGGGCCGCGCCGACCTGCTGCTGGTACCGCTGTCGGCCAGCCACGCGCACAGCCTCGCCAACCTGCGCAAGACTCCTGATGAAGTGGTGGCTGAGGTCGCTAGGATCCGCGCCGCACGCGATACGGCCGGATCAAGAACGCTGATCGAGGGCGGGGTCGGCACGGCGTTTGGCTGCACGCTGCAGGGCCAGGTTGCACCGAGCGAAGTGCTGCGCCTGATGCAGGCGCTGCTCGATGCAGGCGCCGATCGGGTCAGCCTGGCCGATACCGTCGGCTATGCCGATCCGAGAATGGTTCGGGAGCTTTTCGAGCAGGCGCTGCGCGTTGCCGGCGACCGGTTCTGGTGCGGCCACTTTCACGACACGCGCGGATTGGCGCTCGCCAACGTCTATGCAGCGCTGGAAGTCGGAGTGGCGCGCTTTGACGCTTCGCTGGCCGGCATCGGCGGTTGTCCGCATGCGCCCGGCGCCAGCGGCAACGTGTCAAGCGAAGATCTGGCCTTCATGCTCGCCAGCATGAAGATTGAAACCGGCATCGATCTGCCGCGCCTGCTCGTGTTGCGAACGCAAGTTGCCGATTGGTTGAGCGGCGAGACCTTGCACGGCACCGTTTGGCGTGCCGGACTGCCCAAGACATTCGCCACCGATGTGGCCTCTTCGAAAGCCGCCTGAGGATTCCATGAGCACTCCAACCGCTGACTCTGCAAACCTGCCGTTGCAAGGCATTCGCGTTATCGAGTTCACTCACATGGTGATGGGACCGACCTGCGGAATGATCCTGGCCGATCTCGGCGCCGAAGTGATCAAGATCGAGCCGCCGGGCGGTGACAAGACGCGCACGCTGCCCGGCCTGGGAATCGGTTTCTTCCGCACCTTCAACCGGAACAAGAAAAGCGTGGTGCTCGACATCAACACGCCGGAGGGTCATGCCACCGCGCTCGAGCTGATCGGCCAATGCGACGTGATGCTCGAGAATTTCCGTCCCGGCCTGATGAAATCACTGGGACTCGACTACGACGTGCTTTCGAAGCAGTTCCCAAGGTTGATCTACGCATCGCACAAAGGCTTTTTGCCGGGTCCTTATGAAAAGCGCCTCGCCCTGGACGAGGTCGTGCAGATGATGGGAGGGCTGTCCTACATGACCGGTCCCCGGGGCGGCCATTGCGGGCCGGCACCTCCGTCAACGACATCATGGGCGGCATGTTCGGCGCTATCGGTGTGCTGGCCGCCTTGCGCGAACGCGAGAAAACCGCTCGCGGCCAGGAAGTGCAGAGTGCGCTGTTCGAGAATTGCGCGTTCCTGTCGGCCCAGCACATGCAGCAGTACTCAATGACAGGTGAGCCGCCGCCGCCAATGCCCGCCCGCGTTTCGGCCTGGAGCGTTTACGACGTCTTCACGCTGGCCGACAACGAGCAGCTCTTTATCGGTGCGGTCAGCGACAAGCAGTTCCTGACGCTGGCCAAGGTACTCGACCGTCCCGACCTCACCGCAGATCCAACGTTGCAGACCAATGCCCAGCGTGTCGCCGTGCGTCCGGTACTCCTCAAACGACTGGCCGAGATCCTCAAGCATCACCGCATTGACGAACTGTCGGCCAAACTGGAAGCAGCGGGACTGCCGTATGCGCCAATCGTGCGCCCCGAACAGTTACTGAGCGATCCTCACCTGAAAGCGAGTGGCGGACTGGTGCCGATGCAGACCGACGACGGCGGAACCACCGACGTGGTGCTGTTGCCGCTGCTGATGGGAGGCCGGCGACCCACTGTGCGGCAGCCGCTGGCGCGAGCCGGTGAGCACACCGACGAGGTACTGGGCCGACTGTGCGCACACAGCGTGGCCTGAGATGACCGCATCTGTCTATATGGCTTTGCATCTCGATTCGCATTCGACACCAATCCAGGAGACCCCATGACCGCATCGCCGTTTCAATTCTTCGCCACCGCAGTTTCAGCCCTGGGCTTCTCCCTTGCGGCCTCTTCCGCCATGGCGCAAATCCCAGTGCGGGTGATCCTCCCGGTCGGGCCCGGCTCGGGCGTGGACACGATCGTCCGCGCAGCATCACCCGCGCTGGCGAAGGCCTTCGGCCAACCGGTCGTCATCGAAAACATGCCGGGTGCGGGCGGAATCACAGGCACAACTGCGATCGTCAAGGCCCCGCCTGACGGACTGACGATCGGTGTCGTGTCGAACAATCACGTGATCAACCCGAGCGTCTTCAAAAAGATGCCCTACGACTCTCTGGCCGACATCACGCCGATTTCGGTGATCGGCGCCACGCCCTTCGTGCTGGTGGTCAATCCTTCCAAGGTGCCGGCCAAGAACGTGAAGGAACTGGTGGCACTGCTGAAGGCCAAGCCGGATGCCTACAACTATGCGTCGTCGGGCAATGGAACCATCATCCACCTCGCCGGCGAGATGTTCCTCGACGAAGCCGGTGTGGAGGTCAAGCACATCCCGTACAAAGGTGTCGGTCCGATGGTGACCGACCTGATCGGCGGTCAGGTCGACCTTGGAGTCGTCTCGCTTCCCGCGGCGCAGTCTCATTTGAAAAACGGAAGCCTGCGCGCGATCGGCGTCACCGGAAAGACGCGCGCCGCGGCGGCGCCGGACATTCCCACGATTGCCGAGCAGGGACTGCCGAACTATGACGTGTCAGGTTGGTTTGCGGTTATCGGCCCGGCCAAGCTGCCGGCCGACCAGGTCAAGCGCATTCATGCCGCCTTTGTCGCTGCCTACTCGTCACCTGAGGTAAAGGAGGCCATGGACAAGCAGGGTAACGTGATCAACCCCACCTCGCCCGATGCCGCGGCACAATTCTTCCGCACCGAAACGGCGCGTTACGCTGCGTTGGTCAAGAAGGCCAATGTCAAACTCGACTGAACGGCGCGATGCCCCGGGACATTGGCCGGTCTCAGCATCGATCGATTTGAGGAGCACAGGACATGGCTGATCTATTCGAGAACCCGATGGGACTGCGGGGCTTCGAGTTCGTCGAATTCGCGTCGCCGACTCCCGAACGTTCTGGAGCCGGTGTTCGAGCTGCTCGGCTTCACCCGGGTCGCGAATCACCGCTCGAAGGACGTAGCGCTGTATCGACAGGGCGAGATCAACTTCATCGTCAACAACGAGCCGGCGAGTGTTGCCTCGTACTTCGCGGCCGAGCACGGCCCGTCGGCCTGCGGCCTGGCATTTCGCGTCAAGGATTCGCACCTTGCCTATGAGCGAGCCTTGAAGCTCGGCGCGCAGCCGGTCGATCTTCCGGCCGGCCCGATGGAACTGAAGCTGCCCGCCATCAAGGGCATCGGCGGAGCACCGCTCTACCTGATCGACCGTTACGAGGACGGCAAGTCGATCTACGACATCGACTTCGAGTTCATCGAAGGAGTGGATCGGCGCCCGGTAGGCCATGGCTTCAAGCTGATCGACCACCTGACGCACAACGTCTACCGCGGCCGGATGAGCTACTGGGCGAACTTCTACGAGCGGATCTTCAACTTCCGCGAGATCCGCTACTTCGACATCAAGGGCGAATACACCGGGCTGACGTCGAAGGCGATGACCGCGCCCGACGGCAAGATCCGCATTCCGCTCAACGAGGAGGCCTCGAAGTCCACCGGCCAGATCGAGGAATTCCTGATGAACTTCAACGGCGAAGGCATCCAGCACGTCGCCCTGCTGAGCGACGATCTGCTCAAGAGCGTCGACAGCCTGCGCGCGGCCGGCGTGCCGCTGATGACCGCGCCGAACGCCACCTACTACGAAATGCTCGACGAACGCCTGCCCGGCCACGGCGAGCGGGTCGGTGAACTGCAGACGCGCGGCATCCTGCTCGACGGCAGCACCGAAGGCGGCGAAGCAGCGCCTGCTGCTGCAGATCTTCTCGCAGACCATGCTCGGCCCGGTGTTCTTCGAATTCATCCAGCGCAAGGGCGACGACGGCTTCGGCGAAGGCAACTTCAAGGCGCTGTTCGAGTCGCTCGAGCGCGACCAGCTACGGCGCGGCGTCATCGAAGCCGCATGAGCGAAGCCGCCGGATGGCACTGCCTATCTGCGATTCGCGGAATCGAGAACAGGAGTCGAGCATGAAAATCGAAAAGATCCACCACGTCGCCTACCGCTGCAAGGACGCGAAGGAAACCGTGCTGTGGTACCAGAAGATGCTGAAGATGGACTTCGTGCTGGCGATCGCCGAGGACGAGGTGCCGTCGACCAAGGAGCCCGATCCGTACATGCACGTCTTCATGGACGCCGGCAACGGCAACGTGCTGGCGTTCTTCGAGCTGCCGACCCGGCCGGCGATGGGGCGCGACCCGAACACGCCGGACTGGGTGCAGCACATCGCCTTCAAGGTCAAGGACCGCGCGACGCTGCTGGAGTACAAGGCGCACCTCGAGAAGAACGGTGTCGAGGTGCTTGGTGTCACCGATCACGGCATCTTTCATTCGATCTACTTCTTCGACCCCAACGGCCACCGGGTCGAGCTGGCCTGTCCCGACCCCGACGAGGAGGCGCAACTCAGGAAACTCGATGCGGTGAAGTGGGACATGCTCGACGAATGGTCCACGCACCAAGCGCGCGCCGAAACACGCGGCCTTCCTGCACGCGAAGGAGTTTTCGGCGCATTGAATCGCGCTGCCGCCATCATGCAACTCGACGACACCCACGACCCGGCGCTGGAAAGCTGGGTCGAATCGGCCAACGAGCCGACGACCGACTTTCCGATCCAGAACCTGCCGTTCGGGCGCTTTCGGCGCGCGGACGACATGGACTGGTCGATCGGCGTTGCCATCGGCGACCAGGTGCTCGATCTGCGCCGCGCCGGCCTGATCGACAACCACGACATGAACCTGTTGATGCGCCTGGCGCCGCGAACCGCGCGAGGCACTGCGTCAGGCGATTTCGGCGGGCTTGCGCCGCGGCAGCCCGAAGGAAGGCGAAGTTCAAGTCCGCGACTGGTTGCGCAGTCGCGCGTGCAGATGGGGCTGCCATGCAAGATCGGCGACTACACGGACTTCTACACCGGCATTCATCACGCGACGACGGTCGGCAAGCTGTTTCGTCCCGACAATCCGCTGCTGCCGAACTACAAGTGGGTGCCGATCGGCTATCACGGCCGGGCCTCGTCGATCCGCGTCAGTGGCCATTCGCTTTCACCGCCCGGTCGGCCAGACCAAGGGCGCGGACGATCCTGCGCCGAGTGTCGGACCGACGCGTCGCCTCGATTACGAGCTGGAGCTCGGGTGTCTTCATCGGCCGGCCGAACGCCTATGGCGAACCGATTCCGATCGCGAGCGCCGAGGAGCACGTGTTCGGACTGACGCTGTTCAACGACTGGAGCGCGCGCGACATCCAGGCCTGGGAGTACCAGCCGCTCGGGCCGTTCCTGTCGAAGAACTTCGCCAGCACGGTGTCGCCGTGGATGGTCACGCTGGAGCGCATTGCGTCCGTTCCGCTCGCCGTTCCAGCGTCCGGCCGGCGATCCGCAGCCGCTGCCGTATCTCGACTCGCCAGCCAATCGCGCGCGCGGCTCGATCGACATCGAGCTCGAGGTCTGGCTGCAGACCGAGGCCATGCGCGCGGCCGGCCATGCCGGCGATCGCCTGTCGCGTTCCAACTTCCACGATGCCTACTGGACGGTCGCCCAACTGGTGGCGCACCACACGGTCAACGGCTGCAACCTGGTCAACGGCGACCTGTTCGGCTCGGGCACGCATGTCGGGACCGCAGCCGGATCAGGGCGGCTCGCTGCTGGAACTCAGCGCCGGCGGCAAGAAGCCTCTGCATTTGTCCAATGGCGAAACCAGGACCTTCCTCGAGGATGGCGACACGGTGAGCTTGCGGGGCTTCTGCCAGCGCGCAGGGCTTTCGGCGTATCGGTTTCGGCACCTGCGCTGCGACCGTCCTGCCGGCGCGCTCGAATCAGCACTGACTTCCATGCTGCGGCAGTTGCACGAGACTTCCAGGCACAGTCCGGCCGCGGCCGGGAGCAAGCCGCCCGACGAGCTTCATGCGCGCGCCGACTGGACGATTGACCAGGGCTGGGATGCCTACACCGCCGAGGAGCACGCGGTCTGGAAGACCCTGTTCGAGCGTCAGACGAAACTGCTACCGGCGCGCGCCTGCGACGAATTCGTGCAAGGCATGCGCGCATTGCCGATCGACGCCGGACAGATTCCGGATTTCCGCCGCCTGAGTGACGTACTGATGAAGCACACCGGCTGGCAGGTCGTCGCCGTGCCGGGGCTCGTGCCCGACGATGTGTTCTTCAGTCACCTGGCGCACCGCCGTTTTCCGGCCGGCAACTTCATCCGCAAGCGCAACCAACTCGACTATCTCGAGGAGCCCGACGTCTTTCACGATGTGTTCGGCCACGTGCCGATGCTGATGAATCCGGTGATCGCCGACTACATCCAGGCCTACGGTGTCGGCGGGCTGCGCGCCCAGAAGCTCGGCGTGCTCGACCAGCTGGCGCGCGTCTACTGGTACACGGTCGAGTTCGGCCTCGTGCTGCAGCGCGACGGCCTGCGCATCTACGGCTCGGGCATCGCCTCGTCGTTCACTGAAAGCGTGTTCGCGCTCGACGATGCCTCGCCGAATCGAATTCGCTTTGACCTCGAGCGGGTCATGCGTACCCGCTACCGGATCGACGACTTCCAGGAATCGTACTTTGTGCTGGGCAACCTGAATGAACTGCTGGAGCTCGCCCATATCGACTTCGCCCCGATTTATCGCAGGACTGCCGGCGCACCGGAGTTCGAGCCGGGCGAAATAGTCTCCAAGGACGTAGTGATTTCGCAGGGGACCGGCCGCTACCATGCGGTGCGCAGAGCGGAGAACAAACAACCGGAGTCCTCGTGAGCGTCGAGAATCGAACCGTCATCGTGACCGGTGCTGCCGGCAATCTGGGCCGCGCCGTAGCCGCCGCCTTCGCCGGTCAGGGCGCGAACCTGGTGCTGGTCGATCTGAATCGCGAGAATCTCGCTAAGTCTTTCGGTGCCGAGGACGAACAGCGCCTGTTCGCGCCGACCAACCTGCTCGATCAAGCACAGGTCGACGCGCTGGCCAGGACAACTGTTGAGCGCTTCAAGCGCATCGATGTCCTGTGCAATCTCGCCGGCGGCTTTCGGATGGGCGAGACGGTGCACGAGACATCCGACAAGACCTGGAACTTCCTGTTCGACCTCAACACACGGACGCTGTTGCACGCGGTGCGCGCCGTGGTTCCGCACATGCTCGCCGGCGGTGGCGGAAAGATCGTCAACGTCGGTGCCTTTGCTGCGCAGAAGGGCACCGCCGGCATGGGCGCGTATGTCGCCTCCAAGGCTGCCGTGATCAGGATGACCGAGTCGATGGCAGCGGAACTGCGCGAGAAGAACATCAACGTCAACTGCGTGCTGCCGACGATCATCGACACGCCGGAAAACCGCGCCGCCATGCCCGGCGCCGACCCCGCTCGCTGGGTGGCGCCGCAGGATCTCGCCAACGTGATCGCCTTCCTCGCCTCGGACGCAGCGCGCGCGATCCACGGCGCCGCCGTACCCGTCACCGGCCTCAGCTAGGGCTGATCATGCTTGGCCTGAAAGTGCTCGGGCAGCTCATTCACGAGCGGCCACTCATGATCGCGTTGCGTGGCTTTGCGCTACTTCTGGTCCTGCAGGCGATCGGCGAAGTGCTTTCGCGCTCGCTCGCGTTGCCGATACCAGGCCCGGTGCTCGGCCTCGCCCTGCTGCTGGCCGCACTCAACCTGGAGTTCGTGCGCGTGCCGGTGTCGGCGGCCGCGGAACTGATGCTGGCGCACCTGTCGCTGTTCTTTGTCCCGGTCGGCGTCGGCGTCATCACGCATCTGCAGCTGCTTTCGCAACACGGTATCCGACTGCTGCTGGTGATCGTGCTGTCGACCTGGATCGGCATCGTGGTAACCGCTGTCGTGCTGCGCTCCCTGCTGCGCAAGGCCGCGGTGCGCGAGCAGGGGCAGGGCTGAACCACGTGGCTGAATTCGTCCAGCTCTGGGTCTACCTGTCGTCAACGCCGCTGTTCGGCCTGACCGCTACCCTGCTGATCTACGTGCTGGCGCAGGCCGCCTACGAACGAACCGGAATGGCGCCCTGGGCGAACCCGGTGCTGTGGTCGGTTGTTGCGATTGGCTGCGTGTTGCTCGCCACCGGCACTCCGTATCCTGTTTATTTTGCGGGAGCGCAGTTCGTCCATGTACTGCTTGGACCGGCGGTAGTCGCGTTGGCCTGGCCGCTGTGGCTGCGACGCGCCGAGCTGCGCACGCGCGGCGGAGCCCTGGTCGCAGCGGCGCTAATCGGCGGCGGTGCTGCCGCGTTCAGTGCTGTCGGGTTGGCCTGGGCGCTTGGTCTCCCGGGCGACGTGATCCGGTCGCTCGCGCCGAAGTCCGTCACGGCACCAGTGGCCATGGGCATCGCAGAGCAGCTTGGCGGCATCCCGGCGCTGGCCGCGGTGTTTGCCGTGCTGACCGGCATGGTCGGAGCCCTGTCGGGCAAGTATCTGTTCGGAATGCTCGGCATCCAGGACTGGACGGTCCGCGGCTTTGCCCTGGGCACCGTATCGCACGGACTCGGCGCAGCGCGTGCGATCCAGGTCCATCCCGACGCCGGCGCCTACGCTGGGCTGGCGCTGGGAATGCAGGTGCTGCTCGCGGCGGTGTTGATGCCGCTCGCGGCGCGCTGGCTACCGTAGTACGAACTGTCGTTGAGCAGCAGGCCCGGTGGCAGCCGGGCCCGTTGCTTTCCCGATGATCAGGGCACGAACTGCTGCGCGCAGTGGCCGGTGGCAGCCGGCGCATCGAGGATCAAACCTCCGCGGCCGATGCACTGATCGGGCGGCAGCGGCGTGCGCTGCTCGACATGGCGCACCAGAAAATCGAACGCCTTTTGTGCGTGCGGCATGATCAACTCGAGCTGCGGAAAGACGTCCTGGTAGGCCTCGATGTGGTTGCCGTTCTGCACTTCGTAGAGGCGATACTGTGGCTCCTTATGCCAGCGCCCCCATCCGTTGCCATGGCCTTTGGCAGAGTCGTCATCCTGCTGCGCGTCGACGCGCCGCGCGTAGGCGCGCGCATGGTGGTCGATCGGCAGCAGGGCATCCATCGTTCCCGCCACCGTGATCAGCGGACGCTTGATCTTTCCGGTCGTCGCAAAGGCAGACAGGTTCGTCCCCACGTCCGACTGCGACAGCCGCGCGTAGTAGTTGTAGGTCGCCGTACCGGGGACCGGAGGAATCGGAGGCCCTCCATAGGTGTCATACGCCGGGTCGAGCCGCTTCTGCCACTGGCATTGCGTGATCTCCCAGAACGAGTTCGAGTGGTTCTGCCAGAAGGAAACGGTAGGACTGTTGACGATGTCGGGCGGATAGCCTGAGGAGACGATGTTCCTGGCAGCCGTACTCGTCGCCGAGAACCCAGATGCCAGGTAGTCGGGCCAGTTCAGTACCGCGGGCGGCAAGTCGTTGAGCAGGTTCGGATCGCGCTCATCGACATAGGTGCCTTCCCAGTCCACGCCGCCGTCGAACAGGTCGGGCGCGGTCTCTACCGCGCGACGGACCTGATAGCCGCCATTCGAGGTACCGACCGCATACGTGTAGCGCGGCCAGTGACCGTAGGCCGCCTTCACCCCGACGCGTGCCACCTTTGCCGCCCTGACGATGTACTCCTGCCAGCGCGTGAAAGGTTGGCCGTCATCGTTGTCGTAGAAGTTGACCCACACCGGCGAGAACGGATTCAGCCGGCAAGCGAGTCCATTCGGGGGCGTGGCGCTACTCAATGAGGCAATGCGCAGATTCAGCACTCCCTTGTTCTGCGATGCGTACGCGTATCCCTTCTGGAGCACGAAGTCGCTCCAGGCAAAGTCGCCATTGAACTCGCTGCGCGTGCCCGACGCCCCGGCCACGACCAGCTTGCCATTCCAGTCATTCGGCAAGCGCAGCAGGAAACGTCCCTGGTTGGTCGGGTCGTTCGCGAACCGCGCCTGGACCTGCAGCCCGGGAACGACCTTGGTGATCGGCGGCCGCTTCCCCGCGGTCGGGGCGATCACGTCGCGGTCCGTCGTCGGCGTAAATGCTCCACTCGGCAGGGTGGGGATCGAGTTGTTTGCGGGAGTCGTCGCAGGATTGGTTGTCGTCAGGTCGGGACTTTCAAAGCAGACGGCATCGACCAGCAATCCACTCAGCTGGGCAAGCACCTGGGTACAGGACTGCGCGGCCGCGAAGCCGGGCAGGGTGATCAGCGCAACGGCGCCGACGATCGATCGAAACATGAAATCTCCTCCTAGTCGTGATTCACCTTCGTTGCGCTGACCCGGCCTCGGGTTGAGGTGCTGCCAAGACCTCCGCCGTCAGCGTGCCGAACGGGACGCCGAGGGTAAGACTTTGCAGGGGTTGTTTGCAATCGCAATCTTGTGACCGCGAAATGAAAACACCAAGTCGGTGCCGCTGCCCCGGTGTAGCTACCAATCGTCACGCCGCTCATGCACGGAATCAGCGCAGTCCATGTCTGGGCCCGCGCTTGCTCCCAGGACACAGCGCCTACGCGGCGATCCATGGGCCACGCGTAGTATCCGGACCGAAACGTGGCTCGGAGCTATTCGCCAACGGGGCTCAAAGCAGGGGGAAGCCAGATGACCAAGTCGCAACTGATCGCAGCGCTAGGCGTGCTGACACTCGCAGGCTGCTCTCACTTCAAGTACGTCGACCTGCCTGACCCGAGCCAGCCCCGAGTCACCGTCGTCGATGGTCGGATCAGCGTCGTTCCCGAGATACTCGTCTTCAATCCCGGTCAACGCGATTTACTGATCACCTGGAAGTTGCCGGCCGAATCCAAGCTGCGATTCGCGGATCGGGGCATCGTCATTGAAGGAAGCCTGACCGAGAAAGTCCGCGAGGGCAGTGTCGTTCTCGACAAGGGTCAAAGCGAAGTCGTCAACTGTCGCCGCTCGGAAAACCGAATGGAGTACAGCTGCCAGAACAGACACTTGGCGCCCGGAATTCTCAAGTACACGATCAGAGTGATGGATAGCTCGAAAGAACTGGAACGGGATCCGTTCATCGTGAACATGTAGTCGCGTCTTGCGTCAGGTGCATTTCAACCAGATAAGCGCCTGGGCCAGGGCATCGTCTGATCGCAGCGCACGGCCCTGGGCTTCAACGATCGCAAATCCTTCGGCGCCCAGGGCTTGCCTCGCCTGGGCAACCAGGGGCGCAAGAAAGGCCTCGTCGGCGGCATCGCGTTGCAATCCGGTCTGAGCGGTCTGCGCCTCGGCCGCTCCGAATAAGCGAGCGGCAAGCGTCCAGTCCCTGCAAGCCGCGGCGAGACCGGAACACACTTCCAACGCGCTCTGTGCGACCGGCCGGGACCCGATTCTTCCGGCAATGGCAATCACTTCGATCAGCATCGCATGCGCTCGATCGCTTGTCCCACGACCGACCGACACCATGGCTAGATTCAGAAGTCCGATCGCGATGCTCTCCTGATCGCCCAGTTCGCGAGCCAGTGCGACGACATTCTCGTAAAGGGGCTGCGCCGCATCGAACCGCCCTTCCATGCGGTGCACCTGTGCCAGCGCATTGCTCGCGGCGGCCAGCTCGCGCTTGTTTCCCAGCACTTGCGCCAAGGCAAGGGCTTCCTCGAAATTCTCCCGCGCCGCGGCGGTGTCACCCTTGCCCAGGTTAGCCATTCCGAGTGGCTGAAGCACTCCCGCGATCCACTTGGCATCGCCGATTTCCCGTGCGATCGCCAGACTCTCTGCCAGGTACTCCTGCGCCTCGCGGTAGCGCCCCATGAACGAACTGATCTGTCCTGCACTGAAGAGTGCACGACACCGCGCTGAATTTCTCGCTTGCAGCGAGGGGCGGGCCAGCAATTCCACCGTCAGTCGATGTCCAAGCGTGAGCAGGCCGCGGTTGATCCAGTACGGCCGCAAAGCCTCAATCAAACGCAAGCCGCGTGCAGCGCCATCGCTTGCGTGTTCTCCCCACGCGTGCGCTGCAAGCAGGTTTTCACGTTCGAGATCAAGTCGGGCGAGCCAGCTTCCTTGCGAGTGACCGGCCAACTCGGGTCGTGCTTTCTCCGCCAGGGCAAGGTAGAAATCGAGATGCCGGATACGGACGGGAGCGTCGTCGCCACCATCGCTCATCTTTTCCTGCGCATAGTGCCGCACCGTATCGAGCATCCGATAGCGTTCGCCGCCGATCTCCATGACGACCAGTGACTTCTCCACCAGGTGCGTCAACAGATCCAGCACCTCGTCCTGCTGCAACGCACCCCCGGCGCCAACGGACTCGGCCGCTTCGAGCGTCCAGCCTCCCGCGAAGACCGACAAACGCTGAAACAGCGTGCGCTCGGCGTCGGTCAGCAGGTCGTAGCTCCAGTCGATCAGCGCGCGCAGAGTGCGTTGACGCGGCAATACCGTCTGATCGGCGGTCACGAGCAGGCGGAAGCGGTCATTCAGGCGGACCGCAATCGTTTCGACCGAAAGAGCGCGCACGCGCGCTGCGGCCAGCTCGATCGCCAGCGGAATGCCGTCCAGCCGATGACAGATCTGCACAATGGCGGCCGCATTCTGTTCGGTCAGGCCAAAGCCGCGCCGCGAAGCGGCGGCACGATCGATGAAGAGGCGCACCGCTTCGTGCTGCTGCAGTGACCCGAGCTCGATCGTTTTGTTCGGGTCGGGCACCGACAGCGTAGGCACGTGATAGACAGTCTCTCCGGCCATCTGAAGATAGTCACGACTCGATGCCAGGATCTTCAGGCGCGGACTTGCTTGCAGCAGTCGCTTCGCCAGGTCCGCACAGGCGTGGATCACCTGTTCGCAGTTATCGAGAATGACCAGCACCTGCAGATCGCGGACATAGCGGATCAGCGCATCGACGACCGCGTGCCCGGCATCCTCCTTCACGCCGAGCACTGAGGCCACCGCCTGCGGCACCGACCGTGGGTCAGTCAGCGCCGCGAGTTCCACGAACCACACGCCGTCAGGAAAATCGTCCAGCACTTCGGCAGCGAGCTGCATCGACAGCCGGGACTTGCCGATGCCCCCCATTCCGAGCAGGGTCAGCAGGCGACTCGTCCCAGCATCTGCCGGATCTCTGTGAGTTCGCGCTCACGGCCGATGAATGAGTTGAGCTGCTGTGTCAGGTTGTTCGGCGTACCCTCGAGCGAGCGGAGCGCCGGGAAGTCGGCGCGCAGCTGTGGGTGTTCCACCTGGTACAGATGCTCGGGACTGGCCAGATCGCGCAGTCGCACGCTCCCGAGATCACGCAGCACCACGCCCGCGGGCAGGCGTCCGTTCAGCTGATCGGCGACCGCCTGCGACAGCAGCATCTGGCCGCCATGCGCCGCTTGCATGATGCGCGCCGCTCGATCGACGGCACGCCCGTAGTAGTCGCCGTCGCGCTGGGCATCGACTCCCGAGTGAAGTCCGCACCGCAATTGCAGTCCAGGTTCATCTTCCTGCCGCTCTGAGACGAGTTGCAGAATCTCAAGCGCAGCGAGCAGGGCATCTTCCGAGTTGGCAAACGCAGCGTGCACGCCATCGCCGGTCATCTTCACGACGGTTCCGCGACGGCGCCCCACGGCGGCCCGCGAGACGGCATCGTGGCGCGCCATCACCGGCAGCATCCGCTCGGGCTCCTGCTCCCACAGGCGGGTGCTGCCCTCGATGTCGGTAAAGAGAAACGTGACGATCGGAGTGGAGTCGGGCACGCTTGGATCGTGTCAATGGAGAAGCTTGCTGATGTTACTGCGGGCACAGTTCAGCGACCGACCGACGCGTGCAACCCCGATGCTGCCTTGTGTGGCCGAACCGCGTGACGCGTTCGACTGACCGAACGCAGGGCCGGCTGATCTGGTCGCACAAGCCATCTGAGCAATGCCGCTTGATCATTGACCGATGTCCGATCTTGCCGACGTCCGCCTGGCAAACACGCTCGCGCTGTCGAGCAGTTCGAGACTTCGACCATTGTCGGTCCTGCCGGCGACGATCTGAAGGGCTCGATGCCCGCTTCGCGGAACAGCTCCGGATCTCTCCCTCGTATCGGAGCGAGCTCAAGAGCCGCAATCGCCAGATCGGCGAAACCCTTGCCCGGCAGTTCGAGTCGATCGCGGAAAGACCTCGAGGCTGGTGCTGGACCTGGAGGCGCGGAAGGACGACCATCGAGAACGACCGGCCGCGGTGCCGGCCACGGCAGACGAACGCTTCCTCGTGCAAAGTTACTGCACCTGTTACCGGATCAATCGAGAACGGGTCAAGCAGCGCATGCTCGAACTCCTGGAAGGTGAACTGGCGAAAAATGCCGCAGATTCACGCGACGCAAAGAGGCGGCAACGCTAGATCTTTCATCAATAGGGATTGACAAAGATAAAGCCTGTGTTTATCATGCGCGCCATGTGAAGTTTGGCCATTGCGAGCAATCCGGCGCACACGGCAGCACTGTAGCAGCAAGAGCAACTTGAAAAAACGCTTTCGGAAGATTCGGTTAATGAGGCTCCACCTCGAAAGTTACACCAATCCTGTTGCGGCAACAAGCCGCGATGGGTTCGTGCGCGCCGCTGTTCCGGCGCGAAATCGTGGGTGGCTTCGAACAAGGACCGCCTGCCATGACGAATACCGCACTGAGCACGATCGATCCGGTGGAGGTGGACGCGCCGTAGCGAGGATTTCCGTTTCATGGTCCTACAGGCCCGGATCGCGCAAGCATCGGTCTTTTCCGTTTTTTTGAACCGTTCTGGGAGGCGAGCCATGAAACGCGAGCAAGCGCATTCGGATCGCCTACGTGGCAATCGCTGCAGCCATCGCCGGCGCCGTGATCATCGGCATCGCTGCTTACGTCGAGCCAGTCGCGCCAGTCAGCCACTACGTGGCGCAGGTCTATGGAGCGAAAGCCCCGCAGGCGGGCGAAGATCAAGCAGGTGGCGCAGGAGAAGCAGCATGAAGTCAAGCAATTGGCTGCTGTTCGGGAGCCTCATCCTGCCGTCCGGAGCACAGATTCTCAGGCCGCGCCGGTACTCCGAGGGTGATTCAGGAAGGCCTGCGATCTTTGATCGTGCTTATCCTTGCTGAGGGGAGCAGTGAAAATACCTCGGAACCACGCGAAGCGTGCGCCGGAGCCCATCGGATGGGTGGCTGTGCAAGCAGTTAATGCTAGGGGAAGTGGATCGAGTGCACCCATAAGTCGTGCGCGAGATTGCGGACACGCACCGGCACGAACAATTTTGAGGCCATTGAATTCTCCTCCCGGGATGAAAGTGCTGCGGACGGCTATTTCTTGGTTCCGCAGGCGACGTACGCGTCTGCGGAGCAGCGGTCCGACATCGCAAACGATGGTGGCAGGGTGTTGTTGCTAACTGGGATCGTCTAGCAACACGAGCGATCCCGCGGGTCGGAGCGCCGAAGCTCGTCGTCTTCGGCTACGAGCAGACGGTCGATCTACTGCTGACGAATATATGACGGAAGATGGCAAGGTAACACGAGTGACCGTGCTCAAACCGGTAGCTTGGTGAGCAGCAGCGGCATCAACTGGCTCGGCTGATCGTAGCTCGAGACCGCAGGCTTTTCACGTTCTGGGCCGCACATCGACCGCGTCGGCGCGCCGCACCGCGAGGTACTGGATGGCTCGATGGCGTGCGCCATGCCGAGTTCATCATCACATTCAGATTTGGCACCGGTGAGATCGACGAGACCACGTTGGCGCGGCATAGGTCGTCCCAGATCGCGTGGATGATCCGCCTTCGGCTTCGTCGCCGCGCCGGTAGACGAAGCGCGCTCCTTGCAGAACATGCGCGCGACGTCGCGCACCTCGTTCGCCCAGTCCGGCGACGGTATGACGTGGAAGAACTGCTCCTCTCGTCGAACTCGGATAGGCCGCGGGCCAGGCGGGGCCGTAGGAGCCGCCAGGGCGGGCGCAAGGAGCGCCGAATCAGTTGCGCGGCCTTCGCGGGGAATCCGCCGGCATCTTGCCAGCGCTGGATCGAGCCAGCCCATGCCTTCGAATGCTTGTGCTTTCGTGGCCGGCGGTCAGTTGGTCGAGGAAGCCACGCTCCTCGGCGATCGAGGAGTCGCGGCTGCTTCGCTGCGGCACGCAGAAACGCCTGATCGACCGCCTGCCGGAGCAGTGCGACATCGTCGTCGCTGCCATCGAGCGTCAGTGGCGCAAGATCAACGTCAAACGGCATCACTTCGCCCGCGGCGCCGATCGACGACAACCGGCTCGCCGAGCGCGAAAGCGAGACCGAGCTCGTACGCAGCCGCGCCGAAGTTCGCGCCGCTGCTTGGGAAATTTCGTCGCCAGGGATGCGATTTCGCCGGCACGACGCAGGTCAAAGATCGCGACATGGCAGGTATCGAGCTCGTCCCAGCGCACCTGGCCCAGGTTCTGCAGCCGCTTCGGAATTGAGAACTGTAAGCCGACGCGAGGCAAGGGCGGATTCGACTCGCTGTTGCAGGTCCGCCGCACCTGAAGAAGCGATTCATTGACGACAGGCAAGTAGTCAAGACTCTCCCATACAGCGGACGCGCGATCAACGCATGGCGCGTCAAGGCCAATTCGTGGCGCGCGCGCGCGGCCGGGACGCAGCAGGGTGTGTCGAAGCTGCGCGAGTTCCTGATCGTCTGTTATGTCGCGCACTCTTCCTGAACTTCGCAGATCGCCGCATGCCGCTGACGGCTTCGGCCGTGGCGGAAGGGCGGTGGTGGCATCAGCTCGAGCGTGAGCGCGGCTTTCATCGCGCCGGCGTAGGAATCGATCTCGAGCAAAGGGCTGCCGCTCAGCCGCTCGTCGTGACGGCTGGGGTCGGCGAACATCGGAGCGATGTCGCGAGCGAGGTTGTTGAAATCGAATCATGGCCTCGTCTGCGCCTCATTCATCGCGGCCCCTGGCGGCGAGCAGAACTTCCATTTTCAGCGTTCGGCGCAATGCGACTCCGCACGCTCACCACGCACCCTGCTGCTCGCGAGCTGCTTCCAGCAACTGCTTCATGCCCTCGAGCGCGCTCAGGATCTCCGTGCTGCGCTCCTGCGCTACGGCTGGCGCGGAGAGGCGCCGGAGGGCGACGCTGTTCCTCGATCTGCTGTGAGACGAACACTGTGCAAGGCGTGTCGTACCAGCGCGCCCAGCCTTCGAGCTCTGAAGCTGGTGCGACCAGTTCGGGTCGCGTTGACGGTTCTCAGCACTGACATCCGATAGTCGATCTGGTCCTCGATGAGCCGATGCCTGCAACGCGGGCTCGATTTTCGCGGTGGTCATGGAATATCCGCCAGGCAGTTGCCTGGCATTTGCTCGAGGTTCGTGCGCAGGCTCTCGAGCCTGTCAATGTTCAGTGCTTTCAGGTAGTCGGCGACGATGGTCTCGCGCCGAGTGCCTTCATCTCGTACCAGTCGGCGGCGCGCGGCAGGTCATCCTCGAAGCTAGGCCATGCGGGGCCGCAGGCGCCCGGCGGCGACGGCCGGCGCTGGAGCCATATAGGCGGCATCTCGGATCGGCCAGCGCAGCGCGCAGTGACTCAATGAAGCGCTTGGCCTCAGCGCCTTTCCCGCTGTTGGCCAGCGTGGCCAAAGTCACCGCGAAGTGGTACCGTGCTGTGCTGACAGCCCGGACACACCTTGGTGAAGCGCGCACGCGTTCTTCAGGCGAGAGCTGCTTCAGCTCGTTGACGATGCGATCCGCCCAGGTACGCCTGCACCAGTTCGACGAAGTTTGATCCCAGGCGCTTTCCAGAAACTGTCTGCCATGGTGCCGCCCTCCACCTAGCGAAGGCCACCCGCGCG
>CAVTND010000008.1:0-184738 GCA_963735955.1 uncultured beta proteobacterium | reverse complement strand
GCAATTGCCGCGCGCTGCGCTTCGAGAACAATCCCGTAGACCGCGCCCTGCTCGCCGCTGAAGCGGCCACCCACCGGAAAGGTACGCGTCAGGTCCGACGCGTAGCCATCAACTTCGCAGCCGGCATCGATCAGGCACAGATCACCATTCGACAGCGCGCCATCTCCAGCCGGGTAGTGCAGCACGCAGGCGTTCGCGCCCGCTGCCACAATGGATCCGTAGGCCGGCGACTGCGCCCCCTGGCGGCGAAACTCGTACAGAAGCTCCGCTTCAATCTCGTATTCGCGCAGGCCCGGCCGACACGCACGCATGGCGCGCGCATGCGCCTGCGCCGAGATGCGGGCAGCGCGTCGCATCGTCTCGATCTCGCTCGCGTCCTTGACAAGCCTCATTTCGTCGACCAGCGCCAGAAGATCGTGTACCGATCCCGGCGCCTGCGTGCCCGCGCGGGCACGCGCACGGACGTTTCCGAGCCAGCGCTCGATCCGATTGGACAATTCAGAACCCAGCTCGCCCAGCGCACAAAAGAGCGCCGGCGCGTCGGCGAGCAGGTCCGGCACGATTTCATCCAGCTGGTCGGTGTTGTGCGCGCGATCAAAGCCGAACAGCGACTGGGCCTGTTCCGGTCCGAAGCGCCGCCCGTCCCACATTTCGCGCTCCGGCTCGCGCGGTCGGCAGAACAGGATCGACTCGCGCCGCTCGCCCATCACTACCAGGGCGAACGCAGCGCATGGCTCGGGAAATCCGGTCAGGTACCAGAAGTGGCTGTCGAAACGATAGGGATGCTCCGTATCGCGGCTTCGCAGCAGCTGTGGCGCCGTCAAGTGAATTGCCACGCCGCCACCGCGCGCTGCGATCGCATCCATCAAGCGCGCGCGGCGCCGGCAGAAATTCTCGGCATTCATCGACTGCATCTTACGTGTCCCGTCGACTGAGCTCGGCGTCGAGTTCGGCCAGCTCCGCAGGAGTGCCGACGTTGTGCCATGAACCACGAAAGTGTTCGCCGCTGACACGGCTGGCCCGCGCGAATGTGTACAGCCAGGGGAAGAGCTTCGCCCGTCCTGGCGCCACCTCGGCAAACAATGCGGGTGAAAAGACACCGATATTGGCGTAGGTCAGGCGCGGCACTCCATCCGGTGCAATGCGGCCGTTCAACAGGGCCATGTCACCAGCGGGGTGAAACGCCGGGTTATCGACCAGGACCAGATGGGCAAGCACCGCACCGCTGCGGATCGCATCCGCCGCTTCGCCGAGCCGTCCATAGTCGAAGTCAGTGACGATATCGGCGCTGACCACGACGAAGGGTTCCGCGCTCAGTCGAGGCAACGCGCGCACGATACCGCCCAGCGTTTCAAGCGCGAGTTCTGCACGATCACCTTCGCGCGAGTATTCGATCGACACCCCAAGCGCCTGGCCGTTACCGAGCGCGGCCTCAATCTGTGCCGGCAGGTGCGCCGTGTTGATTACCAGACTCACAATGCCAGCGCGTGCCAGCGACTCGATCTGCCGTTCGATCAGGCGTTTGCCGCCTGCGAGCAGGAGCGGTTTCGGCGTGGAGTCGGTCAGGGGCCGCATCCGCTCCCCGCGCCCGGCCGCCAGTATCAGCGCTCTCACGCCCGGCTCTCTTCCGGAGCGCGGCGCGCGGCCCGGTTGAACGGATTCGGCGAGCTGCGGAATGTGCGGCAAGTGCAACCTGTCCACGCGCAAAGCTTGCAGCCTGCAAGATCACGGAAGCTCAACCCGACAAGGGTCTCTCGTCCTGTTTCCATGCTGTCCGCGATTCCGATCGGAGTGGAGATCACTAGAACGTGTATCCGACTCGTGCCGCCACGCCTTCCAACTCATCGAACAGCCGCGCCAGCGGACCGAGCTCGGAGTAGCGTCGGGTCACGCCGCGGACGTAATTCACGAAGCGCGGCGTGTCGGCAAGGTACTGAGGCTTGCCATCGCGATAGTTGATGCGCGCGAATATGCCAAGGACTTTAAGGTGTCGCTGCAGACCCATCCACTCGAAGTCCCGCCAGAAATCGCCGAAGTCGGCTGCCACCGGAAGGCCCGCGCCGCGCGCACGTTCCCAGTAACGAATGGTCCAGTCAAGCGTCTGCTGTTCATCCCAGCTGATGAAGGCGTCGCGCAACAGTGAAGCGATGTCGTAGCTGATGGGGCCGAACACTGCATCCTGGAAATCCAGAATGCCGGGATTTGGCACGCTGACCATGAGATTGCGCGGCATGTAGTCCCGATGCACGAAGACCGTCGACTGCGCGAGCGCGCGCCGCACGATGATGTCGTTCGCGCGCGCGAGCACTTCGGTCTGTGCCGCCGTCAAGCGGTGGTCCAGGTGACGCGCGACATACCAGTCTGCAAAAAGCTGCAGTTCCCGCCGCAGGAGCGCGTCGTCATACGGCGGCAGAACACCACTGCGGCTTGCGAGCTGCCAGCGCACAAGCGCATCGATTGCGTCGCCGAACAATGCCGCGGCATTTGCTTCGTTCAGAACATCGAGGTAGGTCGATCTGCCCAGATCGCTCAGCAGCAGAAAGCCCTGCGCCGGGTCGCTCGCCATGACCTCGGGTGCGTGCAGTCCGGCGTCGCGCAGCAGACCAGCCACCTTCAGAAACGGGCGCACGTCCTCTTGGTCAGGCGGTGCATCCATCACGATCAGAGTTCGGTTGCCCCCCGAGGCGATGCGAAAGTAGCGGCGAAAGCTGGCGTCGGCCGATGCCGGCGCCAAGCTTCCGGGTTCGAGTCCCAGCGCAGCCGGCAGGGTGCGAAGCCACGCGACGGCGGCATCTCGTCGCGCATCGGTCGCGGGTGGCAAGGACCGGGTCTGACTCATGATTCGGCACACGGCATGGCGATGTCGGGACTCGATGTCGGGACTTCGAACTCGGGATTGCCAACAGGATACGCAGCGCACTGCGCTTGATCTGCGTTTGAAAAAGGCGCCGCCTATAATCCGGCCGCCTTCCTGCGCCCATTTTAGAACCTGGCTCACCATCATCCACGGGTGCGACGGCACTCCCGGGGTCGCAGTTCTGGGCGCGAGGAGCGCCGTTTGGCCGGCCCAAATCAGCGACGAGCAACGACGAAACGCGGCCCCGGGAGTCTCGTCCCTCCGGGTTGCCGCCAGAACGCCCGGCCGCGTTGTTGCTCCTCGTTGCGTAGGCATCGTTACGCTGCCTCTTCGCACCTAGCCGCCGGGCGTTCTGGCGGCAACGCATCCCGCGGCTGATGATGAGACAGGTTCGAGTGAACCGTATCGGCTCCTCTGTACGCGCCTGCGTCCTGGCCTTCGCCGCAGCGGCAGGCGGCGCGACCACAGGACATGCACAGGTGCCGGCCGAGGCATCGACTCCAGTTCCCGAGGCGCCGCCATGGCCGCGTCTCAAGCTTGAGCGCGCGCTGTCCGAGACGCGTATTTCCCGGCGGGAAGAAGGCGCGACCTACGCGCGTGCGCAGCGCATAGAGGGCTCGATCGACGAGCGCATCGTGCTCGAGGGCGATGCCGAGGTTCGCCGCGGCGGCACCGTGCTGCGCGGCGACCGCATCACCTACACGCAGCTCACTGATCAGGTTGACGTGGTCGGCAACGCGCGCGCCTTCGGTGGCGGCGCCACTTTTACCGGTCCGTCGATGTCGTTCAGGATCGACGCCCAGACCGGCAGCATGCCCGACGCTTCGTTTACCTATCCGGCGCGCCGTGGCCGCGGCGAGTCGTCCCTGATCGAGTTTCTCGGCGAGCAGCGCGCGCGCATGATGGATGCGCAGTTCACGACCTGCATGCCTGGCGACAAGAGCTGGTGGGTGCAGGCCGAGTCGATCGAGTTCGACATGCTCGAGGAGTCGGCCACCCTGACCGGAGGTCGGCTCTATTTCCAGGGGGTGCCGATCCTGGCCGGACCATGGATGAGCTTTCCGATGGGTGACCGACGCCGTTCGGGCTTCCTGACTCCCAGCTTTGGCCTGAGTTCGACACTCGGCACCGATATCAAGACGCCGTACTACTGGAATATCGCGCCCAATTACGACTACACCGGAACCCCGCGCTTCATGACCAAGCGCGGCATCATGCTCGGCAACGAATTTCGCATGCTCGAGCCTACCTACCGCGGCAGCATCGTCTACGACGTCCTGCCCGACGATCACCAGACCAACACCAGGCGCGATTACCTTGGCGTGCGCGGCGTGTACTCCTTGCCCAACGGTGTCAGTGCCGGTCTCAATTACAACCGGGTCTCGGACAACAGCTACTTTGTCGACTTTTCCAGCACCATCGTCGACTCCTCGCAACGGGTGCTGTTGCAGGACGGCTTTGTCGCCTACAACCAGCCGTACTGGAATGCGTCCGCGCGTGTCAGCATGAACCAGACGCTGCAGGATCCCGCAGCGCCCGTTACACCTCCGTATGAGCGAGTACCGGAGGTCAATTTCAGCGGCTACATCGCCGACTGGAATGGCTTCGAGGCCGGAGTGCAGGTCAATGGCACGCACTTCACCAACCCGAGCTTGCAGGACGGCACGCGCTACATCATCAATCCGCGCGTGGCCTATCCCTATCTGACTCCGGGCTGGTTCGTGATTCCACGCCTGCAGATCTCCGCCACTGCCTATCAGCTCGATCCGAATCTTTACGCGGACACCATGCAGACACGCGTGATGCCGATCGTCAGCCTCGACACCGGCCTGGTGTTCGAGCGCACGACCGAATGGTTCGGCCGCAGGTCGTTTCAGACCCTTGAACCGCGTCTGTACTACGCCTACATCCCGTACCGAAACCAGAATCAACTGCCGAATTTCGACAGCGCGCTCGCCGACCTGAACTATGTGCAATTCTTCACCGAGAATATCTATTCGGGTTACGACCGTATCTCGAATGCCAATCAGCTGACTCTGGCGGCGACCACCCGGATACTCGATGCCGAAACGGGGGCTGAGCGGCTGCGCGCCGCCATCGCGCAGCGTTACTACTTCAGTCCGCAGCTGGTGACTCTGCCCGGCGAAGCGCCGCGCACCAGCAACTCGACCGACATCCTCGCCGGCGTCTCGGCGCTGTTGGGTACGGCGTGGTCGCTCGATGTGGCCCTGCAGTACTCGGCCGAGACCGGCGCTGTTTCGCGTGCCACGGCCGGCACGCGCTGGCAGCCTCGACGCGCCTCGGTGCTGAGCGCCTATTACCGCTATCTGCAGAACAACACCAACCAGATTGATCTGTCCGGACAGTGGCCTCTTTCAGAGAACTGGTACGCCGTCGGTCGCTACAACTACTCGATCTCCGGCGGTGGCCTCATCGAGGCGCTCGCAGGCTTCGAATACAAGCACGACTGCTGGGTGCTGCGCTTTGCTGCGCAGAGATTCACGACGTCCTCACAGTCGACCACGACCAACTTCTATCTGCAGCTCGAGTTGAATGGCTTCACCAGTATCGGCACGAATTTGCTCACACAATTGCAGCGTAATATCCCCGGCTACCGGCAGCTGAATCCGGTGCCAAACCAGCCCGGTATTTTCGAGTACTACGAGTAAACCGATGTTCACGAACGACCTGCGCGTTGCTATTTGCATGCGCCTCTCCCATCCTGTGTGCGCTGCTGTCAGTGCGAGCATTTCTCAGCTTCTGCGTGTGATCGCCGGCGCGCTTTCCATCTCCTGCCTTGGTTTCGCGCTCGCGCAGTCACCACGCGTGCCTGCTCCCAATCCGGGGTCGGCCGCGGCGACCGCACCGGCCGTGCCCTCCCCGACCGCCTCACCCACCACTACCGCCTCACCCACTGCGACCGCCGTACCCGGCCCGACCGCCCCGCCCAGCCCTGAGGCGGTACGGCCCGCTCCACGCGCACAGCCGGTGGACCGCATCATTGCGGTTGTCAATGACGAGGTCATCACCGCCAATGAACTGCGTCTGCGGGTTGTGATCGCGGAGTCCCAGCTGCGCAAGCAGAAGATCCAGCCGCCACCCGCCAACGTGCTCGAGCGTCAGGTGCTTGAACGCATGATCGTTGACCGCGCTGCGATGCAACTGGCGCAGGAAACCGGCGTGCGGGTCGACGATGCCACCGTAAACGCGGCAATGGTGCGGGTGGCCGAGTCCAACGGCATGACGGTGCCGGCAATGCGCCAGCGACTCGAGAGCGATGGAATTTCATTTGCCCAGTTTCGCGACGATGTTCGCCAGGACATCGTGCTGAATCGTCTGCGCGAGCGCGAGGTCGACAGCCGCGTACAGATTTCCGAAAGCGAGCTCGACAATTTCGTTGCCGAGCAAGCCGGGCTGAGCGCCGATGCCGAGGAAGTGAATCTGGCGCAGATTCTGCTGCGCGTGCCCGAGAGCTCCACCCCGCAGCGCCTCGACGAAACCCGCGCGCGGGCCGAAGGCCTGATCGCCCAACTCAAGGGCGGCGCCGATTTTGCCCGCTTGGCCGCCAGTTTCTCGAACGCTTCCGATGCACTGCAGGGCGGCGAACTCGGCTGGCGCAATACGGACCGCGTGCCGACCTTGTTCCTGGATGCCATCAAAGGCCTCAAACCAGGCGAGATCGCTCCTCTCGTGCGCAGTCCCAATGGCTTCCACATCCTCAAGCTGCTCGGCATGCGCAAGGCGATCGATGCCAAGCTTGCAGCGGGTCCTGTGCAGCAGACGCACGCGCGCCACATACTGTTGCGCGTCAGCGATGTCATGCCGGAAGCCGAGGTCAAGCGCCGCCTTGAGGAATTCAAGATCAGGATCGAGGCTGGCCAGACCGAGTTCGGGACATTGGCGCGACTGCATTCGCTGGACCCGAGCGGCAGTAAGGGTGGCGACCTGGGCTGGTTGTATCCTGGCGATACGGTGCCGGAGTTCGAGCGCGCGATGGATGCCTTGAAGATCGGCCAGCTCAGCGGGCCCGTGCAGTCTCCCTTCGGCTGGCATCTGATCCAGGTGAACGAGCGGCGTACCGAACCAGCCTCGACCGAGCGCGCACGCCTGCAGGCGCGCCAGGCGCTGCGCGAGCGCAAGGCCGAAGAGGCCTATCAGGACTGGGTGCGGCAGCTACGCGACAAGACCTATGTCGAGTACCGGTTCGAGGATCGAAGCTAGGACATGTTCACGCTGGCCATGCGCGCCGCCGTTCTGACATGCGGCCGCGCATCGCGCTGACTACCGGCGAACCGGCGGGCATCGGGCCCGAGATCGCCGTCGCCGTCGCGGGCTCTGAGGCCGCGAAGCGCGCCGAACTCGACGCTGATCGGCGATGCAAGCTTGCTTGCCGAGCGCTCCGCACAATCTGGCATCCGCTGGCCCGCAGATATCCACGTGCATTCCATTGCGCTCGCGGTGCCGGCGATCGCCGCTCGCCCTGATCCACGCAACGCGCGCTACGTCCTGGCAACACTCGACGCTGCGATCGACGGCTGCTCCACCGGCCGCTTCGATGCCATGGTCACAGCGCCGATCCAGAAAAGCGTCATTAATGAGGCTGAGGTACCGTTTACCGGTCATACCGAATATCTGGCCGAGCGCACCGGCAGCCATCAGGTCGTCATGATGCTGGCGGGCACTACCCCCACGGGCCGCTGCGCGTCGCCCTCGCCACGACCCATGTTCCACTGCAGCAGGTGGCGCAAACCTTGAGCACGCCGCTGCTCATTCGCGTTCTCGGCGTCCTCTGGCACGAACTGCGGCTGCGCTTCGGTATCGCGGCACCGCGTATCGCAGTGACCGGGCTGAATCCTCATGCCGGGGAAGGCGGGCACCTTGGGCGTGAAGAACTCGAACTGATCGCCCCGGCCATTGCGCAACTGCGCGCGCAGGGCGCCGATGTTCATGGCCCCCTGCCGGCCGATACCGTGTTCGTTCCGGCCATCGTCCAGCGCTACGACGCGGTTCTCGCCATGTATCACGACCAGGGTCTGCCAGTACTGAAATACGCGACCTTCGGCCACGGCGTCAACGTCACGCTTGGCCTGCCGTTTGTGCGCACCTCGGTCGACCACGGCACCGCACTCGACCTGGCCGGCACCGGGCGCGCCGACACCGGCAGCCTGGCGGCAGCCCTGGAGCTCGCAATCGAGCTTGCTGCGCGGAGCCGATGAGCAGCACCGAGCAACATCGGCCGCGCAAGCGATTTGGCCAGAATTTCCTGCACGATCCGCACGTCATTGCACGGATCGTCGACGCCATCGATCCCAGGCCGTCGCAGGAACTGCTGGAGATCGGGCCGGGTCAGGCGGCCCTGACGCGCGAACTGATCGCCCGCGCGGGTCATATCACCGCGATCGAGATTGATCGCGATCTGGCGAATCGCCTGCGTTCGGAATTCTCCCCGTCCGAATTGACGCTGATCGAGGCCGATGCGCTGCGCTTCGACTGGGCCTTGCAGGCACGGGCCAAACCCGTGCGCATTGTGGGCAATCTGCCGTACAACATCTCGACACCCTTGCTGTTCGAGCTGGCGACGATCGCCGATCGCGTGCTGGACCAGCATTTCATGTTGCAGAAGGAAGTGGTCGATCGGATGGTGGCAGCGCCCGGCAGCAAGACCTACGGCAGGCTTTCGGTCATGCTGCAGCAGCGCTACCGGATGACGCGGCTGTTTGACGTGCCGCGCGGCGCCTTCAATCCGCCGCCGAAGGTGAGTTCAAGCATCGTTCGCATGCAGCCGCTGGCCGGCGCCGACTGCGCGGACGTCGACCCTGCGAACTTCTCACGCGTCGTTATGGCGGCGTTCGGCCAGCGCCGCAAGACCCTGCGCAATTCGCTCGCCACGCTGCTGGATGCGGCCGCGATTGCCGCCGCCGGCATCGATCCGCAGGCGCGCGCTGAAACCCTCGGCGTCGCACAGTTTGTCGCGCTTGCACGCGCGCTTGTTCCGAGTGGCGGGGCGCAGCACTGACAGGATCCTGGAAAATGTCGCGCCTGGAGAATCGTCTCCGCAGAGCAGACCTCCTTGCGCTGTACAGAGAACACCGCTGGCGGCGGCCCGCACGTTTCTCAACGTACTGCTATTTCGTCTGGATCAGCTCGATCTTGTAGCCGTCGGGATCCTGCACGAAAGCGATCACCGTCGTTCCGCCCTTGACCGGGCCGGCTTCGCGCGACACGGTGCCGCCGGCAGCACGGATGCGGTCACACGCGGCATAGGCATCGTCTACCGCAATTGCGATGTGGCCAAAAGCCCCTCCCATGTCGTAACGCTCGACGCCATAGTTATAGGTGAGCTCGATCACAGCACCTTGTGACTCGTTTCCGTAGCCGACGAAGGCAAGGGTGTATTTCTGCTCCGGCCGATCGGTCGTGCGCAGCAGCTGCATTCCCATGAGCCGGGTGTAGAAATCGATCGAGCGCTGCAAATCCCCGACCCGCAGCATGGTGTGAAGTACTCGCATGTCCGGTCTCCGATGTTATTCGCTCGGCTGTCCCTCGCGCGGATGCCGCAAGCTATAAGGGCAGTGCAGCCATTTCGACGCCTCGAATCTCGTCGCGTGCAGCTTCGAATCCGGGCAGCAACCGAGCCACGGCGCGCCAGAAGCGCGGCGAGTGATTGAGCTCCTCGAGGTGTGCAAGTTCGTGCGCTATCACGTAGTCGATGATTGGCATGGCGAAATGGATCAGGCGCCAGGACAGCCGCACCCGGCCGTCGTGCGTGCATGATCCCCACTGTGAACGCGCTGACGAAAGCGTCCAGCCGGCGAAACGCGCATCGATGCGATCGGCAAAATTGGCGATGCGCTCGCCGAAAACCCGACGCGCCTCGCCCTGCAGCCAGGACTGCACCGCATCGCGCACCTGAGGTTCTTCGGCCTGCGCGGGCAACCCAAGCCTGAGTTCATTCGCTGCGGCATCGAGTCCGGTGATCGGTGTGGGCAGACCAAGACGTAGTGTGACCGGCACACCGAGAACTGGCAGCGTGCTGCCATCGATAAAGCGCACCTGCGGCAGGCGGTTCTTCTCGCGCCATGCGAGCCAGTCACGCTGACGAGTCTGGATCCAGCGTCCCTTTTCCACAATGGCGGCCTCGATCTCGCGCAGCGAGACCCAGCGAGGCGCGCTGACTGTCAGCCCGCGGTCATCGATCTGGAAACCGATCGTGCGCCGACGCGCGCGGCGCAAGCGGTAGCTCACCAGCTCGGCACCAATGCGGGCGTGCCGGCCATCGGTCGCAACGGGCGGAGTTGTACGGGCCGGCGCTTCCAGTGGAAGCGACAACTGTGCGGCGTTGCCGACGCTGAGTCTTCTCATGCCGTTGCTCGATCTGCGGCGTCGGCGGCGCGCGCTGGAACATAGGGTCCGCTGTAGCGGTGCGGCGCAATGCGTCGCATCTCGGTTTCGATCCACTCCTCGACCGCAGCAGCAACTTCGTCGGCGGTCTTGCCGGCCGGATCGATCGGCGGGCCGATCGACACCGTGATCGTGCCGGGACGCTGGACGAGCAGGGTCCGCGGCCAGCACTCGCCCGAGTTGACCGCAATCGGCACCGCGAAAGCCCCGGTCCTAGCAGCGAGTCGAGCACCGCCCGTTTTGTAGCGGCGCGACGCGCCTGGCGGCGTGCGCGTTCCTTCCGGAAACATCACAATCCACCAGCCGCGTTTGAGGCGATCGACGCTCTGCTCGACGACCTGCTCGAATGCGTCGGCACCCTTGCTGCGGTCGATGCTGATCATCTCCGTCGAAGCGATCGCCCAACCGAAAAACGGCACCAGGTGCAGTTCGCGCTTGTAGACGAAAGTGAGGTCGCGCGGCATCGAGCACTGCAGCCAGAGCGTCTCCCACGTCGACTGGTGCTTCGGAAGAATGATCGCGGGGCCATCCGGGAGTCGATCCCAGCCCTCGACCTTGTAGCGCACGCCGCAGATCACGCGCGCCCCGACGATCGCAAGGCGGGTCCAGACCTGGGCCAGCCGGTAACGCGCATGCACCGACAACAGCAGCCCCGCCAGGACTGCGAAGGACACGGGTGCGATCGTCACCAGCAGATAAATGAGGTAGGCGATCGCGCGCAGCTTGAACATCATCCGCCTGTCGTCAACTTCGAAAGATCGGCGACGCGGTTCATTGTCACGTGCATGACGGCGAGCAGGCCAAGGCGATTGCTGCGCAGGGCCGCGTCGTCGACGTTGACCATGACGTCCTCGAAGAAGCGGTCCACCGGCTCCTTGAGCGGTACCAGGGAAGTCAGCATGCGCGGTGTAATCACCCGAAACAAAATACGCCTCGGCGGCGGGCTGCACCGCGCGGAAGGCCGCCCCGAGCGCGCGCTCGGCCGGCTCCACCAGCAGGTCCTGCGCATAGCGTTGCGGAACCTCATCGGCTTTCTTCAGGATATTGCCAATGCGCTTGTTGGCAGCGGCCAGGCTTTCGGCCTCGGGCAGGGCCATGAACACTCGCACCGCCGCGAGCTGCGCCGGCACGGTGTCAATCCGTACCGGCCGCGCGGCGACCACCGCTTCTATTTCATTCGCACTCGCGCCCTGATCCCGCAGCAAGCCGCGCAGGCGATCGTAGAGAAATTCGGCCAGCTCGGAACGCGCATCCGTGAACGCCGTCACCGAAGCGAACGCCTCCACGCCGATCGCCAGCAGGCGATCGAGCGGTAGTGCGAGCCGCCGTTCCATCAGCATCCGCAAGACGCCGAGCGCATGGCGGCGCAAGGCGTACGGGTCCTTCTCGCCGGTCGGTCGTTCGCCGATGCCAAACAGCCCCACCAGGGTTTCGAGCTTGTCGGCGAGCGCAAGGCACAGGCCGGACTTCGATTCCGGCAGGGCGTCGCCGGATTGGCGCGGGCGATAGTGCTCGCGGATCGCCTGCACGACTTCGGCGCGTTCGCCATCATGCTGCGCGTAGTACGCGCCCATGATGCCCTGCAGCTCGGGGAACTCGCCCACCATCAGGGTGCGCAGATCTGCCTTGGCAAGGTGCGCGGCACGCTCGACCGGTGCGGTCTCGAGGCCAAGCTCTTGCGCAATCGCCACTGCGATGCCGCTCATGCGCACGACGCGCTCGAGTTGGGAGCCCAGCCTGGCGTGATAAATGACGCTGGCCAGTCCGGGAATCCGCGCTTCGAGCGTCTGCTTTCGATCCTGGTCATAGAAGAAACGCGCATCGGCCAGGCGCGCACGAATTACGCGCGCGTTGCCGGACTCGATCGCGGAGGTATCGCGCGGCTCAACCTGGGAGACCAGCAAAAAGCGATTCATCAGGCGCCCGGCTGAGTCGCGCAGCGCGAAATACTTCTGGTTCTGCTGCATGGTCAGCACCAGACATTCTTCGGGAACCTCGAGAAACTCGCGCTCGAAGCCTGATTCGATCACTACCGGCCACTCGACCAGCGCGCACACTTCGTCGAGCAGATCGTCGGGCGCGAGCGCGGTCGCGCCGAGACGAGCGGCGGCAGCATTGACGGCCTGCACGATGGTTGCGCGGCGCTTGGCGAACGAAGCGATTACGCGACCTTCGTCACGCAATTGTTCCTCGTAGGTATCCGCCGAGTGCACTGCCAGATCACCGGGCGCCATAAAGCGATGACCATGGGTCTTCGTGCCAGCCTGCAGGCCGAGTGCGTGGACCGGGACGACTTCGTGGCCCTGCAGCACCACCAGGCGATGCGCGGGCCTGACGAATCGCACGGTCGTCACCCCGTCTGCCAGCTGGTAGCTCATCACCTTTGAAATGGGCAGGGCCGCGATCGTCTCATCAAGCACAGACTGGAGGGCCACCTGCAGGCCCTGTCCCGGCTCGACTCCGTGCAGGAATACGGCCTCGGCCTTGCCATCGCTCTCGACGACCAGCGAATCGGAACCCTCGCTTTGACCGATCGGCAGCCTGGCAAGCTGATGTCGCCCCATTTTTTCCAGCTTCTTGACGAACGCCTGCGTCCAGTTGCGCGCCGCATCGCGCGCAACTGCCACCGACATCAGCTTCTCCTTGAATGGCCGGTCGTCGGACCGGCGGGCGACTTGCGTGATGAGCACTGCAATCCGTCGCGGCGTTCCAAAGGACGTCGCTCGGCTGTCGTCGGCCAGAAAGTGGCGCGCCCGCAGGCCTTGTTCAATGCCGGTGGCGAACGCTTGCGACAACGCCTGAAGGGTCCGCGGCGGCAGTTCCTCCGTTTGCAGCTCAACCAGCAGCGAAGCTCTCATTGGGTGGCCCACTTGGCGCTACACCCCGCAAGTAGCGAGACACGGTTGGCCGATGGCCGCCCGGCGGCGCTCATGCTGCTCTCCGCCGGTCAGGTTCCGCGAGCATGGGGAAGCCAAGGCGCTCGCGCGACTCGAGGTAGCTTTGCGCGATTGCACGCGACAGGGCGCGAATGCGGCCGATATAGGCAGCTCGTTCGGTCACGCTGATCGCGCCCCGCGCGTCAAGCAGGTTAAAGGTGTGTCCGCACTTGAGAACCATCTCGTAGGCGGGCAGTGCCAGCTGTGCATCCATCAGGCGCTTGGCCTCGGCCTCGAACAGATTGAACTGACCGAGGAGCAGCACGGGGTCGGCCACCTCGAAATTGAACTTGCTCTGTTCGACTTCATTCTGGTGGAACACATCGCCGTAGCTCAGCACCTTGTCGACGCCGCGATCCTTCCATCGTGTGTAGACGAGGTCAAAGACGTTGTCGACGTCCTGCAGGTACATCGTCAGCCGCTCGATGCCGTAGGTGATTTCGCCCGTGATCGGCTTGCACTCGAGACCACCGACCTGCTGGAAGTAGGTGAACTGGGTGATCTCCATGCCATTCATCCACACTTCCCAACCCAGTCCCCATGCGCCCAGGGTTGGGTTTTCCCAGTTGTCCTCGACAAAGCGTATGTCGTTTTTCAGGGTATTGATCCCGAGTGCGCGCAGGGAACCGAGGTAGAGCTCGAGTATCTCCGGCGGCGAGGGCTTGAGAACCACCTGAAGCTGATGATGCTGATGCAGCCGGTTCGGGTTCTCACCGTAGCGTGCATCCTTCGGCCGTCGTGATGGTTGCACGTAGGCGGCGCGCCAGGGCTCAGGCCCGATTGCGCGCAGGAACGTTGCTGTATGCGAAGTGCCGGCGCCGACTTCGAGATCGATGGGCTGCAGCAGTGCGCATCCCTGCTCGTTCCAGTAGCGCTGGAGGCGCAGGATGGCATCTTGGAAAGTGATCATGTCGAGCCGCGGCGCGGCCCCGGCCGCGCAGACGGCGATTCTACTGAGGCCGCCGGCAGTTCATCGGCTGCCTTTTCGGCATGCATGCCTCCCCGTCCCCAACGGCTCCAGACGAATGCAACCAGCAATGCGAGCAGACAAACTCCGATCGCCGGCCCATCGCCATAACGAATGAATGGGGTCGTGCCGCTGACACCCTGCACCGTGCCATCAAGCGCCGCGTTCACATTGAACGGCAACTCCGCACGGACCCTTCCCTCGTGATCGACGATGGCAGTCGCACCGGTGTTGGTTGCCCGCAGCATCGGATGCTGGGTTTCGAGCGCGCGCATGCGCGAAATCTGCAGGTGCTGGGGCAAGGCAATCGAGTCCCTGAACCAGGCGAGGTTGGACAGATTCAGCATCACTGAGGGCGCGTCCTGTGGATCGCTCCACGCCGCCCGGATCACCTCGCCGAACAGGTCCTCGTAACAGATGTTGACGGCGATCCTCTGCCCCGCGAGGGCGAACGGCGCCTGCCAGCTTGGGCCCCGCTGCTGGTCGCCGATCGGCATCTGCATCCAGTCGACGAACCAGCGAAATCCCGGCGGAATGAATTCGCCAAAGGGAACCAGCTGGCGCTTGCTATAGCTCTGCCATTCATCCGACCCCGGCGCCAGGCCGACCGCACTGTTGTAGTAGGCGTTCTGCGGCTTCTCGATGAAGACGCCGAATACCAGTGCGCTCTTGCGCGCATCGGCGTAGCTCCGGAAGGAACTGACAAAGCGCTCCGGCACCAGCTGCAGGGGCACGGGGAACACGGATTCCGGCAGCACGACGAGATCCGCGCGTACTCCCTGCATCAGGGCCCAGGGCTCCTCGAAGGCGCGTATCAGCCCGCGCGCGGAAAACTTCTCGTCCTGTGGCAGGCTCGCCTGCACCAGCTTGACGCTGATCGGGGGGCCGTTCGGCACGGTCCATCGCAGGGTTCCGAGCACGATGCCGCCGCTCAAGGCAAGGGTGAACACGGCGGCGATCCAGCCCAGGTCGCGGTTTTCGCGCTGCTGCCGTGGCAGGCTTAGCAGGGCCAGTGCCCCAGCGCACAGGGCAGCAATCCCGCCCACACCATAGACGCCCAGCACCGGGGCAAATCCGGCGAGCGGTCCGTCCGTGTGCGCATAGCCGGTCGCCAGCCACGGAAACCCCGTAAACAGAGTCCCGCGCAACCAGTCCGACAGCGCCCATGTGGCCGGCAGAGTCAGTGCAACGCGCAGCCGTGGTGAACCGATCCGATGTGCGACCGCCAGGACGATGGCCGGGTAGAGCGCCAGAAACGCGACAAAACCGGCGGTGGCGGCGGCGGCCAGCGGCGCCGGCATCTGGCCGTAGACGTGCATGCTGATATAGACCCAGGACACGCCGACGCCGAACCATCCGAGGCCGAATGAAAAACCGAGCGCCGCTGCAAGCGACCAGCGCGGTGCTCGCGCGGTCAGTGCGAACAAAGCGCCCAGTGCCAACACTTGAAGCCAGGGCAGATTCCAGGGCGCAAACGACAAGGCATGCGCGCTGCCGGCGATCAGCGCCCCGAGCAATGCAACCAGCGACGCGGCGTGCGACCAGGACAGCCGGCGGCCGGAATCAGTCAGCACGACCTGGACTGTGCGCAAGGCTCGGCGCCCGACCGCAGGATAGCGGTCACGCCGAGGGCTGCTGTTCGTTGTCTTCGAGGAACTCGCGCACCACGGTCTTGGGCATGCGCTGGACATGGAACAGGTGTGCCTGACGGGCATCGGCACGCAGGACCTCAAATTGCATGTCGCCGACTTCGACCGATTCGCCGCGCCTGGGCACGCGCCCGAAGTGATGCGTCACCAGGCCGCCCACGGTGTCGAACTCGTCGTCCGGGTAGCGCGTGCCGAAAGTCTCGTTGAACTGGCCGATCTCGGTCAGCGCCTTGACGCGGTACTTGCCATCGTCCTCAGCAATGATTGCGTCCTCGCTTTCGTCGAAGTCGTACTCATCTTCGATATCGCCGACGATCTGCTCGAGCACGTCCTCGATCGTGATCAGGCCGGCCACTCCACCGTACTCGTCAACCACGATCGCGATGTGATTGCGATTCGACCGGAAGTCACGCAGCAGGACATTGAGCGCCTTGCTTTCTGGAATGAATACCGCCGGCCGCAGACTGGCGCGCACATCGAAATCCTTCTCCGTGTAGTAGCGCAGCAGGTCCTTGGCCAGCAGGATGCCGATCACATGATCGCGATTGCCATCGATGACAGGGAAGCGCGAGTGCGCGGTCTCGATCACGAACGGGATCCAGCTGTCGGCCGGCTCGGAAATGTCGACCACATCCATCTGTCCGCGCGGGATCATCAGGTCGCGCGCCTGCAGTTCCGACACCTGCAGCACGCCTTCGATCATCGACATCGCGTCGGCATCGAGCAGATCGCGTTCGTGCGCGTCGTGCAGCGCCTGGAGCAATTCCTCGCGGTTTTCCGGTTCGCGAAAGATGAACGCCGTCAGGCGATCGAGCAGGGACTTGTGTGGCTGGCGTCGCGAGGCGGAGGCAGGGTCTGGCATTGGACGGGGATGCTGCGGTCGCTTTCAGCGGGCAACACCCACGGTTAAGTAAGGAGCGATCCAGAATACACGAGGGGCACGCGCGTGACGCTCCCCTCGCCGATGACGTTCACACGGGACGTGTATGACGTTAGCGATCACTTCGCGCGCTGCCGGCGGTCGCCCGATACGGATCCCGGACACCCAGGCTGGCAAGCACCGCAAGCTCACGCCCTTCCATCCGACTCGCCTGAAGTTTCGTGCGGTGATCGTGGCCCTGCGCGTGCAGCACTCCGTGCACGACCAGGTGGGCAAGATGGTCACGGAATGTCTTGCCCTGGGTCCGCGCTTCGCGCCGCACGACTGGCACGCAGATCACGATGTCGGCCCGCACGCGCGGCGGGGCTTGATAGGCGAAGGTCAGCACATTGGTGGCATGGTCCTTGCGGCCGAAGTCGCGATTGAGACGGCGGCCCTCGCGCGCATCAACGAAGCGCAGCGTCAGTTCCGCGTCCGAATCGAGTGCTGCAAGGACCCAGCGCGCGAGCGTGACCCGGGCAGGCAGACCCTCGAACTTCGCGCGACCCTGGATTGACAGCGACGGCCCACGCATCAGGCGCGGCGCGGGCGTGTCGGCACGGCTTCGCCCTGCTCGGCTCGCTCTTCAGCAGCCTCGTAGGCCTCGACAATGCGACCGACCAGCGGATGACGCACTACATCGGCGGCCGTGAAGTAGGTGAAGGATATTCCGCGCACGGCGGCCAGCACATGCTGCGCTTCGATCAGGCCGCTCGCCGTCCCGCGCGGTAGGTCGATCTGCGTCACATCGCCGGTCACGACCGCTTTGGACCCGAAGCCGATGCGCGTCAGGAACATCTTCATCTGCTCGCGCGTCGTATTCTGTGCCTCGTCGAGGATCACAAAGGCCTGATTCAGCGTGCGCCCGCGCATGTAGGCCAACGGCGCGATCTCGATCGTCTGTTTTTCCAGCAGTCTCTGTGTCTTGTCGAAGCCGAGCAGGTCAAACAGCGCGTCATACAGGGGTCGCAGGTAGGGATCAACCTTCTGTGCCAGATCGCCCGGCAGGAAGCCAAGCCGCTCTCCCGCCTCGACCGCCGGCCGTGTCAACACAATGCGCTTCACCAGATCGCGCTCCAGTGCATCGACCGCCGCGGCAACGGCAAGGTACGTCTTGCCGGTGCCCGCCGGACCGATCGCAAAGGCCACATCGTGCGAAAGCATCGCCTGGAGATAGTCGCGCTGGCGCGGCGTGCGGCCGTGCAAATCAGGCCGTCGCGTATGCAGCTGGGGCAGGGGCGCGCCTTCAACTGGTGCGACCTGTGCTCCGCGCCTGCCACGCTGTTCGACGAAGTAGAGCTGAATGTCATCGACCGAGATCGGTCGCTTGCCCTTCTGCGAGCGGGTCAGGAAATACTCGAGCACATCGAGCGCCGCCTGAGCCTGTTCGGGCGCCCCCTCAATGCGGAACTGATGCCCGCGCCGCGAGATGGCAACTTCGAGCTCGGTTTCAATCTGGCGCAGGTTGGCGTCAAGTGCTCCTGCAACATCGGCCAGCCGGGCGTTATCGACGTCCGACGCAAAGCTCAGCACCTTCTTCGCGGTCGCCGCGCGCTGGGCCACGCGATCAGACCCCCGTGCGCTGCATCGGAGCCTTCAGCGCTTCAGCCAGAGTTTCGTTTGCTTCGGCGAAGTGCGCCCGTGTTTCAGCCGACAGACCCGGTTTGCCCTGCGCCGCCGTCAGCCATCCCTGCAGTTGCCGGGCATTAGCTCGCATCAAGGATCGCGCGTCTGCCGGATAGGAGGCCGAGGTACCCAGCAGTATTGCGACAACTCGCCGCAGATGCTCGCGCTGCAGATTGCGGCGAAGCTGATCGGCATCGACGCCGCGCCTCGCCTCGTCCCAGATGGCCAGCTGAAGAATATCGTAGAGCTCGGCCAGCGAAAGCACGTCGGCCGCCTTGGACGTCATTTCGACATTGACGAGCAGACGACGGGCCACGACAGGACCCATTAGACGGTTCAGCACGTCGCGCTGAACGGCCAGCACGCGATCCGGCAGCGACAGCTCGAACATCGCGCCCT
This sequence comes from uncultured beta proteobacterium, assembly GCA_963735955.1. Taxonomy (GTDB): domain Bacteria; phylum Pseudomonadota; class Gammaproteobacteria; order Burkholderiales; family Burkholderiaceae_F; genus CAVTND01. The sequence goes on along the minus strand of CAVTND010000008.1, from coordinate 165,984 downwards.
GCTGCATGAACGGCTGATCCTCGCGTTCGAGGCGGTCGCTGGCCAGCCTGCGCACGAATTCAGGCGGAAGTTTGAAACTCGAACTGCGGAACAGACCATCGGTAATGACGGACAGAGCTTCGCGTTGCTGCTTGGCGCTAGCCGGCGTGATCGGCAATCTCGGGCTGCCAGCCGCAAAGTTCTGGATCTCGGCGCCACCGACGTACTTGGCCGCCTGCCCCATCGCAAGTGCCGATTGGTTCAGGCCGGAAAGAAAGCGCCGCCGCAGCACCGAATAACTTTCGCCGGGCGCGAGTTTGCGCGTTTCCAGCCGCTGCCAAAGTTCCTGCGTGAGCGCAACCCGCTTGCGGAAGAAAGCAAGCGGCTCCGATCCGAGATCCCAGACATTCACTGTCGGGTCGATCCCGACCGCGGAGTCGGCGTCGGTGGCGAATGCAAGTTGCGGCTCGGCCGCACGGGCCGCGATCTGCGCCAGCTCAGCCGCTTCGCGATCCGGCGCAATTGGCTTGTAGGCATACTCGACCGCCCAGTAGTCGTAGGCTCCGAGCGTGCTGGTGTAGTACTGCCCCTGCGGCTCGTTGGCGAGCGCGATATTGGCTGGCGGGTAGTCCATGACCGACCCGATCAGGCCGTTGACCGCAGTAAAGCGCGCGTCGGCGAGCTGCTTGGGTGTATTGACGGTCGAAGCCCGAAAGTTGTGCGCGAATCCCAAGGTGTGTCCGACTTCGTGCATCGCGATAAAGCGCATGAAATCGTCGACGAAGGCCTCGGCCTGCGGGCTGTCCGCTTCGATCGCACCCCGCGCTTCCAGCAAGGCCAGAGTGAAGCCGAGTTCGCGCAGTGCGAGATCGAGGATCTGGCATTGCGCCGATCCCGGTGGCCCGGAGGGCATGCGCAGATCGCCGCTCGCTTCGTCGTACATTGCATTGAACGGCATTTCCTCGCTGCGCAGAAAGCGCGCGGCGCGCGCGACGTTGGAGTCGAATCCGAGGTCAGCATCAAGGATCTCGCCGGTGCGAGAATCGACATGTGAAGGACCGATTGCACCGTAGGAAGGACGGTAGGTCGCCTGCCAGCGGACCGAGGTGTAGCCGGTCTCGAGCAGATCGACATCGGAGTCATCGGGCTGCTGCCTGACTACGATCGCGTCCTTGAATCCCACCTTTTCGAATGCCTTGTTCCATTCGAGGATGCCGGCCCGGATCGGCGCCCGGTAGCGTTCCGGAATGTCGTTGCCAAGCCAGAAGGTGATTGGTTTCACCGGCTCGGACACTGCCGCATTCGGATCCTTCTTCTCGAGGCGCCAACGCTGCACATAGTGGCGCACCGGCGAAAACTTCTGCTCCGAGCTGAAGTCCACCTGCGCGACTGTAAAGTGCCCGATGCGTGAGTCAGCCAGTCGCTTCGGCATCGGCTGCTCGGGCAGCTTGCTGAACGTATAGAGAAATCCAAGAAACAGGCTGCGCGGGTCCTCCAGTACGTCCGGAGGCGGATAGAACGGCGCCGGCGGCGCGCCCGGCACGGGCGACGCCACCGGTGGCACGGGAATGCGCGCCTGGTAGTAATGCGCGCTCACATCGAACACGGTGCGCTCGGCGTTCGTCTTTGCGCTCCTGATGCTGGAGTGACGCGAATCGAAGCTGAAATTGTTGTGGTACTCGCGCTCGATCACATGCGAGCCGCGCGGAATGTCGCTTAGCAACAGGGCGTTGGCCTCGATCAATACCGATTTGCGCTCCGGATGCGGCGCACTCGCGATCGGCGCAGAACCGAGCAGGCTGTCGGAAAACGCGTTCCTGACCGCGCGCTCCTCGGGCGATCCGGGTTGCGCCACAAAGCGGGTGTTGCGCGCCAGCAGCTGAGCATTGCCGCCCGCCTTCGTGAACTGGGCGACGAATTCACCGCCCACCGAGTGGCTCGAACCCTGCAAGCCGCCGATCAACCAGCGCTCACCGATGCCCCTGGACAAGCTGACGGACAGGAAGAATGGCTGGTCAAATCGATCGGCCGGAATCTCGATCCAGGTCTTGTCATCCTTGGTCCAGAGCGGAAACAGGCCATCGGTCCGCTTGGCGTCCTTGATCACTTCGACAAATGGTCGGGGCGCACCTGCTGGTGCGGCCGGCGGAGCAGCGGTTACAGGAGCTGCGGTTGGCCGCGCGGCCGGGGCCGAGGTGCTAGTCGCCGAGGCCTGGGCGGGTGCCGGAGCAGCGGCGGACTTCGAAGGTACGACGTCGGCATCCGGCAGGCTCGCGCATGCGGACAGTAGGGCGAAGGCCCATCCGGCCAGCAATGCCTGTTTGCCACCCATCATCGGATCATCCCAAGTCTTGAACCGCCTGCCGTGCACCGGCGATCGTAACTCGCCCGACCGGGCATCCGAGTCAACTCGTCGCACCCAGCGGCGCGCCGTCGCACGATTCTGCGCGTTGATCAATTCGGTGCGGATGCGCGGCCCCGCGCCTGATCAGTTCGCCGCGCAGGGTATGCGCCATGGCCTGCGTGATCTTCACTTCGCACAATTGATTGCTCAAATGCCGGGCATCAGGCTCGGCGTCGAAATTGACGATGCGATTGTTCTCGGTGCGGCCCATCAGCTCGGCTGCATTGCGTCGAGACGGCCCTTCGACCAGGACCGCCTGCACGCTGCCGACCATCGCAGCACTGATCCGCGCAGCGTGCGCGTTGTTGAGCGACTGCAGGCGTGCAAGCCGCTCGAGCTTCTGTTCCTGCGGCGTGTCATCGGCCAGATCAGCAGCCGGCGTGCCGGGTCGCCTGCTGTAAACAAAGCTGAAGCTGGCATCGAACCTGATCTCCTCGATCAGGCGGAGCGTCGCATCGAAGTCCGCCTCGCTTTCGCCGGGGAAGCCGACGATGAAATCCGACGTGATCGAAATGTCCGGTCGCGCCTGCCGCAGGCGCCGGACGATCGACTTGTACTCGAGCACCGTATAGCCGCGCTTCATCGCCGCCAGCACCCGGTCGGAGCCTGACTGCACCGGCAGGTGCACATGGCTCACCAATAGTGGCAGGTGCGCGTAGACGTTGATCAGGCGCTGGGAAAACTCCTTTGGATGCGAAGTTGTGTAGCGGATCCTTGCGAGGCCCGGAATCGCCGCTACGTACTCGAGCAATAGTGCGAAGTCGGCCGCTTCCCGGCCCGGCTCGGATTGCCCCCGCCATGCATTGACGTTCTGTCCAAGCAGGGTGACCTCGCGCACTCCATGCTGAGCTAGATCGGCGACTTCGGTCAGCACGTCGTCGAGCGGTCGCGAGATCTCTTCGCCTCGTGTGTAGGGCACTACGCAGAAGCTGCAGTACTTGCTGCACCCCTCCATGATTGAGACAAAGGCGCTCGCACCCTCGACCCGCGGCGGCGGCAGATGGTCAAACTTCTCGATCTCCGGAAACGAAATGTCCACCTGAGGTCGGCCGGTGCGGCGGCGCTGCTCGATCAGTTGCGGCAAGCGATGCAGAGTCTGCGGGCCGAACACGAGGTCGACATAGGGTGCGCGGGCCACGATTGCCGCGCCCTCCTGGCTCGCAACACAGCCGCCGACCCCGATGAGAAGGTCCGGCTTTGCCTGTTTCAGGTGCTTGACGCGACCGAGGTCGGAGAACACCTTTTCCTGCGCTTTTTCGCGCACGGAGCAGGTGTTGAACAGGATCACATCGGCGTCGTCCGGAGTGTCGGTGATGACGATGCCGGAGTCGGCATGGAGTACGTCGGCCATCTTGTCCGAGTCATACTCGTTCATCTGACAACCAAAGGTACGGACGAACAGCTTTTTCGGACCCATTCGCGGTGACGGTCTAGGGCCTGTTCACACCAGGAACGGGAGATGCGTTGGGCCGCAATGCGGAGGGCTGCGCGAAGGGCGGCGCCGCCAAGGGTGGCCCCCTTCGCCAGACGTCACTACAAAGCAGACGCCGCATTGCGGCCCAACCCGAAGGGAAAGACGGATGGCGGGCGCATTGCGGCGTTGCCGCTCGCTGATTGGCATCAGCCAACGGCGCTCGCGCCGCCTTGCACTGCCTCCCGCCATCCATCTTTCGCACTCCCGTTCCTGGTGTGAACAGACCCTCGATCCGCTGGCGACAGAGGAACGCGGATTCTACGGCCCGCGCGGCCGCAGCTTGCGCGCGATCTCGCTAGCGCGCTTCCGGGGGGAGTATCCAGATTTGCGAAATCTGCCCAGCCGCGTCGAGCTTGTAGCGCACCCTGGACGCGGCGGGCACCTGGTTGGGAGTGACGCTGAGGTTGCCGACATTGACGATGCGCGCACCGGGGGCAAGTCGCATCTCCTTGCCGTCCATCGACACAATCGGCAATTGCTGCGTGGTCATCGTGCCCAGCATCGATCCATCGGGCAGAACCTTGTCACTGCTGCAAGCGAGCAGTGAAGCGGCGAGGATCAGGGTGGCGAAGCGCAGCATGGTGGCCAGGAATGTGGTGGCGGATCAGGGACTCGAACCCCGGACACAAGGATTATGATTCCTCTGCTCTAACCAGCTGAGCTAATCCGCCGAGGGCGCGCATTATCTGCGCTGGCACCGGCCGAGGTCAAATCGCAGCCGGACTGATTTCATCCCGACTGGTGAAGCGTCGGGACCGATGCGCCCGAGTTCAGCTCGCGCGCCGACTCCAGAGTTCATGGAAATGATGCACCGGGCCGTGTCCCTCGCCCACGGATAGTTCGTCGGCGTGCAGCAGCGCGGCGGTCAGCCAGTTCTTGGCTCGGCGCGCTGCATCCGGCACATCCCCGCACTGTGGCAGCAGGGTCGCCAATGCCGCCGACAACGCGCAGCCCGTTCCATGCGAGTTCCTGGTCTGGACTCGCGCTGCCGGCAATTCGATCATGCGGTCACCGTTGAACAGCAGATCGGTCGCATCGGCCGGCAGATGCCCGCCCTTCAGGTAGACCCAGCGCTCACCCGATGAGTTGAGTAGATTGCGCAGTCGCTCGGCGGCGCGCGTCATTTCCCGCACGGTCTCGGCGGCGCGTGTTTCGAGCAAGACAGCGGCTTCGGGCAGATTGGGAGTCAACACGCTTGCCAGCGGCAGCAGCGCTTCGCGCAGTGCGCTGACCGCCGACTTCTCGAGCAGGGCATCCCCACTCTTGGCGATCATCACCGGATCGAGCACGATCGGCGTCGCCTTCCAGTGCCCGAGTCGTTCAGCCACCATGCGAATCACAGCGCTCTGACCGAGCATCCCGAGCTTAACGGCATCGATTCGGACGTCGGCGAACAGGGTATCAATCTGGAGCGCAACGAACTGGGCATCGACCGGCACGATGCCGGTTACGGCGCGCGAGTTCTGCGCGGTCAGCGCCGCAATGACGGCACAGGCATATCCGCCCAGCGCGCTGATGGTCTTGACGTCGGCCAGTACTCCGGCGCCACCCGAAGGATCGAGGCCGGCGATGCTCACGATGTTCGGGATGCGGCTTGTCATGCGGAACCTTGGGGAAGGACGTATTGGCTTGACACTCGGCAGATCGGCCCCCTATATTACTGACCGATAAGTCATTTATGGGCCAAGGTGGATCTCATTTCTCGATTCACTGCCAAGCCATTGAATTGTATGAGCGCATCCGCAGAATCCGAAGTTGCCGCCAAACCACGCTGGGAGCGCCGCAAGGAAGCGCGGCCCGCTGAGTTAATCGCCGCCGCGCTGGCCCTGTTCGTCGAAAAGGGTTATGCCGGCACCCGCCTCGATGATGTGGCCGCCAAGGCCGGCGTCTCCAAGGGCACGCTCTACCTCTACTTCGCCAACAAGGAAGAACTGTTCAAGGCGGTCGTGCGCGAAAGCGTGGTCGCGCGAATCAGCGAGACGGCCGATGAAATGAAGGTCTACCAGGGCAACAGCGCGGACTTGCTGCGCTACCTAGTCAACGGGTGGTGGCGCGATTACGGAGCCAGCGCAGCAGGCGGCATCAGCAAGTTGATGATGGCCGAAAGCGGCAACTTTCCGGAGATCGCGAAATTCTTTCTGGAGGAAGCAATCGATCCGTGGCACGCGGTACTCGCCGCCGCGGTCGACCGTGGCATTGCACTGGGCGAATTCCGCAAGGTCGATTCCGACATGTTTGTCCGCGTCATGACCGCACCCCTCGTGATGCTTTCACTTTGGAAGCGCTCGTTCGGCGTGTGCGGCGCACGACCGGTCGATGCCGACAAGTACGTAGCCACGCTGCTCGACATCATGCTCGGTGCATTGCGCCCGGCATGAGTTCCGGGTATGAATTCAATGCGCGGCCGGATGTGACAGAACGCAATTTCCTCGGCTTGAAATGCAGGGAACACGGCGGGACCCGCTGATAGACTTTGCGCCCATTGAATCCTGGGTAGCGCGTTTCGTTAGCCACTGCGCCCCAGCGACGTAACCGGAACACAGCCGACAATGGATTTCGAGCAAGCCCGCTACAACATGGTCGAGCAGCAGGTTCGGCCTTGGGATGTGCTTGACCAATCCGTCTTGGACCTGCTCTTCGTGGTCAAACGCGAAGACTTCGTGCCGCCTGCATATCGCGCACTGGCATTCGCCGATCTGGAAATCCCACTGAAGCTCGACGGGTTCGATACCGGTGAATTCATGTGGTCACCCAAAATGGAGGCGCGCATCGTGCAGGAGCTCGCGGTCAAGAGCCACGAAACCGTGCTCGAGATCGGCACCGGGTCGGGCTATCTGGCGGCGCTGCTTGCGCACAAAGCACAACAGGTGCTTTCGATCGAGATTGATCCGCTCCTCAGGTCCTTTGCACAGTCCAATCTGACTCGCGGCGGCAGCCATGTGCGCGTCGAACTCGGCGACGGCCATGCGGGCTGGCAGGCGGGTGCGCCCTACGATGTGATCGCGGTCACGGGCTCACTGCCGGTCTTGCCCATTGCGTTGCGCTCGCAACTCAAGATCGGCGGCCGCCTCGCAGCGATCATCGGGTCCGAACCCGTGATGACGGCACAGATCATCACCCGCGTTGATGCCGCGAGTTTCGAAGCAGTCACCTTGTTCGAGACCAGCTTGCGACCATTGCGCAACGCTGAGCGACCGTCGAGTTTCCGATTTTGATGAATCATCTGTCGGCACCCGAATTGGCGGCGTGGTTGGCCGACTCCGGGCGCGACAAGCCACTATTGCTCGATGTGCGAGAGACCTGGGAACAGCAGATCTGCCGCATCGAAGGCTCCGAACTCACTCCGATGCAGACTCTGGCGCAATACATCCCGAAGCTCGACCCGGACCGGCAGATCGTCTGCATCTGCCATCACGGTGGTCGCAGCATGCACGTGGCAATGTTTCTGGCGCGACAGGGATTCGAAACTGTCTACAACCTGACCGGCGGCGTCGATGCCTGGGCGCGGCAGGTCGACCGCTCGATGCCCACGTATTGAATCCCGAAAAATTCGCGCACTGACCTGAAGCACTCAGCCTGACACATTCTGGAGATTGCATCATGACGACCGACCTGCGCCGCTTCGCCTTGCGGCCGATCGCCGCCACGCTCGCCGGCCTAGCCTCGCTTGCATTCACTGCGGGTCCTGGATCCTGGGCGCAGGCACCAAGCCCGGGCAAAGATGCGACGCGCGAACTGGCCGAGCTCAGTGCCAAGGGCAAGCGCGCTGATCTGGTTTCCATCATGCGCGACGCTTTGGCCAATGACGCCGCCTATGCATCTGCGCGATACCAGAACCAGGCCGCGCAGGAGCGCGTGCCGCAGGCACGTTCGACACTGCTGCCCAATCTGGGACTCTCGGCCCGTGCCGACACCAACTACTACTCGTCCAGCATCCCCGATTTCAGCAACAACTACAACGTCTACGGGGGCGGACTGAATCTCGTGGTTCCGGTCTACCTCCCGCAGAACTGGGAAGCGCTGGAGCAGGCCAAGATCTCGGTCATGCAGGCCGACTTGCTACTCGCCCAGGCCACACAGGACCTGACCCTGCGCGTGGCGACGGCCTACTTCAACGTCCTGGGAGCGCGCGATCAGTTGATAGCGCTGGAAGCCGCCAAGAAAGCCACGCTCGAGCAGCTCCAGCAGGCCAAGCGCGAGTTCGAGGTCGGCACCAAGACGATCATCGATACCAACGAAGCGCAGGCGCGTTATGACCAGATCGTGGCCCAGGAACAGGTGGCAATCGGCACCCTGCTGGTCCGGCGCAGCGAACTGCAGACCATCATCGGCCACGATCCGGGCACCCTGCTGGCATTGCGGGACCGTCCGCCGCTGAACCTGCCACAGCCGTCCGACATCAGCCAGTGGGTCAAAGCCGCGGAAGACACAAACTACTCAGTGCTGATTGCACGCGCCAGCAACGAAATTGCGACCCGCGAAATTCAGCGCGCGCGCGATGGCTACAAGCCGACCGTCAATGCGGTCGCCGGTTACAACGCCAATAAGTTCAACAATACCCAGACGACCAACACCAATCCGAGCATCAATACCAGCAGCATCGGCCTGCAACTGAACTGGGCGATCTACGAGGGCGGCCTGACACAAAGCCGGGTGCGGGAAGCGCTCGCCCTGCAGGACAGCGCGGCCGCCCTGCTCGACTCCGCGCGCCGAACTTCCGCCAACGCGGCGCGCGATTCCTACACCGGGGTCAATTTCGGCCTCGCGCAGGTGCAGGCGCTCGAATCGGCCGAGGTCTCGGCACGCACGCAGCTCGACTCGACCCAGCTCGGCTATCAGGTCGGGGTGCGGATCCTGCTTGACGTGCTTAATGCCACGACCCAGCTGGTGCAGACGCAGCGCGACCTGAAACGAGCGCGCTATGACTTTCTGTTGTCCGGACTCCGGCTCAAGGCCTCCTCGGGAGCGTTGACGCAAGAGGACATCGTCGCCGTGAACGCACTGCTCGATCCGAACGAAGTCATCACAGTGCCTGACGTACTGGCGCCATCGCCAGGAATACGGCCAGTGCCCGCGCCAAAACCAAGTTCAGACGCGGCGCCGACGGCGCCCGCCAAAGGCGCCGCCACGACCAAGACCGCCAGCTCCGCGAAGACTGCAAAGGCCAAGCGTCGGACCTAGCTCGCTGGCCTTGGTTCGCCAGCAGGCCTGGCTTCGACATCGCCCTTGGTGTCGATAAACGGTGCCAGTTGCGCGACCGTTCTGGCGGTCGCGCCGCGATGTTGTTCCGCGAAGCGCAGCGCGGCAGCGCTCATCAGCTGCCGCCGCGCCGGATCGGCGATTTCAAGCATCGCAGCCACCGCCTCGGATGCATCGGCCACGCGGCGCGCAGCGCCGACGGCAAGGGCGTCCTCGGCCGCCTGCGCAAAGTTGAAGGTATGCGGACCCATGACTACCGGCGTGCCTACTGCGCACGCCTCGATCAGGTTCTGACCACCCAGTGGGGCGAGACTGCCGCCGATCGTCGCCACATCGGCGGCGGCATAGTAAAGCGCCATTTCACCCATCGAATCGCCGAGCAGCACGGCACCCGCCCGCGCCGCTGCAACGGTGCCAAAGTCCGCCTGCTCGAAGCGCCGAACAACCTCCCATCCACGTGCAGCCACCAGACCAGCGACTTCGTCGAAACGCTGCGGATGGCGCGGCACGATCAGGATCCGTGCCTGGATCGCCGCCAACGCGCTGGCTGCCTGCCTTAGGGCATCGAGAATCAGTGTCTCTTCGCCCTCGCGCGTCGCCGCAAAGAGCAGGACAGGATGCGCCAGTGTCGCGCGCAAGGCGCGTCCCTGTTCAACCTGTTCAGCACTCGGCGCATTGTCGAATTTCAGATTGCCGACAACGACGACACGCTGTGCGCCGACCTTCCGCATTCGGACCGCGTCGGCCTCGGTCTGGGCCAGAACCAGCGCGAAATTCGCTGCAGCCTCCCGCAGCAGGCGGGGCGCGCGTGCAGCCTTTGCAAACGACCTTTCCGACAAACGCGCATTGACGAGCACCATCGGGATCCCTGCCTCGCGCGCGAGCGCCAGCAGATTCGGCCAGGTTTCGGTCTCGAGTCCAATACCGACGACAGGGGCGAAGTGGCGCAACATCCGGCGCACCGCAAATGGAAGGTCGTACGGAAGGTAGATCTGCACGATTCGACCCGGATGACGCCCGACGATTGTCTGACCCGTCGCGCGGCCGGTTGGCGTCATGTGGGTCAGTAGAAACTGATGCTGCGGATAGCGCAGCGCGAGCGCGTCTACCAGCGGCTCGGCTGCGCGTGTCTCGCCAACCGATACTGCGTGCAGCCAAATCAGCGGCCGCGTATCCAAGCGTGCATAACGTGTCCAGCCGAAGCGCTCGCCCCAGTGTGCGCGGTACTCCGGCTGGCGCCACGACCGCCATAGCAGGTAGATTGCCACCAGCGGCATCACGAGCCAAACCAGCATGGTGTAGCCCGCGCGTGCGGCGCTCATGGGCCGGCCCCCTTGGCGCTGCGCGCCGTCCCCCCGAGGGGGAGCGAGCGCCTTGGGAGCGGCCCAGCGGCGCTCATCGCTACCCCTCGAGCATGGCTTGCGCGGCAGCAATGACCTCGCTCACTTCGGGCGGGCGGTCGACTCCGCCGAGGCTCACAACCGGACCGTCGCCGGTAAGGCCGACCAGGCTCGGGTCGTAGTCGCAGTACAGGCCTACCGTTGCAGTTCCGACCGCGGCGGCAAGGTGCGTCAGGCCGGTATCCAGTCCGATCACCAGTCGTGCCTCGGCCAGTGTTCGGGCGATTGCTTCCAGACCGGATTTCGGTGCGACCGACGCGCGCTGCATATGCCGCGCCAGATCCTGAACCTGTTGGCTCTCCGTCTCGCTGCCCCAGAACAGCACGCTTGCCATTCCATGCCCTGCCAGCCAGCGCTCAAGCTCGACCCAGCGCGCTTTTGGCCAAAGCTTGGACGCGCGACTGGCGTTGCACAACAGCACGGCGAAAGGCGCACCTTCCTCGACCATTCTGATCGACCGGGTCGCCTGCAACGTCAAGTCAAAACGCGGTCGCCCGACCGGCTCATAGCCCAAGGCCGCGGCACCCAACCGACGGCAACGTTCGACTGCATGCAGGTCGCGCGACACCTTGAAACGACGCGAATAGAACATGGCGGCGAATCGTTCGCGGGCGCTCGATGAAGACAATCCGGCCACTGGCGCGTTCGCCCAGCCTGCGACCCAGGCGCTCTTGAGCAAGCCCTGCGCATCGAGCACCAGCTCATAGTTCGAATTCCGGATCGCCTGGCGCGCCGTTCTAATTTCGTACCTCGTCTTTGCCGACAAGAGTGCGTGTCGCCAGCGCCGCAGCGCGACCCGGTGCACGGTGCGTACATGTCGGCTCATCGCGGGCAGCGCTGCAAACGCCTCCTCAACCGCCCAGTCGATGACGGCCTCAGGCCTCGCGCGCGAAATGTCCGCCGCCAGCGGCAGCGCATGCACGACATCGCCCATCGAGGACGTCTTAACGATCAGTATTCTCACATCTGGATATCGAGTCGAACGGTTCCGACTTCTCAGGAAGCTGCGCCACAGCACGTCTTACGACAAGCGGCGATTCTCCCGGCTTTGATGGGCCTGGGCTCGAGAAGCGTCGAGAAAGACTTTTTCCAAGGTTTTGTGACGGCCGCTCGACCGCAACATGAATCACCCACGAAAGGGCGATCGCCGACGCCGTCACAAGCGGAAGCGCAAGCCAGTTCGGCGAGCCCATTTCGAGAAGAATGCGCAACGCCACGTAACCTCCCACCGCATGCACGACGTATAGCGGATAGCTGATATCAGCGAAGAAATCAAAAAACACATTGGCCCTGAACAATCGCCGGAAGAGAAACGCCAGGAGAAAAGTAACCAGGGCAAAACCATAGCTCCAAGCAACAACAAGAATCTCCTTGTACGGCCCCGTGGCCCACGCCAGACAAAACAGGGAAAACAGAGCAGGCACCAGAATTGCCGCCTTTATCAGGCCCAAGCGACCCTCGTGCACGTAATTGAAGACAACGCCGATAAACATGAATGAGATGTACTGTGCAGCAAACATCAAGAGTGCGGTCCAGCGATAGAGATCCGCAGATATCTGCACCACTTGATCCAGTCGCGTGCTTACACCGATTGCCAGGCCGAGAAGGATCAAGGGAATGAGAAATACGGCGGTGGTCTGCCTACGAAACCACATGATCGCAACAGCACCGACGAAATAGAACTTCATTTCGACTTCGAGCGTCCAGACGATGCCATCAATGCTGCGAGCGTTCATCAGGTCTCTCAGGCCCGGGAAATAATGAATGCTTACCTCCTCGCCGTTAAATGGCCAAGGCTGAGCGAAGTACAGACCGCCGACCCACACCGCGACCAAGGTCAGGGTGAAACCCGCCCAATAAGTTGGCAACAGACGAAACAATCGATTGACACAAAATTGAAGGCATGTCGATTTCTTCAGAGATAGCGGGATGACGAATCCACTTATCAGGAAAAAGAGTGCCACGCCATAGGCGCCCCAGTTGAACAGCGCGCCGGCGTTCAGCAATCTGACGAACTCGGGAACCGGGTGCAGATCGAGCGGCAGCATCGGGGTGAATGTCAGGCTGACGACTGCGGGGCGGTAGGTCCAGAAGACGCCGAAGTAGTGCGCGATAACCACTGAAAGTGCCGCGATGCCACGCAGCGAATTTGCAAATTGAACGCGGTCGCTGCTCATTTCCCTACCCACGGTACCCGCTCGGATTGGCTTGCTGCCAGCGCCAGCCGTCAGCGCAGGCTTTCTCGACATCCCATTCCGCCTTCCACTGCAGTCGTTCACCGGCCAGTTCAACATCCGCCCAGCAGGCAGGCGACATCGCCCTCACGGCGTGGGCCGATCGCGTAGGGAATCGTGCGGCCTGACGCCGCCTCGAACGCGCGCACCATCTGCAAGCACGCTGGTGCCACGGCCGGTGCCGAGATTGATCGCGACGGAGCCATCCTCGAGCGCATTCGCATTCGACTGCAGCGACGTGGCCGCGCGCCAGATCAATCACATGGAGATAGTCGCGTACGCCGGTGCCGTCGGACTGTCGGCCAGTCATCGCCCCAGACGGTCAGGCGCTCGCGCTTGCCTATCGCCACCTGCGTGATGAAAGGAAACAGATTGTTCGGAATATCGTCCGGGTCTTCACCGATCAGCCGCTCGGATGCGCGCCGATCGGATTGAAGTAGCGCAGCGAGATCGCGCGAGCGTGCGCCACCGGCCCGGCACCAGTCGCGCAGCATCTGCTCGACCATCGCCTTGGTGTGCCCATAGGGGTTGACCGGCCGACCGGCGCGATCCTCGGCGATCGGCAATTTGTCCGGCACGCCGTAGACGGTGGCCGATGAGCTGAACACGAATCGGCCGACGTCGCACCGGTCCATCGCCTCGAGCAGCGCCAGCGTACCTCCGACGTTGTTGTCGTAGTACTCGACCGGCTTGCGCGACCGATTCGCCGACTGCCTTGAGCGCGGCGAAGTGAACGACGGCGTCGATCGGCCGCTTGAAACACGCGCGCCAGCACCTCGCGATCGCGCACATCGCCCTTGACCATGCGTGACCCGTTTGCCGGCGATCTTCTCGACCCGCTTGACGGCCTCGGGCGAGCTGTTCGAGAAGTTGTCGAGACAGATGACGTCGATGCCGCTGGCCAGCAGTTCGACCATCGTGTGCGACCCGATGTAACCCGCGCCGCCGGTCACCAGCACGGTCTGCATCGGTCAGAAAGGCAACTCGGCGTCCGGCTTGACTGGCAAGGATCGCGCGCCGGAAGTCGGGCTGGATGCGCGCAAGCGCGGCCGCGTTGTCGCGCCTCGAAGCGCAGCACCACCACCGGCGTCGTGTTCGACGGCCGCGCCAGACCGAAGCCGTCGGCGTATTCGACCCGCACGCCGTCGATCGTGATCACTTCGCGCGCATCGGCGAATTCGCGCCTCCTTTTGCAGACGCTCGATCAGCGCGAAAGTTCTCGCCTTCGGCGGTCTTGAGTTGAAGCTCGGGGGTCGAGATCGAATCGGGCAGGGCATTCAACACGTCGCTGACGGATCGGCATGCCGACTGAGAATTTCCAGCAGGCGCGCGCCCGAGTACAAGCCCATCGTCGAAGCCGTACCAGCGGTCGTTGAAGAACATGTGACCGCTCATCTCGCCCGCCAGTGGCGCGCCGGTTTCCTTGAGCTTGGCCTTGATCAGCGAATGCCCGGTACGCCACATCGTCGGCCGGCCGCCGTGCTTGCGAATCCACGGTGCGAGATTGCGCGTGCACTTGACGTCGAAGATGATCTCGCCGCCCGAGCGATGCTGCCAGCACATCTGCCGCGAACAGCATCATCTGGCGATCGGGATAGATGATGCGGCCGTCCTTGGTTACCACGCCGAGACGGTCGCCATCCCCGTCGAACGCCAGTCCGATCTCGGCGTCGGTTTCGCGCAGGCAGCGGATCAGATCCTGCAGATTCTCGGGATGCGCGGGATCGGGATGATGATTGGGAAAAGTGCCGTCGACCTCGCAGAAGAGTTCGATGACCTCGCAGCCGAGCGCACGATACAGTTGCGGGGCGATCGCGCCCGGCCACCCCGTTGCCGCAGTCGATCGCAATCTTCATCGGCCGTGCAAGCCTGACGTCGCCAGTGATGCGCGCCAGATACGCCTCGACCACATCGACCTGCGCGCCAGCGCCCCGGGTTGCGCGCCGCGACGCAGCCGCCCGCTCTCGATGCGCTGCCGGATTGCCTGAATGCCGTCGCCGTGCAAGCGTATCGCCGGCCAGCATCATCTTCAGGCCGTTGTACTCGGGCGGGTTGTGGCTGCCGGTGATCTCGACACCCGGAGCCAGTCTTCAGATGATGGGTGGCGAAGTACAGCACCGGCGTCGGCACCATGCCGATGTCGATGACCGACAAGCCTGTCGATCGCAAGCCCTCGATCAACGCATCACGCAACAGCGGCCCCGAGAGGCGGCCGTCGCGGCCCACGCAGGCCACCGCCACGCCGAGTTCCATCGCCTGCGAGCCGTACGCCGCGCCGATGGCACGCACCGCATTCGGGGTAAGAGCGGTCGCGACCACGCCGCGGATGTCGTAGGCCTTGAAGATCGAGGTGGCAAGCTGAAACTGTGTCGCGCGCATGCGGATTCTCAAAACTGCAGATTTTAGCCAGCCAGGTTCATCGCCTTTGACAATAATCGAGGAACCGCAATGTGCATTCCGAATCGCGGTGTCCGGTTCAACGAACTCAAGTACGCTGCCGGGCTTGACGATGCATGGGACGATGCCGTGGAAGGGTTAAGCAAGGACAGGGTGGACTCGATGGCGCCGGAGAGCGTCGCCTTCGAGGGCCAACAGCTTCCAGACCTTTTGGAGTCCCTGTACGAGCGACAGTTGGCCATCCGGCCTGACGACGAGTATCTGCGCGACCATGCCCGGGCGCGGGTGATCAAAGGGCAGGTGGAAGTATTCAACTTCTACGTGCGCTACTTGCCTGAGCGCGGCAGGATCCTGGACTGGGGGTGTCGCCATGCCCCCGATTCGTGTCTGATGCGGGCGCGCCTTGGGAATGAGCTGCAAATAGAGGGCTGCGACTTTGAAAAGGAGGGAGCGTACTCGGTGTTCCACGGCTACGCTGGACTGACCTACCGGACTTTGAAGGACACAGTCCGACTGCCGTACGACGACGCTTCGTTTGACGCGGTTGTGGCCTCTGGGACTCTCGAACATGTGGCGATGGACTATGAGTCCCTGAAGGAACTACACCGGGTTCTCCGGCTTGGTGGTGGACTGATCATCACCTACCTGCCCAACCACTGGAGTATCGAGGAGTGGAATATCAGGAGGAAGCAAAGTGACGGGTTCCATCGCCGGCTGTACCGACTGGGCGAGGCAAAACAATTGCTCAAGCGCGCAGGGTTCTACCCACAAGCCGCGGGATATCAGACCAATCTCGACCTGATGCCGGCGCGGTCTTCCCGCCACCGCCTCGTGCGCAGTGTTCGCTGGCTTCTGCCGCTACACCGGATCAATTCAACGATCGGAATCGTCGCTCAGAAAGTTGAGGTCATGTGAACCGCGCGATTGGAACCGGGCCTGGCCTCTCGGTACCCTTCCTGAGCCTTGGCGATAAGTACGGTCCGTGTAACGAGAAGAGTTCCACGCGCGTCAGGGCCTCTCTCCGATTGCACGTCAAGGTGGCAATTGTCGTTGACGACTGACGCCGTGCCGTGACACGGTCAACGTCCGCCATGTTTTGCCACGACAGTCGGACTGGTAGCATTCGTCTGCTGCGCCGCAGTATTCCTGGGCCAAGCACCGAGGAAGGAAAGTACAAATGCAAGTGCTGCCAGTGATTCTGTCCGGAGGCTCCGGTACCCGGCTTTGGCCTGTATCGCGCGCGTCGAAGCCTAAGCCGTTCATGAAGCTCGCGGGAGGCAAGAGCCTTCTGCAAATGACTTGGGAGCGCGCGTGGGCGCTGCCCGAGGTGCGCCATGCGGCCGTGGTCACCAATATGGCCTACTCATACAAGACGGCCGAAGAATTGATGGGCCAAAGCGGGGCCGGTGAAATCTCGCTTCTGCTCGAGCCGGTCGGCCGCAATACGGCGCCGGCGGTGGCACTTTCCGCACTATGGGCGCAGGCGCGCTTCGGCTCGGAAGTGGTGATCCTGGTCCTGGCGGCCGACCACCTGATCGACAAGCAGGTGGAATTCACGGCGGCCGTCAATGACGCTGCGGCGCTTGCCCAGCGCGAGGGTCGACTGGTTCTGTTCGGCATCGAACCGACCGGGCCGGAAACAGGTTACGGCTACATCGAGTGGGGCAGCACGATAGACAACTCGCGCGCACATGAGGTGATTCGCTTCGTCGAGAAGCCGACGCTCGAAAAGGCGAAGGGATACCTGCGCGCCGGCAATTTCGTCTGGAACAGCGGCATGTTCTGCTTTACCGCCGCTGCGATACTTCAGGCGCTTGAGCAGCACGCGCCCGAGGTCCTGCAAGCGGCCCGCGCAATCGCGGCGCGCAGCGATCTGAAGTCAGGAAGCCAGGTGGTCTTTGATCCGGAGTTGTTTGGCGCACTGCCCGATATCTCAATTGACTACGCGGTAATGGAGAAAGCCGCCAACGTAGCGGTGATTCCCTGTGCCTTTGGCTGGAGCGACATCGGCAGCTGGAAGGCGGTCGCGCAGGCGCATGAAACGGATGATCAGGGCAATACGACTGAAGGCAACGCGATCCTGGTCAACGCTCGCGGCACGTACGTCCGTTCGGAAGACAGGCTCGTGGCAGCGGTGGGCGTCGATGACCTGGTCGTCATTGACACTGCCGACGCAGTGCTCGTCGCGCACAAGGAATCGAGCCAACAGGTCCGGGAGATCGTGGCGCAGCTGAAGAGCGAGGGCAATTTGGCGGCCAAGGAGCACGTAACAGTGCACCGGCCGTGGGGTACGTTCACCACGATCGAGGAGCGCAGCGCATACAAGGTCAAGCGCATCGTCGTAAACCCGGGTCAGTCGCTTTCGCTTCAGCTGCATCACAAGCGGGCGGAACACTGGGTTGTCGTGCGAGGTGAGGCGGTCGTCCAGATTGGCGACGCTGAACACCTTACGCGACCCGGCGAGTATCGCTACATTCCCCTGGGAGAACGGCATCGCCTGACAAACCGCACTTCGGAGCCAGTGGAACTGGTCGAAGTTCAGGTCGGTACCTACTTGGGCGAGGACGACATCGTGCGTCTCGTTGACAACTACGGAAGGGCATAGCCCTTCCGCGGACGTTGATGGGAAATGAAGCACTGACCGAAGTCGTCATATTCGGTGCCGGGGGCCACGCCAAGGTCGTGATTGAGACCTGCATCGGGACCGGCTTTCGTCCCATTGTGTGCCTTGGTGAATCCCGCTGGACCGATCTTGTCGGCGTGCGGGTTGAGCCCGAGACTCAAGCGGCGCACTGGAGAGCCAGGGGCGTTCGACATGCCTTCGTCGCCATCGGCAACAACGCCGTCCGGGAATGTGTGGCTGCCCGGGTCCGCGAACTCGGGTTCGAACTTTGCACCATCATTAGTCAATTTTCACGCGTGTCGCCGACTGCCAGGCTCGGTCCTGGCACGGTTTTGATGGCCGGCAGCATCGTCCAGGTTGAAGCGGAAATTGGCGAACTCGGAATCGTGAATACCGGTGCTTCCGTCGACCATGAGTGCAGGTTGGGCCGCGCCGTCCATGTCGCGCCTCACGCCACCTTGTGCGGCAATGTGGTGACCGGTGATCGTGTTTGGATCGGCGCGGGGTCAACTGTGATCGAAGGAACTACCCTGGCCGATGACGTATTCATTGCGGCCGGTTCGGCGGTGGTCCGGGACGTCTCACAGGCAAAGGCTCGCTGCGGCGGCGTGCCGGCCCGGCTGCTGAGCAGTTAGAGCATGGCTGATTTCGACTCGGCCAGCATGCACGGCTTGCCTGCCGCGCTGCGCGACATCGGCCAAGCCATCCGTTCTCACCGCATCTGGATGATGCTTGCGAATCAGGACGTCAAGCAGCGCTATCGGCGTTCGGTGCTGGGACCGTTCTGGATCACGTTGAGCGCGGTCGTTTCGATCGTCGCGCTGGCGCTCGTCTACACGAACATATTCAAGGTTCCGACCGCCGAATACCTGGTGTTCCTGACCACCGGGTTCATTGCCTGGATGTACATCAGCTCGCTCGTCATCGAGTCCTGCACTGTTTTCATCAGCGCCGAGGGCATCATCCGGCAGGTCAATTTACCGCTCGGCATTCACGTCTTCCGCATGGTTTGGCGCAGTCTCATCACGCTCGCCCATAACCTCGTCATTGTTGCCCTGGTACTGCTGTACATGAATGTGGGATTCAGCTGGGCGATGCTGGCATTGTTGCCTGGCCTGATCTTAACGACCGCTGGCGCCATTGCACTCGGCTATTTGCTCGGGGGCGTGTGCACACGCTATCGCGACATCCCCCCCATTATTGCCAGCCTGGTGCAAGTGCTGTTCTATGTCACGCCGGTAATCTGGCCGCCAAAGTTGCTCCAGGGCAATGAACACCTGCTGACCTTCAATCCCTTTTACTATTTTCTCGAGATTCTGCGGGCGCCGATGATGGGCCAGTGGCCGCCGAGCGAAATGTGGGTCGTCAGCTCAATCCTGACAGCGCTGCTGATCGGCGCGGCGATCGCATTCATGGCGCGCTATCGGTGGCGCGTCGCCTACTGGATCTGAAGCAGCGATGGGACAGATCCTTGCCCGCGACATCTGTGTCGACTTTCCAATCTTCACGAACGCCAGCCGTTCGATGAAGAATCTCGTCCTGCGGGCCACAACAGGCGGCAGGATCGCCCGCGATGCCGGCCAACACTCCTACGTTCGCTCGCTCGATCATCTCAGCTTCGACATTCGGCCCGGCGAGCGCATCGGGCTCGTCGGCCACAACGGTTCCGGCAAGACCACCCTGCTGCGCACACTCTGCGGTGTATATGCGCCGACTTTCGGTCAGCTCGCGGTCAACGGCCGGGTCGTGTCGCTGCTCGATATCAATCTCGGAATGGATCCCGACGGTACCGGGTACGAGAACATCATGATGCGCGGCATCGTGATGGGGCTGACCCCGAGGCAGATCACTGCGCGGCTCGATGAAATTGCGGACTTCACTGACCTGGGCGAGTACCTTGGCATGCCGATCCGGACTTATTCCACCGGCATGCAGATGCGGCTGGCGTTTGCCGTCTCCACCAGTGTCGACGCCGATATCCTGCTGATGGACGAATGGCTGTCGGTAGGCGATGCCGAGTTCCAGGAAAAGGCGGCGACGCGGCTCGCTGCGATGGTCGACCGTACACCGGTGCTCGTGGTTGCGACCCATTCCATGGACCTGGTGAAGAAGACCTGCACGCGAATGATCCGCCTGGAACATGGAAAGATCAGCTCGGACGAGACGGTGGATTCCTCGGCGCCGCAGGAGGTCACAGCGTAGGAGCGGATGCGCGCTCGGCGGCGCGATCGACCAATGAGGCCCAGCGCAGGCAAGGACCTCAGGATTCGTTCCGGTCTGACGTAGTGCCGACTCCTTTGAACGGTGTGTGACATGAGAACTTTTTCACTAAAGCAGATTCGCGAGACCCTGATTCGTTATGTGCGAGAGGAAAACCTCGCCTCTGGCCGCATGAGGGTCTCCGGTCGCGAGCACAGCTCAATCGCACCGGCCGAGACCCCGCCCGGCGTGCCGACACGGCAGGCTCGGAATGCGCGGATCAAGGACTTCTTCAGGCGGATTCCGGTTCTGGGTCCGCTTCTTGTCACCGCCTACCGCGTGATCAAGCTGCCCGGCCGCGTGGCGCTCATTGTCAGGGAGCTGCAGAAGGTCCATGAACTGCAGGCAGGGCTGACAAAGCTGCATGACCGGGCCGATGCGCTGTCCTGGCACGTCGCTGCGTTGCAGGAGAGACAAGAGACTGCGATGCGCGCAGCCGAGCGGGCGGCCGAAAGCGCAGCGCGGCAACAGCAGGTCATCGAAAGCAAGGTCGACGAGATCGCGACCGCCGCGGGTGCGACGACGCCTACTTTGTATCCGTTTTTCTCAAGCCTCGAATCGCGGCTCGGGGAAGCGTCAACCGCATTGGTGCGGACCCAAGGTCTGGTCGCAGATGTGTCCCAGGTGCTGGTTGCTTTGCATGAGAAGTGTGACCGCTACCAGCAGGAGCTGTATGCGAGATTCGGCACGATCAAGCCAATCTTCCACGCAGGCGAGAACCTGATCGTCAGCCGGGTTGACAACCTCATCATGGCTTTCCCGGGCGAAGAGTGGCGACTGCCGGTTTACCAGATCCTGGTTGGCCAGCTCGAACCGGGGCTCTTCGCGCTGATGAAATCGACGATCCGCGAAGGGATGGTCGTCGTCGATATCGGCGCCAATGTCGGGACCTATACGCTGCTGGCGTTGCAGGCGATCGGAGCACGCGGGAAAGTGATCAGCTACGAACCGACACCGCGAGTATTCGATATTCTGAAAAACAACGTGCAGATCAACGGCTTTCTCGACACCGGACGGGTCGATTTGCGACAGAAGGCCGCCGCGGATGGGAGCCAGGCTCGAAGTCAGTTCTTCACGTCGAGCAACAGCCTCATGAATTCGCTTTTTGGAGAAGACAAGGCGGCGAGACAGGTCGAAGTCATCGAAGTGGAGACCGTCGCCTTGGATCAAGATCTCGCGGAACTTTCCAGAATCGACGTCGTAAAAATCGACACTGAGGGTGCCGAACCGGCGATCCTGCGCGGGATGCGCCGAATCATCGAGCGTAGCCCGGGAATCACGATCTTCATCGAGTTCGCGCCTACGCACCTGATCCGTGCGAACGTCGACATGCTGGAATTTCTGGCGGAAATCCGCGCGCTGGGATTCCAGATTCACGAAGTCGTCGAGCCCACCGGCGAGCTTCGCAGCACGACCGACGAGGCCTTGTGCAGCTGCTTTTCGGTCAATCTGATGCTGCGCAGGGCGGGTTAACGTGAAGATCCTCGTCGTGCGCACGGGGCCGCTCTTCGCCCACGACGAGACACGACTCTATGCGGAAAGGCTGTGCAAGGCACTCGCCGCCGCGGGGCACGAGGTCGAGTCGACGACGATTCCATTTTCTGCGGCCATTGCCGATATCGTCCCCGAAACGACTGCGTTTCGTCTGTTTGACCTCCGCTACGGCGCCGACTTGTGCATCGCCATTGGCCCTTTCTCGCACGCACTTAGACACGATAACAAGCGCCTGTGGATCTTTTCGCAGTACGGCCCTTTCTACGAACACTGGAACACGCCGTTCGGAGCAGTTACTGCAAGTAATACGAATCTTGTGACTCGCGAGTACGTGCACGGGATGGACCGCGCCTGGATCTCGGAAGCGCGCCTCGTCTGCGCCGCCTCGGCGACGCTGGCGAAGGCAATCTTCGAGCAGCACGAAATTGAGCCGAAGGTGCTTTCCCCGGCGCTGCTTGAAGACCTCGAATCAGTGGCTTCCAGCCATGGCGATTACCTTCTCGCGGCGGGACCTCTCACAGAGACGGCACGGCTGCCGCTTCTGCTCACCGCATTCGGTCAGTCCAAGACGAACGCGAAGCTCATCATCCTGGGCTACGAGTTCGCTCTTGAAGAGCGTGAGTACATCCAGCAGTTGGTCACGGGATCTTCGAGGTCGGACTCGATCGCATTGGAATTCGACCCATCGCACGACCGCTTCCGCGCACTTGTTGCCTCGGCTGCGGGCTTCGTATCCACGCCTATCCGGGCCGGCACGGCAGACGCTTTCACCTTGGCCGCCGGCTCAGCAGGGAAAGCAGTACTTACGACAAAGGACAGCGGCGAAATGGCGCGGATCATCGAAGACGGCGTTGACGGCTACGTCGTTGACCCCGACCCCGCCGCGGTCGCGCTTGCCATGGACCAGATCCATGGCAGCCGGAAACTGGCCGAGCAGTTGGGCAGCCGACTGTCCGAGAAGCTGCGAGACATGCTCCCGTCGTGGGAGTCGATCGCCGCGGAGCTCACAAAATAAGAATCGCGCTCGTTAACAACTACCTGCCGTTCGTCTACGGCGGCGCCGAGTTCCTGGTCGACACGCTGAAGGACCAGTTGCTCGCTCGCGGGCACGAGGTCAGCCTGACTCGCATACCGTTTCCGGCGACACTCGATCACAATGTGATCAACAACATCCTGTCCTGCCGCTGCATTTCGTTCGACGATGCGGACAAGGTCATTGCGTTCAAGTTTCCCGCGTACTTCGTGCGTCACCCAAACAAGACCCTATGGATGTTCCATCAGCTACGTCAGGTCTACGAACTCTGGGACAGCGACTACGGGCTCAGGCCGTCTCCGGAAAACGCAGATCTGCGGGCCGTCGTGTCGAACAGCGACAATCTCTTTCTGCGCGAAGCACGACGCATCTACGTCAATTCGAAGGAAGTCGCCGGACGGCTCAGGAAGTACAACAGCATCGACTCCGAAGTGTTGTATCCGCCTCTTCTGGACCGGGAGCGTTGTTATTTCCGGGAGTATGGCAATTTCCTCTTCTATCCGAGCCGCATCACACAGCTTCAAGCGACAGCATCTGGCGATTGAAAGCATGAAGCACACGAAAACCGACGTTCGGCTCGTACTCGCTGGAAAATGCGATGAGCCAGGCTACGAGGACAAACTTAGAGAGCTGATAGATGTTAACGGCCTCGGCGCCAAGGTCACGATGCTTGGGTGGATAGATCAGCAGAAGAAGTTCGACCTGATGGCCGGAGCCCTGGCGTGTCTGTACCTGCCGTACCAGGAAGACTCCTATGGATTCGTATCGATGGAGGCCTTCTATTCGCGCAAGTGTGTGATCGCGCTTGAGGATTCAGGCGGTACCAAAGAACTTATCGAAGACGGCATCAATGGCTTTGTCGTCCCGCCGATGGCGCCGGCACTTGCCGAGAAATTCGACGCCCTGTACGAGAACCGGCGACTTGCGAGTGAACTTGGAGAGAATGCATACACCGAGCTGACATCACGTGACATCAGCTGGGACACGGTGATAGAGAAGCTCATTCAATGAAGATCGCCTGGTTCACGCCGCTTGACCGCAAGAGCGCAATCGCCGAATGCAGCAGAGTGATCGTCGAGGAGCTGGCGCGGCATTGCGAAATCGACGTTTGGACGCACGATACCGGCGACCTCGTGGAAATCGGCACAAAGGTCGTGAGATTCGATCCCCATTCCGATTCGTTGCGACAGCTCGGAGACTACGATCAGTGCATCTTCAATTTGGGCAACCATCACCCATTCCATGCCGCGATCTTCGAAGTGATGAAGAAGCATCCCGGAGTCGTCATCCTGCACGACTTCATCATGCATCACTTCTTCATGGTCGAGTATCTGCACGAGCAGCGCGCCCCGCAGCGCTACGTCGCCGAAATGGAGCGTTTTTACGGTACCGCAGGCCGTGAGGTGGCCAGCCGCAGCGTCTCGGGTTTCGGCACCGAGGTCTGGCTGACGGACGAAGTGATCCGATACCCGCTCTTCGAACGTATCGTGGACACCGCGATCGGCGTTTTCGTCCATTCGGCCTTTCACCGCAACCGGATTCAAGATTCCTTCCTTGGTGAAGTCGGGGTGGCATACCTGCCCTACCGTACTGCCCCGGCAACGCGCCGGCGCGAGGATCTCTACCGCGAGTTCGAGATTCCCGCCGACAAGGTGGTCGCAATCTCCACCGGGATTGTTCACCCGGTCAAGCGCATTGAACAGGTCCTGAACGCGATCGGAGGCAATCCGCGGCTCGCCGAAAAACTTCTCTACTTGATCATTGGAGACGGACAGCTAGAGTACAAAACAAAACTAGAGATGATGGCGATCGAGCTCGGAATCACCGGATCGGTTCGCTTCCTTGGTTACCAACCTAGTGAGGTGCTACACGGCTTTCTCGCTGCGGCAGACTTCGCAATAAATCTGCGTTATCCGAATTCCGAGGGGTGCTCACTGTCACTGATCGAGCAGATGTCGTTCGGCAATCCAGTTGTGGCGATCGACAGCGGCATGTATCAGGAAATGCCGGACACGGCAGTCTTGAAGATCCCAGTCTCCGATCGGGGGCAGAATCTTGCCCGTGCAATTGAATTTCTGACCGTCAACGAGTCAGCAAGGATTCGCATGGGACGCGAGTCGAAATCCTTTGCACGCGAAAATTTCTCCGTAGAAGCCTATGCGAAGAAATTCTTCGCTTACCTCGGAGCTCAGGGTGAGCGTTCTCATTTGCCGACCCGCAGGTCCCTGCACGAAGTGTCGAATGCGCTGTCCGCTGCTGGATTCCCGATCGAAAGCGGAACGATTGGGATCGAGCCGCTGCTGCGGGAGTTCCATGCGGTCGTGAACGGGCGCAATTCGACTCCCGGCGCACCGGCAAGGTTCTCGACTCTCGGCATCTGGCTCGGCTTCGAGCACGAAACGCCGCTGCACCGCGAAGGAATGACCCGGTTCCTGTGTTATCTGGCGCAGCACCTGATCGAGCAGCACGATATTGATTGCGAAGTCTGGTGTTACTCCTTCAATGAGTCGTCCGTGCGCGAGAGCTTCAAGGCCTTGCTGTCGGATCGCCGGATCGCACCCAAGCTTCGTGTGATTCATGAGAAGAACTGTGTAAGCGTGCTCTCCTCGCCTTCCTCATACGACAGAGCGCCGGAAATCAAGGTCGAGAAGAACAACCTGTACGAGCTTGCCAATGAATTTTCGCGCGCCGATTGCTTTCTGCTCGGCATCTGTTACCTGGACAATGCGCTGCCACTGACACGGCCGGTGTTCATCCCGTTGCATGATCTGGTGGTCCTCGAGAACTACCGATCGTTTGTCGGGGAGAATGAGGACTTTCGTCCCTACGCCCGGAAGATCCGCGAGGCTGTCGAACAATTCAATCGCCGCGGTGCTTTCTTCTTCTGCAATAGTGACTACGTCCGGCGCCGCCAACTGATGAAATACATCCGGCATGTCGACGAAAAACGGACTGCAGTCGTGTACCTACCTGCCAATGTCCCTTTCGAGATCCACCGCCGAATTCCGACGGAAGCAGAAATCCGCCTTCGTTTTGGCATAGCCCGGCCGTACTTCTTTTATCCCACACAGATCCGCCATCACAAGAATGTGCTCACCTTGCTTCAGGCGTTCAAGCAGCTGATCGATGAGGGTTCAACTGCACAGCTCGTTCTGACCGGCAGCCCGGAACACGTGCCGGCAGTGTCCCGATACATCGCCGAGAACCAGCTCGACACTCACATCGTTCTTGCAAAGGACGTCGCCGAAGAGACGCTGTATGCGCTGCACGCCTATGCGGTGGCGACCACAGTACCGACGCTGTTCGAGGGTGGGTTTCCGTGGCAGGCGCTGGAGGCGATGCTCATGGACACGCCCGCAATCGTGTCGAACATTGATGCGGTTTCGGAGAGGCTTTCGGCCTTCGGCATCGAACCGGGCGGTCTGCGCCTGTTCGAACCCCTGGATGCGGAATCCCTCAAGGCCCACATGCGGGATGCGCTGAACGACCGTGCGAGCCTGGTGCGAGAGCAAAGGTCAGCAAAGGAGGCGCTGTTCCAGCATCAGTGGAACGATGTTGCCGATGCATATTTCGACTTGATCACGGACCGGCTCCAGTTAACCGCACTAGACGGACTCGTCATCGACAGAATGCGACATTCCGCTGCGCAATTGACATCCTCGTAGCCGGGGCCTCCGCATGAAGCGCCTGAGCGCGAAGTTGAATTCTTCGCCATCACCTATCATGCGCACCTTTGCTGCTATTTCGGAAGTCCGTCCAGGTCATGATCAACAGCAAGATACCGGTTTACGAGCCAGTCCTCGGTCCGGATGTTCGAAGCAATGTCCTCGAATGCATCGACAGCAACTGGATTTCCTCGCGTGGCAAGTTTGTTGATCAGTTCGAGCATGAATTTGCCGCTTACGTGGGCACCCCGCACGCAGCGAGCGTCTGCAACGGCACTGTTGCCCTGCATCTTGCCCTCCTTGCCTTGAAAGTAGGTCCGGGCGATGAAGTGATCGTCCCGACCTTCACGTATATCGCCTCGGTCAACGCAATCGCCTACGTCGGCGCGACGCCGGTATTCGTCGACTCGCTCGCGGACACCTGGCAACTCGATCCGGACGACGTCCGTCGCAAGATCACGCCGCGCACGAAATCGATCGTTGTCGTGCACCTGTACGGTCAGCCGGCGCAAATGGATGCGGTCATGGCAATTGCGCGCGACCATCGGTCTGTCGGTCGTTGAGGACTGTGCTGAGGCCATCGGTTCGCGAATCGGGGACCGCCACGTCGGCACGTTTGGCGACATTGCGACCTGGAGTTTCTTCGGTAACAAGACGATCACGACCGGCGAGGGAGGCATGGTCACCAGCAGCCGCCCCGAGCTCGATGCACTGATTCGCAAGCTCAAGGGCCAGGGGCTTGCCGGACATCGCGAGTATTGGCACGACGTCATCGGCTACAACTACCGCATGACCAACATTTGCGCGGCGATTGGAGTGGCGCAGTTGCCACACGCGCGCGAGTTCCTCCAGCGCAAGCGCGAGATCGCCGCTGCTGTACCGTGACGGACTTGCCGGCAAGCCGGTCGACGTGCTGTGGCAGGCCCATGGTACGACCAACTCGTTCTGGATGAACTGCATTGCAGTCCGTGATCCGGCGCAGCGTGACCCGCTGCGGACGCATCTCGCGAGCGATGGAATTGAAACGCGACCGACGTTCTACCCTGCCCATACGATGCCGATGTACGAACGACATGGGACGAGCCGAGTATCCGGTGGCCGAGGCGCTTGCAGCGAGGGGAATGAACCTTCCAAGTTCGCCCGCTCTCACTGATGCGGCGGTCGCACGCATCGTCGACTCGATCCGGCGGTTCTTCCGTTAGGGTCAGATGGAAAAGTAAGGACGAATCGGAACTCACTCGCGATGAAATCGGCAATTGTCACCGGCATATCCGGACAGGACGGCGCGTATCTGGCGCAACTCCTGCTGGAGCAAGGGCTACAAGGTCTACGGCACGTATCGCCGCACGAGCTCGGTCAACTTCTGGCGCATCGAGGAACTTGGCATCGAGGGCAACCCCAATCTGGAACTGGTCGAATACGACCTGACTGACCTCGGTGCCAGCATCAATCTTGTTCAGCGCACGCAACCGGATGAAATCTACAACCTGGCCGCCCAGAGCTTTGTCGGAGTGTCCTTCGACCAGCCAGTGACAACTGCGCATATCACCGCCATCGGTCCGCTTCACTTGCTTGAGGCGATCCGGATCGTCAACAAGAGCATCCGCTTTTATCAGGCCTCGACCTCTGAAATGTTCGGCAAAGTGCAATCAATGCCGCAGACCGAGAAGACGCAGTTCTACCCGCGCAGTCCGTACGGGGTCGCGAAACTGTATGCCCACTGGATGACAGTTAACTACCGGGAGTCCTACGGCATTTTCGGTGCCAGCGGAATCCTGTTCAATCACGAGTCACCGTTGCGCGGGCGAGAGTTCGTTACGCGCAAGATCACCGATGGCGTAGCCAAGATCAAGCTAGACAAACTGGCGTCACTTGAGCTGGGAAATCTGGATGCGAAGCGCGATTGGGGCTATGCAAAGGAGTACGTCGAGGGGATGTACCTCATGTTGCAGGCTTCGGAACCGGAAACATTTGTACTCGCAACCAACCGGACCGAGACAGTGCGCGATTTCGTGACGATGGCGTTCAAGGCAACGGGAATCGGAATCGCCTGGCGCGGGACCGGAATCGATGAGCAGGGCTTCGATCGCGGCGTCCGGCAGGACTCTGGTCCGCATCAACAGCAAGTTCTATCGCCCGGCCGAGGTCGATCTGCTGATCGGCGATCCATCACACGCTCGCGAACGCCTGGGCTGGACGCCGCGGACGACACTCGAAGAATTGTGCGCGATGATGGTCGAGGCTGATCTGCGGCGCAATGCCAGTGGCTTCAGCTTCTGAGAACCCGGGCCGGGTCCTGGTGACCGGCGGCGAGGGCTTTACCGGCCGCCATCTGATACCGGAACTGAAACACTACGGCTACACGATTGTCGAACAATCGGAATCGGAATGTGACTTGCGCGATCTGAAGGCGATTACCGCCCTGGTCGATTCGACGCAGCCGGATTGTGTAATTCACCTCGCTGCGATCAGTTTTGTTGCCCACGGGTCCCCCGCCGAGATCTACGAGGTCAACACGATCGGGACGACGAATCTTCTGGATGCCTTGAGTTCCATCCGTCCCGATGTACGCAAGGTGATTGTTGCGAGCAGCTCGCAGGTCTATGGCCCGTCCGATGCCACCGCTCTGGACGAAGTCAGTCCATGCCACCCCGTCAGTCACTACGCATGCAGCAAGCTTGCGATGGAGCACATGGCTGCGACCTACGGCGACCGCTTGCCGATCGTCGTTACCCGCCCGTTCAACTACACGGGCCCGGGCCAGCCGGCGCATTTCCTGGTGCCAAAGATCATCGACCACTACGCACGCGGGGAGATCGATATCGAGCTCGGCAACACCGGGATCGTGCGCGACTTCTCCGATGTTCGCACGGTGGTGGACGTGTACTGCCGCCTGCTTGCAGCACCCGGCGTCGTGGGTACCTTCAATATCTGTTCGGGCGTCGGGCGCTCGCTGCGCTGGCTGCTCGAGGAAACCGGCAGACTGGCGGGACGACAGCTCAGGGTGCGGGTCAGTCGTGAGCTCGTTCGCTTGAGCGATGTCCATCGAATGGTCGGCAGCAATCAGCGGCTTATCGATGCGATCGGCCCGTTGCGATTTTCCGATTTCACGGCCACCCTGCGCTGGATGCTTGAGCAGGCCGGCGCAACGCCCGCGCGCAGTAACGCCTGAACCCACCTTGTCGCAGCGGTCGGGATGAAGAGGTTGGTCGGCATGCTGCGGGGGCGAACGCCGCGGAGTGGCCAATCATCTCGACTGGCGTGCGACTAATCAACGATCTTCGCTTCCTGCACGAAGAGCCCGAGGAAACTATCGACGGCGCCGACAGCCGGGTTTGCGGGGTCCTTTATCAATAGTTGAATCTCGATCAGCTTTCCCTCCCGAACACTCGACTCCGGCAGCGGAATGCGCAGCTTGCGCGGTTGATTGGGCAGATCGAAGCTGAATCGCGCTGCTTCTTTGCCGTCAGTCTGTGCCTCGACCAGCATCGATGGGCGAGTTTCATTCAGGAAAGGCACGACTGATAACTCCAACGCCGCTCGTCCGTTCGGAACAATGGTCGCAATTACCAGTATTGCCCTTTTCCCGTCGGTCCAGGTCCCGCTGGGTTCCGGAAGCGAAAAGCCGCTCGCCAGCGCTGAAGAAAACTTCTCGTCGGTACTTTTATACCTGACGCCCGGTTCAAGCATCGCCTGCGCAGGATATTTCGAAATCGTTGTCGCACCCTCGGGCGCCAGGGAAACCTGGCGGATGACAAGGCCCGCCTTGCTGACTTCATCAAACGCCTTCCTGAACCTCAGCACATTCTCGCCAGATTTCAGCAGCGAACGCCGGATTTGGGCTTCATAAAACGTGGCGGTCCTGGCGCGCAGCTCGACCGGTGACCCGTTTATCTCCAGCTGCCAAGTGTTCTCAATTGCTCTCGGCACAGGGTGGGCAAGAACAATTCGAAGCAGATAGTTTGCCTCGACCGGCGCCAGTTGAATGAGCAAGGTTTGTGCTGGCGCAATGGCGTGAAACGCCGAAAACCGTCGCTTCTTCATGCGATAGGGCACACCGTCCGACCACCCTTCGCCAGCGCAGAAGCGGCTGAAGCCCCACATGGAGTCCGCCGAACATTCGTACTTCTCCGATGGGGATCGGCCTGGGACAAACGGCGAATACGGCGCAGAACCGGGACTTGACTGATCGGGTCGCAAGTGATCGGGCAAGAACGAGGGTTTCTGGATAACGTCGACGGCGCTGGCAGCGAAAGATTGTGATTCGCCTCCGGTCGATTCGACGATCCAACGATCTCCTTCGAGGTGGCAGTTGCTGAAGGGCATCAGCACGGTCAGCGGCTGCTGCTTGCAGAGCACATAGGTATCGCCATAGGCGGATCGCAGGAACGGAACGCCGAACATCAGTTTTGAGGCATAAGCGCCACTGAGGTACCCGCCGACGCCGGACTCGTCCATGACCAGATGGACTTGCTTTGTCGGGTCGGACCTCTTGGCAATATCTTCCAGGTACGGCGCGACGATATCGGCGTACGCGCGCATGTAGGCGTCGTGTTGATACAACTGGACACCCAGGCCCAGCGAGATTGCCAGCGCGGAAACCAGGGTCATGACGTTTCTGGAAGCGAGCCCGAAGACCGCCAACACTGCGCCTGCGACGATTGCCGCTCCGGGCGCCGAGCCGAGGAACGTGCGCTGCGTGATGGTCAGATGCGAGATCGAAACGAGTACAGGTGCATATCCCGCCACCAGCGCGAGCACGCCCGCAACGAAAGTTCGAAAAATCAGTGCCGGCGACTGTCGCCTGCGCTTGCCCGCTCCGGCTGCCAACAGCAGCAGAAAGATGAGCACCAACACTCCTGGCAAGTAGGCCCAGTGCGCGAACTTCAAGCTCGCCACTTCCCAGGCCATTCGCCAGCCGTCGTAAAACACCCGGTACGCTGCCGTATCCCACAGTGCTGCGGCGTTGCCCATCACGGACTTCATGATTCCGCCGGACTGTCCACCCGCCAGCAGGGATTGGTAGGCGCTTTTCTGAATCACCAAGACGAAGAACAGATATGCCGCGCTCGTGGACACGCCGGCAAGCCAGGCAAGACCAACGAAACGTCTTCGTTCGAGCAGTCTCCATGTACGCCCGACTCCCAACCGGGCAAACAGGAGCAGCGGAACGAGTGAATACAGTGGAAAGACCGGCTCGTAGATGCCACACCCGATGACTCCGGCCAAGAGAGCCGCAACGATTGAAGTTCTTCGGGAACGCGAATCGAGCGCGTAGAGTGACCGCAGGGCCAGCAGAGCGGCCGCCAGCATCAGGGCGACGGCAAGGTTGATATGAATGTTTCGCAGGGCAATTTGCTGCGTATCCGCAGGAAAGACCAGAGCGAGGGCACCCACGCTGAGCGCTATGGTTCTGTTTCGAAACAACCACCACCCGATGCCGGTGCCGATGACGACCTTGGCGGCACAGGCGACGATCAACAACACATGAAATCCCAGGAACGAGCCCGGGTCGAGAAGATGCGCCAGCACGAACGGCGCCGGAGTCAACGGCCGAGCTCCGAACAGGTCGCTCATCACCTGCCCGGGAAACGCGGTCCAGCCCATGCGACCGCTCTCGAACAGAAACCTCATGTCCCACTCTTCGATGAGCCCACCCATCGAAAAGCCGTACGGCGCCCAGATTGCACCGACCAATGCCGCAGCGAGGGCCGCCGCGGCCCACGTCAACGGGACTCGGGATCCTCGAACCCTGTGGTGACGACTAACCGACGGGCTGAGCGGCAGGATCTCGCGAAGTTCTTTCATCGGAGGTCAGCAGCCGGAAGGCCACTGGCACCAAAGCAGAAAAGGACGCGCTGACCTGGGACGGTACTCGTCACTGTGCACACGCATGACACGGCCAGGCGTTCCGAACGGTCACTAGGGATACGTCGCTCGCTGATAAACCACGTTGTCCGTCAGAAGTCGTTCCAGGTAGGAGCGGTACTCATTCGCGGGCATCTCTGCCGCGAGCTTGAGCAGCTGTTCCGCATCAACCCAGCCGTTTCGAAATGCCACTTCCTCAGGACAACAGATCTTGAGTCCCTGGCGCTTCTCGAGCGTTTGAATGAAAAGGGCCGCCTCCAGCATCGACTCGTAGGTGCCCGTATCGAGCCATGCCATCCCACGCCGCAGGACTTCGACATTCAATGCTCCGTGGTCAAGATACATCTGATTGACTGACGTGATTTCCAACTCGCCGCGGCTGGACGGCGCTACGGCAGACGCATAGTCGATCACCTTGTGGTCGTAGAAGTAGAGTCCTGTGACTGCATAGTTTGACCTCGGCGCCACGGGTTTTTCCTCAATCGACAGTGCGGCTCCCTTCGCATCGAAGTCGATGACTCCATATCGCCCGGGATCGGTGACGTGGTAGGCAAAAACGGTTGCGCCGATATCCCGACTCGCGGCGTGCAGCAGCTGCTTTGCAAAGTCGTGGCCATAGAAGATGTTGTCACCCAGGATCAGCGCCGACGGGGCGATTCCCACGAAGTGACGACCGATGATGTAGGCGTCTGCAAGGCCTCGGGCCGTGTCCTGAACGGCATAGGAGATCGAGATGCCCCAGCGCTCGCCGTCGCCCAGTAGATCCTCAAACCGTGGCGTATCCCGCGGGGTGGAAATGATCAGCACGTCACGAATACCCGCCAGCATCAGCGTGCTCAGCGGGTAATAGACCATCGGCTTGTCGTATACAGGAAGCAACTGCTTGGATACGACCTTGGTTCCAGGGTGCAGCCGAGTACCTGACCCTCCTGCCAAAAGTAGTCCTTTGCGATTCAGGGTGCTCATCTTCGAGAATTGTTCAAGCTGGGGGATAGGTTCGGTGCGCGCAACTTCAGGGTTTGGCGTCAGGCATACGCGGTGCAGACAATACCGGTATACGGTATGCGCAACGGTGATCGGTCAATCGATGTGTCAATGCGGCGAAATGCTCCGGACAGCAATTCGCGGTAGCCGTCGGCCGTACGCACTGATCGTCCACGATCCCGGCGGATCACCGCCCTGGCAAGAGGTGATTGCTCGTCGCAAAACAGCGGGTCCAGGGTCAGCAAGAAGCCTTCCGGCTTCAACATTCGAGCGATCGCCGTGAGAAGTTGAGTGCATTCATCGTCGTTCAGGTGATGAAGCAGGCCAATCGCCAGGACCGCATCTGAGCGCAGGCCAAGGCCATCCGGCCTGAGTGATACATCGTCACAGATGAACCGCGCCGTTCGATTTGAGAACTCGGATCGCGCCTGCTCGATATATGCCTGATTTCGATCGATGCCGACATAGCGGACCTTCGGAGGAAGAACATGCAGGACCCAGCCCGTGCCGCATCCGACATCGACGATCATTGCGTCATCCGCGAGTCTCGGTACGACGCTTTCCCGAATCACGCGTTCTCGCCACGCGTTTGCGCCAACCAGCGTCTGAAAGGCATCGTATATCCACGGCCGGGCCAAAAGATGGAGCATTCCGCTCCGGATCTCAGCCATGGCTCAACGCCACTTCGCCGAGCGTTCGGCCAGGCGATCGTCGACGCCCGCCTTGAAGACCACCCAGCGGTTCAGCGAGAACATCATCACCACATAGGTTGAAATGGCGGCCACTTGCGCAACGAACGGAGCAACCAGTCCGCTCTCGGTGAGCACGCCTAGCACCACCAGGTTCGCACCAAAGCTCAGGATGAATGCAACCACAAAACGCCCCAGTTCTGGCCCTGTCCGGCGCCGGCTCTCGAACACAAAAGCCTTGGACAGGGTGAAACTGACCAACAGTCCGACCGCGTAGCCGGAGATATTGGACATCAGTGGGGAAATGCCAGAGGACAGGCAAAAATAGATTGTCGAAAGGCTGACCACCGCGTTCAGCAGTCCGGCCATTGCGAATCGAGTAAGCAGTCGCCGCTCAGTTCGCCATTTCGACATAGTACTGAGCCCCAAGCGGCAGTTTGGACAGAGCCGGTTCGACAAAACGCAGCCATCGCAATACAGGCGGAAAGAACAGCGTGTAGGCACTGAAGCTGACCGCCAATCCGGCGCGCTGAGCCAGGTCCTTGGCCTCCCGCATTCGCAGCATGTGCGCGCCGTGATCAAACACACACCTCTCAAACACCAGCCGAGTGACGGGATTGAACGGATTGTGTTCAAACAGCGCAACTCTTCCACCGGTGGCCAGCAGTGACTTGCAGGTTTCAAGCGTAGCGAGCCGATCCTCGACCGGCACATGATGAAACACATTGGCAGCCAGTATCAGATCGAACGACTTGGGCGGTAGGCGACTGATATCCGATGCGAATTCCGCGCCCACATTGCAGCGCGCCTTGCTTAGGCACTCTTCCGACGGATCGAATCCAAAGACACGGGATTGGGGAAACGACTTCATCAGGAACGGGATGCTCCTGCCTGTCCCGCAGCCAAAATCCAGCACTGACTGCACCGAGCGTTGCCGCGACCGGTCTTTCAGCAATTTGACCTTGTATTCCGCGAAGTAGCGCTCGCGCTTGGATGCCGGCAGCGCCTCTTCGAGAAGCCGGTCGTAGTCTGCCGCGTACTGATCGAACTCAGCCGTCAATTGAGCCTCGCCCGAGTGGATTCGTCGACCGCGGATACCTGGCTCGAACCGCGTACTGCGGCTTGCGATTCAGTTTCAGATAGGCCCGGCCCAGGTACTCGCCAAGCAGGCCGAGACACATCAGCTGCGCGCCACCCACGAACAGGACTGCGGCCACGATTGAAGCCCATCCTGCCTGTGTTTCAGGTCGCAGCAGCTTTTCGATCAACGCTGCCGATCCCAGGAGTAACGAAATCGCGGCTAGCGTGAACCCGATGAAGGAAGCGAGCCGCAAAGGCTGGATGGAGAAGCTGGTCGCCATGCTCAGCCAGAGCGAAATGGACTTGCGCAGGCTGTAGTTTCCCGCGCCAGCCAGTCTCTGTTGATGCTCAATGTCAATTGAAACAATCGAGCGCGTGACGTCCAGTATCAGGCCGTCGATGTATGCAAACGGACCGTCGTACCGGAGAACTTCATCAACCACGCAGCGTCGCAGTGCCTTGAACGAAGACAGATACACGGTGTACGGTTTCTTCAGCAGCCAAGTGGCAACGAGGTTGTTGAACCAGCTCCCAAGGCGCTTCCAGGACGCGTGCTGACGATTCACGTAGTGCGTGTAGCAGACGTCCGCCCCGCGATCGAGCGCTGCAACCAATCTGGAGATTTCCGCTGGCGCATGCTGAAGGTCGTCGTCCATGAGGACCACCAACCGGCCGTTCGATTCGCGCAACCCAGCCATGATGGCGTTGTGCTGGCCAAAGTTCCGCATCAGGCAGATGCCGTGCACAAATGAAAATCGATCCGCCAGTTCGGTGATCCGGTTCCAGCTGCCATCCGGACTGCCGTCATTCACCAGGATCAACTCGAACGAATCGAGCACCCTCAGTGCGCCCGCGGCGTCCCGGACTTCGTCAACGAGCCTGCCGAGAATATCCTCACTCCTGTAGACGGGAATCACTATCGACAAGGCGATTTCGCCCCGCACGGGCAAGTCAGCGCTAATGTGTGGATCCATAGTATTTCTGCAGGGTTCGCTCGACGTAGTCTCGATCAAATCGAATGTCCAAGCTCGTCACCGAAGCACTGATCCGACGCGTGTCGAAGCTGTACGTCGACCCGCGTTCGATGTAGCGGCACTCGGGCCGTTTCCCCACGACACGACCGATCGTTTCGACCAGTTCCGGCACCGGCGTGCAACGTGGACCCGCGATATTGACGCATTCATTTCTGATTCCCTCTCGATTGATGAGATCGAGTCCGATCGCGACGACGTCTTCGACATCGATCAAGTACCGACCGGCATTCTTCCAGACGTCGACCGGCTGCCCGGCAATAATCCGCTCTGCCAGGAATCTCACCAGCGATCGGGCATTGCCGGTCGGGCCAACGACGATCGGCAGTCGAAACACCAGGTGCGCGCCGAGCTGCGCGACCAGTTTTTCCATCTGCAGCTTGTGCCTGACGTAGCGTGATTCTCTCGCGTCGGGGTCGAAGATGCTGCACGTGCTGAAGTAGAGGAACAGCTTCGCATCTGCATGAACCCGCAGCGCGTCCTGAAGCAACTCTGCTTCGCGCGAATATTCGCTTTCGATGCTGCACTGCGAGTCGGAAACGCCGGACGCAAAGACGACAAGATCTTCGCTTCCCCTGAAGGACGGCGCGAATGATTGCGCCAGCAGCCCATTGCCAAACAGCAACTAGATCCCCGGCTATCTGAATGACCGATCACGCTCGGCCACGACTTGCATCACAGGTCGGCCCGAATGTGACCATCGTGAGTGACTCCGGCACGGGCGGCGCCCCGGAACTGTCTCAGCGTGTCCAGGCAATCAGCCGCCACATCCCTACGCGTATCGCGCTCCATAGTGCAATTGCAACCACTTTTGGTACTGCCCATTGCGAACGCGGTCGCACCAGCCCTCATTCGCCAGATACCATTCCACAGTCTTGCGGAGGGCGAGGTCGAATCCATGTGCTGGCCGCCACGTCAGCTCGGACTCGATCTTTCCGGGATCAATAGCGTATCTTCGATCGTGGCCGGGACGGTCCGTCACGAACTCAATCAGTTCTTCGTGGGGATGACCCGGCCTGGGTCGACACTCGTCAAGCAGTCGGCAAATGGCCCGAACGACGTGCAAATTTGTCTGTTCACACCGGCTGCCAACATTGTAGGTCTCGCCGAGCCGCCCGCGCGCCAGGATCGCGCGGATTGCTTCGCAATGATCGGCGACATATACCCAATCGCGTACCTGCATTCCATCGCCGTAGATCGGGAGCCGCAGACCTGCCGTGGCATTGAGGATCACCAGCGGAATGAGTTTCTCCGGAAACTGATAGGGGCCGAAATTGTTGCTGCAGTTTGTCGTGATGCAAGGCAAACCATAGGTCCGGTGATACGCCCGCACCAGATGGTCAGACGCAGCCTTACTGGCCGCATACGGCGAATTCGGCTCATAGGCGCTTTGTTCAGTTGAAGGCGGGGCATGTGGTCCGAGCGAGCCGTAGACTTCGTCGGTGGAAACATGGATGAAACGAAAGCGATTCCGTGCCTCACCGCGCAACTCCGACCAGTAGGCTCGGGCGCCCTCGAGCAGGGTGAAGGTCCCGAATATGTTGGTCTGGACGAACTCAGCTGGACCACGAATCGAACGATCGACGTGACTTTCGGCAGCAAAGTGAACGATGGCACGGGGCCTGTACCGTGAAAATAGCCTGTCGACAGCTGCGTCGTCGCAAACGTCAACCCGTTCAATGCTCAGCCTGGAATCGTGCTCGAACCGGGCGAGATTTTCGGGATTAGCCGCATAGGTAAACTTGTCCGCAACCACCAGGGGCTCGGCCTCATGCTCAAACCAGATATGAACAAAATTCGAGCCGATGAAGCCGGCGCCGCCGGTGACGATGATCATCAATCAGTATCCGAATCAGCGGTTGCAGTGAGTGTGCGCAAGTTTACGCTGGGCTCGCGTGCTTGCTTCGACACGAAGATCAACGGTTCGCGCTAGACAGCGCGAAAACAAGAGCAATGGCCCTACGCACCGCCTCGCGTGAGACACTCGAACAGGTGCGGATTCTAGTGGTGGGCGATGTCATGCTCGACCGTTACTGGTTCGGCGACGTCGAGCGCATTTCGCCCGAGGCGCCGGTTCCGGTCGTCCGCATCGAACGGACCGACGAGCGGCTCGGCGGCGCCGCCAATGTGGCCCGCAACATGACGGCACTCGGCGCGAGTGCCGGACTGCTGACAGTCGTCGGCGGCGACGAGGCCGGACAGGCGATCGAACGCCTCCTCCATGGCGCCACTGTTCAACCGCATATCCACACTGATCCCGCTCTTTCGACGACGGTCAAAGTGAGAGTGATCGGCCGTCGCCAGCAGATGCTGCGCGTCGACTTCGATAGCCAGCCGCGTGGCGAGGTGTTGCTCGAGCACCTGGGGCATTACGAGTCCCTGCTGCCGAACTACGATCTCGTCGTGCTGTCCGACTATGGCAAAGGCGGTCTGACCCACATCGCCCAGATGATCGAGAAGGCGCAGCGCGCCGGCAAGCCGATTCTCGTTGACCCGAAGGGCGATGACTACTCGCGCTATGCCGGTGCGACGGTCGTGACGCCCAACCGCGCAGAATTGCGCGAAGTTGTCGGTCGCTGGCGGGACGAAGCAGACCTCGCTACACGCTCCCAGGAACTCCGTCGCGCACTCAGGCTCGAGGCGCTGCTGCTGACGCGCAGCGAGGAAGGCATGACGCTCTTCACCGAAGGCGACGTCTGGACCGTTCCGGCACATACGCGCGAGGTGTTTGACGTCAGTGGGGCCGGCGACACGGTGATAGCGGTGCTCGCGGTCATGCTGGCGGCAGGTCAGCCGATGCGCGATGCCGTCGCTACCGCCAACCGGGCCGGCGGCATCGTCGTCGGCAAGCTCGGCACCTCAACGGTTTCGTACGACGAGCTGTTCGAGGGCACATGAAAATCATCGTCACCGGTGCGGCCGGATTCATTGGTGCCAACAACGTGAAGGCACTCAACGACCGCGGCGAGACCGATATCCTGGCGGTTGACAACCTGACGCGATCGGAGAAGTTCCGGAATCTGGCGGACTGCGAAATCGCCGAGTACCTCGACAAGCGCGAATTTCTTGACCTTGTCCAGCGCCGTGCATTGCCGAGAGCCGACGTGGTGTTCCATCAGGGCGCCTGCTCGGACACGATGGAGACCGACGGCCGCTACATGATGGACAACAATTTCCGCTACTCGCTCCACCTGTTGCAATGGTGTCAGGAAGCGAAAACGCCGTTGATTTATGCGTCGTCGGGCTCGGTTTACGGCCTCGGCCCGGTGTTTGCCGAGGACCGTCATCATGAAAAGCCGCTGAACATCTATGGCTATTCCAAATTTCTGTTCGACCAGGTAGTACGCCGCCAATTGCATGCACTGACGGCACCCGTGATCGGATTGCGCTACTTCAATGTTTACGGACCTCGCGAGTCGCACAAGGGGCGCATGGCCTCGGTCGCTTTCCATCACTACAACCAGTTCCGCGCGGACGGCCGAGTCAAGCTGTTCGAGGCGAGCCATGGCTACGCAGATGGTGAGCAGCGCCGCGACTTCATCTACGTTGACGATGTCGTTGCAGCCAACCTGCATTTCCGTGCCAGCCCGGTGTCCGGCATCTATAACCTCGGCACTGGTCGTGCGCAATCGTTCAATGACCTGGCGCTGGCCGTCATCAATAACCTGCGCAACTCCGGCGGCGACTCTTCCATGCAGATCGAGGGAGCGGTCGGAGAAGGGTTGATCGAATACGTGTCTTTCCCGGAGGCTCTCAAAGGCAAGTACCAGGCATTCACACAGGCTGATTTGTCCCGACTGCGCGCGGCCGGCTGCAAGCTGGATTTCCAGACGGTTGAACAGGGTGCGAAACGCTACGTCGAATGGCTGCTGGCCAATCGCATCGGCGAATGAGACGGCGAGCAGCGTTTCTCGATCGCGACGGTGTGATCAATGTCGATCGGGATTACGTTTGGCGGCAGGACGAATTCGAGTTTCTTCCGGGCGTGTTCGAGGCGGCACGTGAACTCAAGGCGATGGACTTTGCACTGGTAGTCGTTACCAATCAATCGGGGATCGGTCGGGGTCTGTACACAGAGGCCGATTTCATGCAGCTGACTCGTTGGGTCGAGGCGCGCTTTGTGGCGGAGCGCGCAGCGCTGACAGCGACCTACTTCTGCCCGCATCATCCGATGGCGGCACACGACAAGTATCGAGTCGTATGTGATTGCCGCAAGCCGGCCCCTGGGATGCTGCTTGCCGCCGCACGCGACCTTGGGCTCGATCTGGGCGCCTCTGTCCTGTTCGGTGACAAGATCACCGATCTCGAGTCAGCGCGGGCGGCCAGTATCGCCCAGCGCTTCCTGCTTGGTACAGACGGAAGGTCTTTGCCACCGGCTACGGCAGCGCCGGATCTCGCAACGGCGCGGTATCGCGATCTGCTGACTGCCGTGCGCAGCGAAGCTCCCAGGCTATCGAGCGTCGCAAGGGCGAAGGCATAGAAGTGACACTTCCCGACCCGTGCTTCGAGCACAAGATCGTCCCGCACGCAGAACTCGCCAGGCGCGCCTCTGCACTGGCCCGGCCGCTGGTGATGACCAACGGTGTGTTCGACATCCTGCACCGTGGGCACGTCACCTATCTGATGCAGGCTCGCTCGCTCGGCGCTTCGCTCCTTGTCGCGCTCAACAGCGATGCGTCGGTACGGATGCTGGGCAAGGGTGAGGATCGCCCGATCAACGGGGAATCAGATCGCGCGGCGATGCTGGCAGCGCTCGAGAGCGTGACTCTGGTCGCGCTGTTCTCCGAACTGATGCCCTTGCGTGTGATCGAGATCGTCCGCCCGGACATTTATGTAAAGGGAGGCGATTACGACATGAACCGGATTCCCGAAGCCGCCCTGGTCCGAAGCCTGGGCGGGCAGGCATTGACGCTTCCTTTCGTCTCCGGACGATCCACTTCCGACTTTCTGGCGCGGGTACGTGCCGGCAAGCGCTCCTAGCGTGAGCGATCGAGGCTCTTCGCTCGACGGAACCAGCAGACGCCAGCTGCGCAATCGCCGGCTGATTCATGCCGGCTTCAGTTCCATCGTTGTTCGCATTCTTTCGGGCGCCCTCGGGCTGGTTTCGGTCCCGCTTGCCCTGAGCTATCTCGGCAAGGACGACTACGGCCTGTGGATGGTGATGACCTCGGTCGTCGCCTGGTTCGCGCTCGGCGACCTTGGCATCACGCGCGCCCTGCAAAACGCGATTTCGGAAGCCGTTGGACGCGGCTTGCATGAGGACGTCCCGAGCCTCGCGTTCACCGGATTCGTCGGACTGACGGCAGTTGCCCTCGTGATGGCGATCGGCGCTGCCTTCGCGGCAACTCAGGTCCCGTGGCAAGCCGCTCTCGCGCTGCCCGCAAGTGCGGCAGGCAAGGCGCCTGAGGCGTTCATCGCGACCGCCGCGCTGTTCATCCTGGGTCTGCCATTGTCGATCGCAGCGTCCGCGCTGGTGGCACTTCAGCAGACCCATCGCGTCAATTGGTTGCAGCTGATCGCGGTCGCTCTGAGCCTGATTGGATTGTTGGCTGCAATCAGGGCCGAACTGTCGCTTGGATGGGTGATCTTTCTCGGCTCGGTTGGACCGCTGCCCGTCGCCATCCTGCTGTGGCGCGATCTTGGACGCCAACTCGCCGGGCAACGCATTCTGGCGATCACCAACTTCCGCTGGACCGCGCTGGCGAAGCTGGCGCGTTCTAGCGGTCCGGTGCTCGCGTTCCAGGTCGGTGCGCTCGCTGTCAACCAGGCCGTTGTGGTGATACTTGCGCGCTCGGCCGGCCTTGCGACGGTGACCGATTACAGCGTTGTGATGAAGCTCTATGTCTTCCTGTTTTCCATCGGTTCCGGCATTTCGATCGCGCTCGCGCCGGCCGTGCGAGAAGCCTACGAAAGCAGGGACCGTGCGTGGGCGCGCCAGGCGACCATGCACACGGTCCTCGTACGCATCAGCATTTCCGCGATACTGGCGCTGCCCTTGCTGGTCATCGGAGACTGGCTGGTTCGCACCTGGACCCGGCAGCCGCTGGACCCACCGCTGGGTGTCGCAGGCTGGGCTGTCGTCGCCGCATGCATGCTGACGGCCACGGCAAGTTCCGCCATCAGCGATGTGCTGATCGGCCTCGACGACACCGGACGTCAGGTTGCCATGGTCATGCTCACTGCCTTGATCGTGCTCCCGGGCGTCCTGGTGTTTGCGCCGCAATGGGGAGTCATCGCGGTGTTCGGGGCGATGGCCGCGTCGACTGTCGTTCCACTCGCCTACAGCAGCTGTCGATTGCGCAGCAAGCTGCTCGAAGCCTGAAGTGCTCAAGGTACAGGTACATATTCCACGTCCCGCTGGACCCCTCCCACTACCGGGGCAGGTCCGTCAGCATCGTCGGAAAAATGCGGTGCTGTATTGGCCCTGGTTCCTGGCCGCGTCGATGTTCGGTGGCCATGGCCTCGGAGTGCGGTGGCAGATCGCGGCCGCCGGATGTCGTCGCCTCGCATCTGGCAGGATCTCGCTGAGCGAGGCCTACCCTTTTCTCTTCGACCCATTCGATACGGTTCGACACTTCGAGTTCGCGTTCTGCTGGCGATGGCTTCGCGACCGGCGTGCACGACGAGCGCTCGACCTTTCATCTCCACGGTTACTGCCGTTTCTACTCGTGACTGAAGGAATTGCGGACGGGCTCAGCATGGTGAATCCGGACGCGGCCGACCTCCGCCGAAGTGTCGAACTGGCCAGGTCGCTTGGCATCGAGGAGAAGATCTCGTTCCGGAACGCGAATGCGGCAGGTCTCGACGCCGCCGACGGCCAGTACGACATCGTGACCTCGCTCTCGGTCCTGGAACACATTCCGTCCGGCGAAGATGAGGCGGCATTTGCTCAACTCTGGACGCGTACCGCCCGGGGTGGCTGCCTCGTTGTCACGGTCCCCTGTGCACGGCAGGAATATGAGGAGTTCATCGACTACAACGAATACGGCCTCCTGGAGCAGGACGAGCAAGGGTTCGTGTTCGGACAGCGCTTTTACGATGAGGTCGGCCTTGAGCGCCTCTGCGCGGTTGCGGGCAAACCGGCCGAAGCACGCTACTTCGGCGAAACACGGGCTGGGAACTTCGTCAGGAACCGCGCTGAAAAAACGTCTCGATGGCTGCCGCCACATTGGCGCGATGCCTGGTTCACTGCGCGATCATTCAGGGAATTCGGCCGCATCGGCGATCTTCCCGGAATCGGCGTGGCAGCGATGAGGTTCGAGAAACGATGAGGATCCTGGTCGTCGATCACGTCGGCAATCCTGGCGGCGGCAGTCGCGTCGTGCGCGCGCTGCTTCCCGCCCTCCGACGCGTTCGTTCCGACGTCGAGATCGAGTATCTGGGCAACGCGGCGTCGATCGAGCGCGAAGGCCTGGCGGGTGAGTTGCGCGGCGCTGGTATCAAAACAGAGGCCCTGCAGGCGCTTCGCTACCAGAGTCGCGATCCGCTCGGCTTTCCGGGAGGAAGCGCCGTGCTAAGAAGGTTTCGAAGAGGCCTTCCTCGCATGGCCGCCCGATTGCCCCTGGCGGTCTCGGGCAACGTCACCCGAGAAGTGGAAGTCACTGCGCCCGGTTTCGACCTGATCTACTTCCCGTGGCCGTATCTGCTTGAACCGCCCGAAGTCGACGTTCCGCTGGTAGGCACCTTCCATGACTTCAACTTCAAGTATTTCTTTGGCGGAGTGACCTACCATGCCGAAGACCAGTTGACGCTCGACGGACAGATGCAACGCTGGCTCGATCGGGCATGGCCGGTCGTATCAACGCAGTTCATGTCGGAAGAACTCGTTCGCTTCTATCCGCGTCATCGCCACTCGCCTACTGTCGTGCGTCTTGCGGCGCCGAGTCACGCGACCTCGGTCGAACGTATCCAGGCGGAGCGCCGTGTGGCCGCACTCGGTGTGCCGTCGAAGTACCTCCTGTATCCGTGCAATCCGGCGAGCCACAAGAACATCTCGACCGCGATCGCCGCAGTGGCCGAGCTGCGCGAGCAGGGCCATGCAATCCCGCTCGTGCTGACCGGGCCCACGCTTGGATCCCATGTGAGCGGCCGCGCGACAGCCATCGGGGTGGAACGCGGCGCCTCACCCGCCGACGTCATCGGCCTCGGCTATGTCAGCAATGAGGAAATCGACGCGCTCATCACCTGTGCGACGGCGGTCCTGAGCTGCTCCCTGTACGAGGCGGGCAATGGTCCAGGGCTCGATGCATGGTCGCGCGGAATCCCGGTGGCGATGTCGAACATCCCTCCGTTCATGGAGCACATGACGGTGCAGGGCGTGACGGCGCGGGTATTCGATCCGAGGAAACCCGCGGACCTGGCCGCGCAGATTCAGTGGATTCTCGAACATCCGGAGCTGGCGGCGGCGCAGGCCAGGTCGTCGGAACTGGCATTGCAAGAACACACCTGGGAACGGACCGCGCTCGGATACTGCGAGGTCTTCAACCAGGCACTCGGTGCGGCAGCGAATGAGCGGAAGTAGCGAATCCATGATTGTCGGGCTCAACACTACGGCGCTGCTGTCGCCTCTGACCGGTATCGGGCAGTATGCAAAGAGCCTGGCCGAAGCGCTGATCGCATCCGGCGAAGTCGATCTATGGTTGTTCTATTCATTCGCGTGGAGCCGTGAGGTTCGCACTGAACCAGTCTGGAATATCACGAAGATCAAGGCATTCATCAAGCGGGTGGTTCCTCATCCGTACGTGCTCAGCCGTGCGCTCGAGCAACACAAATTTTCACAGGGCGCCCGTGAGCGCGGCATTCAGCTCTATCACGAGCCCAATTTCCTGTCCCATGCGTTCCACGGTCCAACCGTCATCACCGCGCACGACCTGTCCTGGATCCGGTATCCGGAGACTCACCCCGCCGAACGGGTTGAGATCATGAATCGCCTGTTTCCGCGATCGCTGAGCCGGGCGAATCACGTCATAACAGACGCTTCGTTTACC
The DNA here is from genome assembly GCA_963735955.1 of uncultured beta proteobacterium. GTDB lineage: Bacteria > Pseudomonadota > Gammaproteobacteria > Burkholderiales > Burkholderiaceae_F > CAVTND01. The sequence goes on along the minus strand of CAVTND010000008.1, from coordinate 121,184 downwards.
CGGGACGAGATCATCCGTGAATTCGGCGTCGCTCCCGATCGAATCACTGCGATTCCGCTGGCAGCGCGGGCCATCTTCCGGCCACGTACGGAACTAGAGTGCGCGCCGGCACTCAGAGAGTGTGGCCTGTCGTTCAGGGAGTTCATCCTTTGCGTCGGAACACTGGAGCCACGCAAGAACCTGGAGCTGGTGATCCGCACCTATGCGGGCATGCCGACGGAGTTTCGCGCACGCATTCCCCTCGTCCTGGTCGGCATGAAAGGTTGGCTCACGTCCTCCCTGGATTCGCTGATTCAGACGCTGGTAGCGTCCGGGCAGGTGCGCCCGCTGGGATTCACGACCGATGACGAACTTGCCGCGCTGTATGCCAGTGCCACCGTCTTGGTCTACCCTTCCCTTTACGAGGGTTTTGGATTGCCACCGCTGGAAGCCATGGCCAGCGGAACTCCTGTCATCGTTTCCAATCGATCGACTCTGCCAGAAGTCGTCGGCGACGCCGGCATACAGATCGAACCGGACGACAGCGCTTCGTTAAGGGGCGCCCTGCTTCGCCTCTGCGAAGATCCGATCTACTGGTCGGAGCGGGCCGAGGCCTGCTTGGACCAGGCCTCCCAATTTTCATGGCAACGCTGTGCGCGAGAAACTTTGAAGATCTACCGGCAGGTCCTTGCCAGCTCGTGAAAGTCCTGCATCTCGGCAAGTTCGACACGCTCGGCGGCATTGAGCGACATGTTCGATCGCTTGCAGGCGGCCTCGCGGCAAGCGGCGAAGTCGAGCCGATCAACCTGGTCTCGAACGATTCACCGCGCTCGGACCGACACGCGGATTACGGCTATCTGACGGTGCGCGCTGCCTGCTGGGGCACTGCATTCAGCCTCGCACTGTCGCCGACCCTGCCACAGCTCGCGCGCGCGCTGCACAGGGAGCACCGCTTTGACATTGTTCACCTCCATTTTCCAGATCCGCTCGGCCTGTTGACGGCGAACCTGCTGCCCGAATCGGTACGTCGCGTTATCAGCTGGCACAGCGACATCGTGCGCCAGAAAGCGGCGCTGTTTCTCTATCAGCCACTGGTAACGCGCTTTGCGCGCGCTGCCGACGCTCTGGTCGCTGCCACGCCGCAGCACTTCTCGACCTCGGAGCAGATTCCACACGAAGGCAAGCCTGGCCAGGTCCGCGCCGTAATCCCCTATGGTTTTGAAGCGGCGCGATTCGCCTGGTCGCCAGCAGCCGAGTCGCGCCTCGGCGCCTTGCGCGCGCTGGCCCGCGGCCGGCCGGCGATTTTCACGGTCGGCCGACACGTCTGGTACAAGGGCTTCGAGGTGCTGATCGCTGCCATGCGTGAGGTCGATGCGCTGCTCTGGATCGGTGGCACCGGCCCGTTAACGGATGCGCTGAAGCAAAGTGCGGTCCGCGCCGGCGTTGCGGATCGCGTCATCTTTACGGGCCGAATTCCGGACGAAGAGCTGCCCGCTTACTACACGTTCTGCGATGTGTTTGCGATGCCTTCGACCGATCGCAGCGAGGCTTTCGGCCTGGTGCAGCTCGAAGCAATGCATTTCGGCAAGCCGGTGTTGAGCACCTTGCTGGGCAACGGTGTCGAATACGTCAATCGGCAGGATGTGACCGGGCTGCTGGTGCCGCCGCGCGACCCTCAGGCCCTTGTAGCAGCGCTGCGGCGCCTGCTGGCAGACCCGGCGTTGCGAGCCGCGATGGGATCGGCGGGACAGGAGCGGGTTGCCTCCGAATTCTCCGTTCCCCGCATGGTCGATCAGACGCTCGACGTCTATCGGCGGATTCTTGGCATTCAGACGCCGCACGGTTCGACCGCGGGATAATGCATCCATGTCGCTGCTTCTGGCCCAGGCCGCAATTGCCGCTTTCGTCACCGGATTGCTGATTCTCGCTCTGCGTCGGCCCGCCCACCGCTGGGGCCTGGTCGACCAGCCAGGCGGCCGCAAGCGACATGCGGGTGCGGTGCCCTTAACCGGTGGCGTCGCAATCACCACCGGTTTTGTGGTGGCACTGATCTTCAATTTTTCGGCGTTTGCGCAGTTAAGCGCGCTGTTCGCTGGAATCCTGCTGCTCGCCTTGCTCGGACTGCTCGATGACCTCGGCGAGGTGTCGGCCGGCACGAAACTACTGGTGCAGGTAATGGCCGCACTCCTCATGACTTCATGGGGCGCCAATTTTCTGGTGAACCTCGGAGATCTCTTCACGACCAACCCGATCAACACGCGTCACTGGGCGATTCCGCTGACGGTCTTTGCCACGCTCGCGGTTGTCAATTCGATCAACATGTTCGACGGTCTCGACGGTCTCGCTGGCAGCCTGGCCTTTGTCATGCTCGCCTGCTTCACCGGCTTCGCATGGACGGTCGGCGACGTGAATGCGGCCAGGATCCTGATCGTGCTGTCGGGCGCGGTCGCCGGCTTTCTGTTCTTCAACCTGCCCTGGCCGCTGCGTGGTCAGCACCGGACCTTCATGGGCGACGCCGGCAGCATGGTGCTGGGCTTCGCGATTTCCTGGTTTGCGGTGTCGCTGACCCAGCGCGCGGGCGACTCCGTACCACCGCCCGTCATGTTGTGGGTGCTCGGCATCGTTCTGATGGATGTATTCACGGTCACCGTGCGACGCCTCGCGCGACGGCGCAGCCCGATGGCGCCGGACCGCGACCATCTGCATCACATGCTGATGCGGCGCGGCTATTCAGCGCGCGCAACCTTGATGATCCTCGTGGGTGCCAACGCGGCCTCGGCCGGAATCGGGGCCGCGATGTGGCGGCTCGGCGTGCCGGACTGGTGGATCTTCTGGTCGTTTCTCGCGGTCTGCGCCGTTTACTTCGTGGCTTTCTTCATGCCGTTTCGACTGTATCGTCAGCGTGCCCGCGCCGGAGCCGAGGACGACTACGAGCGCGGCGGCTGATCCGCGCATGGATCACTGCGGCTAGAGCGGATAGCCGGCCTTGCGCGCGTAATGCACTGTGGCCTGCAGAAAGCCGGCCTTCGAACCGCAGTCGAAACGCTGTCCTTCGTAGCGATAGGCGTACGTACAGCCAGCGGGCACCATCTGTGCAATTGCATCGGTCAGCTGGATCTCACCGCCGGTACCGCGCGGAATCCGCTTCAGGTGCGCGAAGATCTCGGGCTCCAGCACGTAGCGGCCAAGCACTGCGAGCGTCGAGGGAGCAGCATCCGGCGCCGGTTTCTCGACGATGTGCGACAGCCGCGACGTGCGCTGATTGATCGGCGTGCTGCTGACGATGCCGTAGCGGCTGGTGTCGGCGCGCGGCACATCCTCGACGGCGACCACATTGCCACCACCCTGGTCCGCCCGTGCTGCGACCAGCTGTCCGATCGCGGCTTGATCGGCATCGATCAGATCATCAGCCAACAGCACGGCAAACGGTTCGTCACCCACTGCTGGCTCGGCACATAGGACGGCATGGCCCAGTCCGAGCGGTTCGCTTTGCCGGATATAGATGAAACTTTCGGCCGCCGGCGAGATGTTGCGCACAATCTGCGCGAGTTCGTGCCTGCCCTTGGCGATGAGCTCGGCTTCCAGTTCGGGGGCGTGATCGAAGTGGTCCTCGATCGCACGCTTGTGCCGACCGGTGATGAAGATCATCTGCGTTATGCCGGCAGCAGCCGCCTCTTCAACTGCGTACTGGATCAGGGGCTTGTCGACGATCGGCAGCATTTCCTTGGGCATAGCCTTGGTCGCCGGCAGGAAGCGCGTGCCGAGGCCGGCCACCGGAAACACCGCCTTGCGAACTGGCTTCATCGAGACTTTCTTCGTACCTATGCGCGTCGGGCGCCGTGATGTTCCTTGCTGCTGAATGATGCCAGCAAACCGCCCGTCGATCGCGGCTAACATTCCCGCATGAGCACTTACGCGATCGGCGATGTGCAAGGCTGCCTCGGCAGCCTGCTTGCGTTGACCGCCGGGCTCAGCGATGCCACGCGCCTGATATTCGTCGGCGATCTGGTCAACCGCGGGCCGGATTCGCTCGCCACCTTGCGGCATGTCAAATCCATGGTTGAGTCCGGTCGTGCTGCGACGGTGCTCGGCAACCACGATCTTCACCTGCTCGCCGTGGCCGCCGGCATCCGGCCACTGCATGATTCCGACACCCTGCGGCCGATCCTCGACGCGCCAGATCGCGAGGATCTGCTCGCCTGGCTGCGGCGCCGTCCACTCGCGCATTTCGAGGAAGGCACCCTGTTTGTCCATGCCGGAGTGCTGCCAGCGTGGACCGTACGGCAAACACTGGCGTTGTCAGCCGAAGTGCAGCAACGCCTTGCGGCCGACGATCAAACGTCCTTCCTGAGCGAGATGTACGGCAACAAACCGGCGCGCTGGAACGATGATCTGGCGGGCCACGATCGGCTGCGTTGTGTAGTCAATGCGATGACACGCCTTCGCATCATCGAAGCCGACGGCAGGATGCGCTTGAAATTCAAGCTGGGTCTTGACGACGTGCCGGCCGGTGCGGTGCCGTGGTTCGATCATCCGCAGCGCGCCACGCGCGGCACGCTGATTGTCTTCGGCCATTGGTCAACCGCCGGCCTGGTGCTGAAGCCCGACGTGATCGGTCTGGATACCGGCTGCGTCTGGGGCGGTCAACTCAGCGCGCTTCGACTCGCCGATCGGACTCTGGTGCAGATCGATTGTCCACAGGCGGCGGCGCTGGAGGACTGAACTCGTCCTAGATCTCCGATCGCATCGTCGTCGTGCGCGCGACCCAGTCCGAGGTGGCGCGCAATCGAGTCCCGCGCAGCGCGTGCAACTGCGTGACGACTGGCGCCCGCGCTGGTACTGATGGGAGGCAGGACTGCAATTTCGATCGTCAAGGCGCGCGCGGTGAAAATGCGCCAGAGCGAGGTCAGCAGGTCCATGTCATCGATGAACGCAGCCGCGGTCGAGCGCCGCCCACCCTCGGTGTAGCAAACCGCGATTGGCCACACCGGCGCCTTGACGTCGATCGCCGGCGCCACCATGTTGGAATGAAACGGCAGCAACTGGCTGCCGTCGGTGGTGGTGCCCTCGGCGAAGACAGTGATCGTTTCTCCCGCCGACAGGTGATTCCGAACCCGGTGATTCATCGCGGCGACCGCGTGGCGCCGCCCGCGCTCGATGTAGAGAGTTCCCGAGCCGGTGACAAGCGCGCCGATCACCGGCCAGCGTCCGATTTCCGACTTGGCGATGAATCGACACGGCGTGGCCGCGTTGATCGCGAAGATGTCGATCCATGAGACGTGATTCGACAGCCCGAGGCGACCGACCGAGCTGTCGTCGACCCCGGTGCGACGAATCGGCGCCGGGATCGTTCCGTGCACAACCAGGCGTGCTCCGCAGGTTGCAACCAGAGTGCGCGACCACAAATGCGTGATGCGATTGCGCGTGCCCTGGCGTACCCAGGGGTAAATGCCAAACACCTGCACCAGTCCAAGCGCGATCAGCACCAGCACCATCACCGCACGCAGCGGCGCCAGCAGGAAGCGCATTTGTTTAGCCGGCGAACCGCACTTCGCCGCCGACCAGCGTATAGCGCGCCCGACCCAGCAGCTCGTAGCCCACGTAAGGAGTGTTCTTGCCGGCGCTGCGCAACTCCTCGGCAGTGACTCTCCAGGGCAACTCCGAATCGAACACGGTGACATCAGCCTTGGCGCCGACCGCCAGGCTGCCCGTGTCCTCACCCAAAATTTCGGCCGGCCTGCAGGTAACCATTGCCAGCGCCTTCGCCAGCGGAACGCGTTGCTCGACCGCCCACTTGAGCGTCAGCGGGAGCAGCGTCTCGAGCGCAGTGGCGCCGGGCTGCGCATCGCCGAACGGCAACAGCTTGTCCTCCTCGGCCACCGGCGCATGGTCCGAGCAGATCGCATCAATCGTGCCATCGGCTAGGCCGGCAAGGATCGCATCTCGATCTCGCACGCTCCGCAGCGGCGGATCGAGTCGGTAGTTCGAATCGAAGTAGCCGATGTCGACATCGACCAGGTGGACATGATGGATCGCTACGTCGGCGGTCACCGCGAGTTTCTCACGCTTCGCTCGGCGCACCAGCTCGATGCCCTCGGCTGACGACAGGCGCGCCAGGTGAATGCGCGCGCCGGTGGCCCGCTGCAGCTCGAAGATCGTATGCAAGGCCACGGTCTCTGCCACGACCGGAATGGCAGGCAGGCCGAGGCGGCCGGCGAGCGGCCCTGCCGCCGCGACACCGTTGCCGGCCAGGGTATCTTCGACCGGCCGCAGCCATAGTGGCAGGTCGAAGGTCTTCGCGTAGCGCATCGCCTGCAGCAGCACGGAATTGTCATGCGGCAGGCTGCGCGTCTGCATGAACGCGACACAGCCGGTAGCGGCCAGGGTCTGGATCTCAGCCAGCGCCTCGCCCTTCAGTCCGGTCGTCAGCGCGCCAAGCGGATAGGTGCGCGCACCCGCCGCTTCGCGTGAGCGCTGCCGCAGCATGCGAACGAGTCCGGGCTCGTCCAGAGGTGGGTCGGTGTCAGGCGGGCAGACCACGCCGGTGACCCCACCCGCAAGCGCCGCTTTCATCTCGATCTTCAGCGCGCCCTCCGCGCCCGGTTCCATCAGGCGCGCACAGAGATCGACCAGCCCCGGCACCACGATCAGTCCGCGCGCATCGATCGTGCGCGCTGCCGTGAAACCGGCCGGCGTGGCGCCCACCGCGACGATCCTGCCTTCGGCAATGTAGACACCGCACGCCGCGTCGAGCCCGGAGGCAGGATCGATCACGCGGCCGTTGATGATCGCAATATTCATTGGTGCCCCGTACGGCGCTGCGCGCGCGCGTCGCGCCACCGCTCGCGCATGCAGGCGCGAGCGGCGTCGGCCGAGCGACATGCCGCAGGGAATGTCGCTTGATCGGCCTCCGTCCCCCCAAGGGGGCTGAGGGCCGCGGCTCCAGGCCGACCTGCGTCGGCCTGGACGGCCCGAAGGACGGTCGCGTCCCGCGACCGTGCGGCCTGCAGGGCCGAGCGCCTAGGGAGCGGCCCGGCGTCGCTCATTGCATCTTCGCCGAAGACGCCGCCAGCGACAGCACAGCCATGCGCACCGCGATACCGTAGCTCACCTGCGGCAAGATCACACTGGCCTCGCCGTCCGCGACCCGCGAGTCGATCTCGACACCACGGTTCATCGGGCCCGGGTGCATGACGATCGCATCGGGCTTGGCCAGGGCGAGCTTCTCGGGTGTCAGGCCATAGTTGGCGAAGTACTCCTGCGCGCTCGGCAGCAGCGCGCCACGCATGCGCTCGTTCTGCAATCGCAGCATGATGACCACGTCGGCGCCGCGAATACCCTCGTCGAGCCGGGTGCAGACGCGCACACCCATCTCCGTGAGGCCGGCCGGCAGCAGTGTCAGAGGTCCGACTGCGCGTACCTCGGGCACGCCCAGCGTCGTGAGGGCGTGGATATCCGAGCGCGCCACGCGCGAATGAAGGATGTCGCCGACCACCGCGACCGTCAGGTTCGAGAACTCCTTCTTGTAGTGGCGGATCGTGTACATGTCGAGCAGGCCCTGCGTCGGGTGCGCGTGGCGCCCGTCGCCGGCGTTGATCACATGCACATGGGGCGCGTGGACCGAGGTATGCCGCGCAATCAGATACGGCGCGCCGCTGGTGGCGTGGCGCACGACGAACATGTCGGCCTGCATCGCGGTCAGGTTATCGATCGTGTCGAGCAGTGACTCACCCTTGGCCGCACTCGAACGAACAATGTCGAGATTGAACACATCAGCCGACAGGCGCCGCGCTGCAATCTCGAATGTGGTGCGGGTGCGGGTGCTGTTCTCGAAAAACAGATTGAACACGCTCCGGCCGCGCAGCAGGGGAACGTTCTTGACTTCGCGCTCGGCCGTGCCGATAAAGCTGTCGGCAGTGGTCAACACCCGTTCGATCACCGCACGCGGCAGGCCTTCGATCGAGAGCAGGTGATGCAGCTCGCCATGCTGGTTGAGCTGCGGGTGGCGCTGCCCCTTACTCACCACTGCGGCTCTCCATCGTCAGATGCAGCCGCAGATCTTCGTCGCGGGTGAGCACTACGCTGATTTCCGGGGGCACTTCAATGGTTGCGCCGACCACAGTGGCGGCCACCGGCAGCTCGCGGCCGCCGCGGTCGATCAGAACAGCCAGATCGATTGCCGCAGGTCGTCCATAGTCGAAGATCTCATTCATCGCCGCACGTAGGGTGCGCCCGGTAAACAGCACGTCGTCGACCAGCAGAATGTGGCTGTCGGCGACCTCGAACGGAATCTGCGACGGACGAACATCCGGCTTCAGCCCACCCTGGTCAAAGTCGTCACGGTAAAACGACACGTCGAGGATGCCGACCGTGTCCACGATGTGCAGATCGGCACGCAGCCGTTCCGCCAGCCATACACCGCCGGTATGCACGCCGATCAGCTTGATGGCGTGGCCGGCATACAGTTCGCGTGCCCGCGCCGCCAGGCTGCGGTAGATCGCCTCGGCGTCGAGTTCAAGCATCGGGCCGCTCTGCTCGCATCTCCTCGTCCAGCCACTGCTGCAGGATCAGCACCGCCGCATCGGCATCGTCCTCGGACGCGGCCACTGCCGACGAGTATCGCTCGTCGACGCGGGCGACCGGCTTGCCGTAGCGGCCCTCGAGCTGGCGCGCGAAACGCTCACAGCGCGCCGTCATCTCGTGCGGAGCGCCGTCAGGATGCCGCGGTACACCGACCACAAACTGTTCGGGTTGCCATTCATCGACCAACGCGCCAATCGCCTCCCAGCGTGCAGCGCGCTCTGCTGCTTCGATGGTGAGCAACGGGCGGGCATCCCGAATGATCGAATTGGCGATCGCCACGCCGGTACGAACGGTGCCGAAGTCGAATCCGAGCACGACCCCCTCACGCATGGGGACGCTCGGCATCGCAGACTTCATTGCGGGAAAACGGACAGTGGCGCGGGCGCAGGCGAGAGCATCCAACGCTCTACGCATGGCCGGCCAGTCCAGACAACTGACCGGAATCAACGCCCAGCAACCTGAGCGCAGCGCTGTACTTTTCATCGGCCGGCGTATCAAACAGGATCTCGGGCACCGCGGTCACCGTCAGCCAGGCGTTGGCTGCGATCTCGCTTTCCAGCTGGCCTGCGCCCCAACCCGAATAACCAAGCGTCACGAGGATCTTCTCCGGTCCCGCGCCCTCGGCCATGGCTTCGAGTACGTCTTTGGACGTTGTCAGTGAAATTTCCGGCGTGACCGGAAGGGTTGAACTGTAGGTCCCAGGCGGTACATGAAGCACAAAGCCACGTTCGGTCTGCACAGGTCCGCCGAAGTACACCGGTCGGTCTTTGAGAGGCGCAATTTCGAGCTTCAGGTCGATCCGATCGAACAGCGTGGACAGCGACAGATCGGTCGGCCGATTGATCACCAATCCGAGTGCCCCGCGTTCGCTGTGATCGCAGATGTAGATCACGGCACCGGAAAAATTCGGATCCGCCATCGCAGGCATGGCGATCAGGAACTGATGCTTCAGATCCATCGAGTCCGGCATGCTTGGGATTGTAAACTGCCCTGCGGCTGCAATTTCCTGCCCGCTGCTCCCGTCTTTCAGCCCCAGCTCAGCCCTCGCTCTGCTTCGTGTCCCTAAGACACCGGCCTGGTCTGTCTGGTTTCGACGTCATCTGCGGATCGCCGACCACGCTGCCCTGGCGCGCGCACTGTCGAAGTGTCGTCGGGTGCGTGTTCCTGCATGACTGGGCTATCCAACAACGGCGGCTGGCAGTGGGTGGCCTCGACGGCCGCTCAGTTGTCGCGACCGACGAAGCGGTTGGCCCAGCGTCGTGCACGATCCTTCTGGCTGGCAGGCTCCTCGGTGTCGGCGCCAGGCTTCGGCGACGCCGGTGTCGGCGCCGTCGTTGCTCCTGCGACCGGCCGCATTGGGCCGACGAATTCGGTTTCGAGCGCACCAAAGTGGCGCCCGTTGGCATGCTGCTCCTGCGTCTCGCTTCTTGCCGGCGCTGCTTTGCGCGGGCCGAATTCCACGCGCCAGTGCGCGCGTCCTCCGCTCGACCGCAGCAGCGCCGGAAAGTCACTGCCCGGCACCGCAGGTGAGAACAGAAACCCCTGCATCAACTGGCAACCCTGATCGAACAGCCGGTTCATCTGCCCCTGTGTTTCCACCCCTTCGGCGACGACCCGCAGCTTCAGGCTCTTGCTCATTGCGATGATCGCAGCCACGATGGCTGCGTTGTCCGAGCTCGTCTCGAGTTCGCGCACAAACGAGCGGTCGATCTTCAGCGTGTCGATGGGTAGCTTCTTGAGATAGGACAGCGACGAGTAACCGGTGCCGAAATCGTCGACCGAGATCGACACGCCGAGCTCCTTGAGCGCCTGCAACAAGGGCAGCGCGTGGCCGAGGTTCTGCATCAGCACCGTCTCGGTGAGTTCGAGTTCCAGCAAGGTCGGATCCAGCTTGAAGCCGGCGAGTGCGGCCTGGACTGGCTCGACCAGATTGGCGCGCTGAATGTGTCGGCCCGAAATGTTGACCGACACCGGCAAGGGCGTCATGCCGGTTTCCGACCAGGCCACCATCTGCTTGCACACCTCGCGCACCGCCCACTCGGTGATCGGCACGATCAGCCCGGATTCCTCGGCCACGGTGATGAACTCGCCCGGCGGCACCAGTTCGCCGCCGCGCTTCCAGCGCATCAGGGCCTCGGCACCGATGATCTCGCCGCTGGTCACGTTGACCTTCGGCTGGTAGTACAAGACCAGTTCCTCGCGCTCGAGCGCGCGATGCAGGGCGGTTTCCAGCCTCCAGCGCTCGGCGGTCGCGGTATTCATCGCGCTGGAGAAGCGCAGCACGCCATTGCGCCCGCTGTCCTTGACCGCGTACATCGCGATGTCGGCCTTGCGCAACAAGGTGTCGACGTCAGTACCGTCGCCCGGATAGGTCGCCACGCCGATAGAAGCCGTTACAAACAGCTCGTGGCCCGAGAAGGAAAACGGCTTGCGCATCGCTTCGAGCAGACGCTGCGCGACCGCCTCGATCCGGCTCGGTTCGGCCAGATCGCTGAGCAGGATCGTGAACTCGTCACCTCCCAGGCGGGCAACGCTGTTCTGGTTGGCTGCGACCGGCACTGTCTTGGATCCGGCCGCCAGGTTGCGCGTGGCCGAACCGATCGACGGCGGCGGCGTCGACCTTTGCGCAGCGGTTTCGGCGCCGCGCGCGACGGTGTCATTTTCGCGGATGCACTGGAACAGGCGCTTGGCGACTTCGCGCAGCAGCTGGTCACCGACCTGGTGGCCCAGCGTGTCGTTGATCTGCTTGAAGCGGTCCAGATCGATGAACAGAACTCCGACTGCGGTGCCGCTGCTGCGTGAGCGATCGAGCGCAGCCTGGAACTGGTCACGGAAGAAACGCCGGTTCGGCAAGCCGGTCAGACTGTCGTAGTTAGCAAGCTGGCGGATCTGGTCTTCGGCCTGCTTGCGTTCAGTCACATCCTGCACCACACCGTGCACCGCCTTGGCACGAGCCGCCTCGTCGCGATCGATCTCGGCTTCGATCTGGACCACCCTGATCTGGCCATTGGGCCGCGCGATCCTGCACTCGAAGTTCAGCTGCCCATTGCCGGCGAGGGCCTCGCGAAACAACATCTCGATTCGTCCACGCTCGTCCTCAACCAAACGCGACCAGATGAACCAGTCCGCCAGCCCTTCCTGCTGCGAAGTGAGGCCCGCCAGCGCCAGGCATTCTTCCGACAGCTTGACGGAGCGTGCAGCGATGTCCCATTCCCAACTGCCCAGACGCGCAATGCGCTGCGCCTTGGTCAGCTTGGCGCGGCTTTCAGCCAGCTCCTCGCGCATGCGCGAGGCGCGGATCATGTAGCGCAGCCGTTCGGAAAGCAGGGTCCATTGGGTCGTACTCTTGACGAAGAAGTCGGTTGCGCCCGCCTCATAGGCGCGCGCGATTGAAGTCTCATCGTCAAGTCCGGTCAGCATCAGTACCGGTACGTGCTCACCGCCGACCATACGGCGCAGGCGCTCGCAGGTAACAAAGCCGTCAATTTCCGGCATCAAGGCATCAAGCACCACGACGTCCGGTTGGTTCTTCGCGAACAGTTCGAGCGCAGACGCACCACCATCGGCCTCAATTACGCGCCATTGGCGCTCCGCCAGCGCCGACGCGGTCAGCAATCGGGCGACCGGATCATCGTCAACCAGAAGCACCAGATCACTGCGCGCCGCGACGGCATCTTCGTCGCGTGTGGCGCCGGCTGGAAGCGCTCCCTGGACCTTCCTTTTCATGGTCAGCACATCACCCTCAGCTAGAGACCGCTTCGTCGGACGCGGCCAGTTCATTCAAGGCATGCAGCACACGTTCATAGTCGGCGCGAATCTCGGGCCAGTTCTGCGCTGCGGCGGCCAGCTCGTCGCTGCGCGCCTGGCGCTCAAGCAAGGTGAAGCTTTGCGCCAGCCGGGTGGCGCCGAGATTCGCGCTCGAGGACTTGAGCGTGTGAGCGGCGTGCCGCAGACCGATGCCGTCCCTGCGCACCAGCGCAAACTCGGCATCAGCCATCAGTTTCGAGGACGTGGCCCGGTAGGTATGCACCAGTCGCTCGAACAGCCGCGGCGCGCCGCGGCGTTCCATGTCGCGAATCTGCTCAACGATCGTCAGATCGATGACTTCGTTGACCTCGGCTGTCGACGCCGACTGTAAGGGCGGCGACGCGACGGGCGCGCTGTCCGTCGCCGTACTGGACACTGCACCTGCAGCGCGCGCCAGCCAGCGTCCGAGCATGTCGTCGATCTGTTGCTGGCGGAACGGTTTGGTCAGGTAGTCGTTGAAGCCGGCGGCGAGGCAGCGCTCGGCATCGCCGGCCAGCGCATTGGCCGTCAGCGCCACAACTGGAACATCGATCGCGCTGGCAAATCCCTGCGCCTTCGCTGCGCGGAAACGGCGAACTGCTTCGAAGCCATCCATTTCCGGCATCTGGCAGTCCATGAACACCAGGTCGAACTTCTCATCGCGCAATGCGCCCAATGCTTCACGACCGTTTCCTGCCAGGCTGATCGTGCAGCCGAGATCGGCGAGCATGACCCGCGCGACTTCCTGATTGACCGGGTTGTCCTCGACTACCAGCACCCGCGCGCGATGGCCGGTTGCCACGGTCGACACGCGCATTACCGTTGGCTCATCGGGCTGAAGCACCCGCGCGAGTGCATCGAGCAATTCGCTCTGGCGCACCGGTTTGGTCAGGTAGGCATCAATGCCGCTCGCGTAAGCAGCGTGTGCTTCGTTGCCACTGGCGAGCGAAGTCAGCATCACCATGCGCACTTCGGCCAGACGCGGGTCCCGCCGCAACTCCGCGGCCAGGGTCAGGCCGTCCATGATCGGCATCTTCATGTCGACGACCGCAGCCTCGAACGGAGTGCCGGCACGTGCCGCGGCCCGCATCAGTTCCAACGCCGTCGAACCGCTTTCCGCGGTCGCGACTTCCATGCCAAAGCCGGCCAGTTGTGCTTCCAGGATGCTGCGGTTGGTGGGGTTGTCCTCGATCAGGATTACGCGCTTGCCGGCCAGCATTTCAGGACTCGCGACCGCCACCACCAGCGTCGGATCGCCAGCCGCCAATGGCAGCTCGAAGCGGAACACCGACCCCTCGCCGATACGGCTCGATGCCGTAATCGATCCGCCCATCAGCTCGACCAGCTGCTTGCTGATGGCGAGTCCAAGACCGGTGCCGCCGTAGCGGCGCGACATCGACTGGTCGGCCTGCATGAAAACGGTGAACAGCTTCTCGAGCGCCTCCGGTCGCATGCCGATGCCGGTGTCGCGCACTTCGCAGACGACCCGGCAGGTTCCATCAGCCTCGGCCGACTGGCCCGTCACGGTCACTATCACCTCACCGGTCTCGGTGAACTTGATCGCATTGCCGACCAGATTGGTCAGCACCTGGCGCAGCCGCGTGGGATCGCCGCGCACCGCGGTTGGCACCGACGGCGACAGGCTGGAAGCCAGTTCAAGCCGCTTTTCGTGTGCCCGCGGCGCCAGCAACTCGAACACGTCCTCGACCACGGTGCGCAGGTTGAAGTCGACCGACTTCAAGTTCGAGCTTGCCGGCCTCGATCTTCGAGAAATCCAGGATGTCGTTGATGATCTCGAGCAGGCTCTCGCCCGAGCGATATACCGCATCGGCAAAGCGCCGCTGCTTGTCGTTCAGCGTCGTGCCGAGCAGCAGCTCGGTCATGCCGAGCACGCCGTTCATCGGCGTGCGGATCTCGTGGCTCATGTTGGCGAGGAACTGCGATCTTCGCCCGGCTCGCGCTCTCGGCAATTTCCTTGGCGTCGCGCAGAGCCTGCTCGGAGTGCTTGCCTTCGGTGATGTTCTCCAGCATGGTCAGCATGTAGAGTTCCCCGCTCGCGTCGGTGAACCGCACCGAATGCCCGCGCACCCAGATCGTCTCGCCGTCGCTGGTCAGCATCCGGCGTTCGTAGGTGATCGGTCCGCGTTCATTGGCCTCCAATTCGCGCCGAGTGGCGTAGGCCTGATCCACTTCATCTGGATGCACAAATGCGATCGGATCCTGGCCGATCAGCTGGTCGATCGTGTAACCAAGCATGCGGGTATGGGCCGGATTGGCGCGCACGATGCGATAGTCGGGTGCCTGGATCGACGCCGGTACCGGCGACTCGTCGAACAGCGCACGGAAGTACTCGGCGCTTTCGCGCAGCGCCGCCTCATGGCGCTTGCGCTCGGTGATGTCCGGACTGATCAAGGCGTACTGGAAGTAGCGCCCCTGATCGTCGCGCAGCGGCTGGCCTTCGACTTCGAGCACGCGCCGTTCGGCGGAGCGGGTGTAGGCGATGAACTCGACCCGGCACGGATCGCCACGATCGATCGCCTCGGCAAGCTGTGAAATCGCATCCGGATCCGACTCCGGGCCTCGAAACAGTCCGTGCGCCAGGCGGCCACGGATGTCATGCAGCGAATAGCCGGAAAAGCGCGCCGTGGCATCGTTGGCCCATTCGATGCGGCCTTGAGGATCGAGGATCAGCACCATCTGCTCGGTGCGCGAAGCGACCATCGCCAGGCGGCTCGCCTCAAGTTCGCGCGCGTGCAGATCGTGCTCAGCACGCTGGCGCTCGGCGACGCGTGACAGTTCGCCGCCGATCGCTTCGAGCAGTTCCAGCAGATCGTTGGTGGCCTCGACCCGGTGGTCGCAGAAAAATTCGATGAAGGCGGTCACGTGGCCACGTGCCACGACCGGGATCACGATGCCGGTCTGCAATCCGGCGTCGAGCGCCTCGCCGAGGCGGTTCCAGTCCGACATGCGCGACAGATCCGAGATCCAGTGCGGCGTGCCCGACAAGTAGGCGCGGCCGATCAAGTGATCAGGCGATGGAATGATCGGGGTGCCATTGCTGGCGTCGATGAATTCGTTGAAGCGTTCGGCGTCGCGGGTAAACCACATCGAGCGCGGTGGCAACAGGCCATTGGCCACGCCATCCTGCAACATCGCTACTCGTCCGAGCGGCCAGTCGAGATAGCCGCCGATCTCGTGCAGCGCTCGCTCCAGGGTTCCCTCGACCGAATCCGACTCGTTGGCCGCCGCGGCCAGACCGCGCAGCAGGCGCATCTGCGCATACTGCCGCTGCAATTCGAGGCTGTTCTGCAGTTCGCTGCGGTGGGCGCGCGCGAGGCGCTCCGAATGTGACAGCAGTGCGCTGGTCATGGCTTCGAATGAACCGACCAGCGAATCGAGCTCGTCGCCGCGGCGTCCGGTTGCGCGCCCGGCATAGCGCAGGGACAGGGTTTCGGCGCGTTCGGTCAGCGCCTTGACCGGACGGATCAGATAGCGCGTCAGGTACAGGCCTGCCACGATCGTGGCGAGGATCGTGAACAGGACAACGGTCGTGAATGCATTGCCGGAGCCGCTCTGTGCGGCATAGGCCCGGCTGTTGGGAACAATCACCGCGACCGTGAGCCGCAAGCCGCCCACCTCAAACGGACGAAGTGCAAGGTCCTGCTCGCCGGACAGGGTCAGGTGGCGGGTCATGCCCGGCTGCAACTCGATGTCGCCCGGAGCGAGCGGATGCATGGCCGCCGGCAGGTCGACTCCGGCCAGCACGCGTTCGCCGTTGAACAGTCCCAGCTCGACGCCGAGCTTGTTGGCGAGCGCTTCGACGTAGGGAGCGTCGACCAGGGTCTCGGTAACTACGGCGCCGATTGTTCGTCCGCCGGCGGCTACCGGCATGATGGCGCGCATTGTCAGCCCGTAGGAGCGGGCGAGCACGACGACGCGCTCCTTTCCGGCCGCGATGTCGGAACGAATTGTGGCTTGGTCGCGGGCACTGGCCAGACGGTGCATACCGACGTCGCCGGTGCGTTCGGCCAATTCGCCGCGCACGTTGTAGACCTCGATCAGAAGGTCGTTGTACGAGCCGCGCGTCCGCTGCGCCCATTCACGCAGGGCATCGCCACCGTCGGACCGGGCGAGCGCCGCAGCCAGTTCAGGACGTCCCGCCAACTGGCGCGCTTCCGCTTCAACGATCGCGTAGTCGGCCAGCAACGAGGATTCGAACAGGCGCGCCGCACGGGCCGCCTTGGAACGCTGCTCGGCGACGAACAATTCTTCCGAACCGCGCTGGTGAAAGTAGTAGCTGACGCCCACCGCCCAGCAGGCGATCAGGACCAGCACGCCAATCATGGGCCAGGCAATGGACGGAAAGCGCGAATGTCCGCCCGGCAGTGAAATCGGGTCGATGCTCGATTCCAGCTCCGACGCTACCGCTGCGACCGGCGGGGCAGCTTGCACGCGCGGTCGTCGGATTAGCCAGGGAAAACGAAACGGCATCGGATCGGTCTCGAACAGAATTCGGTCGCCTGCAGGAATCGGTTTAGGGCCTTGTGCAAGAGCCATGCGATCCGTCTCGGACGGCGACCGATCGACCATCGCAGGCTAGTCTCGAAGCTTGGCGGCGACCGTGGTGAAAAGCCGCCGCTTCCGACAGCATTTCGCGCGCAACAGTGCACTGCGGGAGCGCTCGCCTGACCCGCGGCGATGCTGCACAATCGGCGCTCGTGAAAGCTGCGCGAATTCCCGATCAACAGATACCGCTCGCCCGCAGAGCTGGCCGGGGTTTGCCCCGCTTTTCCGTCGGCACGCGCCTTGCGCTGGTGCTATGGCTGTCCTGGCCGGACTCTGCGGCTGCGGTCGACGGGCTCCCGCTCGGAGGACTGTGGTTACTCGGTGCGGCGGCACTCGGCGCACTGACTGCCCTCGCGGCGGTGGTCGTCTCGCAGCGCCAGCGGTCCCAGCGGGAACTGTCGTCGATGCGCCAGGCGCTCGCTGCCTCCGCTGCGTGGTCCTGGCGGACTGGCGCAGATGGGCGCGTGATCGAGATCGAGCGCAGTCATCGGCCGATCGATTGGTTCGACTGCACCACGCTGATAGGTGGATCGCCCTGGAGCATCGGCCCGGCGCCCAAGGCACCGCCGGCTCTGCTTGAGGCCATGGCCGCCCACGCGCCGTTCTTCGACATCCGGCTGTCCGTTGAACTGCCGTCCGGACCACGCCTGCTGGTCATCTCGGGAGCGCCGCTGTATTCCGGGACCGGGCGCTTCGAAGGTTACGCAGGTGCCGTCACCGACCTCACACCGCTGGTCGGCGCGCTTGCCCCGGCTCGCGCAGCCGGCGGCGACGCCGGTGTTGACTCGAGCCTGCAGGCCGATCTGGCCGAGCGCAATCGCCAACTGGCCGAGCGCACGCGCGAACTCGAGCATGCTGCGCGCGAACTCGACAGCTTTTCGCACTCGGTTTCGCATGACCTGCGCGCGCCTTTGCGAGTAGTCGACGGATTTGCCACGATCGTGCTCGAGGACTACGGCGACCGCGGCAAGCCACTCGATGATCTCGGGCGCGACCACTTGCGTCGCATCGTCGCCGCCAGCCAGCGCATGAATTCAATGATCGACACCCTGCTGTCACTGGCTCGCACGACCAGTCGCGAACTGGCGCGTGAACGCGTCGATCTGTCGCAGCTGGCGCGCGAGCTCGCGGATGACCTGCAGGCACAGGACCGCGCGCGGCCAGTCGAATTCGTGATCGCCTCGGGCCTGTGGACCGATGGCGATTCGACCCTGCTGCGCCTGGTGCTGCAGAACCTGATCGGCAATGCCTGGAAATTCTCTTCGCGGGTGGGCGCGGCGCGTATCGAGGTCGGCCAGACCACGGCCGCTGGGCGCCCGGCCTACTTCGTCAAGGACAATGGGGCAGGTTTCGACATGCGATTCGCCGAAAAAATGTTCGGCCTGTTTCAACGCTTCCACAGCGCCAACGAGTTCCAGGGCACGGGCGTAGGGCTTGCCACGGTACAGAAGATCATCGGTCGTCATGGCGGTCGCGTCTGGGCCGAAGCCGTGCCTGCGCCCGCCGAAGGTCATGGCGCAAGCTTCTACTTCACACTCTGGGAAACCCGGTAAGCCGCAGTCTTTCCAGCCTCGGTCCGACGGATTACAGCAAGGCCGAAATCCGGTGGCCTTGAAGGCACCATCAAGCCTTGCTGCTGACGGCGGCAACGGCGCAGTCGCTGCGAGCAAGCGGTGCTATCCGGCGCTATTTGAGATCCCACTCCTGGTTGCACTTGGAACAGCGCACCTTCAGCCAATGCGGTCGCCCGGCTTCCGGTGGATCCTCCGCCTGTTCGACTTCCTGCCGAAGCACCACAAACTTGCCCCACACGCCACAGCCGGGACAGGTCGCGGTTTCGGCAAATTGTTCGGCGCGTTTCAGAATGACGCCGAAGCGCCGCCAGGCGACCAGCAACAACACACCGCCGCCCGCGGCAGCCATCAACACAAGAATGTAGTCGACCGCGGACGTCAGCTGGCCCATCGTCTCAACTCCGGCCAGCAGCAGGATCAGTGCGACAAAACCGAGGGCGAGATAGGCGTGGCTTTCGATCAGCTGGCGCTCGTACCAGCGCCTGAATCCGAAGCGATGAATGTATTCATTGACCTGCACGCCGACACCTCGTCGCATGCTTGAATGAGGGATTTCGTCTAACGCCGGATCGAGTTCAGGCGATTGGCGGCATCGACCATGTTGGCGGCGAGTTGTGCAGCCGGCATGTTTTCAGCAGTCGCCTGGGCGCGCAATGCTTCCAGTGCGCGATCGTAGTCGAGGCGCAGCCGTTCCATCAGAATTCCGACCGCGACCTGTTCCTCGCGTCCGTGGCCCGCTCCAGCCGGGGCCGCACCTCGGGCTGGTATCGCGGCACTGCGCAACTCGTCGCAGCGCGCCAGTGCTGAGCGCACCGCCGGCACGATCTGGCGCACATCGAGCGGTTTGACGAGATAACCGAGCGCCCCCATGCGTGTCGCTTCTTCGACAATGTCGGAATCCCCGAACGCCGACAGGAACATGAACCCCGTATCGGTGTTGGCGGCAAGATAGCGCGCCACATCCATGCCGGACTTGCCCTGCATTCGCATGTCGAGGATGGCGAGGCGAGGCTTGTACTTGCGCGCCAGCAGGATGCCGTCGTCGCCGTTGTCGGCTTCGATGACGTCGAAACCCGCCTGCTTCAGGCCCGCTACCAGCGTGGCCAGCACCAGACGATCGTCATCGACGACCATGATCAGGGGATGCTGTTCACTCATTCAGGATTCGTCCATCGTCGCGAGTTGGCCCGCGAAACTGTTCAGACATTCTCCTCGCGGATCGCCGGCGGGTACAGGGTGAGGCGCGTCACGACCGCGCCGCTGGGGGCGTCGATCGACAGACGCGCGCCGCGCCGTGGAAGCAGCGCCTTGACCAGCCCCAGACCGGATACGCCTGCAGAAATCTCGGCGAGAGCAAAGCCGGGGCGCAGCGTCCCCGGATTCTCGATCGCAAATTCCATCCCGTCCGGACGGGAGCCCACGCGCACCGTGATAGGGTCAGTACGACTGGCGCGATGCTTGATCGCGTTGGTACCGAGCTCGTTAATGACCAGCGCCAGTGGCACGGCCTCGTTTTCCGGCAGGCCGAAACGCCACAGATCCGGCGGCGGCGGCTCGAACCGGACTTCAACTCCGAACATGGTGGCGAGGGTCGTGAAGATGCCCTGCACCACGCCCAGAACCGGCAGCGTGCCGGTGGCGCGGATCTGCAAGCCATGCACCTGTGCAATGGCCTGGATCTGTCCGGCGATCTCCGACAGGGTTTCGGCCAGCTCCGGCTTGCTGTTCGACATGTTCTGCAGAAGTCCCGCAACTCCCTGCAGGTTGTTCTTGATGCGGTGATGCACTTCGCGCACCAGGATGTCGCGCTGCTTGACGACCTCTTCCATCCGCTGCTGCTCGGCCTTGGCACGCTCGGTGACATCGTCGGCGATGCCGAACACACGGATCGCCCCATCTTCCAGACGCACCGGATTGAGCCTCAGGTTGACCACGCGCGGACCACGCTGCGGATGATCGATGCGGGCCGTGATTTCGGAACGGATCTGGCGCCGATTGCGTGCCACCAGTCGCGGCAGACTGCGCACCAGGCGTGGCCGATCATCCGGGTGAACGTGTCGCAGCACGCTGGCTGGGTCCTTGAACAGTTCTTCAACCGGCGCTCCGATCATCGACTCATAGCGCGGATTGACGTACAACGCAGTCGAGCAGGTCGCCGGTCGCGATGAACACGAGCTGATCGATGTTCTCGGCAAACTGGCGGAAGCGCGCCTCGGTCTCGCGCAGGGCCACCTCGGCTCGCACTTCCTCCGTCAGGTCATCGACGATCGACATCACATAGCGCGGCAGCGACTCGACGCCCGGGCCGGGCTCGAACAGCGGCACCACGCGCTGATTGACCGTAAGCCGCTTGCCGTCGGCGCGCAGCATGACGTCGCGCGGCCGGTCGACCTGGGCTGCCGGTCGTAAGAGCCTTGCGATCCAGCTCGACGTACAGATCGGCAAACTGGCGCGCGTAGATCTCCTTCCAGGTGCGACCCACCACCTGGCTGCGTGACAGTCCCGTGATCGCTTCGCCAGCCCGGTTCAGGCTGACGAAGCGGCCGGTTTCGGCCTCGCGCACCGACACCAGCACCGGCAGAGTGCTCGACCACGAGATCGAGGTAGTTGCGCACGCGCGCAGTTCCTCCTCCGATCGGCGACGGGCATCGACGTCCATCAGGGTCAGCATCAGGCCGCGTTCCGGTGCGCCCGGTTCGATCGGCCGCCCGTTGCCGGCACACCAGAACGTGGTGCCGTCGGCGCGCTGCATCGGCAGCTCGAACGAGTAGCCATCGCCGCCGGCGGCCGCGTCGGCCACCTCGGCGCGCACCTGCTCCCAATCGGCCGGCAGTGAAGAACAGCGAGGACATCACCAGTTCGGAGTAGTCGCGCGCCTCGTAGCCGAACAGCTGCTCGGTGGCGGCATTGGCCTTGACGATCAGATCGTTGGCGACATAGATCATCGCCACCAGTGCATTGTCGAAAATCAGCTGCAGCTCGTTCAGCGTCGAGCGCAGCTCGCGCTCCGAGCGCTTGCGCTCGTCGATGTTGACGAAGGCGAAGATGTAGCCGAGCTCGGGTCGTTCGGGATTGACCGCGCGACCCTGAACCGCGACCCAGATCGGCTCGCCCTTGCGCCGGTACATAGCTGCAGCTCGAATTCGCAGGCGCCGGCCTCGTTGATCCGGTCGAAAGTGTTCGGCCAGGCTGGCCAGCAGCAAGTGATCGGTCGGATGCGAAAACAGCTGCATCTGCGCTCACCAGGCCACCGGGATCGCAGGCCAGCAGCTCTTCCATCGCCGCATTGGCGCGCACCGGACGGCCGTCGCGCACGAACAGCAGGCCGACCAGCGCCGTGTCGAAGATCAGCTGCTGCTGCGCGAGCGCGGTCTGCAGTTCCTCTTCCTGCTGCTTGCGCTCGGAGATGTCGAGGATGGACGCGATCATGCCCTGCGCGCCCGTCGTTCGCATCGAGCGCACGCAATGACACCAGGCCCCAGAAATTGCCCTCCGCGCCGTGCATGCGCGCCTCGAACGACGCCGGCCGGCGCGGCGCCAGCTGAGTCTTCAGCACCTCATCGCGTCCTGGAGATCGGTCTCGGCCACGAACAGCGACGAAAACGTCACTCCCGCCACGTCGGCGCCGGGATGTCCGAACAGCAGCTGTGCCTGCGGCGTTGCCGCGAATGATGCGGTCGTCGGCCAGATGCAACACCCCGGTCGAGGTGGCATCGAGCACGACGTTCAGTTCGACCAGCGAACGCGACAGCGCTTCGCGCTGCCGTTTCATCTCGGTGATGTCCTGGAAGGTGTAGATCGCCTCGCGCAGCACCTCGAGGCCCGGCTCCTGTCCCTCGATCGGGCGCGCCTGCACCAGACACCAGATCGGCTCGCCATCGCGCCTGAACAGCACCACCTCCGCGCTGGTAGTACGGTTGGCACGAACCACCGGCATGCCGGACAACTCATTCGGCATGCGGTTGTCGCGGTCGATCGTCAGGTCCCATAGCGGCATGCCGATCACCTGGCCATCGCTGTAGCCGAACATCTCCGCGAACTCGCGATTGGCGAGCAGGATCTTGCCGGACATCGTCTGCGCGACCCCGACCGACATGGTCTCGAACAGGGTCTGCTGGTCGCGCAGTGCGACCTGCAACTGCTCTTCGAATATCTTGCGGTCGGTGAAATTCTCGAGCACGACCAGGTAATGCCGCTGGCCATCGCCCGCCGCGGTCGCGCGGATGCTGACCTTGGTCCAGACGACGCGTCCTTCGCTGTGCATGAGGCGCCGTTCCGGCGCATCGACCTGTACCCCGCCGCCCTGCAGCGAGGCGGTCGCGCTCCGAACGGCGGCGACCTCTTCGTAGAGGACCAGCGATTCGAAATTCGCGCCCGATCAGCAGACTCGACCTCGTACCCGACCGTTTCCGACGCGGCCGAGTTGACGCCGATGATGCGGGTCTGGGCGATCGAGCAGCAGGATGGCAACCGGACTCTCGTCGAACAGGGCACGAAAGCGCTCCGCGCTTTCGGTCAGTACCGCCGCTGCGCGCCGCGTTCGCGGGCGTCGCGGGCCAGCAGCAGAATGAACTCGCGCCCGGCCTCGTCGACTCGTCGCATGACCACTTCGACCGCGATTTCCGTTCCCGTGCGGCCGCGAAAGAGCGCATCGCCCGCATATGTGCCGCGCGTCGCAAGCTGCTCGTAAATCAGCGCGAATGGCGGTTGACCCGGGCTGGCATCGATCACTTCCAGTGCCTGGCCCAGCAAGGCCTCGCGTTCATAGCCGAGCGACGCAAGTGCGGCCGCATTGGCATCGACGATGAAGCCGTGGCGATTGAGTTCAAGCGCCATCTCGGCAACGCTCTCGAGCGCCTTTTGAAGCGAGGTCAGGGAACCATCTGCGAACTGCTGCCGCTCAATGCATTCGGCGGTAACAATGGCGCCTTCAAAGCGGCCGTCGAGGCCGACGACCGGCGCGCGCTTGATGCGCAGCCAGCGCTTTTCACTGTCCGCTTGTGCCGGCCGCTGGAAGTCCGATTCGAGAACCTGCAACGCCTCGCCGCGGCCCATCCGCTCCAACTCGGCCACCAACTCCGGCAGGCCGGCCAGGCCCGACACCTGACCCGGCACTTGACCGCGTGCCAGCGCTGCACTGGTGCCGAACAACTCCTCCATGCGGTCGTTCCACACACGAATCACGCAGTCGGCATCGAGCATGCAGATGCCAAGGTGGGCACCGTCGACCAAGGTCTGCACCAGCAAGGCTTCGGGCCGCAGCGGATCGGTCGCGGGTGCGGTGGCCAGGTCAGGTAGCAGTTCCAGCAGATCCTGACCGGAACCTGGTTCGGCCCCGAGTGCAAGCGAGCGCGCGATCGACATGACTTCGGGCGCCGATTCGAGTACGGTTCCGCTGCGCGATCGGCGCGAGGCGCTGCGGGCGGACGTGGTCGGGGAATCGGACACGCTGGTCGGCGCGCGGTGCGATCGGGGGCTGAGTCGTTTCAAGAATACTCCAGCGTCCAGAGCACTCGTCCGGCAGTAGCGGGCCGACTGCCGCATCGCCCATGCAGGGGATGCCGGGTCCAGGCACCTAAAGTTCCCCTGCCGGCTGCCGTACTCATTGCCAAATTCCCCCGCTGGACAGATCTGGTCCCGGTTTTCCACCAGGAATGCACCCCGGAATTCCCTTATGAGAGCCCTGGAACTTCCCGATGTCCTGAAGCACGACTGGATCGGCCCCTTGTCGGGGGCTACCACCGCGGTGCCTCTCAAACTGGCGAGCGGCTGGAGCAGCATGGCTGCCCGGCTGCGCGAGCTCGAGCAGCAGTTTGCCCGGGCCGAGTTTGACCAGGAGCGAGTCGAGGCCCTGCGTCGCGCCATCGCCGAAGGGCGGTTTGAAGTTGACGCTGCCGGCGTGGCGTTCAGCATGCTGGATTCGATTGTTCACACCGGCAGGAAGAACTGAGCCATGGGAGATCGACCCGCTGTTCGCCTGTTTGCCGAACTGATCGACGCCCTGCACGACGAGAGCGACGCCCTCGTCGCTGATGATCCGGCCCGTCTGGCCGCCGCCGCGAGTCGCAAGGACCATATCCTGCGTCTGCTGGCGCCGCAGACCAATGCCTTGCGCGTGATGCGGCACTCGGGCGCCGATGAGCGCGAGCGTCTGGCCCGCGAAGCTGCGCAATTGGGGCAAGTGGCCGACTTGACCCGATTCTCCCGTGCGCCTGAAACCAACCCGGCAAGCCGGGTCGAGCAGGCAGTGCCGCCGGTCGTACAGGCGACAATGCCGTTGAATGGATCCGCTGCCGATCATTCGAAGATCGCCTCGACCGTGACACCCGCCGCAATCCGCGCCCGGACCAAGGCTCGCGCCCAGCGCGACTGAAGCTCGGGAGCGCGCTCGACTACCAGTTTCTCAATCGTGATCGCAGCCGGGCTACCGCCTGGCCGTGCAGCTGGCAAACGCGGGACTCTGTAATGCCGAGCACCGCGCCGATCTCGCGCAGATTCAGGTCCTGCTCGTAATACAGGCCCATCAGCAACTTCTCCCGTTCGGGCAATTCGTCGATCGCACAAATCAGCGCTTCGTTAAAGCGCTTGTCGCGCAGCAATTGCGCCGGTTCAGTGCCGTGGCCGACGAAATGGCGCTCGAGATAGTCGTCATCGTCGATGCTGCCCAGATCATCCAGATACACCAGTTGCGAGCCACGCGCGTCATTGAGCATGGCGTGGTAGGCATCAATATCGAGGCCGAGCTCGGCCGCAATTTCTGACTCCGAAGGCGCGCGCATGTGCTCACCCTCGAGTCGATGGATCGCGCTCTCGATGTCGCGCTGGTTCTTGCGCGCCGAACGCGGCAGCCAGTCATTGGCGCGCAGCTCATCCAGCATCGCACCGCGGATACGCTGCGACGCATACACCTCGAACTGCGTGCCCTGCGCTTCCTCGTAGCGGCATATCGCATCCATCAGTCCCATCATTCCGGCCTGGATCATGTCGTCGAGCTCGACATTGGCCGGCAGCCGCGCAATCAACTGGTGCGCAATGCGCCGCACCAGCGGCGCGTACTGCCGTACATAGTCGTGCCGCTCGAACAATCGCGGCGAGGTCTGATACAGGAATGCTTCGTTCTTCACGGGGAGCCCCCAGGTCGGGATAGCCGCATTCTTCGTGGCGGTCGGCCTGCGCGAACCGGCGAATATCGGCGCGAAGGCCAAACAATTAAGGGCGGCAGCAGAAATTTTTCTGGATTTCTCCGAGCGACGGAGATCAATTCGACCGTTCGTCGGGCGCAGTCGAAATGACTGGTCTTCGGCCAGCTTTCCGCGCCGCGTCAATCTCAAGCAGCCCCGTAGGCGAGTCGATTCTGTAACCAGGACTTCGCACAACTGCCACCACAATGAATCGAACCCAGCTCGTAAAACATCTCGCCGAATGCGCCACTCGTCCTTTGACGCCGACCGAGGATGCGCTGCATAAGCTTGAAGCCGCCAAGCAGATCGATGCAGTCGCGAGCAAGGAACTCTTCATCTGGTTTGAAGATACGTCGGCCCGTCCGGTGGACGGTCGCCGCGGCACCGCAGGCTTGCCGGAATCCCTGCTGCCGTACTCACAGGACATGCGCGTGGTCGAACGGCGCTACGCCGCCGGCCATATGCACCTGCTGGCGGCAGCACGCATCGAATGCAAGGGCGATCGATCCGAGACCATCGCAGCGCTGTATACCGCTGCCCTCTCGGTCGGCACGATCGCCTGGGTGGGCACCGGCGCTCAGTACGCGCGCGCCTGGGACCAGATGTACGTGCCGGGTGTTGCACCTCGCTCGACCAGCCCGCAGTAGCTCCGCGGAGTCGTCTTGCGGCCGATTCGCGTCGCGGATCCGCGCAGATCTCTCGAAGTTCCTCTAACACGCTCCCGAGGCGCCGCCGCGCGGGACACCTTTGGGCCTGTGCATGGCGCCTGGCGTAAACCGCTCCTGGCTCAACCCTGAGTTCGGTTGACTGGCGTGGTCGGCGAGACCAGTCCCATTTGATCCAGATACTGCTGCAGCAGGCGCTGGCTTGTGGCATCCAGTCCGAGGAATTCGCACCCGATGCGCCGGCCATTGTCGCGCTCGGGCGTGGGATCGAGGTAACGCACGCGCAGCACCACGTCGAGCCGGGTCGCGCCCGGCAGTTCAAGCTGGCAGCGCTCTATTTGCTGTCCGGCCTTCAGCTCCAGCCCCTCTGCCGGAACCTGCATGGAGCAGCCACCAAGTCCGAGGTCGAACACGCGCAGTGCGTGGTAATACATTGAGCCCGGAGTGCGCGGCACGTAACAGACGGCGGCCCGCGCCTTGACACGCAGGAATGCGCGACGCTGCAGGCGCAGCATCTGGCGCGGCAGACGCAATCGAAATACCGGACCCTTGGCCACCAGCGGTTCCGCGGATTCGATCGCGAACTGCAGCTTGACGTTGTCCAGAAAGCCGACCAGAACGAGGCGCGCTGGGGCGATCTCAGCGCCCGCCGCGTCAGCCGCGCAATCAAGGATCACTTCATCGGCACCGGCGTGGACATCGAGCACGGTACCCACGGTGAAGCGGCCCTCGCTGCCATGGAACAGATTGACGAGCACATGCTGGTCCCGCAACTGGCGCAGCGCCGAAACAATCTCGACCCGTGAACGCACGACGTAGGGCGCCAGCGCAGACGAGTCGGGCTCGGGAAAGGGCGAGGTCATGCCCACGGGCGATCCTTCATGGTCATGGCCAGGTTCAGTCCCGGGAGCGCCCCGACAGGAACTGTTCCAGTTCTCTAAGCCAGGGTTCAGCGCGTTCGCGGATCTCGGCATCGTCAGCGAGCACTGCGCGCAGCACGGCAAACCGGCGGCGGTTGTCTATCGACTCGGAACTGTTCTGCGCAGCCTGTTGGAGACGCGCAATCAATCCGCGACAGAGCTGTTCCTGGCGAGCGACCTCGTCCCAGTCATCGCGCCGGGCCGCCGCCAGCATGGCCTGGCTCGCGACGGCAATCGCCTCATAGTGCTCGATCAGGGAGGAACGTGCGTGCTGGAGATCTCGCCGGTCATCTGGCGCCATCGGTGTCCTTCAGTCCGGGATCAGCGCGATCGGCGCGCCCTATTAGTCAGACTCTAATGAGCCCATAGCCTGCGCATCGCGCGAGTGGGCAGCGATTTCTCACGCTTTTCCGCGCAGTCGTGGCAAGCCCTTGCACCTAGCCACGTCAGGGCGAAAACCGATGTAGGAAAAAGCCTTACAGGACCGCGCGCCCTGAACTGACACGGTTCGTGGGCGCAGCCCGCTTCATGCGGCCGTTCCAGGCTCCCACAATGGCGTCACTTCGGAATCAGACATGCCCACGCCAAGCGGGCCGAGTTTCGAAACGGACAATCAGGACCACCAGGAGGAAGACATGAGCACCATCGCCGCCAGCAACGAACAACTGCTCCAGGAAATCCGCGAAGCCAACCTCGCCTACCTGGTGCTAGCCCAGCACATGATCCGCGCCGACAAGGCGCAGGCCCTGTACCGCCTGGGCGTTTCGGAAGAAGTCGCAACCGATCATCGATCAGCTGACGCCGGCGCAATTGATGAAGATCGCCGGCAGCAATCAGCTGATCCTGCGATTTCGCTTCGACGACGACATGGTCTGGAACCTGTTGACCAGCCACTCGCAAGCGCCAAGTCGAGCGCCACCGGTGCTGCCGTCGCCGGCCTGCACGCCAATATCGTGATGGCCAGGCCAGGTCGAAGTCGCCTAAGGGCGATATGCCCATCGAAACTGAACGGAGCATCGTCATGCGCATCAAGAGCATCGTTTCCGAGAGCCGCCAGATCCAGCGCGCGATTGCGCTGATCAAGCTCGGCGCCCGCCTGCAGGTCCTGGAGTCCGAGACCGATCTGTCGTACGAGCGCCTGCTGCGCCTGTACAAGGAAGTCCAGGGCGAATCGCCGGCGCGCGGCATGCTGCCGTTCTCGACCGACTGGTTCATGACCTGGCAGCCGAACATTCACTCGTCACTGTTCCTCAACATCTACGAGTATCTGGACAAGACGAGCGAGCTCGAGGAAATCGATGCGCATCATCAAGGCCTACGAGCTGTATCTCGAGCAGATTCGCGCGCAGGGCCTGGAGCCGCTGCTGTCGGTGACGCGAGCCTGGCGCCTGGTCAAGTTCGTCGACGCCGGCATGGTGACACTGACGCCGTGCTGCAAGTGTGGCGGCAAGTTCGTCACCCATACCTTCGAGCTGACTCGCAACTATGTCTGCGGACTGTGCGAGCCCCCGGCGCGCGCCGGCAAGGGCCGTGCGCAGATTGCAGCGGTCAGCGAAGAGACCGTTCACTAGATTCGCTTCCGTCGGGAAACCGACGGTGCCGGTGGAGGCCACGGCCGCCGGCAAGTTCCGCAAGTGGCATTCTCTCCTCCGCTTTTTGGCCCGGTTCGTCCGGGCCATTTTTTTTGGGGGATGCGGTACTCGTGTACGCGACGGCTGCGCCGTCGCACGTGCACTCGGACCGGTCTCAATTTGTCGGTCGAACTTGGGAGCGGCCCGGCGCTCGACCGAACTTCAGCTTCACGACACCTCTCCCGTTCCCTCCCCGCCCGGCGGGGAGGGTCGTTCGATGCTTCGTCTAGTGAAGGCGTGTCGAGGGAAGGGTGCGGGCCGTTGTCAAGCGGGCCGACGCTCGGCCGCCCGAAGTCGGCTCGCCAATTCCGAATCGCCGCGAGCGCACGTGCGACGGCGCAGCCGTCGCGTACACGAGGATCGAATGCCTACGCGTACAGCGGTATTTCGAGATCCCGCACCAGGGCAGCGTTGACGAAAGCGTGCAGTGCCAGGCGGTCAAGATCGCTGAGACCGACAAAGGCCACGCCCAGTGTCGCATCCATCGAATTGGGCTCCGGCTTGCGCACCGCGCGGGCACGGGCCTCGATCAGAACTTCCTGATCCGCGACCACGACCCGGAACACGACGCGCACCTCGTCATAGAACACCGACAGCTCGTCTCGCAGGGTGATCGCTGCACCCGCGGTGGACAGATCGTGAATCAGACCCTTGGCAAAGCGGCCACTGGTCTTGGTACCCGGGTAAATGATGCATTCCAGTTCGGTCTTGACGCGCCGCGCGGCTCGCATGTTGCGCTTGTCGACCTGACGGCTTGAACTCCAGCCGACGTGGAGATAGGCGAACGGCGCGTCACAGATCTTGAGCAGCGGCGCTGCAAACTCGTAGACGTACTCGCCTGAAAAGCTGCGGAACCGGTAGACCCGCCCCTCGTCCAGCACCACCTCACCGTCGGTGGGCGCGGTGACCAGCAGCGATTTGCCTTCGTGCACGCCGATCAGCTTGACTGTGGCCGCACTGCCCATCGCCTCGCCGTCTTCCCACATTTTCAGCTGACGCCAGCTCGCGATTTCGCGGGCAGCGTTGGCGCGAGAGATGGTCGCCGGGCCTTTGGACACGATGGTCGGCACCGTGATCAGGGTCGTCCCGGTGGGCTCTGTATTGCGCACCAGTGTGTTGAAGCCCGCAGTGGTCGGTTCGGTCAGGTCCATGGCGTTGATCTCGGATCACCAATGACTCCCAAGTATGCGGTAGCTGACACTTCTTGAGTAACGCAAGTACGCGGTTCGTAACCGCCCAATTCTCGGCATGTCGACCAGCCGTTCGGAAGGGAAAACGATCGCTCGAAATGGCGGGCGGTGGTCAAGTTTCCGGCCGCCGCTGCCGACATATGAGACGTGGAACCGGGGCGGGCCAATGCCTTGAAGGTCCCCGCCGAGCGGCGGCCTCCTCGTGTTCCACCCCTCCACGGACCTGACCATGCCCTCCTCGCCCGCGATACGATTCCTCATCGTCGATGACTTTTCGACGATGCGCCGCATCCTGCGCAATCTGCTGGCCGAGCTTGGCTTCCGCCATGTCGATGAGGCCGATGACGGACGCAGCGCGCTCGAATTGCTGCATGGCGCGAAGTACGACTTCCTGATTTGCGACGTTCACATGCCGCACGTCAATGGCTTCGAGCTGTTGCAGCGCGTGCGGGCCGACACAACGCTGTGCAGCCTGCCGGTGCTCCTGTTGACGGCCGAAGCACGCAAGGAAGAAGTTGTGCAGGCCGCACGACTGGGCGCGAACGGCGTGATCTGCAAGCCCCTGACCAAGTCGGCGCTAGAAGAAAAGGTTCTGAACATCCTGCTCAAGCCCAACACCTGGCCCGTTGCTTCGGGCCCGCGCGGCGCCGCCGTCGCTCGCAGCGCCGCCTGAGCGCGCGGCCCCGCTAGAATCCAGGCACGGGCCGTAGCGGCCCGTTGGCTGGAGGCATCTCCATGCGGCGCCTGATCCCTTTCCTTTTGTCCATCGTGCTCGCCGCCGTGCTGGCGCCCGTGTCTGCACAGGACAAGAAGGCCGAGCCCGCCAAGGCCGCCACCGACGCAAACAAGGTCGATGCCAGCAAGCCGGAAACCGCGAAGGACGAGTCAAAGAAGGACGAGCCCGGCAAGAACGAGGTGAAAAAGGACAGCAAGAAAAAAGAGCGACGTGGCGGCTGCTGATCTGCCGCACAACCGACACCATGCAGGAACCGTTCTCCAGGAGTCGTCGATGCGTGTCCACCTGATCTGCACCACCCTGGCCGTGACCCTGCTCACCAGTTGCGCGCCGGATGCCTGGCAGAACGTCAAGGCCACCGGCTTCAATGCCTACCTCGATACAGTTGGTGCGCAGTGCCAGCCGCTCTGGCTGGGCGGAAACCAGCTGTCGCAGATCTCGCCGGACTACGCGGGAGGGATGGGGGGATCGAACTTCGAGATCTTTCTCGACAACACTTCGAAGCTTTACTACAACCGCATGAGCGCAGCCGCCTATCGCGAGTCGATCCAATCGGTCTTCAATGCCTTCACCGATTCGCGCACGAATCGTTCGATTGACTGCATCATCGCCAAGCTTCCTGCCGATCGGCCGAGCAAGCCTTCCGGCAGCTACAACTAGCGCTCTAACTGTGGCCGAGGACCGGATGCGGCCGGTACGGCGCTTCGAGCGCCGCGCGATCATCGGCTGACAGGCTGACGTCGAGCGCCTGCACCGCCTCCTCGAGCTGCCAGAGCTGGCTTGCGCCGACGATTGGCGCGCTGACTCCGGGCTGTGCCAGCAGCCAGGCGTAAGCCAGCGTTGCATTTGAAATCCCCTTGGCCCGCGCCTGGGCGCCGAGCACCTCGACCACTGCGAAATCACTGTCCTGGTAATAGAGCTGCAGCGCGATCTCATCGGTGCGCGCACGCGAGGTGGTGCCCGCGGTCTTGTCGTTACGGTTGCGATTGCCGGCCAGAAATCCGCGCGCCAGCGGACTCCAGGGCAGCAGTCCGACGCCCTGGTCACGCGCCAGCGGGATCATTTCGCGCTCTTCTTCGCGGTAGACCAGGTTGTAGTGGTTCTGCATTGAAACGAACCTGGTCCAGCCGTGCTGTTCAGCGACATGCTGCAGCTTGGCGAACTGCCATGCCCACATGCTCGATGCACCGAGGTAGCGCACCTTGCCGGCGCGCACCAGGTCGTGCAGCGCCTCCATGGTTTCCTCCACCGGCGTGGCCGGGTCGAAACGGTGAATCTGGTACAGATCGATGAAGTCGATACCGAGCCGCTTCAGGCTCGCGTCGACGGCAGCAAAGATGCGCTTGCGCGAGAGCCCGCTGGTATTGGGCCGCTGGACCGGCTTCGGTCGCCGGGTCGTTGCCACCCTTGAATGCAAGATCCACCGGGTGGAAGAGCTTGGTCGCGATCACGATTTCATCGCGCGGGGCGAGCCCGGCCAGCAGTCGCCCGGTGATCTCTTCGGACACCCCGGCCGAGTACATGTCGGCCGTGTCGAAACAGATTGATTCCCAGCTCGATCGCGCGCCGAACGATCGGCCGCGCCGCCTCCTCATCCAGAATCCACGGTCGCCATTTGGAGGTGCCGAAGGTCATCATGCCGAGCGCGATGCGTGACACGCTGAGTCCGCTTGCGCCGAGGTTTCGGTACTCCATCGATCCCCCGTCAGATGGCGGGCTTGGTGACCGCCGATTGCGCGCACTAACCCAGGCCGAGCAAGCGCCCGATGCGCGTCAGGTAGTCGGAGCCGGTCAGCGCTTCGCTTCTGAGCTCATCGCCGAACTCGTGCAGGCGGGCGCGCAGCCCATGCAGCCCCTGACTCACGTCAGCGCTCGAGGGCTCGGGTGCGGCAAGAGCGCTAGCGCAGTTGCTCGACTTCGGCGCGCAAGGTATCCACGCTGGCGCCGGAGCGCGCACGTTCGAGATCGCGCTCGAGCTGCGCGACCAGTTGTGCCACGGCATCAAGATCAACTTTCGAGGTGGGAACTTCGCTCATCGGCAGCTCACTGGACCATGTTTTCGAGTCTACCCCGGCCCTCGGTACACTGCGCGGTCTTTGCGCAAGGACTCCGATTGCGCCGCCACTCCCCCTCCGCAGCCCACTGATGCAACCTCCCGCACCGGCGCCCGCTTGCTCGTTGATCAGTTGCTGATCCAGGGCGTCAATCACGCCTTCTGCGTGCCGGGCGAAAGCTATCTTGCCGTGCTTGACGCGCTGCACGACTGCGCGCGACATGATCAAGCTGGTCGTCAATCGGCATGAATCCGGGTCTACCTTCATGGCCGACGCATACGCCAAGCTGACCGGCCAGCCCGGCGTGGCCTTTGTCACGCGCGGGCCGGGAGCGACCAATGCATCGATCGGCGTACACACCGCCCACCAGGATTCGACGCCGATCGTGCTGTTCATCGGCCAGGTCGGCAACTCGTTCGTCGAGCGCGAAGCGTTCCAGGAAATCGACTATCGCCGCATGTTCGGCCAGATGGCGAAATGGGTCGCGCAGATCGACTCGGCGGAGCGCGTGCCCGAATTCGTCGCACGGGCGTTCCAGGTCGCGACCAGCGGACGGCCAGGCCCGGTCGTGCTCGCGCTGCCGGAAGACATGCAGGACCAATCAAGCACCGCGACGACGCGCTTGTGCCATCAACCGGTGCAGGCGCTCGCCGTCGGACACTCAGATCGCGGCCTTGCGCCGGCTGCTGGGACGCGCGCAACGTCCTCTTCTGATCCTCGGCGGTTTCGGTTGGTCGCCGCCGGCCTGCGACAACCTCCAGCGCTTCGTCGAAGCCAACTACCTGCCGGTGGCATGCGCCTTCCGCTATCAGGACCTGTTCGACAATCGCCACCCCAACTACATCGGCGATGTCGGTGTCGGCATCAATCCGAAGC
This sequence comes from uncultured beta proteobacterium, assembly GCA_963735955.1. GTDB lineage: Bacteria > Pseudomonadota > Gammaproteobacteria > Burkholderiales > Burkholderiaceae_F > CAVTND01. Next base: position 87,443 of record CAVTND010000008.1, on the reverse strand, counting down.
TCGGCCAACGGATCCGCGATGCAGATCTGATCATCGCCGTCGGTGCGCGGCTGGGCGAGATGACGACCTCTGGCTATACCCTGCTCGACGCTCCGGTGCCGCACCAGACCCTGATCCATGTGCATGCCGGCGCCGAGGAACTCGGGCGTGTCTATCAGGCCCAACTCGCGATCAACTCGGGCATGCCGCAATTTGCGGCTCGCGGCTGGCGATGATGGTGCCGATCGAGGAACCGCCCTGGCGCGAGACCGTCGTGCATGCGCGTGGCGAGTACGAGGCCTGGCAGCAGCGACCGCCTGTGTATGCGCATTCGCGCAACCCCAGCTCGATTTGTGGGAAGTAACTCGGATCCTTGCGCGCGCCATTCCCGAAGATGCGATCCTGTGCAACGGCGCTGGCAATTTTTCGATCTGGGCCGCATCGCTTCTGGCGCTATCCAGGACTGCGCACCCAGCTCGCGCCGACCGCCGGCAGCATGGGCTACGGCGTGCCGGCCGCGATCGCGGCCAAGATCGCCGCGCCCGAGCGCTGCGTGATCGCCTTCGCCGGTGACGGCGATTTCCTGATGACCGGCCAGGAACTCGCGACCGCGGTCCAGTATGGTGCCGGTGTGCTGATCCTGCTGTTCAACAATTCGATGTACGGCACGATCCGCATGCATCAGGAGCGCGAGTTCCCGGCGCGCGAACACGGCACGCGGCTCGTCAATCCGGACTTTCGCGCAGCTTCGCGCAATCCTTCGGTGCGTACGGCGCCCGTGTTGCCACGACTGACGAATTCGGAAGCGCACTGGCCGCCTCACTGGCCTGATTCGCGATCGACGCATGCCCGCGCTGATCGAACTCGCGCTGGACCCAGAGATTCTGACGCCGAATGCGACGCTGTCGGCGATCCGTGCGACCGCGCGGCTGAATCAGAAATGAGCAGTGGGAAATCCGGTCGCGGCGGCATCCGACCGGCCGCGGACGCGGAATTGCGCGTCGATATGAATTTGCGCTAGGCCGCAGTGCTCGACGCAAGCGCCTTGCGCAGCACTTCTTCCAGCAGGGCCTCGGGCGCGATGCCACGTGCCGCCGACGCGTTCTGCAACTGCCGTACCAGATCGCCCGGCAACTTGGCAGCAAACGGCACCAGACCGAGAGCGCGCTCACGTTCACGCCGCGCACGGCGATCATCCGCCGGGGCACTCGCCGGCCCATAGCGGTTGCCGCTCTGGCGCAGACTGTTGGTGATCTGTGACGCCTTGCGTTTTTCCAGTTCAGCTTTTTTCACGGTCATCGAGCTTGCTCCATCACATAGTTTCTTATCAAACTGGCGACGTCGACATCGCGCGCAAACCCGAGCGATGAGGCACGCTGCGTGTCAAAGCATTTCGGCCAACCCCGAACAATACGGCCGATGCGCTCATCGGGCACGAAGCGCACGCGCTCGACCGCCGCATCGCCCGCGACCGCGCGCAAGGCCTCGATCATTTCCCGCACGGTGGCCGTGATCCCCGGCAGGTTAAGTGCAGGCTGAGCGGCCCAGGCTGCCGTGGCAGTTTCGTGCGCATGGATCAGATTGCCGACCGCGGCTTCCGGTGATGACAGCCAGAGGCCAGTGTCACGATCGACCGGGCAGATCGCCGCCTGGCCGGCAAGCGGCTCACGGATGATGCCGCTCGCGAAACTCGATGCCGCCGCATTCGGCGCTCCCGGTCGCACGACGATGGTCGGCAGGCGGACGGCACGGCCGTCGATGAAGCCCTTGCGTGCATAGTCGGCAACCAGCAATTCGCCGATCAGCTTCTGCACCCCGTAGCTCGTCTGCGGCACCGGGGTCGTGCGGTCGTCCAGCACCGGCGGCAGTTGACCACCGAATACGGCAACCGAACTGGCGAACACGAACCTGGGAACGGCGGGCAGCTTTCGACAGGTTTCGAGCAGGCCGCGCGTGGCATCGACATTCACGCGCATTCCCAGATCGAAGTCCGCCTCGGCCGCACCCGATACCACTGCGGCCAGATGAAACACTGCCGCGGCATCGGAGCCGATCGCTTCTCGCACCAGGCCCGTATCAGCCAGGTCGCCGCCGAGATAACGGACGCGCGCATCTTCGATTCGCCCGCTGCCGCCCGCCAGGTCGATGCCGACGATGCTCCCGATGCGCTTTGTCTCGCCACTCGCCGCAGTGAGTTCCCCGCGCGCCAGCAGCATGCGGATCAGGCGCTGCCCCAGAAAACCCGAGCCGCCGGTAACAACAATTTTCATGAGATGTTCAATTTGCCAGCGCCCCTGGCAGCGCCTGCCTCCAGGGCGCAGATCATTGCCGAGTTTCCCGTTTCCGCAAAATGGCACCAGGCCTGCCGCGCTCGGGGCGAAACACCGACGTGTCGCGGTAGAACTGCATGTCGGCATTGCCCGGCCACCATCCGGGGATGCCGAGCACTGGCAGCGGCAACAGATCGCGCGAGCTCAGGTCCGAGGTCAGCGCTCCGGACAACCAGGCATCGATGGCCGCGAGTTCAGCGTCAGCCCGCAGCGGTACATGCCAGCAATGGGCGGTGATGGCCTTGTATGGACGCACGAGCTTTTCGAGCAAAGCGTGGCCAATGGCGAGCGGACGGATGCCGTCGGGCCAGGCGGAACGTGCATCGACCAGCAAACCATGCCAGTCATGCCTGCGCAGCTGCTCCACCAAATGGGAATGTTCGCTCACCAGCAATACGGCGTTCTCGTCGAGCAGGGTGGCGGCGTCGCGCACGGCACTGCGCCGTGCTCCGATCCCTTCGCGCGCAATCGACGCAGCCTGCAATTCGTTCAGACGAGCCTTGGAACGCGGCATCGCAAGCCAGATCAGCGCATTGAACAAATCATGCAGGTTGGCGCGGGTTGGCACCGCGCCAGTCGCGGCGATGTGCGCCTCGTAAGGGGCGGTCCCCGCAGCATCGGGACCAGCAAAGCGCAAGGCCTTGCCGCTTGCGGTTGCCACCCCGGCTGCACTTGCGATCCGATCAAGTTCAGCGCGCCAGTCGGCTGCGCCGACGACTCTTTGGCCCAGCTCTGCGACGGGCGCAAGCCAGGGCGCCGACCAGTCGACGCTTTCTATTCGGTCAACTTCCACCGCAAGGATTCGCCGGCCCGCAAAGGCACGATCGTCTGATCGCCAAACGGAAACTCGGCCGGCAGCGACCACTCAGCACGCCGCAGTTCGATCTTGGCCCGGTTGCGCGGCAGACCATAGAAATCCGGGCCATGAAATGAGGCAAATGCTTCGAGCTTGTCGAGCGCACCGGCGGCTTCGAAAGCCTCGGCGTACAACTCGATCGCACTGGCTGCTGTGAAGCAACCAGCGCAGCCGCAGGCCGCTTCCTTGTCGCCTCGGGCGTGCGGCGCCGAATCGGTTCCGAGAAAGTAGCGCGGACTGCCGCCAGTAATTGCCAGCACCAGTGCCTGGCGATGAACTTCGCGCTTTAGCACAGGCAAACAGTAGTAGTGGGGCCGCAGGCCCGACTGGCCGCCGGCCATGAAAATGGCGCTGCGGTTGTAGAGCAGGTGTTGTGGCGTGATCGTGGCCGCGATCGGGCTGGCGGCCTCGCGCACGAAGTCTGCCGCTTCGCGCGTCGTGATGTGCTCGAACACGACCTTGAGAGCCGGGAAGTCGCGCCGCAAAGGAATCAGCACCTCGTCGATGAACACGCGCTCGCGGTCGAAAATATCGACGCTCGGGGTGCGTGACCTCGCCGTGCACCAGAAGCGGCATGCCCAGCGTCTGCATCGCTTCGAGCGCGCCTGCGCACTTGTGCAGGTCGGTGACACCGGAGGCCGAATGGGTGGTCGCACCGGCCGGATAGAACTTGACCGCATGCACCACACCGGAGTCGCGCGCGCGCCGGATCTCGTCGGCGGGCGTTGCGTCGGTCAGATAGAGCGTCATCAACGGTTCGAACGCCGCAGCTTCCGGCAGCGCAGCGATGATGCGTGTGCGATAGGCCTGCGCCATCGCGGTCGACGTGACCGGAGGCTTCAGATTGGGCATGACGATCGCGCGTGCGAACTGGCGCGCACTGTGCGGCAGGACCGATGCCATCGTCGCGCCGTCGCGCAGATGCAGGTGCCAGTCGTCGGGGCGAGTGATCCGCAGCACGTCCATGGCAGGATTATCGCCGCAGCCTGTGCGGGCGGATAATCGGCGCTTCCCGGCTTCCCGCATTGGCCCGGCTCTGATGAACCTTGAGGATCTCGCCAAGCTGATTCCAAATGCCTCGTGGCGACTCGCCGAAGATGACGGCGATCCGGCCGAAACGCGCGAGTGGATCGAGGCACTCGATGCACTGATCGACAGTGTCGGCCTCGAACGGGCGACCTTCGTGCTCAAGCATCTGCTGCAGCACGCCCGCACGCGCCATGTGCCCGTCCCGACCGTGACGAGCACGCCCTACCTGAACACGATTTCCCTGGCGCAGCAGGCACCGTTTCCCGGCAATCTCGAAATCGAGTCGCGCCTGGGCGCCCTGGTGCGCTGGAACGCGCTCGCGATGGTGGTTCGTGCCAACCAGGTGAGCGCCGAGCTCGGAGGCCACATCGCCAGCTATGCCTCGGCGGCCGATCTGTTCGAAGTAGGCTTCAATCACTTCTTCCGCGGCGGCGCGCGCGGCGACCTCGTCTACTTCCAGCCGCACTCGGCGACCGGCGTGTATGCGCGTGCCTTTCTGGAAGGGCGCCTCACCGAAGAGCAGCTTGGCAACTATCGGCGTGAGGTGGGGTCGTCGAACGAATCTGGCCGCGCGGCGGGAAGGACCTCGGCGCCCAACATCAAGGGCCAAGGTGTCGAGGAGAACACAATCCGGGCCCACCAAGGCTCTGGATTGTCTTCGTATCCACATCCCTGGCTGATGCCGTACTTCTGGCAATTCCCGACCGGCTCGATGGGTCTGGGGCCACTGTTCGCGATCTATCAGGCGCGCCTGCAGCGCTATCTCGCGCACCGCGGCCTGCTCGACAATCCGCGCCGCAAGATCTGGGCCTTTGTCGGCGACGGCGAAATGGACGAACCTGAATCGCTCGCAGGCTTGAGCATCGCCGCGCGCGAGGGCCTCGACAATCTGATCTTCGTCGTCAACTGCAATCTGCAGCGGCTCGACGGCCCGGTGCGCGGCAACGGCTCGATCATCCAGGAGCTCGAGGGCCTGTTCGCCGGAGCCGGCTGGAACGTGATCAAGCTGCTATGGGGCAGCGACTGGGACCCGCTGTTTGCGCGCGACACGCAGATGCTGCTGCTGCGCGCCTTTCACGAAACGGTCGACGGCGAGTTCCAGACGCTCGCCGCGACCGATGGACGCTTCAACCGCGAGCATTTCTTCAACAAGTATCCGGAACTCGCGCAGCTCACCGCCCACCTTTCGGACGAGGACATCGACCGGTTGCGCCGTGGCGGCCATGATCCCCTGAAGATTCACGCGGCCTATCACGCCGCCGTGAATCACCACGGCCAGCCGACCGTGGTCCTCGCCAAGACCAAGAAGGGCTACGGCATGGGCACCGCCGGCCAGGGCCGGATGACGACCCACCAGCAGAAGAAGCTCGATGCGCAGGCGCTGCGAGACTTCCGCGACCGCTTCGCGCTGCCCTTGTCCGATGCCCAGGTCGAGGCGGTCGAGTTTCACCGACCACCCGCCGACAGCCCGGAGATGAAGTACCTGCATGCGCGGCGTGCCAAGCTCGGCGGCTACCTGCCGGCGCGCTCTCCCCGCAGTGAGCCGCTTGCCGCGCCCGCGATCGAAGCCTATGCGCGCTTCGCGCTCGAGGCCAAGGGCAAGGAAATGTCGACCACGATGGCCTGCGTGCGCATGCTCTCGGCGCTCTTGAAAGACGGCACTCTGGGTCCGCGCATCGTGCCCATCATCGCTGACGAGGCGCGCACCTTCGGCATGGCCGATCTGTTCCGGCAGGTCGGCATCTATTCGCCCTTCGGCCAGCTCTACGAACCGGAGGACAGCGCGCAGATCAGCTATTACCGGGAAGCGCGCAACGGCCAGATCCTCGAGGAAGGCATCAACGAAGCGGGCGCGATCGCCTCGTGGGTAGCGGCCGGAACGAGCTACTCAACCAGCGGCCTGGCGCTGCTGCCGTTTTACATCTTCTATTCGATGTTCGGCTTTCAGCGCGTCGGCGATCTGCTGTGGGCCGCCGCCGACTCACGCACGCGCGGTTTCCTGCTCGGCGCCACCGCGGGACGCACGACATTGTCGGGCGAAGGATTGCAGCACCAGGACGGTGCCAGCCATCTGATTGCGAGCACGGTACCCAACTGTCGCGCCTATGACCCCTGCTTTGCCTACGAACTGGCGTGGATCCTCGACGATGGCATGCGACGCATGCTCACCGAGCAGGAGGATGTTTTTTACTACGTGACCGTGATGAACGAGTCTTACGCTCACCCCAGTGCGCCGGACGGGGCACAGGAGGGTGTGCTGCGCGGGATGTATCGCGTTCGCTCCAGTCCGCGCGGCACGGCAAAGGTGCGGCTGCTCGGTGCCGGCACGATCCTGCGCGAAGCGCTGGCCGCCGCCGAACTGCTCGAATCCGAGCACGACATCGCCGCCGAGGTCTATTCGGTCACGAGCTTCACCGAACTGCGACGCGAGGCGATGGGACTTGAACGCGATGCGCGCCAGGGCCATGCCCGCACTGACTCATGGATCGAGCAATGCCTGCCGGCCAACGGCGTGCCGATCGTCGCGGCGTCGGACTACGTCAGCGCCGTCGCCGACCTGGTCCGGCCGTGGATTGCGGATCGCTATGTCGCCCTTGGCACCGACGGCTTCGGCCGTTCCGACACCCGCGCTGCGCTGCGCGAGTACTTCGAGGTCGATCGGCGCGCGATCGCCAGGGCTGCCGTTGCCGCCGTTAAGGCACTCGGCTTGCGGTAAGCAGGAATTGGCGATCCCCGTCTTCTGAACTACAGCGATCCGAGAAACGCCAGCAACTGCCGCTTCTCGGCAGCAGACAGAGCGCTGTACCGCGAACGGCTGCTCGCGGCCTGGCCGCCGTGTCGGGCAATCGCATCTTCCTTCGTCATCGACAGTCCATCGTGCATCAGGCGATTGCGAGTGCGCAGGGCCCACAGTGGGGCGGTACGGATCTGATTAGCCGTGCCGGCGAATTCCGGGGTCGGCTGTATCGGAATACCGTCGCCCGTACCGATGTCGTGCAACAGGAAGTCGCTGTACGGATGAATGATCTTGTTGCCGAGTGCAGTCGGCACGGTAAGCGCATTGCCGTTGATTTTCGTGCCGGGACTTGCGGTACGGATCGACGGCGTGTGGCAAATGGCACACCCTGCGCTTGCAAACACCGTTTCGCCGGCTTTCACGTCGGCGGTGATCGGTCCCCGCGGTGGTGCCTTGGTCGCACGCATGAAGTCGGCAAATGCGGTGACATCGACGCCTTCGTCTTCCGGTTCGCGCACGGCGTCGTAGACGGTGCCAAAGCCTACAAAGCGATCCCCCGATGTGTTCTCTTCGGGAAACAGCGGGCTCGTGATCCCCATCTCGTTCAGGTAGGCGTCGGCAGCAAACGAAACGAGGCTTGCATGCTGGCACTTCCAGCCGAAGCGGCCAACGCGTGGCGCACTGTTGGCCTCGAGTACCGCCACCTGCACTGCGGTGCCGCGTACCGCGGCCGGCTGGCGATCGCGGATCGCGAGCAGCGTCGCGTTGGCGATCGCCTCGACGAAGCCGCTGCCGAGGGTGTTGGTTGATATCCGCAAGGTGCGGATTGTGTCCTTATCCGCTGCATGCTCGACGATCTCCGGGTGTGTCGCCCGCGAGTGAATGAGCGTGCCGCCGAGCGACCCGAAGAACTTGCCGTTTTCGGTGCGTCCCGAGCGAAACTCCGCCACCTGGCTGGCGCCGCCAGTGACCACGTTCTGATGGCACTCGCGGCAGCTCTGTGCGTTGTAGGTGGGGCCGAGCCCATCGTCCGCGGTTTCCACTTCTTCGAAAATAAAGCGGTTGTCGTTGAACGAGCGCAGCGCGACGACATTGTCCTCGTTCAACGTTTCGTAGGCGGGGCCCTGCTCGCTGAATCCATTGGTCAGGTTGTCAAAGCCGGTGGGCGCCTCGACCACCGATGACTGAGATCCCCGCAAGCTGCTCGACGTGCTGAATGACTCGTCGCCCGCGGCTCGATCCTCGTCTGCCAGAACACCACGCGTTTGAAACCGCGCTGGACGTGGCAAATGTTGCATCTGCAACTGGGGACGGCTCGCGGCCGGTCGCGAACTGCCCTTGGAAATCGCACCGTTGGGATGCGTGATGACTACAGCTCCCAGAATCAAGAGCATCGTAACGATCGACTTCGCTGTCTTCATGGTCGCTCCCATCAGTGGCCCGAGCCAATCCGGACTGACACACCGACACCCTAGTGCGTTCTCGTTTTGGTTCAATCATCCAAAAGGGAATCGCGGTCGAGCGCGACGCCGGATTGCGCGATCTGATCGCGCCAGGTTTGGGACGATGATGACGCGAACAGACAGTAAGTGTTCGCGAGTTACGAGCGCTCGACTGACTGCATGCCGCAGTCAATCGCGTGTGAAGTTGTGTCCGTGAAGATTGACGCCGGGATGATCCACACTGCGCATCAAGCGCAGTGGCAGCTACTACTTGAGAATCCGGATCAGATTGTGGTGCGCGTCGGTGAAGGTCTTCAGCTCGGGCCGATCGGGAATCGGCGCAGCCACGTCGCGCAGGGCGTCGCTCTCGAACAGGGCGCGGTTGCGCGTCACCAGCACCTGGTCGGTCGATGACAGCCAGTACTCGGGGCCGCTGTCGTGGCTCGGCGCATCGGATACCAGCATCGCCTGCATCCCGAATTCGCTGGCCAGTCGCTGCACCACCGGCAGCAGGTCGATGTAGCGATTCGTCGCCTGGAACACGATAACGCCATCGGGTGCGAGGTGCTTGACGTACAGTGCCATCGCCTCGCGCGAGATCAGATGCATCGGGATCGAATCACCCGCAAACGCATCGATTCCCAGCACATCGTAGTTGCGGGGCGCCTCGCGCTCGAGCGAGAGCCGGCCGTCACCGAGCACGACCGCGGTCCTGGCCGGCGTGTCCTTCAGGAACGTGAATTCGCTGTACGCAACGTCGACCACGCGCGGAGAGATCTCGTAGAAGACGAAGGTATCGCCGGTGCGGCCGTAGGAAGCGACTACCCCCGCTCCCAGGCCGATGATGCCGACCTTGCGCGGACCGGGCCGCTGCTGGTTCAGGGCCTCGAACAGGCGGCCGTAGCCCGAACCCGGTCCGAAGTAGTCGCTCGGCGTGTTCTTGAACTCGGGCCCGAGCAACTGGCCGCCGTGCACGATGCCGCCGTGAATCATCGAGCGGTACGGCACCGGCGTGTCGCGGTCGCGCGTGCGGACCACGCCGTAGAAGTCACGCTTGATTACGCGCATCTCGCTTACGTACTCGATACCGCCCTTGACCGAAAACCAGGCCGTCGCGCCGACGACCGCGAGACCGATCAGTCGGCGCCATCCAGTCAGCTGCAGCATCACCATCAATGCCAGCGCTACCAGGGCGATGTTGGCTTCGAGATAGCCGGGCAATACCAGCGGCGCGACGATCGCGATTAGTACCGCTCCGAGCGCGCCCCCGAGCGACAGCATCAGGTAAAAGCGCGTCAGAAAGCGCGGATCCGGCTTGGCGTGTGCCAGCTCGCCGTGGCAGAACATGCAGGCGAAAAAGAGTCCGACAAAGAACACCGCCGAGGCGAGTTTCAGGTCGAGGGAAGGAATGAGCCAGGCCATCGCCGGCAGCAGGATTGCGAGTGCGCCGATCACCAGCCAGCGTAGGTACCAGCGCGGATGGTCGAACGTCAGAATGAAGGTCAGCAGGTAGAGCGCCAGTGGCACCACCCACAGGAAGGGCACGCTCGCAATGTTTTGCGTGACATGGTTGGTGACAGCCAGCAGCATGATCGAGCCCATTGCCGCCAGGGCGAGCCACCTCAGCTGTGTGATCAGCGACGGTGGTGCAGCCTGAAAACTCGATTCGGTCGTTGATTGAGTCGCCTCGCCTTCACGTGCGACCGACGCCCGCAACGATGCCCATGCCGTCGCCGCACAGCAGACGACGAATACCGCATAAAGCACAGACCAGGTCCAGCCGACTTCGGGCAGCGTGAACCATGGTTCCAGCAGGATCGGAAAGCCGAGCAGGGCCAGCAGCGAAGCGAAGTTGGAAAGCGCAAACAGGCGGTACGGCACCGCACTCTGGAAGCGCCGCCAGTACCAGGCTTGCAGCAATGGCGTTGTCGTCGACAGCAGGAAATACGGCAGGCCGATGGTCGCCGTCAGCAGCAGCAGGATGCGCAGAATCGGGGCTTCGTCGCCCTGGGGTTTCCAGCCCGTCGACGCCAGGATTGGCAACGTCAACAGCGAGACGAGCAGCAAGCCCAGGTGAAGCAGCGCCTGACGACGCACGCCGAGCCGCATCGTCAGGTCGGCATAGGCATAGCCCGCGAGCAGCGTTGACTGGAAAAATACCAGGGCAGTTGTCCAGACCGCGGACGAGCCGCCAAACCACGGCAGGATCTGCTTGGCGATGATCGGCTGGACCAGAAACAGGAGAAATGCCGAGAGGAAGATCGTCGCAGCATACGGCACGATCGACGCACGCGAGTTTGACGCGGGGAAAGCTGCAGCAGACATGAGCGCCCGCATCGGAACCGACGCGGCAAGGACGAAAGGTGCGGATTATCCCGTATGCGGCCGGCAGGCGGCCGGTACGTAGTTCAACCCAAAGGGAGAGTGCAGAAGATCGACGCTTCGGACATCACCAATCAAGAACAACGACCGCGATTCAGGAACTGGAGCGCACTGCTGGTGTGGGCCCTTGCACCAGCAAGCGCGCTGACTTCAGAGGCAGATTAATTGTCTCCGCCGCGGTCGACACTGGTCCGAAAGTCATACTGGCCACCGTCAGCGCTTTCGCCAACGGTTGCACAGCCGGTCGCCAGAAGGGCAGCGAATGCGGCAGCGATCAGGGAAAGAGAAAATTTGCTGTTGCGTTTCATGGTTCATCTCCAGGTTGGTCTCCCGGTTGGGAGTGAGACGAACATTAGGCGCAGGCATTCCTGCAATCGATTGAGTATGCGGCGGTTCCGATGTCGACTATTCGACGCCGACCAATATTCCCGTCCTCCTACAGCAGCGGACTTACCAGCCGCGTCAGGTTCTCCACCACCTGCTGCCAGAATGGCCGCTTGAGCCATGCTTCAAGGTCGATACGTTCGGCGGCCTGCATATAGTGCTCCTCGATCGCTGCGAGCTGCTCCGCCACTTCAGCGTCGAAGAACAGGGCAACAACCTCCTCGTTGAGCTGAAACGAACGCATGTCCATGTTCGAGCTGCCTACCCATGCCATGCGACGGTCGATCGACACCGCCTTGGTGTGGAGAAATCCTGCCTTGTAGGCGTGAATGCGCACGCCGGCGCGCAGCAGATACTTCGTAGTACGAGCGCTGTGCATTGCCGACCAGAAACTGGTCAAGCTGGTGGTCGACAATGAGGTTCACTTCGCAGCCGCGCTGCGCCGCGGTCTCAAGTGCCTCCTGCAGCGCGGGACCCGGAATGAAATACGGGGTGGTCATCACCACGCGCTCGCGCGCGGCGTAGATCAGGTTGATGACCATGCGCTGCACCCGCAGGCCCGGGTTGGACGGCCCATTCGGCAGCACCTGTACCGCAAAGCGGCCGGTGCTCGGCAGCAGCGGAAACGCCGCCTCGCCGATGAACTGCCCGGTCTCGACATACCAGTCGCCGCCGAACACGGCCTGCAGTTGAAGCACTGACGGCCCGGTCAGCCGCACCATCAGTTCGGTGTACGACAGTCCCGGCTTGAAGTCGGATGCCACCATGTTCTGCGAGCCGGTGTAGCCGACACCACCATCGATGACGACGATCTTGCGGTGATTGCGCAGATCGAAGCGCGCCGCCTTGCGGCCAATCCGCAGCGGCAGCGCGATGTTCGCTTCGACTCCGGCGGCACGCAGCTTTGCAATCAGGGTGGTGCGCGACGCTTTCGAGCCCCGCGCATCGATCAGCACCCGGCATGCAACACCACGCGCAGCTGCGCGCCCCAGCGCTTCGATCACCGGCGCAGTGCGCGCATCGTCACCAAAGATGTAGAAGCACAGGTGCACGCTCGTATGCGCGGACTCGATGTCGGTCGCGATTCGTGCCAGGGTGCCGTTGTAGTCGGAGAGCAGTTCGACTTCGTTGCCGGCCACGTTCGGCAGCGAACTCAGTTCGGTCGCCAGTCGCACGCTGGCGGCAAATTCGGGCGCCACCGCGGGCGGCTGCCACGCCGGAGTGGAACGCAACCGCATACCGATCGGGCGCAGCCACTGGACATAGGCTTCGCGTCGCTCCAGCCGCCAGCGGGGCAGATGCGGCCGACCGATCAGCACGTACAGCACCAGACCGAGCCAGGGCAGGAAGAAGATCAGCAGCAGCCAGCCTTTGGCCGCATCGGGCGAACGGCGCGTCGGCACGATCGGCAGCATGACCAGGCGAATCGCCCAGTCGCTGGCGATGATCAAAGCAGTCCACAGACTGGTCGTGAGTTCAGGCCATTGCACGGCGAGGCACCCGCCAGGCAAGGAAGGAGTGAACGATGCGCCGAGCGGGCAAGGCGCTCAGTGGCCGAGGATCTTGGACAGGAAGTCCTTGGTGCGGTCGCTCTTGGGATGGTCGAAGAACTCGTGCGGCGTGTTCTGCTCGACGATCTGGCCCTGGTCCATGAAGATGACACGATTGGCCACCGCCTTGGCGAAGCCCATCTCGTGCGTCACGCACAGCATCGTGATGCCACCCTTGGCCAGCTCGATCATCACGTCCAGCACTTCCTTGATCATCTCCGGGTCGAGCGCCGAGGTTGGCTCATCGAACAGCATCACCTTCGGCGTCAGGCACAGAGCACGTGCGATCGCCACCCGCTGCTGCTGGCCGCCCGAGAGCTGCAACGGATATTTCTCGGCCTGCTCGGCGATGCGCACTCGCTTCAACTGCACCATCGCCTTCTCTTCGGCGTCCTTCTTCGGTGTCTTGCCGACCCACATCGGGGCCAGCGTCAGGTTCTCCAGCACCGTGAGGTGCGGAAACAGGTTGAACTGCTGGAACACCATGCCGACTTCCTTGCGGATCTTCTCGATCGCCTTGACGTCGTCGCTCATCTCGGTGCCATCAACGGTCAGCCGCCCCTCCTGGAATTCCTCCAGTCGATTGATGCAGCGGATCAGAGTGGATTTGCCGGAGCCCGATGGGCCGCAAATGACGATGCGCTCGCCGCGCGCGACATTCAGGTCGATATCCCGCAACACATGGAAACTGTTGCCGTACCACTTGTTGACCTTGTCGAAGGAAATGATGGTTTCACTGGCGGTCATGATTCGAGTCCGGTTCCGGCTAGCGTGTCTTGCTGCGGTTGAGTTGCTTCTCGATCCAGAGGCTGTAGCGCGACATGGCGAAGCAGAAAACGAAGTAGATCGCTGTGATGAACAGGTAGCCTTCGATCTTGAACGGGCGCCAGTCGGCGTCGGAGTTCAAGGCCAGGCCGAGTGATCCGGTCAGCTCATACAGTGACACGATCGTCACCAGCGAGGTGTCCTTGAAGATCGAAATGAAGTTATTCATGATTCCCGGCACCACCATGGCGAGCGCCTGCGGCAGCACGATCTTGCGCTGAGTCTGCCAGTAGGACAGGCCAAGCGAATCGGCTGCTTCGACCTGACCCTTCGGGATGGCCTGGAGCCCGCCGCGCACAATCTCTGCCATGTAGGCGGCCGCGAACAGCGTGATGCCGACCAGCACGCGCACCAGCACGTCGATCGTAAATCCCTGCGGCATGAACAGCGGAAACATGAAACTCGCCATGAACAGCACGGAGATCAGTGGTACGCCGCGGATCAGCTCGACGTAGATCACGCAGACCGTGCGGATGGCAGGCAGTTTGGACTTGCGACCCAGTGCCACAAGCACAGACAGCGGGAACGCCAGCACGATCGACAGCGACGACAACATGATCGTGAGCGGAAGCCCACCCCAACGATCGGTCGTGACTACCGAAAGCCCTGCCACGCCGCCGTACATCAACCCGAAGAACACCGCGAGTACGACCACCCAGAGCAGCGCCAGCCATGGTTTCCAGAAAGTGCGGATGCAGCTGACACACAGCAGTCCGACCAGCAGGATCGTCGCCAGCTGCGGCCGCCACTGATCCTCGTACGGATAGCGGCCGAAAATGATCAATCGGTACTTCTCCGTGACTACGCCCCAGCAGGCGCCGCTGCCGCGCGCGGCCTGGCAGATCTCGGCGTTCGGCTGCAGCACAGCCTGCACGATCGCCCAGTCGGCGAGCCCCGGCAGGTAGGCGACCGCCAGCGCGATCATCACCACGGTCGTCAGACTGCTCTTCCAGTCGGCAAACAGGTTCCCTCGCACCCAGGCAACAGCACCCGTTGTCCGGATCGGAGCCGAACGCGGTGCGATCGGCTGAAAGATCGCACTCATCATCGCTCCTTGATCGCGGCGCGCTTGTTGTACCAGTTCATCAGCGCGGAGGTCGAAAGCGAGGTCGTCAGGTACACCGCCATGATGATGGCGATACACTCCACCGCGCGGCCGGTCTGGTTGATCGCGGTGTTTGCAATCGACACCACGTCGGGATAGCCGATTGCGACTGCCAGTGACGAGTTCTTGGTCAGGTTCAGGTACTGGTTCGTCATCGGAGGAATGATCACGCGCATGGCCTGCGGCAGGACCACGAGTCGCATCGCCTGGCCGCGCGACAGGCCGAGACTGCTCGCGGCCTCGATCTGGCCGAGCGACACCGATGCGATTCCAGCGCGCACGACCTCGGCGACGAAGGCCGACGTGTAGAAGGTAAGACCGAGCAGCACCGCCAGAAACTCGGGCGTCACTGCCGTTCCGCCTTCGACTGTGCTGCCTTCAACGCGACTGGGGATGCTGAATTCGGTCGGCGCGCCGCCGACTAGCCAGCCGACGAACGCCATGGCCACGACGATCGCGATCGGCACCCAGAACATGCTGCGCACCCTGCCGGTCAGCTCGAACTTTCTTTGTGCCCAACGCCGGTACTGCCAAGCCGCAACAACGCCGACCAGCGCTCCAACAAGTGCCAGGCCCTGCCCCAGGCCCCAGACCGGAACCGGATAGACGAAGCCGCCCTTGCTCAAGGAAAACAGCCCGAATGCGGTGATCGGATCGAACGGATCGGGCAGCATCTCCGTGAACAGCAGGTACCACATCAGCAGTTGCAGCAGCACCGGAATGTTGCGGAACAGCTCGACGTATCCGTAGCAAAGGCCGCGCACCAGCGCATTGCGCGAAAACCGCCCCACGCCGAGTGCTGTACCGAGCAGGGTCGTCAGAATGATGCCGATGATCGCGACACGCAAGGTATTGGCGATACCGACCAGGAACGCCTTCCAATACGGGTCCAGCGCATCGTAGGAAAACAGCATCTCGCCGATGTCGAAGCCGGCCGGCGTGAGCAGAAAGCCGAAGCCGCTCTGGATGCCGCGCACCCGCATGTTCTCGAGCGTGTTGTGCGCCAGGAACCAGACCGCGAACGCGATCAGGCCGATCGCGATGATCTGGTAGATCAGGCCGCGAAACGCCTGGCTGCGCCAGGACCAGTCGCGTCGCTTGGGCGGTACACGCCCCGGCATGGCCTGTGACATTGCGCTGCTCCTCGGATCGCCGTCGCTTCAGAGTACCGACTATGCGAAGCAGGGAGCGAACCCTGCTTCGCATAGGAGCCTGCGGCAAGCGCCGCAAGCTCCGTGCTGGTGTGAACCGGGCCCAAGATCTCCCCTCACTTCACCACCCCTCTCTCCCTTGGGAGAGAGGGGCTGGGGGTGAGTGGGAAAGCTAATCATGCGCGTTCGCGCATTGCGCGAACAGCGCCTCCCGTTCGCTTTCAGCGAACCGGCGGCGCGTAAACGATACCGCCCTTGTTCCACAAGTTGTTCAGTCCGCGTGGCAACTTGAGTGGCGAGTTCGGGCCAACATTTCGTTCGAAGATCTCGCCGTAATTGCCGGTGGCCTTGAGCGCGTTGACCATCCAGTTCTTGTCGAGACCCATCAGCTTGCCGGTGTCTTCGGAAGTGCCGACGATGCGCATGATGACCGGGTCCGTGCTCGTCTTGACTTGCTCATCGACATTCTTCTGCGTCAGGCCATATTCCTCGGCCTCGATCAGGCCGAACACGACCCACTTGACGATCGTGAACCACTCGTCGTCGCCGCGCCGCACCGCCGGGCCGAGAGGCTCCTTCGAAATGAGCGTCGGCAGAATGACGTGTTCGTCCGGATTCTTGGCCTCCTTGTTGCGCACCGAGGCCAGTCCGGAGGCGTCCGTCGTATAGGCCTGGCAGCGGCCGGAGAAGTAGGCGCCGGTGGCTGCTTCGACTTTCTCGAACACGACCGGCTTGATGGCGAGGTTGTTGGCGCGCGCGTAGTCCGTCAGGTTCTTCTCGGTCGTTGTGCCCGACTGCACACAAACGGTTGCGCCCTTCAGATCTTTCCCGGTCTTGATCTTGCTCTTTGCCGGCGCCATGAAACCCTGGCCGTCGTAGTAGGTCGTGCCCGTGAAGAACATGCCGAGCGAGGCGTCACGCGTCAGGGTCCAGGTCGTATTGCGCGACAGGATGTCGATCTCGCCGGACTGCAGCGCGGTGAAGCGTTGTTGCGCATTGAGGGGAACAAACTTGACCTTGGTGCCATCACCGAGGACAGCTGCTGCAATGGCACGGCAGATGTCCACGTCCAGTCCGCTCCACTCGCCCTTGCTATCGGCCACCGAGAATCCGGCCAGGCCAACGTTCACTCCGCAGATCACCTGGCCACGCGCCTTGATCCCGTCGAGGGTCTTGCCGGCGTGGGCCGGCGCGGAGGCCAGCGCGGCGGCGGCGACCACGCCTGCTGCCAGCACCTTGCTCGCATTCTTGATCATTGAATCCTCTCCTTTTCGCATAACCCGGATCCCCGGGAATTCTTCAGTCGGGCCCGCAGGACGCGGAATTGTGACTGTAACTCAGCCAATCGCCGCGGCTACATCGCGGTGTCAGAAATTGGACGAAGCCAGGACCTGCACCCGGCTGGTGCAACGCAACAAGCTTGCGGCGGAAATCTGCACCGCCAGGTCCTATTGATCTGCTAGGGGCCATAGCTGAGCGCGCGTGCCTTTCCCCAGAACACTCGATAGACAAACACGGTGTAGCCGACGATGAACGGCAGAACCACCGATGCACCGATCAGAACCACCCAAAGCGATTCTGGCGCCGCCGCTGCCTGCCAGATGGTCATTCGATCAATGATCAGATAGGGAAAGAGGCTGTATGCCAGGCCGGCGAATGCGAAAACGAACACCCATACGGCCAGCACGAAGGGGCCCCATTCACGCTGCGCCTGCCCACTGACCAACCGGCCGGTCCAGATCCAGATACCGGCGAGCGCCGCTGTGGTTGCGATCGGCAGCGGTGCGAGGTAGGCGGCACGCGGCCACGCCAACCACTTGTCCAGGATGCCCGAGCTTGCGAGCGGAGTCGCCAGGCTGATTGCCGCCACACCGGCGGCGGCCAGCAGCACCGCGATCCGGCTCCAGCGCAAGGCCTGGGCCTGCAGTTCACCTTGGGCCTTGATCACCAGCCAGGTGGCGCCCAGCAGTGCATAGGCGCCGGCGAGCCCCGCACCGCTGAGCAAGGCAAACATCGAGATCCAGAACCCGCTGCGAAAGCCGGTGATCACGCCGGCCAGCATCGCTCCCTGGGCCAGCGCGGCGCCAAGCGAACCAACGAAGAACATCCGGTTCCAGAATTCGCGGTGCCATCCGGTCGCCTTGGCCCGGAATTCGAACGAGACCCCGCGCAGGATCAGCGCGATCAGCATGAGAGCGACCGGCAGATACAACGACGACAGGATCACGCCATGCGCGAGTGGAAAGGCGACGAGCAGGATGCCGACACCGAGTACCAGCCAGGTCTCATTGGCGTCCCAGAACGGGCCGATCGAAGCGACCATCATGTCCTGCTGCTCACGCGGCGCCAGCGGCAGAAGGATGCCGACACCGAGATCGAATCCGTCGAGGATTACGTACGCAAGGATCGCCAGTCCCATCAGCACCATGAAGACGAACGGAAGATCGAGTTCCATGCGTTTGATCAGGCCGCTGCTGGACTGGCCGAGGGACCCGGCGGCGTGCCCTCGCTAGGCGTGGTGCCGGCGTCGTTCGCTTCCTTTGCTTCCTTGATCGCGAGCTGAGTGAGCACCACCATGTACGAGACGAGCAGCCCCGCGTACACCAATGCGTAGGCGATCAGCGTGAAGCCGATCTGGGCAGCTGGCACGGCGGAAGCGGCGTCGGCCGTGGCAAGCAGGCCGTAGACCAGCCAGGGCTGGCGACCGATCTCGCTCACCATCCAGCCGCACAGGGTCGCTATCCAACCAGCAAACGTCATGCATGCCAGCCACCGCAACAGCCAAAGCTGCAGTTCGCCGCGTCGCCATAACCGAAAGCAGGACCACCAGGCGGTGACGATCATCAGCACGCCAACGCCAACCATGGCGCGGAACGCAAAGAAAACTGGAGCGACCGGCGGATGCTTGCCGGCGAACTCGTTCAAGCCCTTCACTTCACCATTGAACTCGTGCGTGAGGATCAGGCTCGCCAGGTGCGGCACTTCGATTGAATACTTGTTGCGGGTTTCGGCCGCGTCCGGCCAGGCAAACAGCACGAGAGGAGAGCCGCGCTCGGTATGCCAGATCGCTTCGATCGCGGCAATCTTCGCGGGCTGGTGCTCGAGGGTATTCAGGCCGTGCATGTCACCGACCTGTGCCTGCAGTGGCGCCAGCAATGCGCCCATGACGAGACCATGCCGCAGCATGTGCCGCGCCGGCTCGTGGGCACGGTTGCGCAGCAGCTGGAACGCTGACAGTCCCGCAATCAGGAACGCGACGGTCAGCGCCGATGCGAGCCACATGTGCGCGAGGCGGAAGGGAAAGCTGGGATTGAAGACGATCGCCCACCAGTCGGCGGCGTGGAATCTCCCATCGATGATGCTGAATCCCTGCGGCGTCTGCATCCACGAATTGAGCGCGAGGATCCAGAACGCCGACAGGCTGGTGCCAATTGCGACCAGCAGCGCTGAAACGGTGTGCAGCCACTCCGGTACGCGGTCGCGTCCGAACAGCATGACGCCAATGAAGCTGGCCTCGAGAAAGAATGCGGTCATCACTTCGTAGCCGAGGAGTGGCCCGGCGACATTTCCCGCCTTCTCCATGAAACCCGGCCAGTTGGTGCCGAACTGAAAGCTCATCGTCAGCCCCGACACCACCCCAAGCCCGAATGACAGCGCGAAGATCTTGACCCAGAGCCGGTAGGCAACCGCAACCCAGGCCGCGCCGCCGTTCGCATCGCGCACTCGCAGGTAGACAAGCACCCAGGCAAGCGCAATCGTCACCGTCGGGAACAGGATGTGAAACCCGATATTCAGGCCGAACTGCGCACGCGCAAGGAGAATCGGATCGTCAAACATGATGGAGATTGCGGCGATCGGTGCGAGACCAGCGCGGCGGATCGAGACTAGCAGCCCGGCTGATCACTGCACACCCGCAATCGTGTGTAAGGCAGGTCCGGATTCAGGCTGAGGGCGCACTTGCCAGCGAAGCATCAGTCGTGCGTCGCTCGCGCGCCTGCATTTCCCACATCGCAGCGTAGGCGCCGCGGTGCGCCAGCAGCGTGTCGTGCGTGCCGCGCTCGATGATGCGGCCGTGATCCATGACCAGGATCTGACTGGCGTGCACGATGGTCGACAGACGGTGCGCAATCACCAGGGTGGTTCGATCGCGCGCAATCGCCTCGAGTTCGGACTGGATGACCCGCTCGGTGCGTGAATCGAGCGCCGAGGTAGCCTCGTCGAAGATCAGGATCGCCGGATCCTTGAGCAGGGTCCGTGCGATCGCCACCCGCTGCTTCTCGCCGCCCGAAAGCTTGAGGCCACGCTCGCCAACCTGCGTTGCATAGCCATCGGGCAGAGAGGCGACGAAGTCGTGGATATGCGCTGAGCGCGCCGCCGCAATGACCTGCTCGCGGCCCGCCCCCGGCCGCCCGTAGGCGATGTTGTATTCGATCGTGTCGTTGAACAGCACCGTGTCCTGCGGCACGATGCCGATGGCGGCGCGCAGACTCGCCTGCGTGACCGCACGCACATCCTGGCCATCGATGCAGACGCGGCCGCCCTGCACGTCGTAGAAGCGGAACAGCAGGCGCGCCAGCGTCGACTTGCCCGAGCCGGTCGCGCCGACTACTGCCGTGGTCGAGCCGCCGGGAATCGTGAAGTTGACGCCATGCAACACCTGTCGGCGCGGGTCATACGCAAAGTCGACCTGCTCGAACCGGACCTCGGCGCGCCCGACTGTCAGCGCGCGCGCTCCGGGCGCATCCTGGATTTCGCGGTTGGCCTCCAGCAGCGCAAACATGCGGTCCATGTCCGCCAGGCTCTGCTTGATCTCCCGGTAGATCACGCCAAGGAAATTGAGCGGGATATACAGCTGGATCATGAACGCGTTGATCAGCACCAGATCGCCGATCGTCAACGCGCCGCTGGCCACGCCCTCGGCAGCCCGCCACAACACCAGCGTCAGGCCGATCGCGATGATCGCCTGCTGACCGGCGTTAAGAACGTTCAGCGACTGCTGCGACAAGACCGCCGTGTGCTGGCTCTGGGCGAGAGTCTCGTCATAGCGGCGCGCCTCGTAGTCTTCGTTGCCGAAGTACTTGACGGTCTCGAAATTGAGCAGGGAATCGACCGCGCGCGATTGCGCGCGCGTTTCCAGTTCGTTCCAGCGCCGCCGCACCAGCGTGCGCCAGTTGGTCACGACCACCGTGAACACGATGTACAGGCTCAGGCTGACGGCGACGATCAGCGCGAACCAGATCTCGTAGTTCCAGACCAGGTAGCCGACAACCAGGCCGATCTCGATCAGGGTCGGCAGGATCGAATACAGGGTGAAGCTGACCAGCGAGGAGATTCCGCGCACCCCATGATCGATTTCGCGCGTGACGGCGCCGGTGCGGCGCTCGAGGTGGTAGGCGAGGGAGAGCGCATGCAGATGACGGAAGGTCTTCAGCGCCAGAGTGCGCGTCGCCGACTGGGTGACATGGACAAAGAAGAATTCGCGCAGCTCGGTGAACAGCGAGGTCGCGAAGCGCAGGGCGCCGTAGGCGGCCACCAGCGCCAGCGGCACCACCAGTGCGGTCGCGGCGACGGTGGCAGGCGCCAGGGCATCAACCAGATGCTTGAGCAGGATCGGCACCGACACCGTCGCCATCTTGGCGGCCAACAGGCAGGCCAGCGCGATCAGGACCCGTCCCTTGTAGGCCCATAGGTAGGGGAACAGTTGACCCAGCGTTTGCCAGTCATTGCGTGCGCGGGGAGCGCTGGGCAAGGCTTCGCGTGGAGTGGACCAGCGCATGGTTCAGTCGGGCGGCTTGTACGCGACGGCTGCGCCGTCGCACGTGCACGCAGCCCAGATCAAGTCAGGCGCGCGCGCTTTGGGCGTAGCGGGAGTACTCGACAGCGCTTGCGCGCTGTCGGGCCCGCGCAGCCTGCTAGCTGCGCCGTGGACAGGCCGGGCGGGCGCGCGCATTGCAACGGAATGGAAAGGACCCCCCAGAATCGTCAGCACAGGTACGCTTCGCATCCTCCGCATTATCCGGATTCGCGATGCGATACGTAGGCAAGGTCATTGTCGTCGCCAGCGAAGGCAAAGGCGCGCGAATGGCTCGCCAGATCGCGGGCTGCTTGGCGCGCGCAACGCTCGCAATACATCGGAACTGAACCCGCATGGACACAACACAACTTCCAGCCGACCGGATCGCCGTGCTGCGCATGATGCCAATGCCTTCGGACGCCAACATCCATGGCGACGTATTCGGCGGCTGGATCATGGCGCACGTCGACATTGCCGGCGCGATTCCCGCCGCACGACGCGCCAACGGACGCGTTGCCACCGTGGCCGTCACATCCTTCCTGTTCCGCAATCCGGTGTTTGTCGGCGACCTGGTGAGTTTCTATGCCCAGATCACGAAAACAGGCTCGACCTCGATCACGGTCGACGTCGAGGTCTGGGCCGAGCGCAACCGGTTGCAGCAGGAACTGGTGCAGGTGACCGAAGCAACCCTGGTCTACGTGGCCACGGATGGCGAGCGTCGACCGCGGCAGTTGCCGAAGTCCGGATAGGCACTGGGCCAAGACCGAGGGTCAGTGGGCCGGCAAGCGACAGGCCCGCTGCGCCCCGCACTCTTTCGGCGTTGAGGGCCTAGTAGGCCAGTTCGGCGGCCGCGCTACCGGCCAGGTAGCCACCGACTACGGCAGCCAGCAGCCCATTGCCTTCGAGATAGCCGCCGCCTGCATCGCCGGAGATACCGCGCGCCGCGCCCCCGGCCGCAAGAAGATTTGGCAGCGCCTGGCCATTGGTTCGAAGCACGCGACCGTTCGCGTCGATCGCAAGTCCTCCCTCCGTGCCCAGCAGCGCGCCGGTGACCTTAACGCCGTAGAACGGAGTAAGAATCATCTGCGAGGCGTGAAACGCGCGCCCGAAATCGTCGGTCTCGTCCTCGAAGGCCAGCGAATTGACGACAGCGACGGATTGTTCGAGTCCGTCGCGGTCCACCCCCAGCACATCCGCCAACTCGCGCAGTGTGGCGCCGCGCTTGACCAGACCCTGGGCCACCGCTTCCGGGTAGCCGGGCATCGTCAGTCCGACCTCATGAATGCGTTCATCGTAGATGTTGAAGGCCACGCCGTCGGTCTGCGCAAGGACGAACAGCGCGCTTTCCGAATATCCCTCGTGCTCGTTGCCGAACCGCTCGCCTTCACGATTCACCTGAATTGCGCCCTCGGTCATCATGGCCCACGGCATCTGGTGACGTTGCGGCATGACAATCGAACTGTGCGCGACAAAGCCGTCGAGATCCGCGCAGGCAGCGTCGAGTTCGACTCCCCAGGTCAAGGCGTCGCCGCTGCTGCCGTCGTGACCGGCGAACGGCAGCGCCCGCACGTCCGGCAGATACTTTGCCACCAGGTCTGCGTTTGCACCGAAGCCATTGGTGGCGAGGATCAGCGCGGAGCAGCCGACTTCGCCGACACTCGACTCGCCGCGCGTGAAGCGCACACCACGCACGCGCTGTTCACGATCAGTAATCAGATCCGTCACGCGCGTCGCCGACTGCAGGCGCACTCCCGAGTCCGCAAGCGCGCGAACCAGGGCCGACATCAATGCTGTGCCGCCACGCTCGACGAGTGCATGCATGCGCGGCACCGAGTGCCCGGGCGGAACGCCGTCGACCAGTTCGAACGCCATCCCGTAGTCCGTCTGCAGCCACGCCAGCACCTGCGCTGCCTGCTGCGTATAGGCCTCGACCAGAACTTCGAACGAGCGGTGATTCGACTTTTCCTGAACGTCGGCGGCGAAGCGCTCGGGCGTATCCGCGATTCCGCGCGCAGCCTGCGCCGGAGATCCGGCGGCCGGGATCATGCCGGAAGATTGACCGGTGGCGCCGGACGGTGCGGCGTCGCGATCCAGCAGCAACACCTTAGCGCCGGCCTTGCGCGCCGCCAACGCTGCCAGTATGCCGGCCGCACCAGCGCCGATCACCACCAACGGCACGGAAGTTGAAAAGCTGATCTGCTCGTCGACGACAATCGCCATGCTTAGTGGGCTGACATCAGGCGGCCGTCGCCAGCTGCGCTTCGGCCCACGCCGCCGCGGCCAGAATGCGTTCGTCAGCACCGGGACGTGCAATCAACTGCAGTCCGAGCGGCAGTCCCGCTTCGCCGTGCCCCACTGCACCTGGCAGGGGAAGGTTGATCTGCGGGGCGCCGAGCAGGTGCCAGGGGCGGTTGAACTGCGGATCGCCGGTTGCACCCAGGCCGTAGGGTGCCTCACCCGGGGCGCTCGGTGCCAGAACGACGTCGGCGTCACCTATCAGCGCATCAAGCGCAGCAGCGCAGTCGCGTCCGAGTTGCAGGGCTTCGACGTAGGTCGCGGCGCCAATTGCCCGTCCGTCTTCAATCAGTGCGGCCAGCCGCCCGGACAGCAGGTCCCTTCTATAGTCGAACTCCGGACCGAGCGCGCGCGCGGTTTCGAACAACTGCACGGTTCGCTGTGCGTCGGCCAGCGCGGAAAATGCCGGCACGCCGGCGGGCGCATCGAACGGCCAGGCAATCTCGCGCACACGGGCACCTTTGCCGGCGAGCAGGTGCGCAACGCGCTCCAGTGCCGCCCGCATCGAAGGTGC
The DNA here is from genome assembly GCA_963735955.1 of uncultured beta proteobacterium. Lineage (GTDB taxonomy): Bacteria > Pseudomonadota > Gammaproteobacteria > Burkholderiales > Burkholderiaceae_F > CAVTND01. The sequence goes on along the minus strand of CAVTND010000008.1, from coordinate 63,070 downwards.
GAGCTGGGCGGCGGACGGAGTGGCAGTCCAGGCAATCTTTGGCGCGAATGCCTTGGCCGGCGCGTGCTGCCACTCCGGTGCCAGGGCGAGCGCCGCGGCCAGGAGTGCAACATCATCGACCGAGTGGGCAAACGCGCCGATGACATCGAGCGTGTCCGACAGTGCCTTTACACCGGACCGAGGTACACGCCCGCGTGTCGGCACGAAGCCGACCACGCCGCAAAACGCCGCCGGCCGGATCACTGATCCCGCGGTTTGGGTGCCAAGGGCAAAAGGCGTCATGCGCGCCGCCACCGCAGCCGCCGAACCGCTCGACGAACCACCCGGCGTGTGTTCAGGATGATGTGGGTTGCGGGTCGCGCCCGGCGTGAAGTTGGCGAGCTCCGCTGTCACCGTCTTGCCGAAAACGAATCCGCCGGCGCTCTTGAACGCCGCCACGCAAGCGGCGTCAGCACTGGGACGATGTCCGATGAAGATCGAAGAGCCGTACTCGCTTGGAATGTCGGCAGTGTCGATCAGATCCTTGACTGCGACCGGCAGGCCGTGCAGCGGGCCGCGCCACGGCGGCCGATCATGCTCGCGCGCCACGTCAAGCGCGCGCGGCGCGTCGAACCAGGCAAACGCGCGCACTTCAGGCTCGCGTTCGTGAATGGCGTCGACAAACGAGTGCGTCACGGCCTCGCAACTGACCTCGTGCGCCGCAATCATGCGTGCGAGGCGGCTGGCGGGCAGGCGGTTCAGCGGGGTTCGCATGGCAGCACTGGGTTGTCCATATTGACTCTAGCGCAACGCCGTCTCGCTGGATCGCGCCGGAATGCCCGAAATGCCCCGGTAGCCGGCACCTGATCGCCGCAATCAAGTCTTAAATGAACAAGTCCGGCAGGAGTTGCTTGCTGCCAGCCACGACCGAGTACTTGCCAAGATCGGTCACGCCGGCGCGTGCCAGTACCTCATCGTCGATGAAGAAGTTTCCGGTCGTCGTGCTCGCGTCGGAAGTCAGTACCGCGTAGGCGGCATCGGCCATGATGTCCGGCGTGCGGCAATGCTCGGGCTTTACGCCGGGAATCATCGCCAGAGCAGCGGTCTGGATCACGGTACGCGGCCACAGCGCGTTGACTGCAATGCCATGCCGCTTGAACTCCTCAGCGTGGCCGAGTACGCACATGCTCATGCCGTACTTGGCCATCGTGTAGGCGACATGCGGCGCAAACCAGCGCGCGTCCATATTGAGCGGCGGCGACAGGGTCAGCACATGCGGATTGCGCTTAGCTGCGGCCGAGGTCTTCAGGTAGGGCAGGCAGGCCTGTGTGCACAGAAACGTCCCGCGCACATTGACGCCGAACATCAGATCGAAGCGCTTGATCGGAGTGGCGTCGGTCGGCGTCAGATTGATGGCGCTGGCATTGTTGATCAGGATGTCGATCCCGCCGAATGCTTCGGCCGCTTTCCGGGCGGCTTCGATGACCTGCTGTTCTTCGCGGATGTCGCACTGGATCGGCAGTGCGCGCCCACCGGCGGCTTCGATCTCCTTCGCTGCGCTGTAGATCGTTCCCGGCAACTTGGGGTTGGGGTCTGCCGTCTTGGCTGCAATCGCGACGTTGGCGCCGTCGGCCGCCGCCCGCTTGACGATCGCCAGGCCAATGCCGCGCGAAGCGCCCGAAATGAATATGGTCTTGCCCTTGAGGTTCATTTGCCTTCCAGTCGATGAGAACGATTGCGTTGAATGCGTGGCCAGACCTCGCGCTGGAAATGCTCTGCCACTTGCCTGGCGATCAGCGCATAGAGTCCTGGCCCGGGGTGGAAACCATCTCTCGCCATTAGCGAGGTGTCCATCAGCCCATCCAACGGTACATGGCTGATATCCGACTGTCGCGTGGCCCAGTCAGCCTGGGCGCGATTGCTGCGTGCCGCGTGTGCGCCTGCAATCCAGGCCAGCGGCTGCGGCAAGGCGGGGAATCGTTCCATCGGTGGCGCCGCCAGAAACAGAACATGCCGCACGCCCGCTCGCTTGCGCATCACGCCTGCGATCTCGCCGCGCCGCTGCAGCGCCGCCGCCAGCGGCACCTGCTTCGTGATGTCGTTGACGCCGGTCACCACGATGCCGACGTCCGCTGCCCGCAGGCGCGCCTCCGCCAGCAACTTGCGAACATCCTCCGACCGCGCGCCGGTACGTGCCACCAGTTGCCATTTGACAATGCCATTGACGCGGCACGCGAGCTCGCGCGCAAGCTGAGCCGCCAGCGCCTCGTCCTGGGTCGAGGCACCGACCCCGGCGGCGCTCGAGTCACCAGCCACCAGCACCCTGAGCCGCGGCGCGCCGCGGCCGGTCTTGCCTTCGCGCGGTCCGTCCGGTTCCGGCAGCTCAATGGTCGTACGGCGCACGTGCCCGGCCTGCAGCAGCAGCACCGGCGCAAGAATTGCCTGGGCGGCGAGATGAATCATCTGATCGTATTCACTTCGACTTCGGCCAGAGAATAAGCTGGGAACAGCGGAACAGCGCGATCGTGCGTCCACTATCAGGATGTACGACCGTCGAATCCCATACCTGCGTGGTCCTGCCGAGATGCGCGGCACGCACGTCTGCGCGCAGCCGCCCTTCCGTGGCGGTGCCAAGAAAATTCGACTTCAACTCGATCGTAGTGAAGTTGATAGCCCCCTCGGGCAGATGCGAGACCGTTGCATAGCCGGCACCGGTGTCGGCGAGTGCAATGACTGAAGCGGCATGCAGAAATCCATTGGGCGCGAGAAACTGCGGCCGGATCACATACTCCATCGTCAGAGTGCCCTCGGCAAGCGCAAGCACCTTCACCCCGAACCAACCTGGCAGGTTGTCGGCAGATCGGCTGTTCAGCTTTTCGAGCGTTATTCCGGGACGCAGTGGCATGGTGGGCCTCCTTGGCTGGCTTCCTCAGGCGGCGGTTTCCTGCTCGGCGGCCGTCACCCGGTCGAAAAAGCCAAGCATTGAGGATTGCACCGCCGCCGGTGCCTCCACCTGTGGATAGTGCCCGATGCCGGGCAGGGAAACGACATCAGCGTTGGGCACCACGCGCGCATAGTGCTGCGCCATGTGTGCTCCGGACACCGGATCCGCCGGACCATTGATCAGGCGCAGCGGAACCCTGGTTTCAGTCAAGGCACCAACCCAGCGTGCCTGATTTGCGACGCGCTCCGGGATATAGCGAATCTGCCAGTGAGCAATGCGATGGCCCGCGTTGTAAGTCATCAGTTCCCAGAGCGCGCGCAAGTCGTCGTCCCCGGGCCGGGTTTGCGGACCGAACACGCTGGCGAAGCTGCGCCTGAAGCCGCGCTCGTTGAACAGGCGCGCAATCAGCGGACCCAGCGGCGACAGCAGCAGGCGCTGCATCAGGATCGGTCGATGCATCTGTGGGAACAGGCCGCCATTTAAGAGCGCCAGCGCCCGCATCCGCCAGGCTGCGCCCTCGCGCTGCCGCGCAAGCAGTTCCTGCGCCACGCTGACGCCGTAGTCATGTGCCAGCACAAAGGCCTGCTTGACTCCATGCAACGCGAGCAGCGCTTCACAGGCGTCGGCCTGCGCACCGATCCGATAGAAATCGCCGCGCGGTTTGTCCGAAAAGCCGAATCCGAGCAAATCAGGCGCCAGCACCCGATAGCGCGCAACGAGCGCCGGCCAGATTGCATGCCAATCCCACGATGAGGTTGGAAACCCGTGGATCAGCAGCAGCTCGGGGCCGGCGCCTTCGACGCGACAAAAGTAGCGCCGCCCGTCATGACTGAACTCGTGGCCGGCGTCACGCCAGGCCTGCAAAGCGGGATGCATCGGTCGATCGAGTTGGGGCGCGGTGCGACGGCGGCGCTCAGGCGAACTTGGAAAAGTCGGGCTTGCGTCGCTCGTAGAACGCACTGAACGCTTCCTTCGCCTCGGCGCCTTTCAACATGCGGCCGAAGGTCTGGGCCTCGTCGACAATCAGCTTCTCGCAGACTGACTTCCAGGCCGATTTCATCAGGCGCTTGGTCTCGCGCACCGACGCCGGCGGTAGCGCATTGAAGCGTTCAGACTGGCGCACTGCGTAGTCGAACACCTCACCCGGCGGCAGGATGCGATTGACGATTTTCATCTCGAGCGCCTCTTCCGCGCTGAACGGCTCGGCCAGCATCAGCTTCTCCGCTGCCTTGTGGTAGCCCGCGATGAGTGGAACCAGGAGGCTCGAGGCGAATTCCGGGCACAGGCCGAGCGAGACGAATGGCATCGAGAACATCGCGTTGTCGGCGCAGTAGGCGAGATCACAGTGCAGCAGCATCGTGGTGCCGATTCCGACGGCCGCTCCATTGACGGCTGCAACCACTGGTTTTTCGGCAAACCCCAGCGCCTGGATGAACTTGAACACCGGGGCGTCGAGGCCGGCCGGCGGGTTCTTCATGAAGTCCTCGAGATCGTTGCCTGCAGTGAAAATCTCGCGCTCGCCGTGAATCAGGATCGAACGCACAGCACGATCGTCGTGGGCGGCGGCGATCGCATCGGCCATGGCCTGATACATCGCCACCGTGATCGCGTTCTTTTTTTCGGGCCGCGCAATGCCGATCCGCGCGACGCCATTCGTGATTGCGGTCGTGATGCTCACGGTTGCTCCCTGCTGGTCAATGCCACGAACTGGGCGAATTCTTTCAGCGATTCGGCGGCCTTGGCCTGCACCTTGGTGCGCACCATCGGCGTCCAGCCGAGCATCCAGCCCTTGGGCCCGAGAGCCTGGCCGGCCCAGCGCCAGAAGCTGAAGGTATCGACCTGCTGCACGATCTTGCCGGCCACCAGCCGCATTTCCGTGTGCACGCTGTTGGTCACCCGGCGCTTGGTCGGTGTGAAGGTATAGCGGGCGACCCAGCGCGCCCGCGCACGGTCGGGCGCATCCTCGAGCAGCTCGACGTCCACGGAAAGATCCTCGGCTTCGGTGAGCAGCATCTGCCACATCAGGCGCGCGCCCTGCGCCGACAGGCGCGGGAAGACCGGGTCGCTGAACACTGCGTGATTGGCATAGAGGATGCCCATGGTGTACCAGTCGCGCACCATGAATGCTTCGTAGAACCGCGAGGCGACCCCCATTACACGTCCCTTCCGGCCGGCAGCGCATCGAGCCAGTCGCCTGCCTGCGGCCACAGCAGTGCGCCGAGCTTACGACGGAAGAAGCCGAAGTGTCCGATCTCATCGGCGCCGACGTCGCGCGGCGCAATTACGCGCAATTCGGCTCGCGCAAGGGGAAAGAACCGGTGCAGCAACTCGGAGTTGCGAATCGACATGTAGGTGTCATCGGTGAACGACAGCGAGAGCATCGGCAGACGTAGCGCGGCGTACTGGGAACGCACCGCTTCGCCCTCGACGCCGATCAGGTACTCCCGGTTCAGGCACCAGCGGCGCCATTGCTTGAGGACGCCAGCAGGAATGTCGCCGAGCATCCCCAGCCGCCGCCCCGGAAAGTATCCGAACAAGGTCAGCGGCATCGGAACAATGAAGTACCACAGCGCGCCCATGAGGCGACGCAGCGACGGCGTGCCCTCGCGCCAGTAGGCGGCGCCGCTCGCGACATTCAACACCGCATCGACGCGCGAACGATTGGGCAGCAGGCCGAGGATCTGGCCACCCAGCGAATGACCGATCCAGAGCAAGGGACGATTGCCGATCCTCCCGGCGAGAAAGTCGACCAGCGCGGCTGCATCACGCGTGGCCCAGGTCGAGACATCGGCGTCAAGCGTTCGTAGAGGACCTTGCCGTGAGGCGCCGATGCCACGAAAGTCGAATGTCACGACAAAATAGCCGCGTGCTGCCAGCCATTCGGCAAACTCTGCGTAGTAGGCCTGGTCCACGCCCATCGCCGAAACAATCAGTACGCCTGCGCGCGCATCCGCTGCAGCGCCAAACGTTGTCGCGGCTAGCGTGTAGCCATCGCTGGTCGTGATGGTGACTGCCGCCAAGTCAGATCCCAGTCCAAGACTTCAACCAGGACGATCGCGACCGTTGCGATCGTTCCCATTCCGCCGTCAAGCGAACGGCCGCTTGACACCCTTTCCTTTCAAGCCGTGGTGCTCCCTCTGACACGCCGCGTCTGGTGCGGAGGATGGTTTTCCCCCTAGACCCGTTCGAAGATTCCCGCGGCACCCATCCCGGTGCCGACGCACATCGTCACCATGCCGTACTTCAGTTGCTTGCGGCGTAGCGCATGCACGACCGTGGCCGAGCGGATCGCGCCGGTGGCGCCGAGCGGGTGCCCAAGCGCGATCGCACCGCCCATCGGGTTGACCTTGCTGCGGTCGAGCCCGAGATCGCCGATGACGGCGAGCGCCTGTGCCGCGAAGGCTTCGTTGAGCTCGATCCAGTCCATGTCATCCTGCTTGAGGCCAGCAAGCCGCAGCGCAACCGGTATCGCTTCCTTCGGCCCGATCCCCATGATCTCTGGCGGCACGCCGCGGATAGCAAACGAAACAAAGCGTGCCAGGGGCGTCAGATTGAACTGCTTGAGTGCTTTTTCACTGACCAGGATCAGCGCGCCTGCACCGTCCGAGGTCTGCGAACTGTTGCCGGCGGTCACGCGGCCGCGCGCAGCGAACACCGGGCGCAGCTTGGCCAGCGCCTCGACGCTGGTGTCTGCGCGCGGGCCCTCGTCAAGCTCGACCTTGCGTTTCTTGACATCGATCTCGTGCGACACAAGGTTGGGAAGTTTTTCGATCACCTCGATCGGCGTGATCTCGTCCTTGAACCCGCCGGCTTTCTGACCGGCAATCGCTTTCTGATGCGACTGAAAGGCGAACTCGTCCTGCATCTCGCGCGTGACCTTCCACTGGGCCGCGACCTTTTCCGCCGTGATCCCCATGCCATACGCGATGCCGATGTTTTCGTCGCGCTCAAAGATGTGCGCATTCAGCGAAGGCTTGTTGCCGGACATCGGCACCATGCTCATCGATTCCGCGCCACCGGCGATCATCACATCGGCCTCACCGACTCGGATCCGGTCGGCCGCCATCGCGACCGCGTTCAGTCCCGACGAACAGAAGCGGTTTATCGTCACGCCGCCGGTGCTGTTGGGCAGGCCCGCCAGCAGTACCGCGACCCGCGCCACGTTCAGTCCCTGCTCGGCTTCGGGCATTGCGCAGCCGATGATGGCGTCTTCGACCGCCTTTGGGTCGAGGTTCGGCACCTGCGCCATGGCATTGCGGATCGCCGCGACCAGAAGATCATCCGGCCGCATGTTCTTGAAACTGCCCTTCGGCGCTTTGCCGATCGGCGTGCGCGTAGCGGCAACGATGTAGGCATCCTGTACTTGTCGAGTCATTCTTGGCTCCAACGTCTCACTCATTTGCCGGGGAGTTCCAAGAGGGGCTGGCAGACCCCTCTTGCGTCCACACAATCCGGTGAAACCGGAAAGCCGGTCAGTTCCTGACCGGTTTTCCGGTGTTCAACATACCCATCATCCGTTCCTGCGACTTCGGATTACCGACCAGTTGCACAAAGAACTTGCGCTCGAGGTCGAGAATCCATTGCTCGTCGACCATCGAGCCCGCTTCGATGTCGCCGCCGCACATGGCCTCGGCGATGCAGCTCGAGACAAAGAAGTCATGCTGGCTGATGAAACCGCCGTCGCGCATATTGACCAGCTGGCCCTTGATTGTCGCCACGCCGGCGCGGCCGGCAACCGGGAAGGCCTTGACCTTCAGCGGCGGTCGGTAGCCGGTTGCGTGCATCGCAAAGGCGGTGCCGATTGCGGTCCACAGCAACTCATGACTGTTGAAGACGATGGCGTCCGTGGCCAGCAGGTAACCCATCGCGCGCGCCTCGAGCGCTGATTTCGAAACATTCGCCGTCGCCGCGTTCATGAACCAGCTGCGGATGAACGGAAAGACATCGGTCTGGCCCGAAGCCTGTGCGGCCTGCGCCCCGCGCAGCGCGCCTTCCTTGAGTCCGCCACCGCCCGGGATCAGCCCCACGCCGACTTCGACCAGGCCGATGTAGCTCTCGAGATTGGCCACGCGCTTCGCGCAATGCAGCGCCGTTTCGCAGCCGCCACCGAGCGCCATGCCGCTGACTGCGGCTACGGTTGGCACCGTCGAGTACTTGAGCCGCATCATCGCCTGCTGGAACTTGCCGATTTCCGGACCGATCGCCTTGGCACCACCCGACATGAATACCGGCATCATCGACTGCAGGTCGGCGCCCACCGAAAACGGCTCATCCGGCGACCAGATCACGAGCCCCCGGTACTGCACCTCGGCCAGATCGACCGCCTTGTGGATGCCGGCCAGCACTCCGGGGCCGATCGCATGCACCTTGGTCTTGAACGACAGGATCAGAACTTCGGCGCCCAGGCCGGAGTCGAGTGTCCAGAGACGCACCGATTCGTCTTCTTGGATCGTCTTGCCGCCGTTGTGCCCGGTGGGCGCGCCCTCGCCGAGCAACGGCGCGCGGAAGATCTGGCGCGAGTAAACCGGCAGCGCCGAGCGGCCAACAAACTTCTTCTGCGCCGGCGACCACGAACCGTCCTTCGTGTGCACGCCGTTCGCTTTGACCACCGGGCCGTCGAACACCCATTTCGGCAACGGCGCCTTGGAGAGTGCCTCACCGGCGTCGATGTCGGCCTTGACCCAGTCGGCAATCTGCTTCCAGCCGGCCGCCTGCCAGGTCTCGAACGGACCCGTCGACCAGCCGAATCCCCAGCGCAAGGCAAAGTCAATGTCGCGCGCAGTGTCGGCGATGGTTTCGAGGTGCACTGAAATGTAGTGGAAGGCATCGCGGAAGATCGCCCACAGGAACTTCGCCTGCGGATGATCAGTCTCGCGCAACAGCTTGAGTCGTTCCGCCGGGTCCTTCTTCTTCAGGATCCGCACCACCAGTTCATCTGCCTTGCCGGTCGACTCGACATAGTCGGCCTTTTTCGGGTCGAGCACCTTGATTGTCTTGCCGTCCTTCCGATAGAACCCCGCGCCGACCTTCTGCCCGAGCGCGCCCTTTTCGACCAGCGCTTTCAACACGGCGGGGGTGGCGAAATGCGCGGCAAAGGGATCGATCGACGCCGGCAGCGTGTCCTGCATGGTCTTGATCACATGCGCCATCGTGTCGAGCCCGACGACGTCCGCCGTGCGAAAGGTCGCGCTCTTGGCGCGGCCGAGCTTGGAGCCGGTCAGATCGTCGACGACGTCGTAGGCGATGCCGTACTTCTCTGCTTCCTTGATCGTGGCCAGCATGCCGAAGATGCCGACGCGATTCGCGACGAAATTCGGCGTGTCCTTGGCCCGCACCACGCCCTTGCCGAGTGTCGAGGTCAGGAAGGTCTCGAGATCGTCGAGGATCGCGGGCCGTGTGGCCGGCGTCGGGATCAGTTCGACCAGGTGCATGTAGCGCGGCGGATTGAAGAAATGCACGCCGCAGAAGCGCGATTTCAAATCGCCCTCGATCGCTTCGGCCAGCTTGGCGATCGGCAGGCCCGAGGTATTCGACGCGAAGATCGCATCCGCGCGCACAAAGGGCGCCACCTTGCGATACAGGTCGTGCTTCCAGTCCATGCGCTCGGCGATGGCCTCGATGATCAGGTCACAGCCGCGGAGCAGTTCGAGATGCTCGTCGTAGTTGCCCGCTTCGATGTACTGCGCGTCGTCCTTGTTGCCGAGCGGCGCAGGACTCAGCTTCTTCAGGTTCTCGATTGCTCTGAGGACGATTCCATTCTTGACCGGACCCTTCGCGAGGGGTGGCCCTCCGCCCGTCCCTGGCCAGATCGAACAGCACGACCGGAACTCTGGCGTTGACGCAATGCGCCGCGATCTGCGCGCCCATGACACCGGCGCCTAGCACGGCGACTTTCCTGACGACGAAGTTGCTCATTTTTGTCTCGTGGTCCGTGATCCGTGAATGGTTGTTCGATCGCGCCACGCGCGATCGGCGAAGTCTGTTCCTGACGATCAGAACGCGTCGGCGGGCAATTCCATCAAATTGCCCGCGCCCGAGCGCGCGGCGCGGATATGGTAGGCCGTCTCCGGCAACAGGCGCTGATAGTAGAAGCGCGCAGTGGCTAGCTTGTGACGATAAAACGGTTCCGCCTTGTCACCGTCAGCGCGAATCCGCGCGAGTGCGACCTGCGCCATCCTCGCCCAGAAGTAGGCCAGAATCAGGTGACCAAGCACGCGCAGATAGTCGGTCGCGGCGGCTCCCGCCTCGTCCTGGTTGGTAAACGCCTTCATCCCGATCTCGGTCGTCAGCTTGGTCACCTTGTCGCCGAGGTCCGCGAGCGGTGTCACAAACTCGCTCATCTCGGCGGTGGTCCCGTGGGTTTCGACGAATTCCTGCACCATGGCTCCAAACTTGCGCAGGCGGGCGCCGTTGTCCATCAGCACCTTGCGGCCAAGCAGGTCCAGTGACTGGATCCCGTTGGTGCCCTCGTAGATCATGTTGATGCGGGCATCGCGCACGAACTGCTCCATACCCCATGATCGAACATAGCCGTGGCCGCCGAAGACCTGCAGGCACTGCGAAGCACACTCGAAGCCCGTATCGGTCAGGAAGGCCTTCAGGACCGGCGTCATCAGCGCCATCATGTCGGCGGCGAATTTCCGGTCATCCTCGGTCGCGCCGCGGTGAAGTTGGTCGGCCATCAGCGCCACCCAATAGGAGAATGCGCGGCCCCCTTCGGCATAGGCCCGTGCGGTCAGCAGCATGCGGCGCACGTCAGGATGATGGATGATCGAGTCGGCCGGCTTTGAAGGTTCCTTCACCCCGGAAAGCGAGCGCCCCTGGATGCGGTCCTTCGCATATGCGGCGGCGTTCTGATAGGCGACCTCGCTGATGCCCAGGCCTTGCACACCAACGCCGAGCCGCGCGCCGTTCATCATCACGAACATGGCATTGAGGCCGCGATTCGCCTCGCCAACCAGCCAGCCGGTGGCGCCGTCGAGCACCATCTGGCAAGTCGAGTTGGCATGAATACCCATCTTTTCCTCGATGCCGCCGCAGTAGATGCGCGTTGCGGGCCCCGACCGTCGCGGTCGCGCCTTCGCCCTTGGGCAGGAATTTCGGCACCACGAACAATGAAATGCCCTTGGTGCCGGCCGGCGCATCAGGAAGTCGCGCCAGCACCAGATGCACGATGTTGTCGGCGAGATCGTGTTCGCCTGAGGAGATGAAGATCTTCTCGCCACTGATCTTGTAGCTGCCGTCGGCTGCGGCACGGCCTTGGAGCGCAGCATGCCCAAGTCCGTGCCGCAGTGCGCCTCCGTCAGGCACATCGTGCCGGTCCACTCGCCGGAGACAAGCTTCGGCAGGAATAGGTTCTTCAGTGGTTCGGATGCGTAGATGCGCAGGCACTCCGAGGCGCCGTTGGTCAGCCCCGGGTACATCGCAAATGCCTGGTTGGTCGAGTACTGCATTTCATAGAAGGCGATCTGCAACAAGCGCGGCAGACCCTGGCCGCCGTACTCGGTGTCGGCGGCCAGGCCCTGCCACCCGGCCGCCGAAACGCATCAAACGCCGCCCGGTAACCCTTCGGCGCCGTAACTGCCTTGGTCGACGCGTCGTAATGGCAGCCCTCCGCGTCGCCCAACTGATTCAGCGGCATCAGTTGTTCTTCACAAAACTTGCCCGCCTCCTCGAGAATCTGGTTGGCGGTGTCAAGGTCAAGGTCGGCAAAGCGCCGGCATTGCCTTCAAGTGATCAACGGCTCCCAGCACTTCATGCAACACAAACTGCTGGTCGCGGAACGGAGCCTTGTAAATGGGCATGACTTCTCCTTGAACTATTTCGCGCGGCCTCGAGCGCCGCGCGACAACTTCCTCGAGACGCTCGACGAGGCGGACCGCGCGGAATTCCGCGCCGACCGCGAGCTTTCCGGATTGGGTCCGCCGCAAGCGGTGCACGCGCGTTATTAAGCAAGCGCGCGACACCTGCGCGCGCCCGGCGCAGACTGTCCGATGAGCGCAGCAAGCGCGCATCCTGATGCAGCGCCAGCACCAGGCCGTACAACTCGAACACCATCTGATGCGCGTCTACGTCGGGCCGCAGCTGGCCTTCGACGACGGCCTGGCGAATCGCTTTCAGCAGTTCGCCCTTCCACCCGGTGATGATCGCGACCATGCGCTCGCGCAGGGGTCCCGGACGGTCGTCGTACTCCACCGAGCCGGCGATCATGATGCAGCCCTGCGCGAGCTCGCGTGCAAGGAAAGCAAGCCAGCGTTCTAGCAGGGTTTCCAGGCGAGGCAGGCCGCGCGGCTTCGTGATCGCCGGGCGTAGTACGGCATCGATGAAACGCTGCACGTACTCTTGAAGGACCGCCAGCTGCAGCTCCTCGCGCGAGCCGAAGTGCGCGAACAGTCCGCTCTTGCTCATTCGCATCTGGTCGGCAAGTGTGCCGATCGTCAGGCCTTCGAGTCCGTCACGTGCGGCCAGCGCCAAGGCAGCATCGACAATCGCCGCCCGCGTGACCTCGCCCTTGCGCTGGCGCGGCGCGCCCGGTTGCAAGGCAGCGGCAATAGTCGAAAGGGCGGAGGAGATCGGCATACGCAAGCGACAGTTCGGATTTCTGTTGGGGAGCGGAGAATGCCACAAAAACGAACGTTCGTACTATTCGTTCCGGATCCCGGCCGGTCAAGTGGGGGATCTAGAGGCGCTTCACTACTGATGCGACACAGGGAAAGTCTGCGGCGTGACCGGGGATCCCAGCGGGCTGGAAGCAAAAATCAAGCTCAGGTGATCGACGAAGAGTCGCACTTTCTGTGACAGGTGCCGACGGCTGGGATAGACCGCCCAGATGTCACCGCGCATCGCCCGGTAGCGCGCAAGCAGGCGTACCAGTCGACCGTCGGCAAGTGCAGACGCAACCATGAAGTCGGGTTCACAGACGATGCCCAGGCCGGCCACCGCAGCGGCGATCAGGGCTTCGCCGCTATTGGCGTGTAGCCTGCCACCGACTCGCACCTCATGTTCGCCGCCGGCTCCCGACAGCTGCCAGATCCCGGGAGTGCTCGCATACGCATAGGTAAGCGTGCTGTGCCCAGCCAGTTCTGCAGGAGTTTCAGGCGTTCCATGCGTCGCTAGGTAGGCCGGCGACGCACATACCAGCAGCTCCATGCCGCCCAGGCGTCGCGCGACTAGCTGGTCACTGCCGACCTTTCCTGCCCGGATGGCGAGATCAAATCCTTCGTCGACCAGATCAATCAGGCGGTCGGCCACCACGAGGTCGAAGTTCACGTCAGGGTACAGCTCGGCGAAGCGCGCGATGGCGGGTGCAATCAACTGCTGCGCCAGGCTGTTCGAACAGGTCAACTTCAGCGTTCCACGGGGGGTCGCCGCGGACTGGCTGACAATGGCTTCCGCCTCGTCTAGCTCGTTCAGCAGCGGGACGCTGCGCTCGAAGAACGCCTGGCCGCCTTCGGTCAAGGACAGGCGACGCGTGGTTCGGTTCAATAAACGGGCACCCAGATGCTCCTCAAGGTCAGCGACCTGTCGCGAGAGCGCTGAAGTTGAGACTCCAAGGCGAGCAGCGGCGGCGACAAAGCTCCCCTGCTCGACAACTGAAACGAATGCCCGCATCGCGGCCCAACGATCCACAGCCTAATTATCCTTAAATCAGGGATAAACAATTCCTCTAGAGTCTATTTATTCCACAAAGTACAAGCAATAGAGTTCGTCTCACCGGCGGCGAACGCCGAGCCAACCTAACCAAGGAGTCCAAACGATGGTTGATTCCCGCACGGCGCCTTACGCCGCCCTGACCCTCCGCATCGCTCTCGGCGTCATGCTGATTGCACACGCGCTGCTCAAATTGCTGGTTTTCACGCTGCCAGGCACGGCACAGTTCTTTCAATCCCTCGGTCTTCCCGCCGTTCTGGCCTACCTGACCTTCGCCGCAGAATTGGTCGGCGGAACTCTGCTTCTGCTTGGGCTCGGAACACGCTGGGTCGCAGCGCTAATCATTCCGGTCCTGCTGGGCGCCACCTGGGCCCACGCCGGGAATGGCTGGTTGTTCACCGCGCCCAACGGCGGCTGGGAGTACCCGGCGTTCCTGACAGTGGCAGCGCTCGTGCAAGCCCTGCTCGGCGACGGCGCCTTTGCACTGTCGCGTGCATTTGGGCACCGCGCAATCCAGTTGCGCACTGCCTGAACCACTTTTCAATACCCTGCTCTAGGATCTCCAATGAAACTGTTTCACTCGCGCGGCGCCTGTTCGCTGTCTCGGCATATCGTTCTATGCGAGGCCGGACTGCCGTTGTCGCTGGCGAAGGAAATTCCATGAATGCGCTCCCGACCGTCTTCCTCTCGCACGGCTCGCCCATGCACGCCGTCGAGGCGGGGCGAGGCGGCGAACTGTGGGCATCCCTTGGAGCACGCCTGGCACGGCCGTCCGCCGTGCTGATCGCATCGGCTCACTGGGAAACCGAGCTGCCGATGGTGGCTACCTCAGCACAGCCAGAAACAATTCACGACTTCGGCGGCTTTCCGGAGGAGCTGTACAAGATTCGCTACCCGGCGCCGGGCGCGCGCGCGATCGGAACGCGGGCGGTTGAACTTCTGCGTAATGCCGGACTGGGTGCGACCGCCAACAGCTGCCGTGGACTGGACCATGGCGCCTGGGTGCCATTGCGGCGAATGTTTCCGGGCGCCGACATCCCGGTGGCGCAGGTCTCGATCCAGCCTTCCCTCGGTGCTGATCATCACCTGCGGATCGGCTCTGCGCTGGCGCCCTTGACCACGGAGAACGTGCTGATCATCGGCTCAGGCCATATGACACACAATCTGGGCGAATGGATCAGCGCCGCGCGCGCGCGCGGTTCGATGGCGATCGCCGAAGGTGCGGCGGCACCCTATGTCGAGGAATTTCGACACTGGATCGATGAGGCGCTGAGGAACGACGACCGCACGAGGCTTTTACGCTGGCGAGAGCTAGCGCCTCACGCCGTGCGCGCGCACCCGACGCCCGAACATTTCCTGCCGCTCTTTGTGGCGCTCGGCGCGGCCGGCGCGCACCCTCGCGTCGAACACCTCGACGCCGGAACCGACAGCGCGGTACTGGCGATGGACGCGTACCTGTTCCGTGGTCAGGACACCGTCGCCGCCTGAGCCTGAGTCGACGGAATTTCGTACAGTCGCCTTTCGGCAATCGCAATCACGCGGTCGCCTGCCTCCCGTTCGATACAGGCAGAGCCGGTGAAGCAACCAAACGCCGGCAAGATGGCAAGACCATGCCGTAGCCAGAAACACGGCAGTCGCAAACTGTCGCCGGCACGGCCGACAAGGCGCACGGCCGGATGCAAATGTCCCGCCAGCACAATCACATCGTCAAGTCGTTGCGGGTGATGGCAGAACGCGATTGACCCAAGCCGCCATGGTTCGGTCTCTACCTGCAGACGAAGTTGCGCCGGCGGTGGGCCCGCGGCGAGATCGTGATTGCCCTCGACCAATATCAGTCCAAGGGCAGCATGTCGCGCGCGCCAGGCATACAGAGCGGACAGCGTCGCGTCTGAATGCGACTCCCGCGCATGGAACAGATCGCCGAGAAACACCACGACATCCGGCTGTTCGCGCTCAATCAGGAAGTCAAGTCGCTGCAGGGTAGCCGCGGTCGATCCTAGCGGTACCGGCACTCCGCGCGCACGAAACGCCGCACCCTTGCCGAAGTGAGCATCGGCGATCACCAGCCATCGACGCGACTCGAGCAACAAGGCGCCCTCCGGCAGCAGGCGCGCGAGTTCACCACCCAATGTGACGGGAAGGTGCTCATCCAGTCCGAAGCTCCGTCTCATCGCCTTTACGGTTTGCCTCCCCGCTACTTCGGGACTGGTTACAGCGGAGTTACGGTGTACCCGCGCGCACGCAACAGTTCGACCAGCCCCTGCGGGCCGGCCATATGCAAAGAGCCCACCGCAAATGCGTAACGCTTGCCGTCGCCCATCATCGCTTCGATCCGCTGGACCATCGCCGGATGCCGGCTCAGCAGGATGGTGTCGACCGTGAAGCGCGCCCCGGGGGAGGTCTGCGCACGCATCTCTGAATAGAGTCGCTCGAGCGCGGCCCGATCACTGGTCTCCCAGGCTTGCGTGATGCGGTTGATCTCGCGCCGCGCCGATTTGTTTTCGACCGCGTTGACCGCTTCATCGAGAAATGCAACTTGTGTGTTCCAGCTCGCGCCCTCGAACAGCTCGAACTGCAAGTCGATACCTTCCAGTTCCCGGATCGGCTTGCCGGACTCCCGTGCGACCCGCGTCAGATAAGCCTCGACGGACAGCGCGGGCATGTAGCCGGCTTGTGCGGCCTCGAACAAGGCAAGCACGGTGGCAAGCATCCACGGCTTCATGCGCCACATCGGAGCCGGGTCGAGTCCGTTGCGTGTCATGATCGATTCGATCCGGCCCTTGAGCTCCGCCGGCAGCCGTGTGTCCAGGCCCGCTTCGCCTTGTCCATACACCGCATATTTCTGGGTTGCCGCTATCGCACGCGCGGCATCGGTCACGTCGGCTTCGAGCACTATGGCGTCAATTGCATTGAGGCGGGCCAGCTGTGGTGCCGGCAAGGGGTAGAACTCGGGCCGCCCGACATGGATCGTCCCCATCAATAGCGCTGACTGGGTGCCCTTGCGAATCTCCCACATGAAGCCACGCTGTGTCGTCGGTGCCTGTGCCTGGGCAGCAGAAAAGAGCAGGCCGAGGAGGACCGTCGCCAGGAACACCGCCAGCCGGGAACAATCGAGATTACGAAGTCGTGACATGGACACTCACAGGTATTTCAGAAATGTGATTTCGGCGTGTCGATCGTGGCCGTATCGGGCGGCATGATTGCACGGAACCACGAATGCTTCGCCTGAACTGGCCGGCTCTACCTGCCGTTTTCAGCTTGAAGGCGCTACGCCTGCCGTCTAGACTGGCTTCGACCACTCTCGAGGAGCAGACATGAAGCGATTGGTGACTGGGGCTTTGATGCTGATTGCGGTTTCCGCCGCGGCCGGCCAGGACCCCAAGGGATACCTGGGAGCCGGACTCGGCGGCTCCAAGTACTCCGGCATCTGCGACAACATTCCCCCGCAGTTCTCGTGCGACGACACCGGCTTCGGCGGCAAGGTGTTCGCCGGCTACCTGTTCCTGCCGTTCCTTGGCGTAGAAGGCAGCTACTTCAACTTCGGGCATGGCTCGTCCCCAGCCTATATCGTCAACCCGCCGGCCGGCACGACCTCCTTGACCGGACAGGCCGACGTCAAGTCCTATGCGTTCGCATTGAGTGTGGTGGGTCGCCTTCCGCTCGGCCCCGCATTCATCGATGGTCGCGCGGGTTATGCCGGCGTGACCGCCAGCGTCGCCGGCAACGCCGCGGTGCAGAACACCACCACCGGCGTGATCACCTATTACGACGCGTCGACCCGCGACTCGAGCGGTCAGTTCATCTACGGCGTTGCCCTTGGCTATAACTTCGGCTCGGCGTGGACGGTTCGCGTGGACTGGGACCGTACGAAGGGTAACGACGGGCGCAATCCTGACTTCGACGTCGAGCTCTACAGCCTCGGCATCGCCTACCGGTACTGAATGCTGAGGCCCGGCCATGCCGGCCGCAGCGCGCACCATACTCGCACCGCACAAGCTATCCGGAAATCGCAGTCGGCAGATCAGACAAGCGCAACCGTAGAATCAGGCCATGAAGGTGCAGGGCCGATCTATGCGTTCGATCTGGCCGATCGGCGAAAGCGCGGTCGGCATCATCGATCAGACATGCCTGCCGCACAGTTTCACGACCCGCACGCTCGGTACGCTGGATGATGTGATCGAAGCGATCCGCACGATGTCGGTGCGCGGTGCACCGCTGATCGGGGTCGCGGGTGCCTACGGTGTAGCACTGGCCTTGCGCACGGATGCGAGCGATCCAATGCTGGCGAGCGCCTGCAAGCGCCTGTTGGTGGCGCGGCCAACAGCCGTCAACCTGCGCTGGACACTGGAGCGCATGCGCTCCCTGCTCGCGCCCCTGGCTATCGGCCAGCGTGTAGAGACGGCGTGGCGTGAAGCTGCTGCCATCGCCGACGAAGACGTTCAGTTGAATCGCGCGATCGGCCGGCATGGTGCCGAGCTGATTGCACAGATTCATCGCCGCACGGCAAAAGCGGTGCAGATCCTGACCCATTGCAATGCCGGCTGGGTGGCCACGGTCGACTACGGCACAGCCCTGGCAGCTGTGTATGAAGCGCACGACGCTGGCGTGCCGCTTCATGTCTGGGTCGATGAGACGCGGCCGCGCAATCAGGGCCTGCTGACGGCATGGGAACTCGCCGCGCACGGAGTGCCGCACACCCTCATCGTCGATAACGCGGGGGGTCATCTGATGCAGCGCGGGGATGTTGACCTGGTACTGGTGGGGGCAGACCGGGTAACCGCAGGCGGCGATGTAGCCAACAAGATTGGCACCTATCTCAAGGCACTCGCGGCGCATGACACGGGCGTGCCGTTCTACGTGGCCGTACCCTCGCCGACGATCGATTGGGATCTCGACGACCTCGCGGAGATTCCGATCGAGGAGCGCGGTGCTGCCGAAGTGCTGGAGGTCAGCGGCGTCGACTCTAGCGGCGTCGTGCAGACGGTCTGCCTGTCAAGCTCGGCCGCCGCCAATCCCGCCTTCGATGTGACACCTGCGCGGCTGGTCACCGGCATCATCACGGAGCGGGGCATCACCACGCCCGCTGCACTCCGATCGCTTTTCGCCGAGCGCAGGACAGCGGCATGACCGCAGCGCCGATCCGGCCGAAAGGGGGCTCGCTCCCGGCGGGTGCGTCGACCAGCGACGCCACTTCGGCTGCCGACGCGCCGCGCGAAGACAATGAGGAACTGCGGCGGGGCCTGATTCGCACGGCCCGTGCGATGAACGCCGCACGCATCAACGTCAACACCTCAGGAAACGTCTCGGCGCGCTGCGTGCGTGGGACCCGGCAGGGGTTTGTGGTCACGCCGACCGCGCTTTCCTACCGCCGTATGCGAACCGAGGACCTGGTATTCGTCGACGAGCAAGGGGCTGCGATCGGTCAGCGCGCACCGTCCTCGGAATGGCGCTTCCACCGCGATATTTACCGCAGCCGCCCGGAGTTTCACGCGATCGTGCATACCCATTCGCCGGCTGCCACCGCTCTCGCCTGCCAGCACCTCGGCCTGCCTGCTTTTCATTACATGGTGGCAGTCGGCGGCGGCAGGGATATCCGATGCTCCAAATACGCCACCTTCGGGTCGCAGGAATTGTCGGATTGCGCGCTCGAGGCCCTGGAGGGACGCCGCGCATGCCTGCTTGCACATCATGGAGTGATCGCCTGTGGAACCGATCTCGAGCGAGCCCTGGCCCTGGCGATCGAGGTCGAGCAACTGGCGCGGATCTACCTTTCAGCGCGCTTGCTCGGCGAGCCACCCACGCTGTCGTCCGAAGAGATGTCGCGCGTTATCGAGAAATTCGGGACTTACGAGCCGCCGCCCGCGCCATGACAGTGGCCGCTTGGGTAATCTTCCCTATTGCCGACGACGGATTCTTGGTATACCGAAGCGCGCGATCAGGCGCCGGAACGGCCTGCGCGACAGCTTGACCATGAGCCCTCAGGGAACTTCTCAATCGATTTCAGCCGAGCAGTCCGGCAGCTTTCGCGGCGTGGTGCGCGCCACGCTTTGGCCAACTCGTTCTCTGGTCGGGCATCAGCGCTGGTTCGACGAACTTTATATCTGGACCGAGGGAGGCGCCGCCAGCACGACGCAGCGCGCCAATATTCAGATCGGCGCCTTGCGCGACGCGTTTGGTTGGCTGGAGTTCGATCTGGTCGAGCGGGTCGGGGTCACGATCTCGTTCGGCACGGTCGAACGGACGCTCGATCCACTGACGGAGTTGTTTGAGAACAACGTCTTATTTGCGCATCGCATGTTTGTGCTGCTCCGTGGGGCCCCGCAACGGCTGCGCTCACGCTATCGGTTGCGTGCGTTCTCCGACATGTTGCGCGGCTGGCGCTACCCGCTCGGCTACCGACTGTCGGCACCACGCGTCAGCATGGAATTGTCCGGAGTCGATCTCGTTCAACCGACGTTCGCGAAGGTGCTCGCGCCAGCGTCGACGCGAGCGGAAGCCTGGAGCGACCTTGCTCTGGAAGTTCGCGCTCTGGGGTTAAGTACCCAGTCGACGATTGCCGGAGCGCTCGAGAACCGCGCGCAACTCGAAAGCGCCAGCAAGGCCGGGTTTGAACTGGGTCAGGGACGTGCCGTCCGCATGCCCTACCCACCTCCACTACTACCGTCTAGGAACTAGGCGCAGACTTGGCCGCCACGGCCAATATGAACGAGAATCGCTCCGCGTTTGCGCCCCCGCGCCGACTGCGTACATGTCCAACATCGATCAACGTCCGGAACTCGGAACCCATCAGGTCGAGCTCGACCCGACCGTTGACGCGCTCAGCCGCTTCGGCACGCGCGTGCGTGCGCTCGTATGGCCGACGCGCACGCTGGTCGGCTCCCAGCGCTGGTTCGACGAGCTGTACGTCTGGACCGCCGACTTCGAGCCGGACCGCTCACTGCGGGCACAGATCCAGCTCGCCGCACTGGAACATGCGTTTTCAATGCTGGAGCACGAACGCGTTGATCGCATAGCCGTGACCATCTCGTTCGGTTCGATCGAACGCTCGCTCGAATCACTGGCCCAGACCATTGAAGCGCACAAGACCACCGCCCATCGCCTTTCGGTGCTGCTGCGCGGCGCAATGGAGCGCTTGCGCTGGCCGTACCGCGTACGCGAGTTCATCACCCTGATGCGCTCCTACCAGATTCCGGTTGGTTACCGATTCGCCGAGCCACGCGCCAGCATGGAGATGAGTGCGATTGATTTCGTGGCGCCGGACTTCGCGAAGATGCTGGCACCGATCTCGGTGCGCGAGGAAACCTGGTTCGAAATGTCGCGCGAGGTCAATTCTCTCGGCCTTACTCGCGAGACCTTCGTGCTGGCCGGCATCGAACGCGAGGAACAGCTCCGCCTCGCCAAGCAGACCGGCTTTGTGCTGGGGCAGGGCCGCGCACTGAAGAAGCCCTATTTCCCGCCCAGGGTGCTGCGACCGCGTTAGGCCCTCGCCGCACTTTCGAGGGGCGCAGCAGTCTAGCGGTCGAGCTCGCGCCAACCCATGCGTCGCGCAGTATTCATCCCACTGCCGACGTTCAGTCCGCGTGTTTCCTTGACCCCGGATGCGCCGGTCGTGATGATCTTCAGACTAAGGCCCTGCAGCCGGACGATCGCGTTGCCGACGGTCAAGGTGCCACCTCGGAACACGCCCACCTCACCGCCGGTCGCAGTATTGACCGCCCGGCCACTTCGATAGTCGGTCTGATAGATCCAGCTGTCGCCCCCGGCGGTACAGGCATTGTTATTCGGAATGTTCGTGGTCGTCACCAACGTGCCGAGGACGAGCTGAGGATCGATGTTGATCCGCTCGCCAACCGACGGATAGTCGACGTACCAGCCGTTCTTGGTGGGCCAGTCGACCGGGTTGCTGGAGATCGTGCGTCTGCCATCCGATGCATCCGTCAGTGTCTGCACGACAAAGGTGGTGCTGGCGCGAGGATTGCCAAGCGCCGCTCCGCTGTCCTTGATCGCGTACATTGAACCGATATAGGACCAATCCCCGGGCGGTGAAAGCGTTGTCGGGTTTTGCAGATCCGAGCCGCCGAGATAGCGGCCGGTACCGACGAAGATGACGCGCCGATTGTCGATCTGGCCTAGTTCTGGCCGGGTCGTGATCGGCTGCGGCAGGCCGGCAGAATCGCGCAAGGTGGCCAGCTGCAGCACCGTCGGCGGCGAGGTCGCGAGATCGAAACGCCACAGATTGCCGCGCAGGTCGCCGCCATACACATACTGGGACGTATTGTCGGCGTCCGGCTCGCGCGCCCAGGCCGTGATCTTGGCCAATCCCGACGGCGAGACGCTGCTCCCGACTCCCGTGCTGACCTTGTGCAGAATTGCCCCGGTGGCGAGATCGATGACCCAAAGATAGCCACGCCCATCGCCCGGGCTGACGTTGTTGTAGCCGGACGTCAGCAGAGCGACCCAGCGACCATCACTGTAGCGTTTCGTAATGACCGGGTTGCCGAAGGAGAGGCCGAGATCGGCGTCGGCGGTTGTGCAGAGGCTCGCGTCCGCACAGATTTCCCACAGTACCTGCGGCGCGGTCGGATTGGTAATGTCCAACGCATAGAAGCCGCGGCCACCGGCATTCATGCCACCGACCATTACGGTGCGCCACAGGCTACCGATGATCGCGTCGGCCACGGTAGGTGAGCCGTCGACGAAGTACTCGTGCGAGGTAGCGTAGGCCGTCTCGGCCAGCCGGTACAGCTTCGGCAAGCACGGTGCGCGGCACGAAGGCCCACAGCTCATCGCCATTAGTGGCATCGAACGCATGCAGCATGCCGTCGTTCCCACCGATGTAGACCATAGGACGCCGCGACTGGTTGGCATTCTTGAAGTCGAAATACGACGGCGTGATCGGGTCGCCGTAGCTGCGGCGCGGATCGCGCACGAAGGCCGGTCGCGACCCCACGAGATCACCGAGCAGGTACTCGCGCTCGCGATAGAGTGTTTCGTGCTGGCGCTGGCCGCGCAGGTAGTCGACCAGATTGGCGCCGTCGTCTACGGGCGTCGCTCGGCCGCGTCATCGATGCGCACTGCGACAGGACCGCGCACTTGCTGCTGAAGTAGGCCCGCGTCGCAGTGTCAAGATCGCTCCACTGGAAACAGCGTCAGCACACCGCTCGACCGAGGTGTAGATCGTGCGGGTGTCGGTAGCGGCGGACCTGTACGGGCGTTCAGCCGATCGCGCGCCGACCACTGCGACTGCGTCGGACCACCGCGCCGGTGACGGATCGATGCGCTGCGCCACCAGTTCGCCATCCCAGCGCGTCGTGCGGTACGTCGAGCTGTAGATGGCGTTGTCGGTCGTCGTGATGTTCGGGCTGCTGGTCGCCGACGCCGCTGCCGCACCGACCAGCACGCGCAGATCGGTCAGTGCTGTCACCAGCCCGTCGTACAGGCTCGGCGCATCGTTCGCGCTGACGAAGCGACCGCGGCCATTGACTGCGGCATGCCACAGATCGTCGAGCTTGGTTGGATCGTCGTTGTCGTTGATCGGCGGCACCGGCCAGTTGCAGATCCCGCTACCCGACCATGGGCACCCCGTGTTCCCGTCTTGATCTTGTAGAAGTCGCCGAAGGTCGCCGCCTCGTAGTTCGGGATGTACTGCATCAGTCCGCCGAGACCCAGTCCGATCGTGAAGGTCAGCATGTGCTGGCCCGATTGGTGTCGCGCAAGGTGGTCGGCACGTTGTTGTCGCCGACATCCGTGCCGAGCGCGCCGGTCGAGCCGTTGGCGCGCAGATCCGCGCTGTAGTAGTACATCGCGACATCGGCCAGGGTATTGCCGACGCCGCTGGCGCCGCCGTCATAGGCGCCGACGCGCGCGTCGAGTATCCGGAGTCGACGTTGTCGGTGTTGCCGATGGAAGTGCCATTGACGACGCTCGCCACCGTTGCCGTTCCAGTAGCCGTCGGTGCTCAGAATCGCAACGTTGGGCTGGCAGGAATACTGGACCGGATCGTCGGTCATCCCGTAGTTGATGCCGGTTCGTAATACCGGCGTAGTAGCGGCCGACCCGCGACAGCGCCTCGCGCAGCGGCGTGCCGCCGCTCGGGTTGAATGAGTAGAGCTTGGCGTACCAGTTGCTGCGATGCGTGCCGGTAAAGGTGTCGACCCGGATGTAACTTCGACTGCTGACCGGCGAGCCGGGATTGATCGTGATCAGTCCGACCCGGTAGCGGCCGTCGACCTCGAGAAACGCATGGCCAACGCCGGTCTTCATCAACTGCATGCGCGTGCTGTAGTACGCGTACCAGTTGGCGAAGTTGGTCATCTCCTCGGCATAGGTGCAGTTCGGCGCGTTCGTCGCAATCGGTGCGGTTCGGCCGGCCACCATAGGTGGCGGTGACGGCACGATGTCGACGCGCTGGAAGCGTCCGTAGCGGGCCGCTGTATGGTTGGTCGTCTACACGCCCTGGCAGCGCGGCTTGCCGCTGGTCGAACCCGTTATCGCGCTGTTGCTGTTGGCGTCGGTCGAGTTCTGGCAGAAGCGCACCGGCGCCGGATAGACGAAGCTGCCAGTCGGTGTGGTCGACAGCGTGCAGGTCGTCAGCAGAACGTCGCTGCAGTGCTCGCGCGGCAGGATGTCGTAATAGAAGGGATTGCCACCGCGCGATCCGGAAAGCGAAACGAGCCCGAGCAGTGCCGTTCGGATAGCCGTTGGTCGACGTGCTGTTGTAGACAAACGGATTGCCGGTGTCGATGCCATTGCGTCGGCAGTTCGATGCTGGTCGGTGAAGTCGTTCGAATTCTTGCAGTAGACGATTTCCGGATAGCCGCTGACCAGATTGATCGTCGCTCGACCCGACGAAGGCATTGACCTTGACCGTGGTCCACGGCGAGCCGTAGCTCGTCATCGGGGTGCCGGCGCGGTCGATCGCCGGGTAGTAGGTGACCTGCGGGTTGTAGTAGATCGTGTTGAACTGCGTCGCGTACCAGGGCGGATTGCCTTCGATGCCGTTGGTGGTCGTCGACGAACAACTGCAGTTGCTGCAGCGGGACTTGTCGATGTTGCTGCCGTCGACGTGTTCCGGCATGAAGCGCGAGGCCATGCTGCCCGAATCGTCGACGATGAACATGACGTTGGGCTTGACCTGACTCGCCATCGAGTACGTCAGCGGCGTGCTCGCGATATCGGTCAGCTGGGCATGCGCCGGCACGGCGACAGCGCTGCGGCGAACAGAACAACAGCAGGATGCGGCGCATTCCGGTCTCGGTGTCAGAGGGAAACGAAGGCCTGGACCAGAGTGTTGGTGTTGCGCGGTCCCTGCACGCGGACCGTGATGCGGTAATAGTTCTGCGCGGTGCCGGTGAAGTTGGTGGCATCGCTTGACATAGCTGCCGCCGGACGCGGCGGCGAGCCCGCCGTCAGCAGCGAACAGGAAACGCCGGCGGCATTCGGATTGCCCTGCGCCGAGCACATGCGATGGGTGATCCACTGGACGGTGTTGCCGGCGCCGTCCTGGACGATGCGGCACGTGGCGCACTGGTTCCAGACCGAGTCATCGTCCCAGTTGGGCTCGATCAGCTGCGCGTAGTAGCCGCGATTGGGCGCATTGGTATTCAGTGTTGCAGTGCCGACCGTGGCCTGGAGCCAGGTCACCGCGCCCTGGACGCCGGCGTCCGACGAGTGGACCGCCGCATTGCGGAACGCGAGATTGCCGGCGACCAGCTGATGCGTATCCATCGACCGGCTCAAGGCGATGACCGAGATCAGCATCGCGATCAGTGCGACCAGCACGACCATCAGCACGGCGCCGCGCTGCCGACGCGGCAGCTTCGACTTCAAGGCACGCGCCTGGCGCTGCGCCATCACACCCAACGGGAATACGTCCTTCGGGCGGCCGCGCAAACTCATCCGGCCTCCAGATCATGTTGCGCAGGCTGATCGTCGACTCAAAGACGCGGTACTTGAAGCAGCGCCAGTCGGCCCGTGCCGTCAGATCAATGGCCCCACCAGCCCAATTAGGCGCCGTGGTGGTGGCGTCGCAGTCGCCTGCCGCGTTTGGGCGCTCGGGGACCGCGCTGCGCGAGACCAGCGCGAGTCGGATGGCGATCACGCCGGCCCAGCCGTTGGCAGTGTTGGGCGTGAGTTCGTCCCAGACGTCGATGACGCCGTCGTTGTCGGTGTCCTTGCCGTACTGGGCCTGCAACTGCACTACAGCGGTGGCCACCGGCAGGCCGACGGCCGCAGTAGTGTCTGATCCATGACCAAGGTCTCGTTCTGGATCGAGTACCGGTTGACCGTGGGTG
Organism: uncultured beta proteobacterium; assembly: GCA_963735955.1. Classification (GTDB taxonomy): domain Bacteria; phylum Pseudomonadota; class Gammaproteobacteria; order Burkholderiales; family Burkholderiaceae_F; genus CAVTND01. The sequence continues at coordinate 37,204 of CAVTND010000008.1, read as the reverse complement.
CCGGGCCGATCGGAAACAGGGCCGCGACAGGGTGTAGTTCGGACCCAGTCCGCCGGGCTTGTTGTAACGCGACGCGACCATCGTGCCGTAGCGGGCTGCGATACATGCCGCTGCCGTGCGTCAGCAAGTCCTGGCGGCCCGGTGGTTCGAGGCTGGGCGTATTGGTCGCCTGCACCAGCGTGCAATCCTGTCCAGGCTCGGCGACGATCAGCAACTGGCCAGCCACGATGCCGAAGGCATTGTCGATATAGAAGTCTGAGGTCGCGCTGGGCAGCGCCTGGGTCAGGCGGACCGGGCCGGCACCGCATCCGTGCCGCTGTAGATCACTTCGATCGTGTCGGGTGCATTGGCGACGCCCTGGGTGATCCGGACCGGGGCCAGTGTCAAATTGAATTCGCGCACCGGATCGGTTCCGCTGTCGTAAACCAACAAGCGGCACCCCAGAATATCGACCGAGTTGAGACCGAAGCCCGCCACTCGCAGATCGCGCTGCATGGTGTACATCGCGATCGAGCCATTGAAGGTTGCGTCGCCACCGCCGGTGGCCGCGCGCCGATAGGCCTCCGACGACGCCAGCGTCTGATAGACAGCCATCGTGACAACGAGCGAGACCACCATCGCGATCAACACCTCGATGAGCGTCATGCCCCTCGAAGCGCGTAGCCCGCGCAACATGTCAGGGCTCCTGCAGCGTGGTGACTGCAACGTGGCGGTGACGATCGTTGGACGGCGTCTGCCAACTGACGGTGACGGTAACGACGTTGCCGACGACAACGACTGTGGCATCAGCTGCCGGCAGGGTCTGGCGCAGTTCGGCCAGCCAGGGTGCCAGTCGCCCAACAGTCGTTGTGCCGCCACTGAAGGCATAGGTCGCGACGTTGGCGCGATCGACCCACATCTCGCCAATCAGCCGGTCGGCCAGCAGCGCTGCATCGACTCGATACTTGGCGTCCGAAAAAGTGTTGAATGCCAATGCATGACTGTTGAACAGGCCGAGCACGCCGACCGCAAACACGACCACGGCGACCAGGACCTCGACCAGCGACATGCCACGGACGCGTTTCGGCTGCGTCGAAGGCAAGGATCGTCGAGTGGCGATCATCGGGCCCGACCTCAGCATCCGCGCGGATCGCCGGCGGCAAGAGCCGGGTCGCACATTCGGACATCGCCGGCCGCCCCCATGACCAGGCGCAGCACGCGGCGCTCGGTTGCACTGACCCCCGGATTGGCCACGTCGATCGTGGCCGGAGTGGCAGAACCGTCGACATTCGCCGTCATGCGGCCGAGCGAGTCGAAGGTCACGGTGTTGGCGTCCGCCGGCACGACCGCGAGCTGCGGCTGATCCGAACTCTCGGCTGAAGGGCGCGCACGGATGACCGCAAGGCAGTCACCGGGGTCATCGATTCCCGGCGTGCCATTGTCGATCGGATTGGCGCAGCCCACCGTCCACGATGGCAGAGTTCCCGCGGTCAGACTGACCTGCACCATGCGGTTGCGTCGAATCGCTTCGCCGCGTGCAAGTTGCATTCCATTGAGAATCGATTCCGCCGCCGTGCGCGTCTGGGCGTTGCCGATCCATGAGGAGAACAGCGGGACCGCCTGACTAAACAGGATGGCCACGATGGTCATGACGACTACAGTCTCGACAATCGTCACGCCGCGTTGGCGCGTCATTGCGATCATGGTTCGACTCATCGCGTCACCCATCGAGTGGCCGCGTCGGCCGGCAGGCTTCCCCAATGTGCAGGCAGGGCTGTGGTCGCCCGCACATTGGCTTGATCAATCGTGTAGACAAAGCCAGCGTGTTTGCCGCGCCTGTGGCGGTCGCCGTGTATGCCTGACCTGCCGCCGCGATCGCACAGGTCACGGCAAAGTTCGAGAGGCTGGCCGGGACCGCGGCGCCACAGCCACCGCCCGCGTTCTGATAGCTGCGGTTATCCTGATAGAACTGCTCCATGCGCACGCGAAACTCGCCAAGCGCGTTGGTCGCCTCGACCAGTTGCCCGCGCGTCACGTAGCGCGAGTAATTGGGAATCGCGATCGCCGCCAGGATGCTGAGCATGGTCACAACAATCAGTGCCTCAATCAGCGTGAAGCCGCGCGCGGATGCGGAAGGTACGGCGTGCAACATGATGAGGAGCGTCGAATCCGTTCTGTAAGGTCAGGCAATGACACCGCAATTGCGCGGCCTGCAATCTCCCGAGGTAACGGAATCGCCGGCGCTTTTCTTGAGCAAGCACACGCGCGAGGCATGCGGCGCCCGACGAGCGGCAAACCGTTCGTCGGCAGTGACGAAGAATCAGGAAATCGACCAACCGAAGTGCGGGTTCACGTACACCGGCGTGCGGAAAGAATTGGTCGCAGCCGAGGCCGTCAACAGCCACTCAAGTGCTCATCGGCCGACGCTCAAGCATCCCGCGGTCCGCTGGATCGGACCAAACAACGAGGTGGCTGCGTTTGTCGTGCTAATCGTGCCGATCAGGACCGGACCACACTGAAATGGAGCAAGCGCAGCCGCCATTTCAGCCCTTCCGGATACCGCGTACTCGGTACGATGCACTCCGTTCATGGGGCCGGATGGCCTCCACGACATTGATGGCGGTCAGTCCCGGCACTTGTAAGGCTGACCGTCGAATCGAAGAGCACTAGCCCAGGGCCAAGCCCCGCCAGGAGAACTGATGAAACACAATCGCACCACGATCCTCGCCGCCGCGGTTGCTGGAGCGCTGGCGGTACCGTTCGCAGCTCAGGCCGAATCGAATTTTACGACCGGCGTCGGTGCAAACATCACCGCATCGGCCCGGGTCAACTTTTCGGTGACGATTCCGAAGTTCGTGTTTCTGCAGGTCGGCACCGGAACGTTTCTGGCGGCGAACGGAACGATCGACACTGTCGACTTCGCCGTCCCGGCCGCGAGCGTCGGTAACAGCACGGCGGTCGCCGGGACGGGCGGCAACCTGACCGGCGGTGCCGTGACTGTGCGCGTCGTCGGCAACAACGGCAACATGACACTCGGGGCGGTTTCCGGCAACCCGAACTTGTTGAGTGGCGCCGACACGATTCCGTGGACCCAGATTGCCGTCGCCGTAACCGGTGGCGCAACACATCCGGCGATCAATGGTGCCACGACTACATATACGGCCTCTGGCAAGGTCGTCAACGTCAACGGCACCTGGACGTACTCGTACCTGAACTCGGTCACACCGGCCTCGGGTGCGTATACCGGCCAGGTGACGTACACGGCGACCACACCGTAAGCTCCCGCGAACGCACGCGCCGGCGCAGCCGCGGCGCGTGCACTCACGGGGACCCGCGGGTACGGCATGCATCGACTTCGAACCGGAATACTTGGGCTCGTCTTCGGTGGCGTGGGCAGCCTTGCGGCGGTAAACGCAAACGCGTTCACCGTCAACATCAGCGCCGGCAGTCCCCGTGTGATCTACTTGCAGATCGGGGTCGGTTCGTTCACCGGCTTGTATAACTCCGGTGGCACTCCGGCCGCCAACCCGACCGTCAACGTCGTTTCGGTCAACGTTCCCGCGGCTGCTGTCGGCAGCGGAACGGCGCAGGCTATGGCGTCGAACACCGGCGCCACCAACAGCTTTTACGACAACTTCACGTTCTGCAGCGCTGGCCAACTGTACGTCGGCGGGTTTTACCGGATCACCAATACGGCCGCCGGTGCGGGTGCCACGCTGACGGCCACATCGTCGACCCCCCTAACCAATGCCGGGGGCGACGCGATTCCGTTCACGCAGATTCAGTGGACCAGCAGTGGCATCGGCGACACCGGCGCGCAGCCGTTTCCGGCGGGAAGTTTCACCGGCGGCACACAGACCATCGGCACCATCAATCGCAATCAGTGGGCTGAGAGTTGCCAGACCTTCTCGTATCGCAACACCGCGGTAGTTCCCGCTGGCACGTTCACCGGCACCGTGACGTATACGTTGACCGCACCATGAGCCTCCGTATTCTGCTTGCGGCCGGTGTGCTCGTCTGGGTAACCCTCTCAACTGACGGCGTCGCTGCGGCGACCTTTCGAGTCGACGACAGCGCGACTATTCCGCAGGAAAGCTCGGCCACTCTGCGGTGGCGCCAGTTGGCGCCATCGCGCGGCGGCGACAACACGGTCGAAGGAGCGACGACCGTGCAGGTGAGACTCAACCTCGCACCGTGGCTGAAGCGCAGTGGCCGCCTGTTCCTGGTCCTGCCCGAGCAGTCGCATGGACAGGTCCGCTCCAGCTGGACGACCCAGGGGCGCCTGCTGCCGGGGCAACTCGTGTCGGGCCAACGCGCGCTGGTCTACGCCGGACCGATCACCACGCCGGTGCTCGACGAGACTCTGGTCCTGAGGATCGAAACCGACGGCACCCGGCTGAGCAGTGGCCACCGACTGAACTTTCACTTTGAGATCGACATCGACTGACGCCGTGACCCTGACTCGCACTTCAACCTTTGCGCTCGCCGCCTTGACTTGGCTGTGCTGCATGACTTCAGCATCAGCCCAGGGCTTCAACGCTATCGTGTCGCCACCGCGCTTCGAGATCACCGCGGCGCCGGGAGTCCGCGCACGCCACGTCGTCGAGATCTCCAACGCCGGATCGCAGCCAGCACGCTATCGGATACGCACTGCGGACTGGTCGCTCGGCACGGACACCAGCGTCACGTTTCACGACGATCTTCGGCCGGGCAGCTGCCGGCCGTGGGTAGCAATTGAACGCAACGAGCTGGTGATTCCGGGCGGCTCGCGGGTTCGTTTCCGCTTCGAAATCTCTCCCCCGGACGATGCACCGGCCGGCGAATGCCGGTTCGCCCTGATGATCGAAGGCGATGAGCCGGCAGTGGCCGGCGGCGGCGCATTCAAGATTCCCGTGCGCGGTCGCATCGGCGTCATCGTCTATGCGGCCGTCGGCGACGCGGCGCCCAAACTCGAAATCCTCAAGGCGGAGGTTGCCACGTTGGCCGGCAAGCGGGTTCCAACACTGCTGGTTCGCAATACCGGAAATGCACACGGCCGCATCGGCGGATTCCTGACCGGCACCGATGCGCAAGGTCGCGAACTCGATTTCGCACCGTCCACATTCCCGATCCTTCCAGGAGAAACTCGTTTGCTCGAGCTTTCGGCGCAGTCGAGCAACAACGAGCGGATCGACGTGTCGCTGCCCGCGACGGTACGCGGCACCCTCGAATGGACGGGCGCACGCGTGCCGTTCGAGCATCGCTTCGAGTAAGGCGCGATGCGGCGCAGCGCAGCAGCCTGGCTGCTCCTGATCGCCAGCGCTGCGTCTGCCGCGCCGGTTGCAGCGCAGAGTGTGGTTGCGCCTGCTTCGAATGGAACCAAAAGCGGAAACGGAGACGCGCTCGAGTCCGCGACCGGCAAGAACGGAAAGAACGGCACGAACGACGCCCCACCCTACGACGATCAGTTGATCGAGGGTGGACAACTCGAGCCCGATGTCTGGACCGGTGATATTCCGGCGCGCAACGCCGACGGACTGCCGCGAGGGCTTCGGCTTGACGGTATCTACTCGCGGTTGACGCGTAACGGCACGACGGATTCGAGGGCCGGTGTCGGCATCGGTGCCTTCGTCGCGACGCCACTGTATGGTGCGTTGAGCTTCGAGGGCGTGTTCGGCGACACTCAAGACTCATCGATTGCGACGCTGTGGCAGCGCGACGTGCCGTTTGATGGCGGTTGGCGCGCTACCAATGGCGCTGGCAACCTGAACTCGCCGTCGATTGATCTCGCGCGCTTCCAGCCGCGCTGGTTCCTGCCGACTTCGCCATTGTTGGGTGCTTCAACTGAATGGCGCAATCCGGATGGCACGCAACTGACTGCCGGAGTGGGCGAGCCCGGGGTCTACACCGGGATCTACGTACCGGGATTCCGGCGGCTCGGCGGCACCATGACCACCGCCGGTGGTCAGTGGGCGTTGACACGCAACTGGTCAGCAGGACTTCAGTACTTCGGTGCCCGCGAGGTCACGAGTCCCTGGCAGCCTGAGGACGAAGCAACTCAATTTTCGTCGCGCTCGTGGTTCGGATCCGCCGCATGGCAGGACGCGACGCACCGGTATCAATTCAATGCGCTCGGCAGCAACAACAGTTTCACCGGCAACCAACAGGGCGCATGGGCTGACGGCTACATCCAGGACGGCCGCTTTGGCCATGGCTTCGGAGCGTTCTACCTCGGGCGCGGGCTCGCCTGGGGCAATCAGCCGGTCGGAAGCAACGCGCGCGGCGCCTATTACCGCGTCAACTACGGTAGCCGCCAGTGGTTGTGGGATGCATACATCGACTACGCCGCACCACTCAACGGCAGCGACTTCGAACCCAGCACCTTTGTCTCCGGCAGCGCCCGTTACCAGGTCTGGCAGGACCTCGGGATCGGCGGCGGTGGCAGTGCGCGCTTTGATGGCAGCAACGCGTGGTCGGCATTTGCCTATGTCGAGAACACCTTGCCGGCCCTGGTCAGTCGAACCCAAGTCTCGGTCGCGGAAAATTCGCCGAAGCGCGACATCGCGCTAACTGCCAATCAGACCTGGAACATGCCCGCGGGTACCCGATTAAACACCACAGTACTGGTTGGCCGCTATAGCGACCTCAACCTGAGTTCGAACCAGTTCGGCCTCGCGGTGTTCGGCGGCGGTGACATCGCCACCAATCTGTCGATCGATATCAACGCTCAATGGACCAGCAGCACCGGCGAGGCGCAACCGACGACGCTGAACGGCAATCTCGCCATCACCTGGCGCTTCCTGCCGGAGCTGCAGTTGATCGGCACGCTGTATCGCAGCCAGACGCGTTCCCAGGTGCCATTGCTGGTCACCTCGCAGATCGACACGCTCACTCAGCTGACCGCGGAAAAGATCAACGACCGCGGCGCATTTGTCATCCTGCGCTACGAGACCCGCGCCGGAAGTATGGCGCCGCCGCTCGGCGGATTGATCGGAGGAGGGGCCGGGCGGATCTCGGGTGTGGTCTTCCTCGACACCAATGACGACGGGCGCTTCGCGGCCGGCGAGCAAGGCGCCGCGAATGTGACTGTGATCATTGACGGCCGCTATTCGGTTCGTACGGACGGTCAAGGTCGATTCGAGTTTCCTTCGGTTGCGTCGGGTCGACACGTGATCACCGTGATGCCGGACAACCTTCCGTTGCCCTGGATGTTGGTCAACGAAGGGCGCATTGAAGTCGAGGTGCCAGTGCGCGACACCGTCAACGTGGACATCGGGGCTACGCGCCTGCGCTAGGTTGTACCTCCGGGGCCCAGGGAGCGGTCGTCGCATAGAGCGCGGCGAGTCGCTGTTCCGCCAGAGCCAGCAGATCTGCAGTTTTGGCCGTCGCCCACGGGCGCATCAATCCAGCAAAGTCAGAAGACGAGCCAATCGCGGCGATGAGTTGCTGTGCAACCACCAGATCGTTCAAGGCGCCGAGTTCGTCCTGCAGATTCGCGAGCCGGTTCAAGTAGTCGGCGACTGCCTCCGAAGGAAGGGCCGCCCCAAGCACATCGAGCGCATAGCGCAGACGTTTGGCAAGGATGCGCACGCGATGTCTTCTTTCAGGCGACGAGGCAGTCAGAAATCGGGCCGCTTCAAACAGCCGGGCGTGGGCACGGCCCAGAGCGCGCGGCGCGAACTTCGGCAAGGCCGGGCCCGACGTCGGCGTCGACAAGCTCCACCGTTGCAATCCAAGCACCGCTCGGGCATAGCGGTGTGACGACAAAGCTGCCACGGCAGCGGCGCGTGCGGCTTCGCGCCGTCGGCCCGCCGAGATGAGCAAGCGTTGGGCGTGCGCGGAGTTTCCCGCCGCTGACTCCGACCAGGCCGGCAGCGTTGAATCGACCAGCACGTCCCAGTCGCGTGCGGCATTGATGGCCTGCGTCATCCAACGCAGCTCGACAGTTAGCTTCGGTCGCAGGTCGCGTTGCTGGCGATCAAGCAATCGCGCCGCCGAACGCATGCGCCGCAGTGCAACGCGCGCCTGGTGTATGTGTTCGGGCTCATAAGTCCCACGCACCGCCTCGGCATTGGCGACGACGACAGCGACTCCGTGTGCGATCACGGCACGCAGAACCTCGGTCGTTCGCATGTCCGGCGTGACGCTTTCCCGGAATCCCCCGGCGCTTGCCTTCGCCGTCGGCGCGCTCTCACCGAGCGCCAGTGCATAGCCACGCTCGGCCTTGCTGCGCGCAAGCGGAAGCAACGTGGCCGAGTCGCGTCCGTGTCCGACCAGTTCGATCGCCAGTTCCAGCAAGCGCGCGGGCTTGCCTGACTTGAGCTCTATTTCGAGCTCGCTGATTGGCTCAACCAGACGCCGGCCGCCTCGCCGCGCGACCAGTGCGCCGACATCGAGCGCCACTTCGACCTGCGCGCCCCTGTAGTCGAGCATCCAGGTCGTGCGCACCACGCGCGTCTGAAACACCGGGGTCAGTGCCGAGACTCCACCGCGCCGCGCCAACAGACGCGGCAACGGAGATCCGCGCAACAGCGACAGATCGATCTGCGGCCGGGCTTGCACCAGGCGCGCCGCCGACTCCCACTCGCTTCGCTTCGTCAGCGAGCTGCCCGTCGCCGGACCTGCCTTGAGCGTTTGGACCCAGCGCTTGCCTTCCCGGCGCAGGCGCAGGCCCAGTCCGCGTGTTCGCAACAAGTGATCTGCGGTATCGAAGTAGCTCGCCATCAAGTGCTTCACTTGGGGCTCGACCCCGGTCAGCACCGCGCGACGCCGAATGCGGTTGATGTCGGACGCGGCAACAGAAAGTTTGAGTTCGATCTCTTCGGTCATGGATTGATACGACCATTGGCTGGAGCACCGCGCGGGTGGTGCGCCGCGCGCTAGGGCGAGCGTGTCGCCGCTGCTCGGCGCGGTTCGATCCGGCCGTTGATCCTGACGCCGCCGGATTCCCGCCGTTCCCACATCAGGCAGTAATCCTGAGTCGATTCGGCGCGAAACACACCATCCAGCGCATGAACTGCCTTGCGCTCGATCGGCTGGCGAACCTCGTCTCCGAGGTGGTAATGAATGTTGAAATCAACCGGGCTCGTCGCGCTGAATCGGTAGCGAATCGACTGTCCAGCCTCGAGCTTCAAACAGCGCTCGGTGGCGCCCTTGTCCCGCACCTCAATTGCAAACCGACCAAAACCGCTGTCGGCGGCAAGGGCAGGTGCGTGCCCAAGAGGGGCAAGCAGAACTAGCAGGCAAAGCACAGGCGGTCGATGCATCAGAGCATCATCGCACGCACCGCATGTCGTCCTTGCCATCCCCAACCCGCCGATCGGCGGCAGCCGAATCGCCATTGTGATGGCGGCCGGGTGCAGCGCAATGCCCGGCCAGGCCTCTGAGGACGACGTCGATCAGGCCTATGTGGCCAAAGTCCATCAGGCCGCCAAGGGAACCCACTCCCAGATTGTCTGGATCAACGCGCCGAAGAAGCGGCAAACGACGGATTGACCAACCGACGGGGGTCGCGCGCTCGCCGCGGGGTCGGTCCGGCCGGGTGCGCCCGTCCAGGTGTTTCCGGGTTCAGTTTCGCTCGGCGATTGCTTTCAGGTTGGACAGACCAGCCTGAAAGTCCGGCCCGACCATCGAATCCATCATCGCCGCGAAATAGCGGTTCACCGGGTTGTTGCCCACATCGCCCTCGTTGGTCCAGGTCACCCGCGTACCGGTTCCACTTGCGTGTAGCTGCAACTGACCCTTCGATCGCATGTCCAAGTCGGGGAAGTGCAGGGAGTAGTCGACACGCTGATCCGGAACTGCTGCGGTGAATTCCATAGTCCCGTTGCCCTCGGTCTTGCTCTGCCAGGACCATTTCGCACCGGCACCGCTGTCGGGGCCGCTGAATTCCATTTTCATCCCCGGATCGCGACGATTCCAGACTGACCAGTTCTTCCACTCGCGCGGATTGGCGATCAGCGGATACACCTTGGACGGGGCCGCGGCGATTTCAACCGAGCGCTGGACCTTGAAAGAGGATGGCAGCACCATTCCGACAGCGAGCAGGACCGCGACCAGCAGGACCACTCCGATCGCAATTCGTTTGAGCCATTTCATGGCGTCCCTCCACGCTGGAGTTCAATTTGCCTGAAGCGAGGATTATCCCAATGACACACGCTCTCGTCTCCATGACATCCCGATTTTTGTACTGGGCCGGACTGGCGCTGCTTGCGCTCAGCATTGTTGGTTGTACAAGCCCGGGGCAGCTTGCGCCTGGCACTACCGAGCAGGCGGCACTTTCCGCTCTGGGCAGGCCAACCGCAACCTGGCCCCTCGCCGATGGCGGAGTGCGCCTGCAGTACTCGGGTCAACCGTCGCTGCAATCGGTATGGAATGTCGACTTCGATGCTGAGCGCCGCCTGGTCCGTGCCGAGCAGATGATGAGCGAATCCGCCTTTGGAAGGATTCGCGTTGGCAAGACGACGCAGCAGGACGTCCTGCGGGATTTCGGTCCGCCGGCCGATGTGATGTATTTCTCACTGAAGCAGCAGACCTCGTTCATGTACCGCACCTACATTCAGGGAGGATTCCGGGCGGCGATGTTCGTCAACTTCAACCCGGCGGGCGTCGTTGTCGAAACGCAGGGCGGAATGGATCCCTGGGAAAGGGGTGGCGGTAATCGTAAGTAAATGATCGGGCTTCGACCGGGCCTTGGCTAGACGCAGAAGGCCTGCCGTGGGCGGGTGCACTCTCCTCGCAGAGAGGTTCGGCCCCCGTTTCCACGATGACCTGCGCCTGGCCATGGCCCGCACCGGCCGAGTGGCACGTGGCACAATCGCGCTGCCATGCTGCATGCGACGGAGTACGTACCGAAGATCCTGATCATTGACTCCCACGGGCAACCGGTCCGCTGGGCGTTGATGCAACGGGCGGCACGCTATTACGCCGCGGGGAAAGTCCTGACCGAATTGGGCGAGAGCGTGTTCGGGATGGTGGGCGGCGTGCAGGAATCCACGGGCGCGCGTTCAGAGCTGCTGACGAGTTCGATCGTCATGATTCGAGGCCGGCACCGGATTCCGTTCGGTCATGCGCACGTGGGGTTGACCAAGCATCGCCTGTTCGCCCGCGATCGTCAGGTGTGCGCCTACTGTGGCAGTCACTATTCGGAGGGCGACCTCACCGTCGAGCACATAACGCCGGTATCGCGCGGCGGCCGTCACGAATGGACCAACGTGGTGACCGCCTGCCGTTCGTGCAATACGCGCAAGGGCAACCGGCGACCGGAAGAAGCACACATGCCCTTGATTTATGTTCCCTACGCCGTGTGCCGCAACGAAGGCTTCATTCTCAGCAATCGCCGCATCCTCGCTGACCAGATGGCGTTCCTGCAGGCTTCGCTGCCGCGCCATTCGCGCTGGGCGCACGCCTAGCTTTTCATTGCCGTCCTGGCCCGGGCAACACCTTCGCCCGGACTGCGCCGTCGAATAGTCGACAGAAGCGCCGCCGCATACGCACCTCGCGAATGTCCACGCTGGCGCCTACCGTAACTGGCAAGTGGATCCGCGCAGAGCCGCATCGCGCCAGGATCTACCGGCAGATCGCGGGGAAGACAATGAACCAGGGGCGTTTAGAGCATCGACCACGGCGCAAGTCGTCGTGGCTGTCTGCGCACTGGCGTTCCAGCGCCGGTGGACTCGTCATCGCACTATTTGGAGTGTTTACCCTGGCTGGCGGAGCGCGGGACTGGGGTCGCCTGGTACCGAACTCGGCCGAAGCCTTCGATTTCCGTCCCCGCCCGGCCCCCGATCTGCCAGCGTCCGAACTGGCTGACGCGCCTGATTGCAGCGCCTACTTTGCCAGGTGTCTGACAAGCGGATTCGACGATCGGGCATAGCCCATTTGCATCATTTGGATGGACGTCGAACCATGTCTGCACCGCGCGCCCGCTTTAGGCGATTGATCCCGGCCCTGGTGGTCTTCGTGCTCTGGAGTTCATCTTCAGCAGCCCAGGTACTGGCCGATGATGCCTGCCCAGCAAATGTGATCGACGCGCCGCTCGGGAGCTGCGACCAGCGCGCGGCAGTGCCGGTCCAGGTCGCCGAACTTACGCCTGAACAAGCCTGGGATCTGAAGATCCGGCGCGGGGAGGTCTTGCTGTTTGTCGATCTGCGCAGTCACCGCGATGCAGCCCGGGGCCAGCCGGAAGGGGTCGACGCCGTGGTGCCGTTCCGCGAACTGGGCGTCCGGGCCGAAAATCCTTTGGGTCAGCCGACACTTCCCGGTTCAGGCTTCATCGCCCGGATCGATAGCGAGGTCTTCTCCCGGGGCGGCGGCCGTTCGATGCCGATCATGCTGATCTGCGGAAACGGGGAATTAGCTCATCGCGCGGCGATCGCGCTGCAGACCATGGGTTATCTCGACGTCAGTGTCGTTGCGGGCGGCTTCGAGGGCGGCGCCGACCGCGCAGGTCTGGTCGCACCCGGCTGGAAGCGGAGCGGCCTGCCCTGGCACGAAGTCCTGGTCGCGCAACGCCCCGAGGCCATTACCCTCGTCTCACGCCAAGATTGACCGACCGAGATTGCCCGACACAGCGGACGACGCACTCAGTGCGTCGTCGCGCCACTTCGGTTTTGCCGGATTACCGCGCCACGTCAGCGGCGATTCAACAGCTGGGTCACTTCCTCGATGTTTTCCCGAATCCGCTGGCGGACGACGTTGAATGCATCCGCCTGCGAGCGCGCGGTCAACTCCGCCAGTTCCCGGATGTTGGCGATCGCCATGCCGAAACTTTGCTTTGCCAGCTCATCGAGCTTCGAGATGCTTTCGCGTGGACCGCTGGTAGACATCATTTTCGCGACCGACTGCCATTGAGCAATCGATTCCTTCAGCATCGAGGTCTGGCGCTCGACCACCGACTGCAAGCCCTGATAGGACTTCTTGTTGGCTTCGAGTATTGCATCCAGGTCGCGGCGGCGGCCCTCGATCAATTTGCCCGCGACTTGCGTCAGCTGCATCTTCCCGAATACTTCGCCCAGGCCGCGCCGAGCAGTCGCTGCCGACATCGCGGCGTTTGCGGTCGAAGCTTTCTTAGGTGCCGCGCGGCGGATTCGTTTGGCGGCGCTCTTGCGAGTACGGCTGGCCATGGTGGTCTCCTGTCAGTGACACCGAAAAACGGTCTACGGCATCGGGCCGTACGACCGCGACGGCGCCAGTCTTGACAAAGTCTCGGGCCAAGTCAACCGCGAAGCGGGCTGGGCCGGAAAAACAAATCGCCCGGGCCGAAATGCCCCCGGGCGATTTGACTGCGGTCCGGGAGAGCCCCGGAGGCGGCTACTTCAGGTGCTTGCTGACGTACTTGGTCAGTTCGAACATCGACGCCTGAGCTTTGCCGAACAACGCACGCAGTTTCTCATCGGCGTTGATCATGCGGCGATTGACCGAGTCCTGCAGCTTGTTCTTCTTGATGTACGCCCAGATCTTGCTGGTGACCTCGGTGCGCGGCATCGGCACCGAGCCGACGATCGCGGCCAGCGGGCCAGTCGGCATCAGCGGACGCATGAAGGCAGCGTTCGGCTTGCGTGCGACCTTCTTCTTTGCGGCTTTTTTCGGTGCCGCCCTCTTTACGGCCTTCTTCGGTGCCGCTTTTTTCATCGCCTTCTTCGGCGCGGCTCTCTTGGCGGACTTCTTCGCAGCTTTCTTTGCCTTTTTGGCGTTGCCATCGAGTATCTCCTTACAGGAAGTTGAATGCCACAGCGACAGCGTTCTCGAATGAATAATCAAGAGCGCTCTCGTTGCGTGAACGCGATCCTAGAGCAAACGCAACGAATTACAAGAGGAAAAAAGCAGGTTTTCAGAGGGAAATTGCGCTGTGAACAACGTCGTTTCTCCCTCTGAAAAGGGCATGCGAGACGAATCAAGCCGCGGGAATTGCTCTACAAGATGTTGGATGATTCAGCACGTGGGAAAACAAGATCTTGTATGTCCCTGGCCGATGCCGCCTCGGCGCTTTCGAGTTCGGCGAGCATGCGCTCGATCCGCGCGGACAAACTTTCGGTCGTCACCTGCTCGCGCAGGCGCTCGACCATCAGCGGAAACGCGAACGGCGTCGGCCGCGCCAGCAGTCGGTAGACGACGCGTTGGCGGCGCATGCGCGCGAGCGCCGCGCGCAGTCGCTCGATGTCGAGCTCCTGCTCGAGTACCTCGCGCTCGGCCTGTGCCAGCAGACGGTTGCCGGCGTCGTACTTGCGAAAGACCTCGTAGAGCAGTCCCGAACTCGCCTGCAGCTGCTTCATCGATTCGGGTGCACCCGGAAAGCCCTGGAACACCAGCCCGGCGATGCGTGCAACCTCGCGAAAGCGCCGCAGTGCGAGCTCGCCGGCGTTCAGGCTCGCCAGGACGTCGTCGAGCAGCCCGTTGTCGGCGAGCAGCGTCCGACGCGGCGTTGCCAGGCGCCCATCCAGTCGATATCGCCGGGCGACAGCAGTTCGAAGCCGTAGTCGTTGATCGCGATCGAGAAGGTCGACGGCGTGCGCCTGCCCGATCCGGTAGCCAGCAGTGACGCCAGGCCCAGGTGCGCATGGCGCCCGGCGAACGGATAGACAAAAAGGTGCCGACCCTCGCGCGACCGCAGCGACTCGACGACCAGGGTCGTCGCGCGTCGGCACGGCCGACCAGCGCGCCTGCAGTTCGATCAGCGGCCGCGCCAGTTGCATCTCGGGTGCGTCGTAGCGGCCGGCCAGCGCACCTTCGAGTTCGCGCAGGGACGCATCGGCCATCTCGGTCGACAGCGGCATCTTGCCGCCGGTCCAGCGCGGCACCGCACCGCTGCGCCGCCGGTCGAGGCTGCACGTACGCCGTCATCTCGTGGACGCGCACCAGTTCGAGCAGGCGGCCGCCGAACACGAAGGTGTCGCCCTTGCGCAGCCGCGACGATGAACGACTCCTCGATCGTGCCGAGCGTTGCGACCGTTGAGCATCTTCACCAGCATCGAGGCGTCGGCCACGATGGTGCCGACCGACATGCGGTGCCGCCGCGCGATACTGCGCTCCTGCACGCGAAGAAACCGTCCTCGGCATCGCGGACGACGCGGTGATACTCGGGATAGGCGCGCAGCGACTCGCCGCCGCGGCCGACGAAGTCGAGCGCCCAGGCAAATTCCTCGTCCGCTGAGCTCGCGGTAGCTCCAGGTGTCGCGGACCTCGGCGAGAGTCTGCTCGGCGCGGAAGCCGGTGCCGACGCCAAGGTGACCAGATGCTGCACCAGCACATCGAGCGGTGGCTCGGGCGCGTGCGCGATTCGACCCGGCCGGCGATGACGGCGGCGCGCGCCGCCGCGGCCTCGACAAGTTCGAGCGTGTGGGTCGGCACGATCGTCACGCGCGACGCGCGCCCGGGCGCATGTCCGCTGCGGCCCGCGCGCTGAAGCAGTCGCGCCACGCCCTTCGGAGCTGCCGATCTGCAGCACGCGTTCAACCGGCAGGAAGTCGACGCCGAGGTCGAGGCTGGAGGTGGCGACCACCGCCTTCAGTCGCCCTTCCTTGAGCCCACGCTCGACCCACTCGCGCACCTCCCTGTCGAGCGAGCCATGATGCAGCGCGATCAGGCCGGCCCATTGGGGCCGCGCCTCGAGCAGCGACTGGTACCAGATCTCCGCCTGCGAGCGCGTGTTGGTGAAGACGAGCGTCGTTTCGAGTCGCGCTCGATCTCGCGCACGACCGGCTCGAGCATCTCGGATGCCGAGATGACCGCCCCAGGGGAAGCGGCCCGGGTTCGCTCGGGCAGCAGCGTGTCGACCACGATCTCCTTGGCGATCGCGCCGCGCACCATCACGCCGGGCGCGCCGGCCAGCAGCACTTCCATCGCGTGCTCGGTGTTGCCCAGAGTGGCGGACAGGCCCCATACCGCGAAGCTGCGCCTGCGGTTCTATGGGGCCTGTTGCCCTGACTCAGGGCCCCCCACCCCCGACCCCCGCCCCGGGGCGGGGGCGGGGCGGAAGCCGCGCCGCGCGCTGCGCGCGCAAACCTTGCGAAGACGCGCCAGCGCGAGCTGCAGCTGCACGCCGCGCTTGGTGCCGATCAGCTCGTGCCACTCGTCGACCACGACGAGTTCGATGCCGTCGAGCTGCCGACGGCGATCGGCGCGCGACAGCAGGAGGTCAGGCTCTCGGGCGTCGTGACGAGCGCCTCGGGCAATCGCTGCGACTGGCGGGCGCGCTCGCCGCGACTCGGTGTCGCCGGTACGCACCCCGACGTTCCAGTCGAGACCGAGTTCGGCCAGCGGCGCTTCGAGCGCGCGCGCGATGTCGGCGGCGAGCGCTCGCATCGGCGTCAGCCACAGCAGGCGCAGGCCGCCACCGGCGACTTCGCCGGCCAGTGCGCGATTCAGCAGCCCGAACCAGACCGCGTAGGTCTTGCCGCTGCCGGTGGTCGCATGCAGCAGACCCGAGCGGCCGTCGGCGACGTGCTCGCCAGACCTCGCGCTGGAACGCGAACGGCTGCCAGCCCTGCGCCGCGAACCAGCCCTCGGCGCTCGGCAGCGCGAGTTGCGCAGGAGGTGGGCGCCGCAGCGGGCGGCCTCTTGCAGCGAACTTGCGTCGCGCTCGCTCGTGCCGCTTGTGCGCGCCGCGCGCGCAGCTGAGTGCCGACATTGGAACCGCGCGGCAGGCCGCGACTCATCAGTGTGCGTCTCGAGTCGATGAAAAAGAAACGCCGCCCGCAGGCGGCGTCATCTCGCGCAGGGAGCAACTACTGAGATGTTGAGGATCTTCATCGCCTTGGCAAGCGTGTCGACCGACTCCTGATGCTTGCCGGCCTTGTGCAGCGTCTCGCCCTCGGCGCGGTATTTCTTGACCTCGGCCATCTGGGCTTCCGTCAGTTTCGGGTTCTTGGCCATCGCGTCGTCGATCTTCTTCATGTCGGCCGGGCAGTGAAAAGCCAGTGCAGCGGCGGAGAACAGCAGCGCCGCGGCGGCGCTCAAAAAGCGAATCTTCATGGATCCTCCAGATTCGAGAATGGGGGGTTCAGAACGAGTACGCGATTCAGTTTACCTCTGCTGTTCAAGGGCGGCCAAGCCCGGGAGAAGGTGATGCCGTTTGTCTAGGGCCTGTTCACACTAACAACGGGAGATGCGTTGGGCCGCAATGCGGAGGGCTGCGCGAAGGGTGGCGCCGCCAAGGGTGGCCCCCTTCGCCAGACGTCACTACAAAGCAGACGCCGCATTTCGGCCCAACCCTCCGGGAAAGACGGATGGCGGGCGCATTGCTGCCGCATTTGCCAACTGAGCGCTCGCTGATTGGCATCAGCCAACGGCGCTCGCGCCGCCTGCGACTTCCTCCCGCCATCCATCTTTCGCACTCCCGTTGTTAGTGTGAACAGGCCCTAGCGCCCGAACCAGCTCAGAAACGTCTGGACCACCAGGGCATTGGCGGTGTCCATCGTAAATGAAGCGGCCAGCGTGATGATCAAGATTGCGCGCGGCGCCGGGCCGTAGCTTGCGGTTAGCCGCTTCATCGCGGCCAGCCCGACCGGCATCGCGCCCAGTCCGAAGCCGACGAAGCCTGCCGCCGCCACGGCGCCGTCGCGTCCCTTGAGCAAGGGATAGACCGCAAACACCGCCAGGGCTGTGGTGATCAAGACCTGGCAGGCGACCGCCGAAAGAATGAGACCGACCGAGTCGCGCACTGCGGCCAGTTGCAATCCCATCATCGCGACGGCGAGAAAGACGCGCAGTGCGAGGGTACCGATCAAGTCAGCACCTTCGAGATCGATCCGCACCTTGGCCAGGTCAGCGAGATTGGTCAGCAGCACCGCAGTCAGCAACACCGCAAGAAACGCCGGCACCGTGACGCCGAACGTCTCAGTTATCAGAGGACGCACCGCGAGACCAAGACCAACACATACCGCAAGCCACAGCAGGGTCTTGATCCAGCGATCAGAGACAAACGGTCCCTGCGGCCAGGGTTCTGCCGCCACAGGTGCCGCAGCTTCGGCAACCGTCCTGGGTGCTCGTTCTATCAACCAGGTGCCGACGACACCGGAAGAAAGTGCGCCAGCGACCAGCCCGAGAGTTGCGCACACCATGCCAATTTCAAGCGCGTGTGGCAGGCCGCGCGCGAGTTCTGCGTCAGCCCAGGCCACAGTAGTGCCGTGACCGCCCAGAAACGGCACACCACCCACGAAGACACCGAGCGCTGCCGGCAGGCCAAAGGCGGAGGCCAGCGCCACGCCAACCGTTGACTGTGCCGCTGCCAGCACCGCGATCAAGGCACACAACGCCAGCACCACTGGACCACCAGTGGCAACTGTTTTCAGCTTTGCCGTCAAGCCCAGCCCCGCGAAAAACACCAGCAGCAGGGCATTGCGCAGGGTGTCGGCAAATGTGACGTGAATGCCGGTCGTCAAGAAGTACAGCAGGAGTAATACGGCGACAACCAGGCCGCCGCTTACCGCCGGTGGAATGTTGTAGTAAGTCAGCGGCCGGACGACCGCGTTGATCCGAATCCCGAGCAGGATCGTAAGCAGAGCCGCGATCGCGGTCCAGAGCTCGTTCACGGCGATCGTCACGACGTCCCCCGCGGTTTACTAGTTTTGAACTGCCGGCACGCCGGCATCGCCACTGCCGTCATCAGAGCCGCAGATCGAGGCTGCCGCGGCGAAGATACGCGGATGTCATCGCCGCGTCATGCTGAAAGCTCCGGATTCCTGAATTTGAGAACCGGCCCAGGCGGCTCAATCGACGTCGCGTTGCGCGACCAACACGGTGAGCAGGCGCACAAGTCGATAGGCGCAGCGGGCAATCACGCGTTGCAGCAGGCCACGACTGGCGAGTGTCTCGGATCCGATCGGACGCGATTCGGTCGCGATTGCGCGGTCAAGCTCGGCGCGCAGCCCCTGTGCAAAGCGCTCGTCGAACACCGCCACATTCGCTTCGCGCGCGACGAGCAGACTGAAGGGATCAATATTGCTCGAACCGACCGTCGCCCAGCGGCCATCGACCACGGCGGCCTTGGCATGCATGTAACTCGCCAGATATTCGTGAATCTCGATTCCCGCATCGAGCAGTTGGCCATAGAGCGATAGCTGTGCGTAGTGCTGCAGCCAGTATTCGGTCCGCCCCTGCAAGAGCAGGCGCACTCGCACCCCGCGACGCGCCACTGCGATCAAGGCATCCCGGAATCGTCGACCGGGCAGGAAATAGGCGTTCGCGATCAGAACTTCGTGCTCGGCCCCTTCAAACGCCTCCAGATAGGCGCGCTCGATCGTGCGGCGATTGCGGAAATTGTCCCGCAGCAGCAGTGCGGCCGGCACGCCATCGGCGAATGGTTCCGCTGCGGCGAGCGGCGGCGGCAGCACCGATCGCGACCTAGCCCGGAACTGCCTGAACTGCACGGAACGCCAAAGCCTGGTCACGGCGACAGCAACCGTCGCCACGATCGGCCCCTGGCACATGACCGCAAAATCGAACCGCGGTCCGAGACTTCCGGGCTCGCGCTCCGGGTGATTCTGGTCGTCGATGATATTGATACCGCCGACAAAGGCGAGTTGCTCATCGACCAGTGCAACTTTTCGATGCAGACGGCGAAAGATCCCCCGTTGCGGACGCCACCAGCGCGCAGGACTGAACACCAGCACCTGGGCACCCAGCGGCTCGAGTCGCGCCTTGAGGAGCGCGACGCTGGCGGCGGCGCCAAAACCATCGATCATCAGGCGCACCGCCACGCCGCGATCGGCCGCGACAGCCAGCGCATCACTGATACGTCGACCAATGTTGTCGTCCTCAAAAATATAGGTTTCGAGATGGACTGAGCGTGCCGCGCTGTTGATGGCTGCCAGCAAGATCGGGAAATAATCATTGCCGGTCTTCAGCAAGCGCAACCGGTTGCCGATCGACACGTCGGGCGGTCGTGTTACCTCCGCCCACGGCGTGTCGGACTCGACACTGCTCATGTCATTTCAAGATCGGCGACCAGTGGCCGGTGATCGGATCGCTTCGACCACTCGGGCCCCTTGGGCACGCGCACTTCGCGCACCCGGAAGCCGCGCACATAGATCCGATCGAGCGTCAGCCAGGGGAGCACGCTTGGAAAGGTCCGCGCCACGTTGATGCGACCGGAACGCCGCCATGGCAGCAGCCGGTCCAGCAGGCGGGTCTTGCGCTTGCGGCGGTTGTAGTCGGCAGCGGCCTCGAACACGTCGAGCTCGGCGTGCAGCATCTCATCGACGCCGCGCTGCCAGTCATTGAAGTCGCCAGCGATCACGAGCGGCACCTCCTTCGGAATCTCCTTGTTCACAAAATCGATCAGGAATTCGGCCTGCCGCACGCGGCTGCGCTTCATCAGACCAAAGTGGGTGTTGATCAGATGGACGTCGAACCGGCCGCGCGACCCTTTCAGATGTGCGACCGCATGCAACAGGCCGCGGCTTTCAAGTACGTGGTCCGAGATATCGTGATTCAGGTGGCTGTCGATCCGGTGGCGTGACACGATGGCATTGCCATGATGACCGTTCGGGTAGACCGCATTCATGCCGTAGGCACGATGGCGATAGCCACTGGCGCACAGCAAATCGAGTTGGCTTCCCTTCGGGTGGTCGGCGCGCCGCGCCAGGCGCTCGTTGCGCTGCTGGACTTCCTGCAGAAAGACGATGTCGGCATCGATTGAATGCAATGCCAGGCGCAGGTCGTGAATGCGCGAGCGCTGGCGTACGCTGCTGACGCCCTTCTGAATGTTGTAGGTTGCAACGCGCAGTCTCATCACTTAGCCCGAACCATCGCGCGGAACCACGACAAAGTAGCGCTCGATCAGAAGCGGGTCATCAAAGTGGCGGCGGCCGACGAAGGCGGTCGAGTGGTGACCCCACTGGCGCATCTGGCCGGCTGACGGTATGCCCATCGGCCAGTAGAACCAACGCTCCGCGCGCTCGCTGCCGGCGACCAGTGCGTCCGGTCCGTATGCGCTGCGTGTGGCCCCGGTGCCGGACGCCCGGGGAAGTGCCCGCAGCAGATTCTCGTCCAGCAACCGGTAGCCTCGCCCCGGCTCCGCACCCTGCGCTTCAATCGCCACGCGCTGAATCTGGTGCGTGCGGGCAGTCACGTAGACCGCAATCCGCTCATTCGTGTCGGGAGAGCGCAGTGACTGCGGCAGAAGCAGCCGCTCGTCGAACCGGCCCTGCCCAGCGATGTCCGATCGGGTGCGAATGCCTTCGGTCGGAAAGAACATGTGGAAACAACCGCAAGGATGGATGGAGTCGTAAACCAGAGGACGGTATTGATCATCGAGCGTGATCCGCCAGATCAGGCCATCCAGCGGCCCGGCCTCGAGGTCGAATGCTGAGCGCGCGGTGCGCGCAGGAAACCAAAGCGTGTAGACCAGTTGCAGTCTTGCGTTTCCGGCAATTTCGGTCCAGGCGATGCGCGCATACAGGGCCGGATCGCGCACATCGACCGTGATGCGCTCTGCGCCCGACAAATCACGCCAGGTCAGAGCACCGATTCGATCATCGTCCGACACCGTATCGACGATGATCACCGGCGCATGCTGCTGCAGCAGCTGCCATGCCCGGGCTGAACCCAAAGCAGGCGCGCCCGGCAGTAGTCCGGCTACATCCGCTGACTCAGAGCGCGCGACCAATGTGTATCGCTGACGTTGACCTTCAACCGGCACTTGCGGCCAAGGCTTCCGGAAACCCTCCAGCACGCTGTTCTGCCAATCGGCGACTCCGGCTGAAAACGGAATCTGCGCCAGCGGATAGATTCCGACGATGCGCATTGCTTCGCTGTAGTCGTCGGGCACGACCGCCGCGGCGGCAGCATGCTGTGCATCTTCCTGCGCGGTCGCGGCGAGTTCGCGTTGACAGCGCTCGAGCTTTTCGCGCTCGGACGGCGGCAGCCCCAGATTCTTCATCTCGTACTCCCGGGCTTCGGCATCCAGCGCCGCCATGCGTTCCACGCGTGCCCGTGCAATGCCGGCCTCGGGCTGACTGCCGCTCTCGGAGCGAACGGAGAACCGATCCGCACGCAAGTAGGGATACCCGGGGACAGGCGTGGCCTGGACATCGCGTAGTGCCGCTGCATCGATGTCCGAATCGAACGACTGCAGGCGGCGCAGGCACTCGCCGGTGGCATCGCTGCGGGCCAGGTCCGTGGCAGCAGGAAGCGCCCGGTAGGGCGAATCAAGGCTCGCGCACCCGGCCACCAGAAGCAGGGCCAGGCTAGCGACGCTGGATCTCACCGAGTTCGCGGATCGCCTGCGCGTTGGTCCAGGAAAAACATTGGTCGGCTGCGGCACGCCAGTCGAGCCACAAAAAGTCCCGGTGTTCGCGCGGCGCCAGGCGCGGCTCGAATCGCTGTCCGACGCGAAGTCCGAATACATGCTCCCTATTATGCGTAACTTGAGGTGCATACCGGTGACGCCACTGCGGGTAGATCGGGTAGTTGTTCTGACGGTTCCAGTCGTCGAAATCGGTGACCCTCGCGAGCAAGCCGGTTTCCTCGGTCACTTCGCGCACGCATGCGGCAAGCAGGGACTCGTCCGGTGTCGCGAGGCTGCCGGTGACTGACTGCCAGAAGCCCGGATGATCGGCCCGATCAAGTAGCAGAACCTCAAGTGCCGTGGTGTGAATTACCACCAGTACTGACACCGGAATCTTGTGCACATGCACCTGCAATCGCGACAGCGCGAGGGAACTAGTTCAGTTCCGTCAGAGTGCTGCCGTCGAACAGGAACAGCTGACGCGACACCACATGTGCCTGCGGCCGCTGGGTCAGTGCGCCGACGAAGCCGCGCAGCATGTCGATGTCCGCCGGCACGATTGGATTGGCAACCACCAGCATGCTTCGTGTTGGCACCGCAAGGGCCACCTGCTTGAGTCCGGTCTTTTCGAGCAGCACGTTCAGGCGTGCAAATGACAGGACCTCGCCCGAGGGATCTCTTTCCGCGTCGATATACGACAGACCCTTGTGGCCGAGCAGGGGCCGCAGGATGGGTGCGCTCGAGTCTGACTGCATTGCATCAAGCGACACAGGTCGCACCTTGGCCGGATTCAGGCCCAGGGCTACTGCCAGCCCGCTGGTCAGGTACTGCACACTTTCGCCCTTGAAGAATCCGAAACTGACGCGAAGATCGCCCGCAATCGGCTCGCTCAGCACCTGCGCGCCCGGCGTCCAGGCCGCCGGTGGCCCGGCGAGTGTCGGGCGCAAGTCAGTAACCCTGTAGTTTCCGACCGGCGCAAAGGTGCGCTTCAGTTCCTGCATCAGCGCCGCCGTGGCCTTGTCACAGGCATTGCGGCCGTCCTGGCAGATGCTCTGCAACATGGTCAGGTCAATCGCCCAGACACCGTCACCCTTGGCGGCAAACAGCGTGACGTCACCGGCGTGGCTAAACACGTAGTCGGGGAAATTCTCCTGTGCCGAGTCGATCACGCGCTGGCGCACGATCGGCGAACTGTCGGTCGGATAAGAGACCAGCACTGCAATCGCGGCTGCGACCAGCAGGACACCCAGGGCGATGAGGAAGCGCTGCATGGTTGCCCTCCTGGCGCAATTCTATGCGCGCGCCTCTGCTCACTGCCCGGGCGCGGGCTTCGCTTCGCCGCGCAAACGGATATGCAGCTCCCGCAGCTGCTTCTCGTCGACCGGTGAAGGGGCACGCGTCAGCAGACACTGGGCACGCTGCGTCTTCGGGAATGCAATGACATCGCGAATCGATTCCGCGCCCGCCATCATGGCGACGATTCGATCGAGACCGAACGCAATGCCACCATGCGGCGGAGCGCCGTACTGCAGCGCGTCCAGCAGGAACCCGAATTTTTCCTGCGCTTCCTCGGGCCCGATCTTCAACGCGCGAAACACCTTGCTCTGCACTTCTTCACGGTGAATTCGCACCGAGCCGCCACCGATTTCCCAGCCGTTCAGCGCCATGTCATATGCCTTGGCGAGCGCCTTGGCAGGATCGGTCGCGAGAAAATCCTCGTGCCCATCTTTCGGTGCGGTGAAGGGATGGTGTGCGGCCACGTAGCGCTGCGCTTCCTCGTCGAACTCGAACATCGGGAAGTCCACCACCCACAGCGGCTTCCATCCTTCGGACGACAGGCCACGCGCACGACCAAACTCGCTGTGGCCGATCTTGGTGCGCAGCGCACCCAGGGCGTCGTACACCACTTTGGCCCGATCGGCGCCGAAGAAAATCAGGTCGCCATCCGTCGCTCCGGTCCGGCTCACTATCGACTGCAGAGCAGTGTCATGCAGGTTCTTGACGATCGGCGACTGCAGTCCGTCCCGTCCCTTCGCACTTTCGTTGACCTTGATATAGGCCAGGCCCTTGGCGCCGTAGATCTTGACGAACTCGGTGTAGCCGTCGATCTCCGAGCGCGGCATCCCGTCGGATGGATGAGCCCCGCCCGGAATCCGCAGCGCCACCACCTTGCCGTCCTTCAGCTCGGCCGCAGACCTGAAGACCTTGAACTCGACATCGCGCATGGCGTCCGTCAGGTCCGCGAGTTCGAGGCTGATGCGCAGATCGGGCTTGTCCGAACCGAACCGAGCCATCGCCTCGGCATGGCTCATGACCGGGAACGGACTTGGAAGCTTCACGCCGAGCACTTCCTTGAACACGGTGCGGATCATGTCTTCCATGATCGCGCGTATCTCGTGCTCGTCGAGGAATGAAGTTTCGACGTCGATCTGCGTGAACTCGGGCTGGCGGTCTGCCCGCAGATCCTCGTCGCGGAAACACTTGACGATCTGGTAGTAGCGGTCGAATCCCGCCACCATCAGCAGCTGCTTGAACAGCTGGGGCGACTGCGGCAGCGCGAAGAACTCTCCTGGATGAACGCGCGAAGGTACGAGGTAGTCGCGCGCGCCCTCGGGCGTGCTCTTTGTGAGCATCGGGGTCTCGATGTCGACGAAACCGGCGGCATCAAGGTATTTGCGGACTGCCATCGCCACGCGATAGCGCAGCATCAGGTTCCTCTGCATCTGGCCGCGCCGCAGGTCGAGCACCCGGTGCGTGAGCCGCGTTGTCTCCGAAAGATTTTCGTCGTCGAGCTGAAACGGCACCGCAATTGAGGCGTTGAGGATTGTCAGCTCCTGCGCCAGCACTTCGACCCCGCCCGACACGAGACCCGTGTTGGTCGTTCCTTCAGGGCGTGCTCGCACCAGTCCGACCACCAACAGACAGTATTCATTGCGAATCTTCTCGGCCTGCGCGAATACGTCGACCCGATCCGGATCGCAGACCACCTGCACCAGGCCTTCACGGTCACGCAGATCAATGAAAATCACCCCCCCGTGATCCCGGCGGCGGTGCACCCAGCCGCAGAGGGTCACGATCTGGCCGACGTACTTCGTGTCGATCAGGCCGGCATATTGGGTACGCATGAAGACTCCGATACGGTCGCAATGCGCGACATTGCGTAAGTTGGGGATTCGGAAATCGCTCGCGGCACAGATTGCCCTTGCCACCCGGGCAGGAAGAGCGAAGGCCGCTAGGGATTTCGCTCGTCGGCGGCGTGCGCGAAACTCGCGAACTCGACAACCACCGTTTGCCGCGAGGACAGGTTCAAGTACCGCGGCAGGCAGGTGCTCGTCATGGGCTGCAGCTTAAAGGGGAAGCGGGCGCATCTCAACTCGCACCGTGCGGCGGCACGCCGCCGGTCAAAACCGATTTCGCCATCCGTGCGTTCGGTATCACCACGCCGAGCGAGACATGGAACTTGAACGCGTCGTCGACACTGATATCGATTTCGCGCAGATGCGCAGGATCAGCCAGCAGCACATAGCCGGAGGTTGGATTCGGTGCCGTCGGCACATACACCGTCACGAAGTGCGGACCGAGCGCAGCCGCAATCCGCTCGCCCGGAGTGCCCACGACGAAACCGACGGTCCACTGCCCGCGCTGAGGAAATTCGATTAGCACTACCTTGCGAAACGAATTGTCCTTCTGCGAGAACAGCGTGTCCGACACCTGTTTCACGCTCGAATAGATCGACCGCACGATCGGAATCCGTGTCAGCAGAGCCTCCCACCAGCGGATCAGGCGCTCGCCAAGGAAGTTGGCCATCAAGGCGCCGGTCGTCAGCAGGACCGCCAGCGACAGGATCAAGCCGAAGCCTGGAATGTGGACGCCGAGCAGGGCATCCGGTCGCCAGCCCTCGGGCAGCAGCAGCAGCGTGCGGTCCATCGTGGTGATGATGAAGTCCAGCACCCACAGCGTGGCTGCCAGCGGCAGCCATATCAGCAGGCCGGCGACAAAGTATTTCTTGAGCATCAGGTGGTTCCGCCAGATCCGGAGCCAGTTCCTGCGGCCGGCGCCGGGCCGGGCGCGGGACTTGAGCTCGCGCTTGGGCTTGGGCTTGGACTCGGGCTTGCACTTTGGCTTGGACTTGCGGCAGCGTCCTTGGTCGCGCCGTCTTTCGCCACTACTGCATCGGCCTTCGAGTCAGCCACCGAGTCCTGCCTGGCGTCTTTCTTGGCGTCCTTCTTCGCCGCACCGCTATCGCGAAAGTCAGTGACGTACCAGCCGCTTCCCTTGAGCTGGAAGCCCGCTGCCGTGACCTGCTTGACCAAAGCTGGCTTGCCACAGTTCGGACAGCCGGCCGGCGGCGGTGCTGTCACTTTCTGCAGAAGTTCCATCGTGTGGCTGCATTCAGCGCACTTGTACTCGTAAATCGGCATTGCGGTCTCAACGGTATCGCAAGGAGCGGATTGTAAGGGGCCGGCTCGGGCGCTCATGGCGCGGACTTGTGCAGTCACAGATTGCTGCTGCACACTGCCGCCCAACCGGGAGATTCAATATGGCAGCGAAGGCAGGGTCGGGCCGCAGACAAGGAATGCACGAGGCCCTGCGCGCGGTGGAAGCGTCGGGCGCGCGCAAAGTCAAGGTTGCCGCAACGGATATCGATGGCGTATTGCGCGGCAAATACCTGCACAGAGACAAGTTCTTTGCCGCTGCCGACGGTGGCTTCGGATTCTGCGACGTTGTCTTCGGCTGGGACATGTTGGACACTGTCTACGACAACACGACTGTCACCGGCTGGCAACATGGCTTCCCGGATGCCATGGTCCGCCTCGATCTCGCGACGGCGCGCCGCGTTCCCTGGGACGGCGATGTGCCTTTCTTTCTTGGCGAATTCGTGACGGCGAGGGGCGAGCCCTATCCGGTCTGCCCTCGTCAGACACTCAGGCGCGTACTTGCGCGGGCCGAGAAGCTCGGCTTCCAGGCGATGTGCGGGCTGGAGTTCGAGTGGTTCAATTTCGCAGAGACCCCGCAAAGCTGGGCCGCGAAGAAGGGCGTTGATCCGACACCGCTAACGCCCGGCATGTTCGGCTACTCGCTGCTGCGTGCGAACGCCAACCGCGACTACTTCAACGCGCTGATGGACGAGTCGCTCGCGTTCCGCGTGCCGATCGAGGGATTGCACACCGAGACCGGCCCCGGCGTCTACGAGGCCGCGATCCAGTTTTCCGAAGCGCTTGAAGCCGCCGACCGTGGCGTCCTGTTCAAGGCCGGCGCCAAGGAGATCGGCGCACGCTTCGGGATCATCCCGAGCTTCATGGCCAAATGGAGCGCGCAGTACCCCGGCTGCAGCGGCCATGTGCATCAGTCACTGTCGGACGGCAAGACCAATCGATTCTTCGATCCTAAAGGCCGGCACGGCATGAGCAAGCTCTTCGAGAGCTTTCTCGCGGGACAAGTTGCGGTGCTGATGGAATTTGCGCCGATGTTCTGGCCGACAGTGAACAGCTACAAGCGCCTGGTTGACGGTTTCTGGGCCCCGGTCAAACCAACCTGGGGGGTCGACAACCGAACTGCGAGCTTCCGTGTCATTCCCGGCTCGCCCAAGAGCACGCGACTGGAGACCCGCTGCCCGGGCTCCGATGTGAACTCCTACCTTGCCGTGGCCGCGCTGCTGGCGGCCGGACTGCATGGCGTCGAAAAGAACCTGAAACTGACGGCGAAGCCGATCACCGGCACGAATCAGGGCTCGGAGCACGTTCCACGTGCACCACGCTCCTTGAGCGAGACGACGGCAATCTTTCGCCGTTCCGATCTCGCGCGCGACTGGTTCGGTGACGCCTTCGTCGATCACTTCGCAGCGACCCGCGAATGGGAGTGGCGTCAATGGCAGGATGCTGTCACCGACTGGGAGCGCGCGCGCTACTTCGAGATCATCTGAGACAGTATTGACGAAGCAAGACGGCAATTGATGTTCAGACCTGCACGGCACAAGGTGAGCCATGGAAGACGGCAATCGCATCATCATTGAAGCCTGGAACACGGTCCTGTATCGAAAAGTTCTGCCGCTTCCGGCACTTGATCGTGGAAGGACTGGCGCAGCACACCGAAGCCGCGCTCGAGCGCTGCCGCTATCCCGAAGGTGCGCGCGTGCTGGATGTCGGCTGCGGCTTCGGTGACAGCACGCTGCGCATCGCCAGGCGCCTGGGACCTGCCGGTGAAGCGGTCGGGGTCGACTGTGCCGAAAACTTCGTCCATGCGTCGGAGACAGAAGCGCGCAAGGAGGGCGTCGATAACGCCCGCTTCTTCGTTGCTGATGCGCAGTGGGGCGACCTGCGTGGCCCATATGACCACGCTTTCGCGCGCTTCGGCACCATGTTCTTCGAAATGCCTGGCGCTGCAATGCGCAACGTGCGCAAGTCGCTGAAGCCGGGCGGCACGTTCACGCAGGTCGTATGGCGCCGACGCGAGGAAAATCCCTGGTTATATGAAGCTGAGTTGCGCGTGAAACAGATCGTGCCGGTGGTGTCGCATGAAGAGACCGACCAGGTGCACTGCGGTCCTGGGCCGTTCTCCATGGCGGGCCCGGACATGGTGAGCACGATGCTGCGCGGCGCGGGATTCGATCGGATCAGCTTCGAGCGCTTTGACTGCGACATCTGCATCGGCCGCGACATGAACGACGCGATCGAGTTCGCGATGGCGCTCGGTCCCGCCGGCGAGATCATTCGTCTGGCCGGAGAAGAAGGCGTGAAGCGCAAGCCCCAGGTGATTGCAGCGCTCAATGAAGCGCTCGCGCCTTTTGTACGACCCGATGGCATATGGGCGCCATCGAGCACCTGGATCATTTCCGCGACCAATTACGGCTGAAGGCGGTCGACCTTGGGCCTGAGCAGGCAGATCGTGCTGCGCGGGGGACATCGGAATGGTCGACGCTGTACAATGCGCGAGCACGCGATCGCCGCGAAATAGGGGAAGTCATCCATTGCCGCCATCGGCCGGAACACCTCATTCCTCGCGGACATCGGTTAGTCTGCCGCCACCGCGGCCGCTAACCCAGTTCGGCGGGTCTCGTCATACTCTGTCCACTCGACCGCTCGAGGCGCCCTTTGGCTCACGAGGCAGCCGCCAGAATCAGCCTTTGACCTTGTCTCAGACCGCCACCTTCAGGGACCGCAAGCGCGCGATCATCGATCGGCATGCCAGACCGGACAACCTCAGCGGGTTTGCGGCGGTGGCGACCACCGTGCTGCCGCTGGCCGCGCTATGGCTTGTCGCCGTGCCCGGTGCCACAGTGTCCTACTGGCTTGCCGCCGGCGTGATTGCGCTGATGAGCCTGTTTCTGCTGCGGGCGTTCGTGCTGATGCACGAGTGCGGCCATGCCAGCCTGTTTCGCGCCGCGCGCCTCAACAAGGTGTTCGGCTTCGTGTTCGGCGTGCTGACCGCCATGCCGCAGTATGTGTGGTCGAAGCATCACCTGTTTCATCACTCCACCAATGGCAACTGGACCAGCTACCGCGGGCCGCTGAGCATCGTTACCGTGGACGAGTATGCAACGATGAGTGCGCGGCGGCAGCGCCGGTACCGCAGTGCGCGCAGCATCTGGCTGGCGCCGCTGGCTGGCTTTGACTACCTGTTCCTGAGCCCGCGCCTGAACTGGCTGCGCGGCAGTGTCGCCCTGGTCGTCCATGTGCTCAGGCACAAAGTTGCGCAGCCCGCGCTGTCGATGCGGGCGCATGCGCTGAGCTTCGATACGCCGCACTGGACGTCGTGGCCCGAGTACTGGCACATGTTCTGGAACAACGTGGCCCTGCTGGGCCTGTGTGCCGTGATGGCCTGGCTCGTAGGCCCGGCGCTGTTCCTCGTCTTCTACATCGCCAGTATCTCGCTCGCAGGCGGCGCCGGCATCGTGCTGTTCACGGTGCAGCACAACTTCGAGCATTCGTATGCGAGCGGCGACGAAGACTGGAGTTCGGATCAGGCGGCCATCGAGGGCACGAGCCTGCTGGTGCTGCCGCCGTGGCTAAACTGGTTCACCGCCAGCATCGGATACCACCATGTTCACCACCTGTCGGCGCGGATTCCGTTCCACCGGCTGGCCGACTGCCATGACGAAAACCGGCATCTGTTCAGCGGCGTCACTCGCATCAGACTCGCGCAGATTCCTGCCGCACTCAAGTGCGTGCTCTGGGATACGCGGGCACGCCGCATCATTTCGGTGGCTGAACACGAGCGCCAGTCGGCGCTTCGCGCGGCCGCCTAGCTGTTCACGCAGCGGTCATAGAAGTTCCGCGGCGAGCACAAGAACGGGAATCAGGCAAGACTGAACGGATGCAATCACTCATGCAGCGCATGCTGCGCATGCTCCGAACTGGCGCGGTGTGTGCCGCGGCCTTGCTGCCGCTGGGCGTCGGCGCGACTGGCGTCGCGGATGCGATCGTCGGCACCTGGCTGACCGAGGATGGTGCCTCGCGTGTCGAGATCTTGGTCGAGCGCGGTACCGACGGCACGGGTGTCTACTCCGGCAAGGTCGTCTGGCTGAAGGAAGCCGGGCTGGCCGGCAAGCCCCTGCTCGATGCCAATAACAGCGATGCCACGCTGCGCGGCCGGCCGATCATGGGGATCGAAATCCTGTCGGGGTTCAGGAACACCGCCGACGGCGTCTGGACCGGCGGCACTGTGTACTCGCCACGCCGCGGTCGTACCTACCCGGCTGAACTGACATTGACGCCCGAAGGTCGCCTCGATATCAGGGTCAAGTCCGGCCTGCTCACTTCGCATCAGATTTGGACGCGTTGAGTTGCCAGCGAAATCGACTCGCAGCTCTGCCTGGACTACGCAAGCTTAGGAGTTCGACACCGCACCAATGAGGGGAGTCTGGTCATGCAGCATCCGATTCGCATTCGTGCCCTGATCGCCGGCATCGTTGTGCTGGGCCTGCCTGTCGTCGCCGCGGCGCAGGCGGTATTTCTCGCCCGGCACGTGATCGGGCGGATCGAGCAAATGTCCCAGTCCGCGCCCGCCGGTGGCGCGTCGTATGACACGGCAACCGTGATCGTCGAAGTCGCACCCGAAAAGGTCTTCAGCACGATCAAGCGCCTGTTTGCCAAGAATACCGAGGTCCGCGTAACCGGCACCGACGATGTGAAACGTTCGATCGAGTTCACCGACGGCAGCCAGATTGGCGGCATTCAGGTGAATCTCCTGGGCGACGGACTTTCGCAGCTGATGATCTCGACGGCCCACCCGGGAATTACGACGTCAACCACGTCGACGATCGTCGCGCGAATCCTGAATGTCTGCAGGGAGTTGAGCGTCGCCTGTCAGCGGGCCGGCTCCTGAGCTGGCCCGACAAGCGAGCAATTTGAAAGCGCAGCGTTCAGCTGGAGCCAAGCCGAATCTGTGCCCGGCCGTTTCAGAACATGGGCTGTTTCAAGAGGCTCGGCGCGACCGGATTGCGCGCACTTCCACTGAGTTTGTCGGCCTCGGTGACCCAGCCGCCGCCCATGGCCTTGTAGATGTTCACTGCCGACGCAAATGTCGACGTGCGGATCGACGCCAGATTGAGCTCCGCCGGAAACAGCGTCTGCTCGGCCTGCAGCACCGTCGTATACGAGGTGTAGCCGCCGTCAAACTGCAGTCGCGCCAGCCGCGAGTATTCCTTCAGTGCGGAGACCAGCTTCTGCTGCGCTGCGAGCTGTTCCTGCAACTTCTCGCGCGCTACCAATGAATTGTCGACATCGGCAAAGGCATTGCGGATCGACAGTTCGTAGTTGAGCAGCGCCGCCCGCTGCGCGGCTTCCGCCTGTCCCACCTGGCCACTTACCGCCCCGAACGTGAAAATCGGGCCGGTGATTGTTCCGGCGTAACTCCAGACCCGCGCGGAACCCTTGAACAGATTGGAAAGTTCGGCGCTCGCGCCGCCGTAGGCGCCGGTCAGCGAAATCGCCGGAAAGTACAGTGCCTTGGCAGCGCCGATCTGGGCGTTGGCGGCAATCAGCTGCTGTTCGGACTGCAGCAGGTCGGGACGCCGCTCCAGCAGTGTCGACGGCACACCTGCCGGCACCGACGGCATCGCGAGCTGGTCGATTGACTTGCCGCGCGCAATCGGGCCCGGATTGCGTCCGACCAGCACCGCCAGGGCGTTTTCGGTTTGCGCGATCTGCGATTCGATCAGCGGAATCTGAGCGGCGGCCGACTCGTACTGGGACTGCGCCTGAACCACGTTCATCTTCGAGACCTGTCCGTACTTGAACTGCAGCTCGAACAGCTTGACCGACTCGCTGTAGGTGCCCAGTGTCTGCCTCGCTACCACGAGCTGCGCATCGAGGCCGCGCAGCTGCAGGTAGTTGCCGGCGACCGAGGCGACCAGCGACAGGATGACGCCACGACGCGCTTCATCGGTGGCGAGTAGATTCGCGAGCGCGGACTCGGACTGGCGCCGGATCCGCCCCCAGAGATCGATCTCCCAGCTGACCGAAAGCAGCGCCTGGTAGGCGGTGGCAGGATTCGGATAGTTGGGGATCAGCGAAGCAAAGGCGGGCTGTGTGCTCTGCGCCCGCGCCGCCGCTGGCGCCATAGCCGGTCTGGGGGAAGAGCGGCGAGCGCGCTTGCGTCAGGATTGCGGCAGCCTGCTCGACGTTTGCCGCTGCGATTGCGATGTTGGTGTTGTGCGCGAGCGCTTCGACGATCAACTGATCAAGCACCGGATCGCTGAACTGCTTCCACCACAGCGTATCGGCGGTGTCGGCCGCGTCCTTCGGGGCGTACTGGAAGGTCGCGGGGCTCGAAATGTCCGGCCGCTGATAATCGGGCCCGACGAGGCAGCCGGCAAGCAAGGCCAGCGCGGCGAGAGCAAGCGCGGCACGCATCTCAGCCGTCCTTCGGGGCAGCCGCTTCGGCCACCGTCGTCCCGCCGGGCGCGCCTGCGGGCGGCGACGCGCCAGTCTCCGACTTCGATGCGCCCTTGCGGCGCTCGGCGAGCCGGTCGAACAGGTAGAAAAACAGCGGCACATAAAGCATTGCGAGCGTGGTCTCGCCGATCATGCCGCCAATAATGCCGGTGCCGATCGAATGGCGCGCATTGGCGCCGGCGCCAACCGCGATCGCCAGCGGAAGGCAGCCGAACGCAAACGCGAGCGAAGTCATGATGATCGGCCGCAGGCGCTGCTCTCCGGCGAGCCGTGTCGCCTCCATGATCGAGTGCCCCTGTTTGCGAAAGTCGACGGCGGCCGACACGCGCAGCACGGCGTTTTTTGCGCCGAGGCCGATCAGCACCAGCAGGCCGATCTGGAAGTAGACGTCGTTTTCCAGTCCACGCGCCCAGTTGGTGACCAGCGCACCAAGAATGCCGAACGGAACCGCCGTCATCACCGCGCCCGGCAACGTCCACGATTCGTACTGGGCGGCCAGCACGAGGAAAACGATGATCAGGCCGAAGACGAAGGCGAGCGCCGAGGTCCCGCCCGACTTCTTCTCCTCGAACGCGAGGCCGGACCAGGCGAAGGAGTAGCCTTCCGGCAGCACCTCGCGCGCGACGTCCTCCATCGCGGCGATGGCCTCGCCCGAGCTGTAGCCCGGCGCCGGACTGCCGATCACCTTGGCGGCCGGGAAGCCGTTGAAGTGGGGCAGGATGTCCGGACCGGTGGTCCAGCGTGTCGTCACCACCGACGACAGAGGCACCATCGTGTTCTGGCTCGTTGCGCGTGTAGAGCCGCGTCAGGTCCTCCGGATGCTGGCGATACTTCGCATCCGACTGCACGATGACCCACCAGACCCGGCTGAACTGGCTGAACTGGCTCGCAGTCAGCGAGCCGAACTGGGCCTGGATCGCGCTGTACACGTCCTGCACCTGCAGGCCGAGCAGCGTGGCCTTGTCGCGGTCGACATCGGCGCGCAGTTGCTGCGCGCTGGCGGTGAAGGTCGTGTTGAGCCCGGCCAGCTCGGGCCGCGCGCGCGCCTTCGCGATGAAAGGCCCGTGTCAGCGCGTCGAGCTCGACCGGGCTGCCGGCCGCCGTGTCCTGGATCCAGAACTCGAAGCCGCCGGTGGTGCCGATGCCCGGGATCGCGGGCGGCGCGATCGGCAGCACGATCGCTTCCTCGATGAACTTGGCCTGGTCGTAGAGCGCGAGGAGGATCGCGCGCGTGTTTTGCGTGCGCGCCGTTTCGACCGAGGCGTAGCGTTCCTCGGAAGTCCTTGAAGGTGACGAAGAACGTCGCCGCGTTGGTCTTGAAGCCGCCGTCGATCAGGCTGTAGCCCGTGATCATCGAGCGCTTGTCGACGCCGGGGATCTTGGCCAGCATCGCATCGACCC
Organism: uncultured beta proteobacterium; assembly: GCA_963735955.1. Classification (GTDB taxonomy): domain Bacteria; phylum Pseudomonadota; class Gammaproteobacteria; order Burkholderiales; family Burkholderiaceae_F; genus CAVTND01. The sequence continues at coordinate 2,722 of CAVTND010000008.1, read as the reverse complement.
GCTCGGCCACGGCCTGCGTGCGGTCGAGGCTCGCCGACTGCGGCATGCATGATCGCGACCATCGCGTAGCCCTGGTCCTCCTGCGGCACGAAGCTCGTCGGCAGCACCGCGAACAGGTGCCAGATGGCCAGAGAAACACGGCCGAGCAGCACGAAGGCGACGACCATGCGCTTGATGACGAATTCCACCGCGTGGCCGAAGCCGCGCGTCACGCGATCGACCTGGCGGTTGAACCAGGCGAATAAGCCGCGCGTCGGCGGCGGGTTGTGCTTGAGCAGCAGTGCGCACATCGCCGGCGTGAGCGTCAGCGCGATGAAACCGGACACCGAGACCGAGATCACGATCGTGATCGCGAACTGCTTGTAAAGCTGCCCGGTCGTTCCCGGCAGGAAGGCGGCCGGCACGAACACCGACGCCATCACCAGCACGACCGCGACGAGCGAGCTGCCGATCTCGCTCATCGAGCGGAACGTCGCCTCCCTCGGCGCCGAGCTGGTGCTCGTGCATGATGCGCTCGACGTTCTCGACAGACGACGATCGCATCGTCGACCACCATGCCGATCGCGAGGATCAGCCCGAACAGCGTGAGCAGGTTGATCGAGAAGCCGAGCGCCAGCATGCCGGCAAAGGTGGCTGACCAGCGCGACCACGATCGCGACCGCGCAGATCAGCGTGGTGCGCAAGCTCTGCAGGAACAGGTACACGACGAGCACCACCAGCACGATCGCCTCGGCCAGCGTCTTGATGCACCTCCTCGATCGACAGGCGCACGAAGTCGTTGGTGTCGAGCGCCACCGCGTAGTCCATGCCCTTCGGGAAGCGCGACTTCATCTCCTCGAGGGACTTGCGCACCGCGTTCGGAGACCACCAGGCCGTTGGCGCCGGGCTGCTGGTAGATCGCGATGAAGGTGGTCGGCGCCCGGTTCAGCTGGGTGTCGACGATGTACTGGCGCAGGCCGACTTCGGCACGCGCGACATCGCCGACGCGCACGATCGCGCTGCCGTCCTGGTTGGCGCGCAAGATGATGTTCAGGTACTGGCGCGGGTCGGTGAACGGCCCTTGGGTGACCACCGGAAAGGTCAGCTCCACCGCGCCCGCATTCGGCTGCTGCCCGATCTGGCCGGCTCCGAACAGCGCGTTCTGCTGTATTCACCGCGTTGTAGATGTCGGTGGTGGTGATCCCGAGCGAAGCCATGCGGTCCGGATTCATCCAGATGCGCATCGCCTGGTCGGGCACGCCCATGATCTGCGCCTGGCCCGCGCCCGGCACGCGCTTGAGCGCATCGAGCACGTAGACGTTCGCGTAGTTGGCGACGTAGTCGCCGCTGTAGCGGTCGGGCTGGCCGGTGACCGCCACCAGCATCATGATCGACGAGGATTTCTTCTGCACCGACACGCCCTGCTGCGTGACCGCCGACGGCAGCTGCGGCAGCGCGAGATTGACGCGGTTCTGCACCTGGACCTGGGCGATATCGGGATCGGTGTCGAGCGAGAAGTAGACCGTCAGCGTCAGCTGGCCGGTGGCCGAACTGGTCGACGACATGTAGAGCATGTTGTCGACGCCGTTGACCTGGGCCTCGATCGGCGCGGCGACCGAATCAGCCACGGTCTTCGAGTCCGCTCCCGGATAGGTCGCCTGCACCGTCACCTGCACCGGCGTGATCGACGGGTACTGCTGCACCGGCAGCACGACCATCGACAGCAGGCCGGCGAGCACGAAGATGATCGAAACAACCGCCGCGAAGATCGGCCGTTCGATGAAGAAGCGCGAGAACATCGAGGCGGATTCCGGAAATCAGGGCAGGGCGCTGATTTCCACTCTGCGTGCCTCGGCTTCGGTTCCGCTGCCGGTGATATCGACCGGAGCCTTGAGCCGCACGCGCTCCGCGGGTAGCCCCGCGGCGATCAGCGCTGCCCGCACTGCCATTGCTCGCTGCCTGGCGAGTTCGATATTGCTGCTGGACTTGCCGGTTCGATCGGTATAGCCGGTAACGTCGATCGGCGCGGTACCCACGCGCATGGCGTCCGCGGCAGCTTGCACGGCCTTCAGTGACGCCGCATCAAGCGTCGATTGTCCCGAGGCAAAGTGGACGACCAGCGCGGGCGGTACCGCCGTGGCCATGCTCGCGGCCTTGGCCGCTGGCTCGGCCGGCTTCGGCACGTACGGCGTGACCTTCACCGGAGCCCCTTGCGACAGGCGCATCGCCCCGTCCACGACCAGGCGATCGCCCGGCCGCAGGCCTTCGGTTATGAACCAGCTGTCGCGGTACCAGTCGCCGACCACGACCGGCCGAGACTCGACCTTGCCATCCTTGTTCACCAGCCAGACGAAGTGGCCCTGCCCACCCTGCTGCACGGCACGCTGCGGAACCATGATCGCGTTCGGTCGCACTGCGCCCATGACCCGCGCGCGCACGAACTGGTTGGGTCGCAGCACCCCATCCGGATTGTCGACGGTGGCACGGATCAGGAACGTGCCGGTCTGCGAGTTGTACGAGGGATCGGCGAAAGTGATCCTGCCGGTGTGTGGAAACAGCACGTTGTCACCGAGTTCGACTTCGACCTCCATCTGCCGGTCGACCGGCAGTCGCAGCTGGCCCTTGGCAATGTTGGCGCGGATGCGTTCGACTTCGTTCTCGGAAATGCTGAAGTTGACCCACATCGGGGTCAGCACCGACACCGTCGTCAGCTGGCTGTTGGTCGAACTGACATAGGTGCCTT
>CAVTND010000007.1:0-26635 GCA_963735955.1 uncultured beta proteobacterium | reverse complement strand
AGATTGAATATCTGCCGGCGATTGGCGCGAAAGAAGCGCTTCGGATCGAGGCGCTGTTCGAGGCTGGCCAGCGCGCGTCCGAGAAGTGGCTGCCTGCTCCCCCAGGCGAGCCGCACGTAGTTGCCCTCGGAAGTCAGCAGGCGAACTTCGCGTAGCGGCACGAACCAGCGGCGCGAGGCCCTTCCCGGACGAAGATCTGCTCCAGTGCCGCACCCGGTTCCGGCGCGGCCGCCGCAGCCTTGATCCTCGATACGGTGGCAGCCAGGCGTTCCGGATCGATGGGCTTCAGCACGTAGTCGAGCGCGTTGACCTCGAATGCCCGCACCGCGTGCTCGTCATGAGCAGTCGTGAATACGACCTGGGGCGCATAGTCGAGACGAGCCAGCAAGTCGAAACCAGAGCCGCCCGGCATCTGGATGTCCAGGAACAGCAGGTCCGGAGTCAGTGAAGCGACCTTGCCCGCGGCTTCGTCGACGTTGCCGGCCTCGCCGACGATTTCAATCCACGGGAATTCGGCCAGCAGCCGACGCAATTCGCGTCGCGCGGGCGGTTCGTCATCCACGATCAGGGCTTTCATGCGCCCTCTGGAATGCGGATGCGGATCGTGGCCAGTGCCGGTTGCGAAAGATCCATGTCGATGCTGGCGTGCGCTCCCGAACAGCAGCGCGCAGCCGCTCCGCCGCGTTGCGCAGCCCAATTCCTTCGCCGTTTTTCTGCGACATCGTCACCGGGCGCGGATTCTCAATCTCCAGCTGAGCATCGCCACCGGTCAGTTCACCGCGAATTCTCAGCAATCCCCCGGTCGGCAGGGCGGCAATGCCGTGCTTGATTGCGTTCTCCACGACCGTTTGCAGGAGCATGACCGGGATACGAACGCGGCGCGCTTCCGCGGTCACGTTGCAGTCAACCTTCAATCGATCCTCGAATCGCATCGACTCGAGTTCCAGGTAGTTCTGCACGATCTCGAGCTCCTGCTCGAGCGTCACGAGTTCTTCCTGGCCTGACGCGAGGGTGTAGCGCAGCGTATTCGCCAGGCGGGTGACCGCATCCTGGGCCCGGACGGGGTCATCGCTGATCAGCGAACGCACGGTGTTGAGCGCATTGAACAGGAAGTGCGGATTGAGCTGGGACTTCAGCAGGCGCAGCTCGGCAAGCTGCAGCGCCCTCTTCAGTTCCGACTGCCGCAATTCCGCCGATCGGTGCTTGCGCAGGGCTTGAGCGCCGTAATAGAACGCGAGCCACACCATGAAGGCTGCGGACCAGTTGAGCATGTTCAGCAGCAGGACGACGGTGGGCTTCGTCGCCCAGATGAACGCCAGGCCCAGTTCGTTCGTATCCTGGAGCGCCGACAGCGAGGTGAACTGGGTGGCAATGCCAAGTGGCACGCCAAGAACGAATCCCGCGGCGACGCTTCGCAGCGCAATCTTTCCCTGGCTGAGCGAACTCCAGTGATGTCGCTTCATGTACGCACGCAACAGGTGCGTAAGACCCAGCGCAGATCCATGCAGCAACAGCGCTTCAACGACAACCCGCGGCCAGGGCAGGTTGAGAGTGAGGGCCGCAGCCAGGCTCTGGGCGACGGCATACCCGCCCCACCCGACGATCTGGCAGATCCAGTAGAGCCGCACTGAATTCATCTGAAGAACCTGCGCGTTCGCGTCAGTTTCCACGCAATGCCGCCGCCAGCGGCGCCCGCGCCGCGAGTATCGCCGGTAAGCTCGCCCCTAACATTCCAATGACGCACGCCCATAGGATTCCGAGCGCCATGATACGTGGCCCGACGGCGAGCGGAACGGCAAGCTGGGATATGCCGGCGCCGCTCGTGCTGACGACGTGCCCGTTGAATATGAGCCACGCCAGGCAGGCGCCGAGGATTCCCCCGATCACGGCCAGCAGCAGTGCCTCGGCGAACACGGAGATTGCGATGGGCACAGGTCCGAATCCCAGGACTCGAAGCGTCGCAATCTCGACCGCGCGGCCGCTGACTGCCGTATACATCGAGTTCAGGGCGCCGAGCGCCGCACCCAGCGCCATGATGCCGCTGACGAGATAGGCAACCACCGCGAGCACCTGGGTGAATGCCTTCGATTGCTGCTTGGTGTAATCCGACTCGCGGAGGACATCGACCGACAGCGAGGGATTGTTCGTCAGCGACGCCTCGAACTCGGGAAACGACTCCGCGGAATCGAGTTGCACGGTCACCGACTGGAATGCGTTCCGCCGAAATGCCGACTGCAGCGTCTCGACGCCCGTAAACATCTCCGCCTCGTGCTGGTCGCCCTGCGACTCGAACGCGCCGACGACCGTCCACTCGGCGCCGCGAAGCGTGATCCTGCTGCCCACCTCCATGCCCCGAAACTGACGTTGAGCCGAGCGGCCGACGATCAGCTCGCGAACCGCCGGCTCGAATGCCCTGCCCTCGACGATCCGAAGCTCCGGTCGAAGCGTGAATAGGGCCGGACCGACTCCGCGCAAGGGCAAGTTGGCGGAGTTGCCGTCTTTCAGGACCGTCCGGACGATTGCCAGCGCTTCGGTCGACGCGACGGGCTTCGCCTCCGCGTCTCGCCGGATTCCCGGGGCATCCAGGATGGTTTGCGTCGCGTCGCGCGACAGATTGCTGAGAATCTCGAAGCTCGAGCCGGTGCCCATCACGATCGCGCGATCCGGCCGGCCGCTGCTCGTCATGATCTGCGCAAGACCCGTCACCATCGCGAGAACACTCACCAGCACGCCGACGACGCCGGCGATTCCGACGACGACGACGGAGGAGCTGCCCGGGCGCAGCGGCACGCTCCTGAGATTCATGCGGGTGATGGCGGAGATCTGCTTCAGGACATGCATGTGGCCTCCCCTTCAGCGACCGGCCAACGCATCGACGATCGTCATGCGTTGCACGCGCCGCGCGGGCGGCAATCCACTCACGAGTGCGAGCACCAGGGCAATCGCCAGGCCGAGGGCGATCACGCTCGCCGGCAGCGCCCCGCCGCCGATGCCCAAGGACTCCGTCACGGGAAACACTGCTGCCGCAGCCGCAAGCCCAAGCGACGGCGGCCACCATGCAAAGCAGTACCGATTCCACCAGGACCAGCGCCGTCACCTTTCCGTCCGAGAATCCAATGGCTTTCAGCACGGCCAGTTCCGGTATGCGCTCGCGCACGGACTGCATCATGGTATTGCCGGTCAGGAACAACAGCGTGAAGAGCACGGCGCCGACGATCGCGTTCACCATGACGCTGATGTTGCCGATCTGCCTGAGTTGCGCCTGCGCATACTCCGCCTCGTCCTGGGTGAGCGTCTCATCGGACGAGTTCGAGAACAGGGCGTCGATGGCCGCGCACATCGCCGCGGACCGATCGGGATCGTCGATGCTCACGATGAATGCGAACACGCGGCCCTTGTCGAACTGCCGCGCTTCGTCGAAGTACGCGTAGTTGATGAGGACGCGATTGGCCTGCGCCTCCGCGCCCGTGACACTGTAGGTACCGACGATATCGAGGCTCCAGTCGGTGCTGCCATCCTGCTTGACGACCGACGTGGTGAGCGGGATGCGATCGCCCACCTTCCATCCGTACGCTTTCATCAGCACATCGCCCACGAGCGCGCCGGTGCGCGTCGCAGTCAGTGCGCGGAGCTGGTCAGGCGTCGTGCGCCATTCGGGATAGATGTCGAACACCGCTTCCGGGTTGGTGGCATAGACGAGCACGTCGTTGCCCCTGCTCTGGTAGACGCCGGCAAACGCCCCGACCTGGGCCGCGCGGCGGATTCCCGGCAGCCGCTCGATTCTCTGCAAGTGGGCGATGGGCAGCGGCTCGACCTGGCTGATGCGGCTCACGACGATGAGCCTGTCGGCGTGCGCGTCCGTAATCAGGCCGCTGAACCAGGCGTTGACTCCCTGCAGCAATCCGAAAAGCAGGAAGGCGATGGCGATCGACAGCACCGTGAATACGGTTCGCACAGGCTTGCGCCACAGGCCGGCCCAGACCAGCTTGAAGTGCGTCACGCGGCCGCCCGCGCCCCGGCGTCGATCAATTGCCCCTTGTCGAGGTGGAGTTGCCGCGTGGCGCGCTCGGCGGCTTTCGGATCGTGAGTCACCATGATGATGGTCTTGCCGTGATCGCGATTCACGATCTGCAGCAAGCCCAGGATCTGCTCCGCCATCTGCCGGTCGAGGTCACCCGTCGGCTCATCACACACCAGGAGCGTGGGATCGGCGACCAGTGCGCGCGCGATGGCCACGCGCTGTTGCTGTCCGCCCGACAGCTCGGTCGGCTTGTGTGAACTTCGGTCCGCCAGGCCCACCAGCTGCAGCGCCGCGCGGACATGGGCCGCGCGCTGTGCCTTGGTCAAGTTCGCAAGGAGTAATGGCAGCTCGACATTCTGGTCCGCGGTGAGCAAGGGCATGAGGTTGTAGAACTGGAAGATGAAGCCGACGTGACTCGCGCGCCAGCGCGCGAGCTGTCGTGACGAGTACGAACTGATGCGCTCGCCCGCCACGACGATTTCACCTTCATCCGGCCTGTCGATTCCGGCGACCAGGTTGAGCAGCGTCGTCTTGCCGGAGCCTGATGGGCCCATGACAGCGATGAATTCGCCCTGCTCAATGTCGAGGCTAAGGTCGTGCAGGACTCCCACCCGCTGCGTGCCTCGCGTGTAGTACTTGGTCACGTTCTTCAGGGACACGACTGCCGTCATTGCACGCCTCCGCTCTCAGTCACTGAGAAAAGTCACCTTGACGCCCATGTCGGGCAGGATCCTCGGGTCTTTCTGCCGGAGGCCGACGCGAACCTTGATCGAGGCCTTCGAACGGTCTGCCGTGGGAATCACCGCGACGGTTTCGGCCGCGATGTCCAGGTCGGGGTACGCATTGAGCCGCACGATCGCCTTCTGGCCGGGATGCACGCGCGCGATGAAGTTCTCGCTGACGTCGACTTCGACTTCCATCGAGTCCATGTCGACGATCGTCCCGATGCCGGTGCGGGCGAATCCGCTGCTGGCCGACAGCGGCGAGACTATTTCGCCCGGCTGCGCGGCCTTGACCGTGACGATGCCGGCAAAGGGCGCGCGGATGACCATGTCCTCGTCGTTGCGCTGGGCGAGCGCAAGCTGCGCCAGTGCGACGTTGACCGCTCGTTCCGTGACGGCGTAGTTCGCCCGGGCCGAGTTGTAGTCGGCCTTGGCGCCATCGAACGCCTGGCCGCTGATCAGTCCGGCGTCATGCTGCAGCTCATTGCGGTGATAGAGACGGTATGCGTCTTCTGCAGCGGTGCCGGCGGCGTCATGCTCGGCCTGCGCAAGGGCGAGGCGCGCCTGCGCTTCGGCCAGCGCCGCACCCGTATTCGACGAATCGAGCCGCGCGATGATCTGACCCTGCTCGACGCGCTGACCCTCTTCGATGAGGACTTCCGCCACGCGTCCGGTCGCCTTCGACGAAACCGTCGCCTGGCGTCGCGCGACCACATATCCCGACGTGTCGAGCGCCGCTGTCCCGGCCGGCGCCGAAGTCGTCGCTCAACGGTTTGACTGGAATTGAATGAGCGACTTGCTCGGCCGCCACGCGCTCCGGCATTCGTGCCGGCTCTGCTGAAGCCCACCAAACAACAGCACCAATCACGAGCGCGGCAATGACTGGCCACGCCAGCGATCGCGGCCGCCAGCCGCCGCTTGAAGGCTTCGGAACATCATTCCGATCGATGCGAAGCTGGCTTAGCAGGTGTGAGGCGCTGTCCATGGACAGCCTCACTCTAGTTCGCGGCGTTGCGCAATCTTCTCAATCGTGTTGAGCGGTCAATCGGCCGACCTGAACGGTCGATTTATCGCGGCGAACGGGAAACGGGACTTGCGCTTTTTGATCAGGAAGGAAAACGCCCCGATTGCGGGGCGTTTTCTCATTCAGCTCTTGTTGTGATTGTTTGCGCCGCCGTTGCTTCGCGGCCTCATTTTCCCGGAGCGCGCGTGCTCGGGTCGTCAGCAGGGTTGACGTAGGTCAGCGCGAACGGACCCATGCCGTGGACCTGCACGATCGCATCAGTCTTCGCATAGGCGAAATGCCGCATCTGGGCAGGCAGGAGCGCATAGCCGCCAACAGGAAGTTCCTTCATCTGTTTCTTGTCAAATTTGTCGCCCATCCCCAGTGCAAACGTGCCCGAGACGACCGTCACGTGCTCGTCGGTCGGATGCCAATGCGGCGCAATCTTGTATCCAGCGGGCATCTTCAGTCGCACCACATAGATTCCAGGCTTGCCTGGATCGCCTGCCATGACTGCAAATTTCGCGCCCTTTTCAAAGACTGGCGGTGGATCGCCCCATTTGATCTCCGCCGCGGTCGTCAGTACGTGCGTGGGCGCGTCTGCACCCTGGCTCGCTTCAATTCCGACAAACGCCACGATGGTGGCACAACAGAAAAGCAAAGTTTTCATGTATCACCTCTCGGCACTTGGTTCAGGTCAATGTCACTACATCCGTACTCGCACAAAGAAAGAAGGCCACCCGAAGGTGGCCTTCTTTCATTTCGTTGGCGTGCCCGTCGAGACTGCGGCCCGAGACAACCGGGTCAGAGCGGGTCGTACTTGAACTTGGCGCCGCCGAGCGCAGCCTCGTACATCAGCCCACCCTTGATGATCGAGAAGGAAGCCAGGCCTTTCTCATAGCCGGTGCGAGTCTGGGTCGTCGCGTCATTCTTTCCGCCGCTTGCGCCCGAGGACGTACCGCTCGTGCCTGCGCCGGCGGACGCTCCCGCCGTGATGGCGACGGCACTGGCTTTGGCTCCGAATTCGAAGTTGCCCGACGTGAACTCCTTGAACGAACGATCGTCCTCGAAAAAGACGAGCAGGCTGTAACCCTGTGCGCCCGCCTGCCAACCGAAGCTCACTTGAGTCATCGTGGCCTTGCCTACATGTTTACCTTGCTGAAAGACGCACCCCGTTCCGCGGGCTCCACCGATGCCGAGTCCGGCCTTGCCGATTGTCGGGAAGACCGCGTAACCGTAACTGTTCTTGAAGTAGCTGGCGCTTTGGCCAGCAGCCTGGAACAACTTGACCGTTTCGGCACAGCTGGCCGCGTCGTCAGCGGCGCGCGCCAAAGAGCCGAACACCGAACTCACCGCAACACTCATCACTATCGCAATCAGCCGCTTCATGGCACTCCCCTCTGCTGTCTGGTTGAAAGGGCGGTATTTTCCGGAGTGTACAGCGCCGCGCACGGGCGACGATATGACAGTTCGACGACTTCGAGTGCCACGAGGCTTGATCCACAACACGAACTGTCCTAGCTAACTCTTTGAGAGTGTTAGCCTGCCCTCACCCAACTCCGCCCAAGACTCGCCGAGTCACGCCGAAAATCTGTTCAACCCAATACCGTAGCGCTCGGGCAGGTCTAAGTCAGCCTTGTCATCCTGACCCACTTGGTTGCATTCAAGCACTTGCAGCCCTCGCGACGCTGCGCCCCAATACTTCGGCGAATTCAGCGGCTACAAGCGGCCGGCCGAAGTGGAGCCCCTGTCCTGCGGGGCACTTATGGCGCCTGAGGAATGCAAGCTGCTCCCGCGTCTCGACACCTTCGGCGACAACGTTGAGATGCAGACTTTCCCCCATGCCAATCACAGCGCGAACAATGCAGGCGTCGTCGGCATCCGTCGTCATGTCGCGAACGAATGATTGGTCTATTTTGACGGTATCGATCGGGAATCGCCGCAAGAAACTCAGGCTCGAATAGCCGGTGCCGAAGTCATCGAGTGCAATCTGCAGGCCCAGATCCTTGAGGGCCTGAAGAACCGCTGCCGTGGAACTGGAGGCCTCCATCAGGAATGTCTCCGTGAGCTCGAATTCAAGACAATGCGGATCGAGACCCGTGTCGGCCAGGATGGCGCGCACACCTGCGACGAAATCCTTCGTGCGCAATTCCACCGCGGAGACATTGATCGCGAGGCGTATCACCGGCAGCCCTGCATCCTGCCAGGCGCGGGCCTGACGGCAGGCTTCGCGCAAGACCCAACGGCCGATCTCCACGATCAACCCGCTCTCTTCCGCAATTGGAATGAACTGCGAGGGCGGCACGAGTCCGCGTTGCGGGTGACGCCAGCGGATCAACGCTTCGACACCGATCATTGCACCGGTTGCCAGGTTGATTTTTGGCTGGTAATGCAGCTCGAACTCCTTTCGCTCCAGGGCCTTGCGCAAGCCATCTTCAAGGGAGTGCCGTTCGACTGCATGAACGTTCATCTCCGCCTTGTAGAACTGGACATTGTTACGCCCCATCTCTTTGGCGTGGTACATCGCGAGGTCCGCGTGCTGCAGCAATGTGTCGGAGTCGACGCCGTCGTCCGGATAAGTGGCGATCCCGATACTGCCCGTGACATGCAAATCGTGCTGGTCGATCGAATGGGGCGCGGAAAGCGCCGCCAGTATCTTATCGGCACTGATGTCTGCGTCCTCTGGGTGCGCCATGTCCGAGAGCAGAATGACGAATTCGTCCCCGCCTTGCCGGCTGACTGTGTCGCTGCTACGCACGCACGCCTGCAAGCGATGCGCGACGGATTGCAACAGACGGTCGCCGATCGTATGGCCCAGGGAATCGTTGATGTGCTTGAAACGATCCATGTCCAGGAACAGCAGTGCCAGCTTGCGCTTGCGACGATAGGCCAGCGCTATTGCCTGCTTGAGTCGGTCGCCCAGCATGATCCTGTTGGGCAGATCGGTCAGAGCATCGTGCTGGGCCAGATAGGCCATCCGGAGAGACAACGCCCGCGCTGTCGTCACGTCATGAAACACCATGACGGCGCCAGTCACCGTACCGCGCCGATCGTGAATCGGCGCTGCGGAATCCTCGATCGAAGCTTCGACTCCGTCCCGCCGGACCAGGATGCAGTTGGGCGTAAGCCCGACGGTCTTGTTCCGCGCAATGGCCAGCGTCATCGGATTAGGCACGACTTCGCGCGAGTCAGCATCGATAATTCGGAAGACTTCCTCGAGCGGTCGAGTCTTGGCCTCTTCGCACGGCCAACCCGTCAGCACTTCAGCAACGGCATTCAGGTACGTCACGTTGCCCCAGATGTCGGTGCTCATGACCGCATCCCCGATGGAATTGAGCGTGACCTCCGCGCGTTCTTTCTCCTCAAACAAGGCCTCTGAGTTTGCCGCGCGCTCGATCATGCTGCCGACGGTCTTGGGCAAGAGGTAAGTGTCGAGGCGAGCTTTCAGCAGGTAGTCCTGTGCGCCATGTTGGACCGCGAGCTTGCCAATCTCCTCGTCATGCGAATCGCACAATACGAGAATGGGAATCTGGCGCGCAGCGAGGAATAGCTGATCGAAGGTGTGGATTCCGGAGCTGTCAGGCAGCAAGAGATCGACCAGTATTGCGGCGATACCCTTTCTGTTCTGCCCCTTTTCTTCACCGTCGCGGAGTCGCGCCTGCCCCTCAGCGCAACTGCGAACCCACTCGACTTCGAAAGGCTCACCCATTGAATTCACCAGCGCTTCCCGCACGGCAGTGGCGTCCACTGGGTTGTGCTGAACGAGCAGTATGTTCCGCAACACGAAATGACCTGGGTGACGTAGCGTCTCGCACGCTATGGGAGCAGGTGTCGTCTGGGGTGGTCTGTGCGCTAACGAACCCAAGAGGCCGGTGTCGCACGATCTTTGCGACGATCTTCACGTCTTTTTCAGGAAGGATCATCGACTCCGACGCTCCCCGAACATCATTTCCACTGCCACTCCCGCCCCCAGGTTGGCTTCGCGGCGCTCTGTCAGATCTTCGCGCGGCCAGGTAATGCTGGATCTCAGCTCCAGGAATAACCACTCCCGGTCAAAGATGCTTCGACGGTAAATGACGCGCAAGCCATAGTCGGTGATGGGGACATCGTTATCCGACTCTGAGGTGATCCCGACCTGGTACGAAATCGCGCGTCCCTCGTGCAGGTTCTGATAGAGCGTCAGCTGCGAGAACCAGCGCACACCCTCCGTCTCCTGGGTAAAGGTGGCCGAGGCGGTCCAGCGCCCAAGCAAGTCGTCGGTGAACAAGTGTTCCAGGTCAATGCGTGTCGTCGCTCCGAGACGCTCGCTCTCTTCCCAGAAAACCGATTCTCGCAGCCGCAGCAGATTGCTCTCCAGCAATGGCAAAGCGATCCGGTATGTGACCTTGGCGAACGGCTCCGTTGGTGACTCCAGCGAGGTTCCGACCGACGCATCGAAATGGCCGCCGGGTCCACGGGGCTCGCTGTAGCCCAGGCCGAACAGCACCTTGTCATCCACCTCCTGCCCGAACTGGCGGGGCAAGGTGTCGAAATCGTCGCGCTGTTCGGTCACGAACTCGTCGGCATCGACTTTTCCGACGAATCCGCTGAATCGGTCGCTCATATGCGGCAGTTCAATCTGCAGCCGAAACCGGACACTCGGATCCCAATGATCGCGCTCATCCCATAAAGCGCCCACGGCAAGGCTGCCGTGCGTGGCCTGGTACTCATCGTCAAAACGCGCGCTGCCGAAAAATCCGTCAAACCAGACGGCGGTAGAACACATGGATTTGTACAGAGCCGACTGCATGCGATCGATCCAGGCTGGACCTTGCGGCTTGTCGCGGCAGAGCTCGCCGGCGTCGGTCAGGGGAAACGCGGGTTCGATCGGCACAGGCAGAGCGCGGACCCACTCCAACGCCGCGGAATCTTCCAATGTCGCTACGTTGGGCTCGAGTTCCTGGGCAGTCGCTCCCGACCATGCCTGCATCACGATCGTGCCCGCGACCGCGGCGCGCCGGCAGCATGCTGCGAAACAGCGAGTGTTCAGACTGCCGGGATTCTTGCTGACCCGGCGCGGGTCAAGTCCCGGTTTCATTGTGCATCGTCCCACCAACGGCGGAGAACGGCACCATGCGCTGGACCTGCGCGTCCCAGAGCCGGAGCCGCGCCGACCGCAAGCTGGTCCGCAGCGTCAGGCGCGGGGCCTGTTGCAGTCGCGGATGCGAATCAAAGCACTCGCGGAGTCGATAGTTCGGGACCCGCGTCGACATGTGATGCAGGTGGTGGTAACCGATGTTGGCGCTGAACCAGTGCAGGATCGCGGGCAGGTCGTAGTAGGAGCTACCCTCGACAGCCGAACGCTCCATGTTCCAGGCACCACTCCGGGCCCAGTAAGCGCTTTCAAACTGATGTTGCACGTAAAAGAGCCAGACGCCGGCCGCTCCTGCCAGAAGCATCACCGGCAGATGCACAAGGAGCACGACCTGCCAGCCGAATGCCAGCGAAAGAAGCGTGACGGCCATGGCAAGCACGGCATTGTTGATCCAGATGCTGGCCCATTCTTTCCTGCGCGAACGTGGCAGATCGAGCGGCAGGCGATGCTTGAAAATGAACTGGTACATCGGACCGAGGCCAAGCAGCACCGGCATGCTTCGATAGAAGCGATAGCCCAGGCGCCGCCACCAGGTTGCCGACACATACTCGTTCACGCTCAGAGTGACGATCGCGCCGATCCCGGCACGGTCCAGATTGCCGGAAGTCGCATGGTGAATAGCGTGCGTGTGGCGCCAGTAGGAATACGGCATCAGCGTCACAACACCAATCGCGCGCCCGACTGCGTCATTCAGGCGCTGGCTTGTGAAGAACGAGCCATGGCCACAGTCGTGCTGAAGGATGAACAGCCGAACGAACAAGCCTGCAACGGGTACCGCTAGCAATAGCACCAGGCCGTAGTTCCACGCCAATCGCAAGCCTATGGCCATGACGCTCCAACCCGCAATGAACAGCAGGCCCGTCGTCACCAACTGGAACCAGGCACGGCGATCGTCGGCACGGGCGAACGGCGCAATCAACGTGCGCAGCGGTGGCTCGGCGATCGCGCCTTTCGAATTTGTGGGGTGGATATACACGATCTATCCCGATGGCACACAGCACTTGGCAAAAAACTTGCGCCATCACTTGAGCACCTGTCTGTGCGGTATAACACATAGGGTCGCTCGTAGGCGCGTCGACATCGTCGGGCATGTCGCCCCGTTGAGCGTAAAGTCAGTGATGTCTGACTGTGGGTCGAGGCGGCCGCGACTCTTGGTGCCCGCCCATCCACAGCACAAGATGACGCCACTATCGCCCGGCCTCTGACGGATACCGTAATGCCCCGCATCGATCTGCTTCGAGCCCTGCCCCTCGTGCTCCTTTCGCTGCTCGCCGCATGCGACAAGAGCAATGGCGACATGGGTGGGCCGCCGGACCCGCCGACGCCAAAACGTGGGGATCTCATTGGTAGCGTGTCGCTGGTGGCCTCGTACTCTCCCAGCGAGCTCCTGGCGCTGATCAGCTCAGGGACCGTGGCCCAGGAGATCCTGGACGCCGTCCTGTCGCCGGAATGCCGCATCGACGTTTATCACTTTGAGTACCGCACGGTGGACCCGGCGGGCGAGCTCACGCCGGCGTCCGGCGCCTTGATGGTGCCTGACGATGCCGGCAGCGGCTGCCAGGGCGATCGTCCGATCGTGCTGTACGCCCACGGCACGAACCCGGACAAGGCCTACAACCTCGCCGACCTCGAGTCCTCGAACAACACGGAGGCGGTCCTGATTGCCGCCATGTTCGCGGCGGAAGGCTACATCGTCGTCGCGCCGAACTACGTGGGCTACGACACCTCGACGCTCGGTTACCACCCCTACCTCAACGGTGACCAGCAGTCGAAAGACATGATCGATGCGCTGACGGCGGCGCGGAGCGCGCTCCCGACCGCGGATGCGCCGGGTACGACGGACGGCGGCAAGCTGCTGGTCACAGGCTACTCGCAGGGCGGCTACGTCGCGATGGCGACACACCGCGCGCTGCAGGCCGCCGGGGAAACGGTGACGGCGTCCGCGCCGATGTCGGGGCCCTATGCGCTCTCCGCGTCCGGCGATGCGATCTTCCAGGGTCGCGTGACGGGCGGCTCGCCCTTGAACCTGACACTGCTCCTGACGAGCTACCAGAACGCGTACGGCAATCTTTACGCGAGCCCGACGGACGCGTACTCGGAAAACTACGCAGCAGGCATCGAGACGCTCCTGCCAAGCACGACTTCGCTCAACGACCTCGAGGACGAGGGCAAGCTGCCGGAAGCGGCACTCTTCAGCAGCACACCGCCAGACCCCGCGTATGCGGATATGACGCCGGCGACGACGCCGGCAAACCTGGCCGTCGTCTTCGCGACGGGCTTCGGGCCGGAGCCGCTCCTGACCAACGACTTCCGCCTCGCCTACCTGCAGGACGCGGACGCGCATCCGGACGGCGGCTTCCCGACGCTATCGGACGGCTTGCCGCCCGCCGCGCCGGAGAACGCGATGCGACAAGCGCTGAAGACAAACGACCAACGCGCCTGGACGCCGACCTCGCCGATGTTGCTCTGCGCGGGCCACCGCGATCCGGCGGTGCACTTCCTGAACACGGAGCTCATGCAGAACTACTGGTCATCGGAGACGACGGTCTCGGTGCTCGACATTGATTCCGACGTCGTGAGCGGCGACCCGTACGCGAACCAGAAAGAGGGATTTGCCTTGGCGAAGTCGCTGGTCGAGCTCGCGGGTGGCGACGACGAAGTGCTACGGGCCTATCACGCAGGACTCGTGGCGCCCTTCTGCCTGAGCGCCGCCAAGCAATTCTTCGACGGGTTCTAGTTGGCGTGCGGCAGCGCGGGAATGATCATCTCTCCGACGATGTCGTCGCGCTCGCGGTTCCAGAGCCCCTGCCGATAATTGCCGGCGGTGAACATCGCGACAAGGTCAAATTCGGGCACGACCAGCAGCAGCTGACCGCCGTTGCCATTGCCGTGGTAGGCGCCGTAGGTCTTGTCGCGTGACTTCACGCTGATGTGGTGCCAGGCATAGCCCTCGTCCTCGTCATAGTAGGCTTGCCGGAATGCATCGCCGGTGACGCCCGTCGTCTGCTCGGAAATGTGCGCGTGAGGAGCGATCGCATCCTTCACCCAGGCTTCGCTTGCGATTCGCCGGCCGTTCCAGACTCCGCCGTCGAGATAGGCCTGGCCGATCTTGAGAAAATCCCGCGTGCGCACGAAAGCGCCGCCGCCGGCGTAACCCTCCCCGGTCGGCTGGAGATTCCAGTAGTAGCTGCCGTACTGCAGCGGCTGCGCGATCGCGCGATCGAAGAGCGCGGGCAGCCACTCGCCGGTCGCGTAAGTCAGCGCCCCGCCAGTCAGGCTGATGCCGCCGGAACAATATGCGTAGCGCTCGCCGGGCTCGTGCACGATCGGCAGGTCGAGCGTGAATTTCCACCAGTTGGGCTGCGCGCGCTGGGTCTGCATCACGTCTTCACCACCGGTTGAAGGCGACTCGGCGTTGTCGTCGCAGGCAAGGCCCGTCGTGTGCGTCATGACGTGCGCGAGCGTGATGCGGTCCTTGCGCGGATCGGGATTGTTGAACGGGCCGAGCGGCGCCATGACTTCATAGAGCTTCGTCTCCGGCGAGATCTTCGCGCCCTCCTGCATTGCTGCGCCCAGGATGACGGACGAGAACGTCTTGCTGGCCGAGCGCATGTCGTGGGGGATGTCGGGCCCCTGGTTGTAGAAATACTCGTCGAGAATCAGCTTGCCCTTGTAGGCGATCGCGATGGAATGGATGAGCCAGGCGCGCTGCGCTGACGGGTTGACGTCGATGATTCGCTGGACGGCGCGCGCAAGCGCCGCTTCGTCGACGCCGAGGTCGCGGGCGCGGGCAGTTTGCCAGCCGTCATGCAGGTCTCGCGGCTTGCGGTACACGTAGGCGGATTCGGTTCGCGGCCGCGCGGTGAAAAGCGAAGCTTGTTTGGGCGTTGCGCGCGTAAGAAGGATCGTGCGCTTCAGCGGGTCCCACGGCAGATTGATGCGATCGGGGTTGCGGGAAATGGTGGCGGTGATGTCGTCTTCGCTGGCTGTCGCGGCCTTGCCGAGGCGCAGGCGGTCGCCTTCGGGCGTCACAAACAGCTGCATCGCGGGACCGTGGTGGTGCATCTCGGGATTGCGGATTGCGGCTTTTAGGGTGCCGGTCTCGTCTCGGAAGATGTTCAGGTAGAGGGTGAAGGGATCCGCGAGCGGCGTGACGATCGCTGCCCAGCGGTCGGCGCCGGCGGGGCGCAGGGCCAGCGGCATCGCGTAAGCCTGGGATGCGCCCTCGGGGTAGCGCGGATCGTCGATGATTTCGCGGTGCGCCCAGTAGCCGCGAATCAGGCGGCCGTCGCTAGAGAGGTAGCCGCGGAAGGTGCCGCCTTCGTTCGGGAAGGCGATGTGGATTTCGTTGTTGGTTGCGGTCGCTTCGGCATTGGCGCCGCTGACTGAGGCCTGCCAGTTCGATCCGTGGTGGGTGACTGTCAGCTCGCCGGCCAGGCCAACAGGAAAGGACATCTCGTAAGCCCAGAGGCCTGTGACGGACTCCGCCCCAGTGGCCTGAGCGCGGCCGGCCGCGAGGACAAGCATCGATAGCAGACAGGCATTTGCAGCCGCTCGCGCTGATGAATTCATGGCCAAGCTCCCTGGCATCTCGACAGCATCGGCGTGGTCTACCAGCCTAGGATGCATGATGGACGCCGATGGTCGCAGCGTGGCATGCACAGTACTGGCCGCGCCCGCCTCATAATGCCTGTATCAGATTGGGCAGGGGCGCCCGCATGAAGTACAAGGATTATTACGCGATTCTCGGCGTGAAACGTGATGCGTCGGCGGACGACATCAAGACCGCTTATCGCAGACTCGCGCGCAAATACCACCCCGACGTGTCCAGGGAAAAGGATGCGGAGGAAAAGTTCAAGGAGATGGCCGAGGCGTATGAAACGCTCCAGGATCCGGAGAAGCGCGGCGCTTATGACCAGCTTGGCAGTCACGCGCCTGGCCAGGAATTCCATCCGCCTCCGGATTGGGGTCAGCGCTTCGCGCAGGGACAAGGCGGTCTCGATGACATCGATCTGTCGAGCCTGTTTGCCGGGCTCGGCGCTCGGCAAGGCGCTGGAGGTACGCACCATGCGAGGCGCACGATGGCCGGCAACGACTACGAGGCTGTCGTTCGCCTCTCGTTCGCGCAGGCGTTCCACGGCACAGAAGTGGAACTCAACGTGTCCGTACTCGAATGGGACCCTGAGGGCGGGGTTCGGCGCGTGCCGCACCATGTGAAAACCCGCATTCCGCGCGGCGTTGTGGACGGCGAGAAGCTGCGAGTCCCGGGCAAGGGAGGCAAGGGCGCGAATGGCGGCCCGGACGGCGACCTCTATCTCGATATCGAGGTGGCCGCGCATCCCCTGTATCGCGTATCTGGCAAGAATCTCTACCTCGACCTGCCGCTCACGCCTTGGGAGGCAATCCTCGGCACGAGCGTCAAGGTGCCGACACCCGCGGGTAGCGTGACCCTGAAGGTGCCGGCTGGATCGAGGGCCGGGCAGCAGCTGCGCCTGACGGGCCGCGGCATGAGTCGCGGCGGCGGCCCGCCCGGCGACCTGTACGCAAAGTTGCGCATTGAAGTGCCGACCCGCGTCGATGAGACACAGGGCGCGCTCTACAAGCAGCTATCCGAGAGCTCGAATTTCAATCCGCGCGCACACTTCGAGCAGGAGGTCGCACAATGAACGCACCCATCGAAGATGCGATGCATCTCGACGCGATTGCCGAGGTGACCTGGACGCAGCTGCTGCACTCTTCAGGACTTCCCGAAAGCGAGTTGCGCGAACTGGTGCGCTACGGCGCTCTGGTCCCGCGCAATCCGGATGCCCCGGTGTGGACATTTGAGGCACGCTGGCTCGTGGTGGCAAAGACGGCCTCGCGGATACGCCACGATTTCGAGCTCGATCCTTACAGCGTCAGCGTCGTGCTGAGCTATCTCGAGCGTATTGGACGTCTCGAAGACGAAATCCGGGCGTTGCGCGCGCGACAGAGCTGACCTGTGCGAACTCCCGACTACCTGATTCATAGGCATAATGCACTCACACGATGACTGAGACACCGCGACACCGACCGCGTAGTGCGCGAATTCGCTTCCTGCTCACGTCGCTCGCGACGCTGCTCGCGCTGGGCGACACGGCGGCGGCAGCGGAACCAGGCTTTGCAACCACCGACGCTGCGGACCCCTATCTCTGGTTGGAGGAGATCGACAGCACCCGCGCGCTCGACTGGGTACGCGCCCAGAACGCCGCCACCGAGCGCAAGCTGGCGACGCAGCCGCTCTACCTGGAGCTGCAGCGCGAGGCCCTGGCCGCGCTCGATTCCCCTTCGCGCCTGCCGAGCGTGAACCAGATGGGTAAATGGATTTACAGCCTCTGGAAGGACGACCAACACCCGCGTGGCATCTATCGACGTGCCACGCTGGACGAGCTGCGCAAGCCCAATCCCGCCTGGGAAGTGGTGCTCGACGTCGACGACTTCGCGAAGCGCGAGGGCAAGCCCTGGGTCTTCCACGGCATGGATTGCCTGCCTCCGGCGTACAAGCAGTGCCTGATGTCGCTGTCGCCCGGCGGCGGTGACGCCGAGGCGATACGCGAGTTCGATCCGGAGAAGCTGGCCTTCGAGCCCCAGGGTTTTTCGGTGCCCTCTGCCAAGACCTCCGCCGCGTGGCGTGATGCCGACAGCGTCTTCATCGGCACGGACTTTGGGCCCGGATCGCTCACCAGCTCGGGTTATCCGCGCACCGTCAGGCTCTGGAACCGCGGCACGCCGCTCGCCAGCGCACCGACCTTGTTCGAGGCGAAACCGGAATCGGTGGGCGCGTCCGGCTACCGCCTGCACTCCGCGGGTGGCGATGTGGATTTGATCGCAGACAATCGCACCTTCTACGAAACCGATTACTACCAGGTGCTGGCCGACGGCAGCCTGCACCGACTCGACCTGCCTCCGACCGCCGAGGTCAACGACGTCTTCGCGGGACGGCTGCTCGTCTCACTCAATGACGCCTGGCAGCGCGGCGACCGGAAGTACGCCCGCGACAGCGTCCTGATCGCCGATACCGCGGCGCTCCGCAAAACTGGCGACGGTGCCGGCAAAGGGGTTGTAGAGGTTCTGGCCGAGTCAACGGAAAACGAGGTCGTGCTCGGAGCCGTGGCGGCGAAGAGTGGTGTCCTGGTCTCCGTGCTGGACAACGTGCGGGGTCGTCTCTACCGCTACGAAAAGTCAGCACAGGGGTGGACCCGGCGGCAGATCCCCTTGCCGGACAACGGCAGTCTGGGGATCGACTCGGTGGATGGTACGAGCGGTGACGCTTTTGTCACGTTCGAGTCCTTCGTGACTCCGCCAACGCTCTACTATGTGGCCGATCAGAGTCCCGTTCCCGAGCAGGTCAAGCAACAGTCGCCGACCTTCGACGGCAGCCGTTTCGAAGTGAGCCAGCACTGGACTCGCTCGGCTGACGGCACGCGGGTGCCCTACTTCCAGGTGGCGGCGAAGGGCATGAAGCTCGACGGCAGCCACCCGACGCACATCTTCTCTTACGGCGGCTTCCGCAACGCGCTCGTGCCCTCCTATTCCGGCAGCTACGAGCAGCTCTATGGCGCCTATGGCAAGACCTGGCTCGGCCGCGGCAGCGTCTTCGTACTGGCGAACATCCGTGGCGGCGGCGAGTTTGGCGAAGCCTGGCACCAAGGGGCCGTGAAGGCCAATCATGTTCATGCCTACGAGGACTTCGAGGCGGTGGCGGCCGACCTCATCGAGCGCAAGGTAACCTCGAAAGCGCACCTCGGTATCGAAGGCCGCAGCAATGGCGGCTTGCTGGTGCTGTCGACGATGGAGCGCCGCCCGGACCTTTACGGCGCCGTCATTTGCGGCTCACCGCTCGCTGACATGCGCCGCTATCACCAGCTGCTCGCCGGCGCGAGCTGGATGGATGAGTTCGGCGATCCCGACAAGCCCGAGGAGTGGGCGTGGATCGCGCCCTACTCGCCCTACCAGAATGCACAGCCGGGTAAAGGTTACCCGCCGATTTTCTTCTACCTCTCGACGCGAGACGACCGCGTGCATCCCGGTCACGCGCGTAAGATGGCGGCGCGGCTCGAAGAGCTCGGCTACGACGTCTCGTACTACGAGGAGATCGAGGGCGGACACGGGGCGAGCGTCACCAACGAACAACTCGCCCACAGGCTGGCGCTGTCATACACGCACCTGTGGACGCAGCTCAGCGCTCGTCCTTAGCCTGGGCTCTGAAGCAGGCGAGGTTGGCGGATTCCCAATCACGAACAAGTTCGCGACGCGCCGGGTGCGACCGCCCATGTTCGCCGACGTTCGCTGCGCTTTGGTATCGCACTCCGCGCGTTCATCACGGCCGGCGCTCTATGGTACGTCGTGCGCATGGTGCCGCTTGGGCAAGTGGGCGCTGCCCTTGCGGGCGCAAGCGCCGTCTTCCTGCTGGGAGGTTTCGCCACACAGCTTTCGATCCGCGCCGTCAACGCGCTGCGAATTCGCATCATTGCGCGTTCGCAGGGAGCGCCGCTTTCCTATCGTGCAATTCTGACCGCGTTGTTCACGACCGCCTTTTACGGCTTGACGCTGCCGGGAAGCCTCGGCGCGGGCGCCGCCACGCTGGTGAAGTATGTCGGCCATGGCGCGACGTTCGCAGCCGCCCTCGCCAGCATGATCGTGAATCGGCTGCTCGATACCGCCACAATCGTGGCGCTCGGCCTCACCTTCTGGGGACTCGATTATCGCGATGCCGCCAACGCCGGCGAACGGCATCTTGCAATGGCATTTCTCGTGCTGGGGCCTGTCTTGCTTGCCGCATTCCATCTGATCCTGTTCGGGCGCACGCGCGCCTTGCAATGTGTCGCTCGCGCGCAGCGGCGTCTTGAGCTCGCCGCGGCGCGGAGCCATCGGTCGTGTCCTCGCAAACGTCATTGAGCAATGTGCGGCGGCGGGCAATCTCACCGCCCGCGATGCGGTTGCCGTTGGAGCGCTGTCGATTGCGAAAGACCTGCTCGGCATCCTGGTTGCGTATTGTTTCGCGCGCGCCTGCAACATTGACCTCGCGTTCGCCACGATTGCGTGGATGCAGGCGATTGTGTCGCTCCTCGTTCTCCTGCCGATCTCCCTGTCGGGCCTCGGCGTCCGTGAGGGCGCGCTGGTGCTGATGACCGCGCGTCATGGCGTCGCCGCGCCGCTGGCGTTGACGTGGTCGCTCCTGATTTTTGCAGGCGCACTATTTGTTGCTGCAATCGGCGGATTTATCGAGGCCAAGGGCCTGTGGCGCAGGCCTGAAACACAGGCAAGCCGTGATTGACCTGCTTCACTGTATTCGCAGGTACTCACCTGTTGAACCTTGAAAGTTGCCACTATGCTCCATGCTGGAAACTCGTCGTTGACAAGAGGTTGCGGAGTGCCGCTGGAACGCCCAATTACGCTGTGCATCATCAACTACCAAGGCTCGCGGCACCTCCCGACCGCCATTCTGGCGGCCGGTCGCTCGACACTGGCATTCGGCGAGATTCTGGTCGTGGACAACGCCTCTACCGATGGAAGTATCCCCTGGTTGCGAAGCCAGTATCCGGACATCCGGGTGCTCGAGCTCGATGCCAACCGCGGACCGGCCGGCGCACGCAACGCCGGTTTCGCAGCGGCCATGCACGACCTCATACTTTTCCAGGACAACGACGTACAGCTCGATGTCCGGTGCGCGGAAACATTGCGCGAGGCAGTGACCACGTCTGCACACGCCCTCCTCGTCGCACCGCGCGTGCTGTACGCAGATAACCCGGCACTCGTGCAGTACGACAGCGCCGACTGCCACTTTCTTGGACTCATGTCGACACGCAATGCTGATCGTCTGGTAAGCGAATTGCCGACGGCGACGCTTCCCACGACGTCACTCGTGACCGCATGTTTCCTCATCGACCGCGGCCGGTGGCTTCAGGGAGTGCCATTCGACGAATGGTTTGGTTTCAACTACGAGGACCACGACTTCGGCGTCCGCGCCAACGTCCAGGGTTACGAGTTGCTCGTTGTGCCGGCCGCACGCGTCCTGCACGGCAGCGGCACGCCGGACCTCTCTTACCGGTCCGGCGATGCAGTGTCGAAGCAGCGCGTGTTCTACCTGATCCGCAATCGCTGGTCCGTGATGACCAAGTCCTTCGCCGGACGCTCACTTCTCGTCCTTGCACCGGTCCTTGCGTGCTACGAGCTCTGCCAGCTCGCAGGTATTGCCAGCAAGGGTTGGCTCGATGAATGGTTCGCCGCATTGCGGTCGTGGTGGAAGGAGCTTCCAAGGCTGCGTGTCGAGCGGGAAGCCATGCAGAGCACCCGGCGCACGAGCGATCGGCTCATCCTGAAAGGCGGCCCGTTGCCATTGACGCTCGCCGTCGGCACGGGTCGCGTTTCGCGCCTGGCCATCCGCATGCTGCAAGGGACTGCAAACGGATACTGGCGCCTGGCACGGCGCCTTCTCTAGTCAAATATGCGCATCGCGATGGTCGCCGCCTGTCCGTTTCCGTGGCCGCGGGGCACGCCGATACGCATCCATCGGATGGCAGAGGCACTGGGGCGCCGTGGTCACGACGTGCACGTCGTAACGTACCACCTCGGTGGCCGGATTCCGACGCCCCATATGAGCGTGCATCGCATCGACGGTCCGTCGTGGTACAGACGCACGGCCCCCGGACCCTCATTCGCGAAATTGGCACTGCTTGATCCGCTCCTCACACTCAAGCTGCGGCGACTGCTCAAGGCGCACGCCTTCGACGTCATCCATGCGCATCATTACGAGGGCCTGCTTTCAGCGTTGTTCGCTCGCGTGCGCCGCAAGCCTCCCCTGGTGTTCGATTCACACACGCTGCTCGAGACCGAATTGCCGCACTACGGCTCGAGCCTGGGTGCGAGTTTCCGCAGGTTCGCGGGCCGGGCGCTCGATCGCGATCTGCCGCCGCGCGCCGACCACATCATTGCCGTCTCCGACGACATTCGCGCTCACCTCAAGGACACGGGCCATCTGCGACTCGACCGGATCACGGTGGTGAGCAACGGTGTCGAGATCGATCACTTCCGATCGGCACCCACGGAACCTCCTGGCGCCGATACGCTGACGTTTGCGGGCAATTTTGCGCCGTATCAGCGTATTGACCTGTTACTTGAATCCTTCGCCAGGGTGCGGCTTGGCAACCCGGCAGCACGACTGCAACTGCTGAGCGCGGACAATTTGATTCCGTTCATCGCCCTGTGCAGGCGCCTCAACATCGAAGATTACGTGGAAGTGCGGGAAGTGGACTTCCAGCAATTGCCGGCGGAGCTGAGCCGCGCGACCGTGCTTGCGAACCCTCGTGTCGAGTGCAGCGGCGTTCCGCAAAAGCTCCTGAACTACATGGCAAGCGGCACGCCGACCGTCTCGTTCGCAAGCTCGGCCAAGCTTCTCGAGCACGAGCGCTCCGGACTCATCGTACCCGATGGCGATGTGCGCGCATTCGCAGACGCCGTATTGCGCCTCATGGGCGACGCTGGACTGCGCAGGCGACTCGGCCAGCACGCCCAGGAGGTCATTGCGCGCGACTACAGCTGGGATCAAGTCGCTGTCCGGGTCGAGCAGGTCTACGCGCGGATCACCGCATGACCATGAGTAGCGCGGTTCAGCATCGCAAGCGCGTCGTCCTGATCGGCATCGACGCAGCCGAACACACGCTCGTGCAGTCCATGATCGCGCGCGGCAAGCTTCCCGGGCTTGGCGAGCTGCTGCGTCAGGGCGCGCATGGAACGCTCGAATCGCCTGCGGATCTGTATTCCGGGGCCGTCTGGCCGACCTTCTACAGCGGCCAGCGTCCAGCCTGGCACGGCATCTATCACAACAAGCTGTGGCAGCCGGCACGTATGTGCTGCATCGTGCCCGATGAGCGCACCTATGTGGCGAGGCCATTCTGGGAGACTTTCAGCTCACAGGGCATCCGGAGTTGCGTCGTAGACGTACCGCTGGTGCTCGGCGGACCGCAAACGTTCAATGGCGTGTACTTGAACGGTTGGGCCACGCACGATGCGGCCGCAACCCACTGTTCGCCCGCACCTCTTGCACGGCAGCTCCGTCGCAAGTTCGGCGCTCCTGTGATGCCGGCCGAGAACTTCGGCTCCCAGACCGCCCGCTCGCTCGAGCAGCTGTGCGGCGAGTTGCTGCGCGCGACGGAACAGCTGCAACGTGTCGGCGTATCGCTTCTACGCCGCGACGAATGGGACTTTGCCTGCGTCGTATTCGGTCCCGCGCATCGCGCCGGCCACTATTTGTGGGACTGCGGCGAAGCGCGCGACGTCGAGAGCGCGAATATCGAGCAACGTCAGCGACTCGGGGATGCAGTCGAGCAGGTTTACGCTGCGATCGATCACGCTCTGTCACGCCTGTTGGCAGAATGCGACGATGCGTTGGTCATCGTTTTTTCCCTGCATGGCATGGGACCTAACACCGGCTGGAGCGAGATGGTGCCCGACATTCTCGATGCACGGCGCGCCGCGCTGTCGCAACAATCCGTGCGCAAGGGTTCGCTGTACCGGATACGGCGCTCGCTGGTCACGCACCTGCGGCCCATCCTGCGGCGCGTGCCGCCGACGGTTGCTGCACGCCTCGTGCCGCTCTGGTCGTCGCGCATGTTCGACTGGCCACGAACCGAGTATTTTCCGCTGCCCATGGATCTCACGGCCTTGCTGCGCGTCAACCTGCGCGGCCGCGAGCGCGATGGCATCGTCGCAGCGGGGCCCGCGTACGACGCGCTCTGTGCCGAGCTGGAGACGTTTTTCCACTCGCTGCGGGATGGTGCCACTGAAGCGCCGATCGTGGCGGACATCCAGCGAACCTACGTAAACACGCCGCGCGCGGCGACGCATCGCGACGGCCAACCCGACCTCATCGTGCGCTGGCGCGATGTCCGCTCGCGCGACATCCGGCGCCTCACTTCATCTCAACTTCCAGATTTCAAATATGTCGTGCCCAAGCATTTGCCGTCGGGGCGTTCCGGCAACCACCTGCCGCTCGGATGGTTCGTTGCGCGAGGACCTGGCGTCGCGGCGGGCAAGAGGCTGGCCACGCACGACATCCTGGACCTGGCGCCTACGGTGCGCGAGCACCTTGGGCTCGAGACAGATCCCGAGTTGCATGGCCGACCGCTGCCCCTCAACTGAGCACGGCCCGAATGCTGATTGATGCCCGTCGCAACCCGCCCTGCACCGCGCTCGACTGCGATATTTGCATCGTGGGTGGCGGGCCCGCCGGACTGACGCTAGCCCGGGAACTGGATGACGGACGTTGTTCGATCTGCCTGGTCGAAGGCGGCGGTCTCGCATTCGACCAACGTTCGCAAGCGCTTTTCGCAGGCCAATCGGACGGCGACGAGTATCCGTCGCTGCAGGCGACGCGCATTGCGGCGCTTGGCGGATCGACACACTTCTGGGCCGGTTGGTGCCGGCCTCTCGACCCGATTGATTTCGAGCGACGCGAGGAATTTCCGTCGAGCGGCTGGCCACTCTCGCGCAGCAATCTCGACTCGTTCTACAGGCAGGCCAACGAGATCCTCGAACTCGGGCCGTTCGATTACGATCCCATGCACTGGGAACGGGCGGCGTCTGCCGACCGCCTTCCGATCCCGGCAGAGGACATCGAAGCGATCCTGTTTCGCAGGTCCTCGATCCACTTCGGAGCGCGTCGCGTGGCTGAACTGCGCAGGTCGCAACAAGTCCGGGCATACCTGCACGCGAGCGTTCAGCGGCTTCGCTTCTCAACCGATGGTCGGCGCGTGACGTCGATGGACCTCGCGGTGCATGGCGCGCGCACCGACTTCGAGATCAAGGCAAGGACCGTGGTGCTCGCCGCCGGCGGCATCGAGAACGCGCGACTCTTGTTGTTGTCGGGCGCCGGGCTTGAGCGCGGGCCGGCGAATGAGCACGGTATCGTGGGCCGTTATTTCACCGAGCATATTTACGTGGACGGCGGAGTTTACATGCCGGCTGCGCGGCGATCTTTCGCTTTCCATTTCCCGCGCAGTGTGAGCGACAACGGAATGCCGCGGACTGCACGCGGCGCGTATGCGCCCTCACCGACCGCAATGCGACGTGAACGGCTACTCAATGCGGCCCTGTATTTTCGTCCTGCGTACGAAGCGGATCCGGTGTTTGCCGATTCCCGCGTGCAGGCGCTCCTCGCCTGCTGGGACATGGTTCGAGGTCGCGCCATTCCGCATGAGTTCCCGAAAAATGCGCTGCACGCCGCCGGTTCGCCGCTCATGGCGCTGCGGGCGCTGTATCTCCGGTGTCGCAATCGCGACGATGCAGACACGCAGTGGCGCCTCAGAGCGCTCGTGGAATGCACGGCCGACCCGGATAACTGCGTCGAGCTCAGCCACGAACGCGATGCCTTTGGACGGCCGACGGCACGCGTTCGCTGGCAAGCACGCGATTCGACCTGAGGAGCTGCTTTCGTGCGCACACGCTGTTTGATGGCGCCTTGCGGCGGGCCGGTCTCGGAAGCCTCAAGCTCCTGCCCGATGAGCCGGAGCGCTGGCGCGCCGCGATGCAGCCCGCCCTGCATCACCTCGGCACGACGCGCATGCACGACAACCCCGCACTCGGTGTCGTGGACTGCAACTCGAGAGTTCACGGCGTAGACAACCTGTACATCACCGGTGGATCTGTCTTCACGACCGGAGGCTTCGCGAACCCGACGCTTACGATCCTTGCGCTTGCATTGCGACTCGCCAAGCACTTGAAGGCGCCATGACACCCATTTTCATTGGCGGGTGTCCGCGTAGCGGAACGACGCTATTAGGGACGGTCCTCGGCGCACATCCGCTGTGCTGCCCCGTGCCAGAGGCGCAATTCAAAATTGAATCGCTGAGCGGGCGACCGCCGGACCCTGAACCGGCGCAGGCCTTTCGAACCCTTCAGTCCGCAATGCGGTCACCGCGCTTCCGGAGCTGGAAGTCCGCCGGGGAGCGCCTCCGCCAGGACGGCATCGGTCAGGTGGGCTCCTATCCCGAGCTGATCGGCCGGCTCGTGGCAGCGTACGCCGGGCTTGCAGGCAAACGTGAGGCTACCCACTGGATCGACGCCACGCCCAGCAACAAGAACTACCTGTCAACGCTCCTTCGGCTTTTCCCGGATGCCCGTGCGATCCACATCGTCCGGGATGGGCGCGCCGTGGCCCACTCGGTCATGCGGAGGGACTGGGGGCCGAACACCGCCATCACCGCCGCCTACTGGTGGCTGGGACATCTCTCCCACGGCCTGGCTGCCGAGCAGAGCCTATCGTCCGATCGAATCAAGAGGATTCAGTACGAAGCCCTGGTCCGTCATCCGAAGGACACGCTAGTCGATCTCTGCAGATGGCTCGACCTCGAGTACTCGGAACGTATGCTCGACAGTCATTTCTATACAGTCGACTCCAGGGCGGCCGTCTTCAATCCACTCACCAAACAGGTCCCTCAAAAAGACAGGGCCGAAGCGTGGCGGAAATCGCTTTCAGCCCGCCAGATAGAGATCTTCGAGGCCGAGAGCAAGGAGATGCTGACGTATCTCGGGTACTCGATGGACTTTGGCCCATACGCCAGGAAAGCGACTTTCCCGGAAAAGTTGCAGATGGCCATTGCCGAGCTGACGCTGGGTGGCGCGCGTGCGATTGCGTTCAGGGCGAGACGGACGGCCTGGAGCTGGCGTCGACCAAAGCTGTCGCCGACAGATTGACCTATTGGATTTTCAGTCCGTCGAGCACGTGGCCTTCTCTTATG
>CAVTND010000006.1:0-56695 GCA_963735955.1 uncultured beta proteobacterium | reverse complement strand
CGAGCATCTGGTGCAGCGGGTATAGCGTCACGGCCAGGATCAGCGCCCAGACCATCAGGGTCAGGAAGGGCGAGAAGATCCGGTAGCAGAGAAAGACAAGCGCCAGGATGAGCCCAGCGCGGATCAGGACGTCCAGCAGGCGGGAAGCGATGCGGCGTTCGAGGTCAATGTCTGGAGATGTCATGGGAACCTGCCTGCAAGTGTGCGGAAAATTGTCGCAAGGGTTTTTATGGTTTTGCAATGGACTCGTTGCGCAGACGGCTGAAGGCTTCTATCAAGATACGCCAGCTGGCGGCTTGTGGCGACCTCCAATAAGCGACTTTGCTTCCAACCCCGATGCTTGGGCTCCTGCTTCCTGAGTGGAATCGCCGATCCGTTGCGTTTGGCATCGAGTCCCCCGCCAGGATCGAAAACCAAACCTCAGTCGAACGCAAAGCTGTAGACCAGATCGAGCGCGTTCTGCGTGCCGGCGCGGCCGACCAGTGAAAGCCGTTGCGTGACCTGGTAGCTGAGTGCGACCGAGTACGCAGCACCGGTCAGGGCCTGCTCGAAACTCAGGAAGAGCTGCTCGTTGATGCGCTTGCCGACGCTGATGACGTCGCTCGGCAGAGCAGAGCCGGACGACGCGCGCAGCCGCCCAGCCACTGACTCGCGCGGCAGGAGCGATCCGACATCGGTGCCGGTGCGCAGACCGATCTCGTCGATGCCGAGCGAACGCAACAGTTGCGAACTCGCGCCGTCGGTCTGGCCCGCGAGCAGCGCATTGGCGGCCGCAGCCAGCACGGCGCGATCCTGTGCGTCGCCGGCGCCGCTGGCTGGCGGGCGGCCCAGCACCAGCCAGTTCAGCTTCTCTGCATCCGGCATCGAAGGATCCGAGTGCAGTCGCACCACGGGTCGGGCCAGCGTGCCGGTGACGGCGACGCCGACCTCGACTGGCAGACCGGTACGCAGTGCAAGCACGTTCAGAGCAGGATTCTCGGGCGGACCCTGGAAGGTGACGATGCCGCGCTCGATCTGCAGTCGCTGGCCATAGCGATTGAAGACACCGCCTACCGCCTGGACCGCGCCGACGGCGACAAACTGGCCGTTGACCCGCTTGAGATCAACCGAGCCGGCCAATCGCGTGTCGACACCGCCGCCTTTCATGTAGAAGCGGCGGCCGAGGTCGCCACGCAAGTCCAGCACGATGTCGACTGGAGGTGCTGTCTGCGCGCGCACCGGGTCTGAGCGTCGCTTGATGACGACGTCGCTCGACACGGCTGCGGCACGTGACAGTCCGCTGAGATCAAGGTAGGCACCATCCGCTGTCAGCTTCGCCGTTACTTCGGCGCGCCGCGGTGTCAGCGTTACTCCGCCGTCGCCGCTCACAACCATCCAGCGATCGCGCCGCTGCAACACCGGCAATCGTTCTGCATGTGCTGCGAAGCTGCCGGTCAGCGAGCCTAGCGCCATGCGCCCGAACGCGCGAACCTGTCCCGGCTGTGAGGTATCGAGGCCGGCCGATGCCCGCGGGTCTTCGGGTTCGACGCGTGTCGTGCCGAATAGCGTAAGGTCCTTGAGCACCAGCACGCCGTCTTCGAGTACCGCATCGAGCGTTCCGTTCTCCAAACGCAGCCCTTGTTCGACCCATGCCAGCCTGAGCTGCCTGCCGCTCAATTCACCGTGGGCCAGCGGTTCTTCGATCGTGCCTTCGATCTGCACCATGGCCTTGGCTGCGCCCCCAAACTCGACGTTGTCACTGACCAGCGGGCCGATCCAGCCAAGGTCTCCCAATCGGGCATCCAGGGAAAGGTGCAGAGGCCGAGCCGGTGCCACACGGATACCAAAATCTCCGACACGTTCGAGCACGGCGTCGATGCTGCTGTCGACCGCACCGAAATCCCGTCCACGGAGATAGGCCGAGCCATTCGCTCGATTGGCAACGATGCTGAGCGCGAGGCCAACGTCAGAGATGCCGACTGGCCGCAGCGCATCGATACCTGCATACAAGTCACCGGCCGTGCGTTCGACTGCCACGACGCCGGTGATCGAGTCGCCATCGGCCTGTATGTCCCAGCGGCCGCCGAGAGTCAGCGGCACGCGCGCAGCAGCGCGGCTGCGGGTCACGCGCTGCAGTGCGCGCGACTCGACGTTAAGTGACTGGGGGCGCAGCCCGGCGAACGCGCCCTGCAGAACCAGGCTGCGTCCGATACGCCGATACTCGACCTCGGAGAAGCTTGCTCCACGCAGTTCGAAGCTCGCTGGCCCGAGTGCCAGTGCCGACAACGACACCACCAGCGGTGCATCGCGCAGCCTTAGCTCGAGCGGTGCGCCGGTCTCTGCCGCGACAATTGATCCGCGCCACGCCGATTCCGAAACTTGACCCGGCGACTTGCCCGACGTGACGCCGCCGGCTGCCGGCTTCCAGCCGCCGCTGACAATGACGCGCACCGGCTGACGAGAAGCAGTGTTCGCATTGAACTCCAGCGTGTGGCTGCCAGTGGTGCCACGACCGATCAGAGTTGCCTCGGACAGTGAGCCGTCCGGCCCGGCTGCAGTTTCCAGATCGGCCAGCCGAATCACCAGCGCCAGGGGGTCGTTATTGCCCAATCCTCCGGCTGCTTCGATTGTCGCCGATTGCAGGCTGAGCCCGTCGTGCAACTTGAGGGCGGTAAGACCGGCCGTCAATTTGAATTGCGGCTCCGCCACCGACCCTTGCGCAGTGATGCGCGCAGTCAAGTCGCCCTCGGCACCGTCCAGCAACTCGCCCAGCGCCGGCACGTCGAGGTTGGCCTGCAGTTCCTGCGAACTTCCCAGCCCACCCTTCACAAGCAGACGTGCCGAGCGCGACGCAAGTTCGAGGTCCGCAACCAGGGTCTGCCCTTCAAGGGTGAACGTTCCCAGGCCGTTCGCCGGCCGGCCCTGCACCTGGCTATCACGCAGGCTGAACTTCGCTCGGCCGCGCGGGGCGGGCTGCAGCGCTCCGTCAATGTCGAGTTCGCCTCCAAGGCGCGTCGCGATTCCGGGCACAAGCGCGGCGAGATCAAACTGTTCAAAAACTGCCGTCAACCGGACCAACCTGGCGCCGGTCAGGCCGACTTTTCCCTGGGCCCGGGCCTTGCCGGAACCGAGGCGAATCGTCGAAGGCGCGATGTCGATAACATCGGCGAGCAGCACAACATCGGCATCGACTACTAGCGGCAGTCCGCGTGCATTCGAAAGCTGCGCGCGCAGCCGTCCAGCACCGGGCTGCTGTTCAAATTGCAGATCACCGCGCACGGCGGTCGGGGTCAGCGTCGAATGGATCGCTGCCGCGTCGATGCCCTCGACCTTGGCGCGTACGTCGATGCGGTCGAGGGCGGTACCGCTCAGCTCGATCCGGCCTGTGGCCCGGCCACGCGCGCCGCGCAAGTCTTCCACGTCAAGTGTCAGCCGACCCGCCGTCCAGCGGACCGACCCGCGGGCAGAACTGGCTGGCACACGTCCGCTGTCGATCGGCCCGGGGTTTGCGTTCGTTACCTCGAACGTGCCCGCGAGCGTGAATCCGGGTCCCACGTCGATCTGGGCCAGCCGTGTGCGTCCGGAAAGTCGCATCGAGGGTACCGAACCAAACCAGCGCGTCGCTTCCCACTCATGCAGCTCGGCGTCAAGGTAGGCAATGGGTACGGGCGCAAACGGTGTCAGCCGCGCGTGCAAGGTTCCTCGCTCTGCGGTCGACCCCGCATCTCCTGCGCGTAAAGCCAAATCAAGGTCGACGCGCGCCAGCTCCCCCTTCGCTTCGATTTTGGCTTCGACGCCATGCCCGAGCAGTACGGAATTGACGCGACCGTCTGCCTGCAAGCCGAACGGCGGGGCCGCTGACACGCGGCCCGCCAGCGTCGCCTGCAAGTCACCATGCACGAACCTTGTCTCCTCGATCTGGATGACACTCTGATCCGCCTTGCCGCTCAGCGCGACCTGCTTGAAGTGCAGTGCAGTGCCGCCGCGCGCGCCAATGCTGAGCTCATCGATGCCGACTGCGCGTACATGAAGGCTGAACGGCAGTGCGAGCGAGTCCGGAATCCTCGCCGGTTCGCGACTGTCTGAAACCCATTCGACCGCCGCCTGGCGCGCGGCCAATCGCTCGAAATTCACGCTCCGATCGCCCCAAGACATGGCGCCCGGCTCAACCGCCAGGCCTTCAATGCCGACCGACCATGACGCGGCCCGGATATTCAGTCGTTGCGCTGAAAAGCCGTGCACCAGCGAGCCTTCGATTCCTTGTGCTTCGATCGACACCGCAGTCAGCAGATCGGCGATTGCAATTGCAGTCCGGAGCCCACTCGAGGTGTTCAGGATCCAGACGGCAGCGACACTCACAATCCCAATCGCCAGCAATGCCGGCATCACGACCAATGCGAGAGACGCCAGCCAGCGCCGGCGTGGCGCGCCCGGCGGGCGAATGCGCGTGCGTGGTGGCGGGGCGGATTCGGTCGTCACGTCCGGATCTCAGAATGCGATGGCTACCGAGAATTGGACTCGCAGCGAACTGTCGCGGAAGCCATAGGCGAAGTCGACCGCGAGCGGACCGGCCGGCGTGCGCCACCGCGCGCCCAAGCCGGCGCCAACGGCGAAGTCCAGGGCACTAAACGAAGTGTTCGCATCGCCGGCATCGACGAAGGCAGCGATGCCCCAGTTTCCTCCTCCGACCTCGAGCCAGTGCACGTATTCGACCGAGGCGACCGCGAGCGCCTGACCGCCGACAATCGCGCCGCCCTGTTCGACGCCAAGACTCTGATACGAGTAGCCGCGCACGGTGTTGGCGCCACCCGTGCGGAACAGGAATTCGGTCGGAACAATGTCGGGCGACTCGGCGGCAACATAGCCCGCTTCTCCGCGCAGAATCAGCACATCGCGCGTGCTCACTCCAATGTACTGCTGTATGCGCCCGAGACCGCGCACGAAACTGCTGCTCCAGTTTGGTCGACTGGCACCGATACTTCCCGACAGGGAAATGATGTTGCCGGAGCGCGGATCGACCAGGCTGTCGACGCGGCGCCAGGTCCAGGTGGCCGTGGTCGACAGGGTCTTGTTTTCGATCTCCGGTCCGGTCGGGGTGCTGCGCTTCTCCCACTCGTAGCGCAGGCCATAGCGGGATTCGACGTTCTGGCCATCGCGCGGCCCGACCAGTAGGCTGCGCGAGACGCCGGCGGCGAAACGCTTGACCCGTTGATTTTCGATATCCGAGTTTTCTCCAAGCACGCCGAAACTGTCGCGAAAATCGCTTGGCTTGGGTGGTAACAGGATGTCGGCAAAGCCATACTGTCCGGTGTTGTCAGCGCGCGCGCCGGTCGACAAGGTGTACGGCAGACCAAACAGGAGCGTGTGGCGATACGCCACCTCGACCCGCGCTCCGGTGTCGGTTCCGTATCCCACCGCGGTGGCGAAGCGCTTGGTCTTGGCTTCCGTCAACTCCACGCGCAGCGGCGCCGCGGCGGCCAGCACCGGATCAAGCTGCAGCTGCAGCAGTGCGCTGGAAAAGAACGGCGACTCCTGCAGCGCCAGCTGAAATTCAATCAACTTGGCGCGATCGTAAGGTTCGCCATAGCTGAACGGATTGAAGCGCGCGACCAGCTTGTCGTCAAAGCGTGTCAGGCCGACGATCTGCAGCGCGCCGACGCGGTAGGCGGGGCCACTGTCGATCTCGACACTGAGGGTCGCCTCGGACGTCTCGGTGTCGACCGTTGCCTCGGATTCCGCCAGGCGCGCCCCCGCAAAATCGCGCGCTTCGACTGCGAGCAGCAACTGCGACTTCGCGCGGTCCCAGTCCGCGCTGCGAAACGGTGCACCGACCGGCAACTGCCAGTCCTTTCGTATTGCCGCCAGCCGCTCGGAAAATCGAGCATCGAGAATTTCACCGGCGAACTTCAGGTCAAGCTTGGCCACCCGTGTCAATGGCCCCGTTATGACGCGCACGACATAGGGAGGTGTCTGCCCCTCGGGAGCAGCATCGAACGGCAGGCGAGCACGGAAGTAACCTTCGCTTGCGAGCGCGTCCCGAAGCGCCCGTTCAGCCCGTCGCAATTCACGTTCGGCGTCTGCTTCATCGGCGCCAGGCGCGAGTCGAAAGGGTGCGAGGGCGGCCTCGACAACGGGCCCTAGCGACTTTCGAACACCGGCTTCGGTGGCGGCATCGAATTCAGCTCGGACCAGGGCAGCCGGCGCTGGGCTAGTTTCTGCACTGATGCCAGCCCGTGGGCTTCCGAGTCCAGCCAGCACAAGTAGAGCGGCCAATGAGAGCCGTGCCCAGGCGCGCCAATCCGGGGCGCCCGCAGAGTCCGACCGAATTGAATGAACAGAGTGGATTGCGTTCACGAGGAGGGCTGCGCTGGCGGCCGATGCTAACAAAGCAAAGCGCGGACTCACGCTTGCCTGATCGCCTTGAAACCCGTGCAATCAACCCCATGTCGAACATAGTCTCTTCATGGCCGGTCGGTGAAACCCGTCGCGGCTGAACGCCCATGCGACTCGACAAACTGACAACCAAGTTCCAGGAAGCGCTGGCCGATGCGCAATCGATCGCGGTCGGCCACGAGAATTCCTACATTGAACCTGCCCATGTGCTGCTTGCGATGCTGCGTGCCAGCGATGGCGGTCCGCGCTCGCTCCTGCAACGGGCCGGAGTCAATGTCGCCGCACTGACCCAGGCGCTCGACGCTGCAGTCAAGCGGCTGCCACAGGTGCAGGGCGGTGACGGCCAGGTGCAGGTTGGGCGCGAGCTCAGCGCGCTGCTCAATGCGACCGACAAGGAAGCGCAGCGGCGCGGGGACAGCTATATCGCCAGCGAACTGTTCCTGCTCGCGGTCGCCGACGACAAGGGTGAAACGGGCCGCCTTGCCCGCGAGCATGGCTTGACCAAGAAGGCGCTGGCGGCCGCGGTCGACGCCGTGCGCGGCGGCCATCAGGTCGACAGCGCAGAAGCCGAGGGTCAGCGCGAGGCGCTGAAGAAGTACACGATCGACCTCACGGAGCTCGCGCAGCAGGGCAAGCTCGATCCGGTAATCGGTCGCGACGACGAGATTCGACGCACGATCCAGATTCTGCAACGGCGCACCAAGAACAATCCGGTGCTGATCGGCGAACCTGGCGTCGGCAAGACGGCGATCGTCGAGGGACTGGCGCAGCGCATCGTCAATGAAGAAGTGCCCGAAACCCTGAAGGGCAAGCACGTCCTCGTACTCGACATGGCGGGTCTGCTCGCCGGCGCCAAGTACCGTGGCGAGTTCGAAGAGCGGCTGAAGGCCGTGCTGAAAGAGGTCTCTGCCGAAGCCGGCCGCATCATCCTGTTCATCGACGAGATGCACACGATGGTCGGCGCCGGCAAGGCCGAGGGCGCGATCGACGCCGGCAATATGCTCAAGCCGGCCCTGGCCCGCGGCGAGCTGCACTGCATCGGCGCGACCACGCTCAACGAATATCGCAAGTACATTGAAAAAGACGCTGCGCTCGAACGCCGTTTCCAGAAGGTGCTGATCGGCGAACCGAGTGTCGAGGCCACGATCGCAATCCTGCGCGGTCTGCAGGAGCGCTACGAGCTGCACCACGGCGTCGAGATCACCGACCCGGCGATCGTCGCCGCGGCCGAGCTCTCGCACCGCTACATCACGGACCGCTTCCTGCCGGACAAGGCGATCGACCTGATCGACGAGGCCGCCGCCCGCATCAAGATGGAGATCGACTCCAAGCCTGAAGTCGATGGACAAGCTGGATCGGCGCCTGATCCAGCTGAAGATCGAACGCGAGGCCGTCAAGAAGGAAAGCGACGAGGCCTCGAAGAAGCGGCTCGAGCTGATCCAGGCCGAGATCGGCCGGCTTGAGCGCGAGTACGCCGACCTCGAGGAAGTCTGGAAGTCCGAGAAGGCCGCCGTGCAGGGCACGCAGCACATCAAGGAAGCGATCGACAAGCTGCGCCTGCAGATGGAAGACCTTAAGCGCAAGGGCCAGTACGACAAGCTGGCCGAGATCCAGTACGGCACGCTGCCGCAACTCGAGGCGCAGCTCAAGCAGGCCGAGAAGTCGCGCCAGCGGCCGGCGACAAGCCGAAGCTGCTGCGCACGCAGGTCGGCGCGGAAGAGATCGCCGAGGTGGTGTCGCGCGCAACCGGCATTCCGGTTTCCAAGATGATGGAGGGCGAGCGCGGCAAACTGCTGAAGATGGAAGAGTTCCTGCACCGGCGCGTGGTCGGGCAGGACGAGGCCGTGCGGCTCGTCTCGGATGCGATTCGCCGCTCGCGCGCGGGACTCGCCGATCCGAACCGGCCCTATGGCTCCTTCCTGTTCCTCGGGCCAACTGGAGTTGGCAAGACCGAACTGACCAAGGCGTTGGCCGGTTTCCTGTTCGACACCGACGAGGCGCTGATCCGCATCGACATGAGCGAGTACATGGAGAAGCACTCGGTGGCACGCATGATCGGCGCGCCGCCGGGCTATGTCGGCTATGACGAAGGTGGAGCGCTGACCGAAGCCGTGCGGCGCAAGCCGTATGCCGTGATCCTGTTCGACGAGATCGAGAAGGCGCACCCCGATGTTTTCAATGTCCTGCTGCAGGTGCTGGACGACGGCCGCATGACTGACGGGCAGGGACGCACGGTCGATTTCAAGAACACCGTGATCGTCATGACTTCGAACCTCGGCTCGCACGATATCCAGCGCATGGCGGGCCAGGACCCCGGACTGATCAAGGAAGCGGTTCTGGGCGAGGTGCGCAAGCATTTCCGGCCGGAGTTCGTCAACCGGATCGACGAGATCGTCGTGTTCCAGGCACTCGATGCGAAGCAGATCCGCGCGATCGCGAAGATTCAACTGCAGCGGCTAGAGCAGCGCCTCGCAGCGCAGGACATGCGGCTGGAGGTCAGCGACGCCGCGCTGGCCGAGATCGCCAAAGTCGGCTTCGATCCGCTGTATGGTGCGCGGCCGCTGAAGCGGGCGATCCAGCAGGAGATCGAAAACCCGGTGGCCAAGCTGGTGCTCGAAGGGCGCTTCGGTCCGAAGGACGTGATCCCGGTCGACTTCAA
Source organism: uncultured beta proteobacterium (assembly GCA_963735955.1). Classification (GTDB taxonomy): domain Bacteria; phylum Pseudomonadota; class Gammaproteobacteria; order Burkholderiales; family Burkholderiaceae_F; genus CAVTND01. The sequence continues at coordinate 47,664 of CAVTND010000006.1, read as the reverse complement.
GAACGGAAAGTGGAGCTTCGATCGAGTCGTTCACTGAGCCTGCACTGAGCACGCATTGCGCTCGCGTCAGGTGGAGCGCCGCCTGACTGGGCGGCGTTCCCAACGATCTGTCATTGGTTCTGCGCTGCAAGCATGAAATCAGGCGCAGCGTGATCCTTGTCGCGTTCGGTGCGGCTACCTATTCAATGCGAAGAATGTGTACGCCAGCACGATCAGACCCAGCAGCGCGAGGCCAAGGACATCGGCGGCCGACAAAGTTCCCGCACTCGCCGATCCATCGTCGCCTCGCCAACACCCGCTCCCGATGAATCAGAAATGCCGGAAACGCCGCACTTATTGCAATGAAGACACCGCCAGCACATAGAGCCACGCCCCGCGAATGGACAGGCGACGAGCTTCGAGAAGCATCCAGACGATCGCGGCAAAACTCAGGAACAGGATGTCAACAGTGATTGAGCGACTGGCCGGATTGACCAATGTCTCCTGCCAGAAGCGAACGTTGGCTCCCACGATGCCTAGATTGAGATATTCGATGTTGTTGCCCCAGGTTCCCGCGAGGGCAATCAGACCGACGAGCCCGTATACAACGCACAGCCATTTTCGGGAGACCAACATACGCACTCCGGGCTAGGGTAAGCGGAAGAGGCGGCACGCTTGTGACGCTCTACGATCGCGTTCAGCAGCGGCCGAATGCAGTCCGCCGGGGCGCAATCTAGCCCCGGTTCTGTTCATACAGATGCGCTGCAACTCCGATGAGGAGACAAACCAGGGCAACGATGTCGACCGTGAAAACGCGCGCAATCGAAGCGTTGTAACCGCCGACAGCCCAAGCCAACCACAGGAAAGAGATGACACTGACAAGGCCAGCTATGAACGCGAGAGTCTGGAAAGTGGGTTGAAAGGCGGCGAAGAGAAAGAACAGACCAAGGATGCCGAACAAGACCGCACGATGACGCATCAGGATGATCAGGTTGGGCTCGTCAATGGACATGCCATACAGCGCAGTAAGTCGCTCGCTCCCGAGTACGCCAGACAGCGGTAGCAGATGAATGACGGCGACTACCACAAGCATCGCCGATACGAGATAGCGCATGGGCATGCGTTCCTGTGGCGCCTATCTATTGGAGGCAAGCAGCCCAGGCGGTCGGCGCAAGGCACGATCCGCCTGGTTCCGTGTTCACCGACAGGCCCTAGTACAGCGCCATCGGGTTTCCAGGTGAACCCGTCGCGCCTTTCATCTTGAGCGGTGACCAGACAAACAGGAATTCGTACGCCTTGTCGGCGATCAGCTGCGAAAAGTCCAGGTTCTCCAGGTTCCAGATGCCGCGCTTGGTCTGCAGTTTCAAATGACACTCGAAGGGCTGGGGAGTCTCGCCCCCGAATCCCTTGCCCACTGCCTCCGTCCCCCAGGTATCGGCGCCGGTCAGGATCACCTTGCGTTCGGCCAGATACTCGCAGGCAGAAATGCCGAAACCCGGCTCGCCGGCATTGAACTGGGCGATCCGCTTGGCTTTCTCGGCGGAGTCGAATTTGTCCCAGTCCCTGGGATGCCAGATGTCGCCGTGGCCGGTGTAAAGGAATACGCAATCGCCGATCCCGATCGGAGCGATGCCTTGCCGCTGGACCATCGTCTGCACATCCTTGGCGGTCACGATTCCCGGATCGCTGGCACTGTTTTCCTTCGGCACCGGGAGCGTTCCCCCGCGCAGCGCTACCGCGTCGAGCAACACGCCGCGGCACACGAAGCCTTTTTGCGCGACGTGCTCGACCCCCAGCGGACCCAATCCGGTCGAGCTGATCTCCTTGTCATGCAGGAAGCGGCCGTTGTAGTAGAACATGCCCTTCGACGTGATGGCGCCGATGTGGCCGGGTCCGTCGAACTGCGTGCCGATCTGGCCCAGCTCGGTGGCCACGTACTCGTCGTTGTAAACGAGCTGCTGGTCGCCGAAAGGACCGCCGGTCGGTCGTCCCGGAATGAGGAGCTTCCAGGTGCGCGACCCGAATGCCGGCGCGTCCGACGCATAGACCTTGCCGAGCGTTGCGCTCTTGCCTTTCTTGACGAGGCCGACGGCCTTCAGCACCAGTTCCGGTGTCGTGCGGTTAGGCGCGCCGACCTTGTCGTCAGGCCCCCATTCGGTGGGTGCCCACTTTGCAGTCAGCGGTTCGTCGTTGACGGGTAGCTGCGCGCCGACTGGCAAGGTCACCGACACCAGCGCGATGGCGAGGATTGCAGGATGCAGGCGAGAACGCATGGTTTCCTCCGAAATCGAACAAACAGTTGCAGTTGCGCAGGCTCGCGACGCGCCACCTTGCGCAGGCGCGCTGCTACTTGAGTATCAGTTCCTGAAGTTCCATGTCGCCAACCAGTTTGCGCATCACTTTGCGCTCGCCTGACTGCGCTTCCATCTTGCGAATATCGCTGGCGAGAAAGGCTTCAAGCTTCTTTTGTTGAGCCAACTGCACTGCATTGCTGTAGTAGTCCTTGTACTCGACCGCCAAGATCAGATCGGGCTCACCATTACGAGCATGGTTTACCGAGAAGACATGGTAGGAGACTACATATCCCTCTTTCTTGCCGAACTCGTTCAGCTTCTTCCAGTCGCCCGCGAGGTAATCGAGGTAACGCTGCAACTGTCCGGGCTCGACTTGTATGTTTGAGAAGTTCCAAACGGTGCCAGGCGTGTAGCTAAGTTCCTGAGCACTCGCGGGGAAGATGAATATCGCGAATGTCGCCAGAATGAGGGCAAGTTGTCTAGAAAACTTCATGGCATGCTCCCAAGTTGTTTTTGCCGAAAGGGGCTTTCGGCTTCAACAGCATAGGCTGCGAAATGGACGGCTGGTAGTCGCCGTCGACGTGAGAAGTGTTCTGCACCAGGTCAGTGCCGGTACGGGCGTTTCCTGGCGCCTAACAAGACCAAGTTAACCCGCCCACCGCCACCGACCGTCGCCAATTCTCCCGGCCGCTTTCCACCACAGATTCGACGCTCAGCTTCACTCCGTGCGCGCGCGCAGTCCAAGCAGCAAGGCCAGTCCGCAGGGCAGACCGAGCAGCAGCGTAGCGGCAACCGGCAGCCAGACCAGCCGCACGCCGATGCGCGCCACACTGCTCGCGGCGAACGCGAGCAGTGCCAGAGTCCCGATCCAGAGCTGAACCGAACCTGACCACGCGACTCCCGGCAACAACCCCGCGAGAAGCGCCTGGGGCGCGGCCGCACCCGGAACCGAAATCGGCAGCAGCGACGCCAGGGCAAGGAGGGCGGCCAATGCCGCCAGGGCAAAGAACGCCAGCGCCGGCAAGGGCCAACTCGACTCCACTGTCTTGCTTGGTTGCTCTACATCGGGCGCAAGCTCTTTGTCGGCCTCGCCTGCTTCCGGCGCCTCACTCTTTGGGGCGCTCATCCGCTCGCGCACAAAGCGGCCGATCCGCTGGATTGCGTCGCCTGCTTCCGGCAACACATCGAACGCCGGGAATACATGCGGCATGTCGTGCCAGACCTCGAGCGTCACGCTCGGGCATTTCGAGGCAAAGCGCACCGCATCGTCGAGCAGAAGTTCGGTGCTGCCGACCAGCATCAAAATGGGTGGCAGGCCAGCGAGATCGCCGTACAGCGGCGAAACATAGGGATGCTGAGCGAGCGCGCGGTCCGGCACGTAAAGCGGCGCGAAAGCCTCGAACAGATTCGGCCGGAACATCGCATCGTGGCCATTGTTGCGCTGGATCGAATCGCTCTTCAGGGTGCCGTCGGTCAGCGGCGACAGCGCGACCGCGGCCGCGGGCATCGGCAGACCTTCATCGCGCGCGCGCAGTAACAGGGTGAGGGTCAGGTTGCCGCCGGCGGAGTCACCTGCGACCACGATGTTCTCCGGCGCGGTGCCGCTTTCAAGCAGGAAGCGGTACGCGGTCATGCAATCATCGAGCGGTGCGGGATACGGGTGCTCCGGCGCCAGGCGATAGTGCGGCATCAGCGCGCGTGCCTTTGCCGCGCGGCAGATGCGGGCCAACATCGCGCCATGCAGCGCCGGCGTTTCCATGATGAAGGCGCCGCCATGCAGGTAGAGGATCACGCGCGTCTTGCGGGCACCTGCCACATCGATCCAGGTGGCGGGCAGTTCGCCGATCATCACTTGCTCGCTGCGATGGGTGCTGCCCTTCGCGCGCGCGAGGGCATCGACGCGCGCCCCGAGCACGCGAAACTGGCGCCAGTCCGGATCACGCGCGAGTCGATCGCGCATGAAACGCAGCCCAGGGATGAGCATCGCCTTGCCGGCCGTGCCGAAGAGGAAGTTCATCATTTGTCGTTGCGGGAAGGCGCAAGAACGCAGCGATCCCGGGCGTGCGCTGGACTTAAGCGCCGCGCACCGGGTTCAGGCCTGGCGCGAGTGGCCTCAAGCTGCGACGGAGCGTCGGCCGAGTACCATCTCGTCGAAGGATGGCAGCGGCTCGATCAGTGGGTTCAACAGCACCGCGGCTTCCTGGGTCGTCATCACATCCGCGGGGTCAAGCTTCGTGATCACCGCCTTGTCCGGATCCGGCTCCCAGACGTCCTCGCCCACCAGCCGGCCCCGGTCGTCATAGGGCCAGAACTGCTGGATGCCTCGCAATTGATAACCGTAGTAGGCCTTGGGGTCATCGACCTCGAGGCCATTGGCAATCAGGGCTTCGCCGAGCACCTGCTGATAGCCCCAGGCCACGGATGCGATGAAATTATCCGCAACGGCAACCTGTTCGCGCTCGACCACGAAGATCGACTGATGGGTCTGCGCCCACATGCCGTACAGTCCCTTCACCGCGTCGGCGCCCTCGAGCCTCACGTTCTTGAGACCTAGCGCGTTGAATCGATAGACCGGCTTCTCGACCATCATGTCGGGCGCAAAAATTTCTGGATACCGGCCGGCGACCTCGAGCAGGCGATGCCGAGCGAACGCTTTCAGCATGAAACGATGGCGCAGATTGGTGGTAACTGCCATCAGTCGATCGATGGCGACGTTGAGTTTGGCGATATCGGGCTTTGCCATGGCGGCGATCTCCCTTCAGAGCTGCATAGCGGGCTGAAATTCAAGCGTGCAAACCGGCAGCACGACCCGGATGCACCAAACGCATTGCTTGCTGCAATTCTGTGGTGTCGGAACGAGGTGGCTCTCGGCCACTGCGCCCACAGAATTGCGAGGATAGACCTGTCGGGTCGAACCGGTACAGGTTTGACATTCCGACTCGCGGGCCGCGTCGCCAGGCAGTTTTTTCGCGCGTCGGTAATGCATCGCTAAACCGGCTGCTCGATCACGGCTCCCAAGCAAATACGCGCTTCCAGTCCTTCTTGATGCTGATGACCTTCCAGCCGCGCCTGACCGCCTCGTCGTAAAGAGCCTGCGAAAAGCTGCCGACCGAAGTGTTCGGCAGGCCCTGCGCGGGGCCATAGGCAAACTCGCGTTCCGCATCGTCATGCAGTACCAGCATCTGCAAGGTGATGCCCGTGCCGCCCTGGCTGTAAGCGAGCATTTCGGCGTCGCCGCCCGAGTTGCCGAACGCGGCCTGCGGCCGGCGTCCGATGAACAGATTGATGTTTTCGGCCTTGCCGCCATAGTTGTTGTCGAGCAGCGCCTTGGGTTCGACCATCAGGGAGTTCGCGTCCCCCGACGGGGTAAAGCGCGTCGCGAACGCAGTGCCGATGATCTGCTCGGGCGGAATACCGTACACCTCCTGGGTAAACGCGCGCATGAAGGTCTGGGTGCCGCCGGAGACGATGTAGGTCCGGTAGCCGCTGGCCTTCAGGTAACGGACAAGCTCCTGCATCGGTGCGAAGGTGAGCTCGGTATAAGGGCGGTTCCAGCGCGGATGCCTGGCCTTGGCCATCCAAGCCTTGGCGGCCGCGGTGAACTCGGTGACCGACACGCCGGTGTGAGTCGCTGCAACCAGTTGCAGCAAATCCTTCTCTGAAAACTTTGCCATCGCGGCGCGGTCGCCCGCGATAACGGCACTGAACGGGTACTTGTCCTTCCACTCGGGATGCTTGGGCGCCAGCTCCGCGACCCGGCTCAGCGTGAACATGATCTCGGTGTACAGCGGATGCTCGACCCACAGGGTGCCGTCCTGGTCAAAGGTCGCAACGCGCTCCCCGGTCGGCACGAAACCGGGGCTGCCCGGTTCTATGGTCGACTTGACGAAGGCCACGATCGCCTGCTTCGCCGGCCCGTCGTTCCACGAGGCGAGCGGATCGGTTTGGGTCGACGTGTGGGCACAGGCCGCCAGCAGGGCAAGCAGCGCCCACCCGACAGAGCGGAGAAAGCGAATCGAGATTGCGGAAGAATTCATCGTCGTGCTCCTTGCTCTAGTTCACCTTGATCGCCGGTGGTTCCCAGCTGCCTTCGCCTGGTGGAAGGATCGACGGCGGCGCTTCCTTCGGCCAGTACAAGCGCATCACCATGAACAGGGGTCCGTTGGGTGCAGGCAGCCAGTTCGATTCCTTCGCTTTACCCGGTGAATCCCTTTGGACATAAATCGACAGCGAGCCGTCCGGATTCTTCTTCATGTCCGGCAGCATCGGCGAATTGACCAGGTAGCGATTGATCGGGTTTTGGATCAACAGCTGGGTCTTGCCGTCATACATCGTCACCGACCAGAACGCATTGGCGGGCGGCAATTTGCCGGCCGAAAAGGTGATCGTGTAATTGTTCTTGCTGCCATCCAGCGTTTCCCCGTTGGTCTGAGTCTTGGTACTTGGGTACATCGCTTCCTCGGCATTGTTGCCATAGATCCCCCCCTTGGCAGCGGCTGCCCGCTTGAGCCAATCACCGTTGAAAAACGCTCGATCTCCAAACAGAGAACCAACCTTCCAGCCGTTGACCTGCTTCATGCCGCCGTGCAGGTACCTTTCGACCTTCGATTCACCTTCCTTCATGCCGAGAAGCGCTTCGGCCTTGTGTTCAGTCGAAAGGTCCTTGAAGTTGAAGGTCTTGCCGGGGCCGATGCCGATGCTGGCGAGCTTCGAACGAATCGCCAGTTCTTCGGGCCCGGCCGGCGCGAACTGCAGCGCGAAATCCAGGTATTCGAAGAAGTTCTTTTTCACCAGCTCATTGTTCGCCTTGGGAAAATCGACCGAAGGCGGAGCGGGCGGCGCCGGTTGCTTGAGGAAGGCGGACAAAGGCTGCGCCCTGTAGCCAGCCTGGATCCTGACCACATTGGGCATGTCGGCCGCGTTGAAGAGCTGGGTGCGGAAGATAGTGATCGAGAACTGGGTCGACGAACGAAACATCTTCTTGATGCCGGCGGGTGTCTCCCCTTTCCAGTCCGGTCCGACCACCATGTAGTCGCCAGCCTCGCTGCCTGTGGCCCGACTTCCGATGTAGCCGTAGTTGAAGGTATTGCCGTCGCACAGCTGCACCGAGTAGTAGCGATTCTTCGGCACGGCTGGCACGGAGATCACGATCGGCTCGGCGCGCAGATCGAGCCACAACATTGAATAAGGCGTATCGCTGTTGGGTGTGACGACGGTCGTGTCCTTGTAGGTAAACACGCGCGCCTCGTTGCTGATCGAATTGAACGGAGCCTTGAACTGTCCGGAGTTCTTGTCGACTGAGAACTCGTACATCACGGCGTAGTTCATGACGATCGGAAGGCCGTAGATGAATCCTTCCTCGGCGATTGCCTTGGTCTCGGCGATGGTCGGCGCTGGTACCCGTTTCAATGCTCCTGCCTTTTCGGCCTTGGTGATCGAATCGTCACTCTTTCCGCATCCGGCGGCCAGTGCGACGACCACGACAGGCAGTACTGCGCAGACCCAGCGAAACACCATGGTGGATTACTCCCGATAGGAGTGACGAGAGCTCGCCACTTGTTCAATGCAGCAGTGAGCAGAAGCCGCTAAGCGGACCATAGCAGTCCCCGTGCTCGATAGCCGGAGCGCCTCGACCTATACTAAATCGCGCGGCGGCGGCAACCACGTCACCGCCGCGAATCGCTGTCTCGGGCTACCCAAGTCCTGCAATGGATTTCCACCTCCGGATTGAGCTTCTGCCGGCAACCGCGTAGCCAGAGCTAGGCTAGGGCTTGCCGCCTTGGGAGGAACCCCTTGAAATACGTGCTGATCGGTGCCGGCCCTGCCGGCGTGCAAGCTGCCGAAGTCATCCGGCAGGAGGACCCGGCTGGCGAGATCACTCTGGTCAGCGGGGAGCCAGGCGAGCCCTATTCGCGCATGGCCATCCCCTACATCCTGACCGGCCGCATCGACGAACAGGGTGCGCGGTCGCGCAAGACCGCCGGCCACTTCGCGGGTCTCGGCGTCCGCTACCGCAACAACAAGGCCATCAAGGTCCATGCCGGCGCCAGCGGCGGAACGGTGGATCTCGACGACGGCACCACGCTCGCCTACGACAGGCTGCTGGTGGCCACCGGCTCCTCGCCGACACTGCCGCCGGTACCGGGTACCGATCTGCCTGGGGTGGTCACCTGCTGGACCCTCGACGACGCGCGTGTCATCGCCGCCAAGCTGCAACCCGGTGCCCGGGTGGTGATGGTCGGCGCCGGATTCGTCGCCGGCGTCTGCATGAAGTCGCTGGTTGAAAGCGGCGCGCGACTGACCGTGATCGCCGGCCGCGTCGGCCAGATCCTGCGCTCGATGATGACGCCACCGGGTAGCGCGCTGCTGCAACGCTGGCTCGAGGCTCAAGGCGTGAACGTCGTCACGAAGGGGCGCATCGAGCGCATCGAACCGGGTCCGCGCGTGGTGATGGACACCCAGAGCTTTGATGCCGACGTGGTCATCCTCGCCACGGGCGTACGGCCGAACGTCGCGTTCCTGGAAGGTACCGGCGCCGAGATCGACCAGGGCATCGTCATCAACGACCGCATGGAGACCACGGTGCCGTGCATCTACGCCGCCGGCGACGTAGCCCAGGGCCGCGACTTCTCGACGGGCGAATGGATCGTGCACGCGCTGCAGCCGACCGCCACCGAACACGGTCGGGCGGCCGCCCTCAACATGGCCGGCAAGAATGTGCCCTACCGCGGCAGCCTCTCGATGAACGTGCTCGATACCGTCGGCTTGCTCTCGTACACCTTCGGCCTCTGGCAAGGCCGCGAAGGCGGCGATGCGGCGGAGAGCATCGACGCCGAACACTTCCACTACAGGCGACTCTGCTTCGACGGCGACGTGCTGATCGGCGCCATCAGCATCGGCCGCATCGACCACGTCGGCGCCATCCGCGGCCTGATTCAGACCCGGCGCCACCTCGGCCCCTGGAAGGAAAAGCTGATGAAGGACCCGAGCCTGCTGATGGAGGCGTTTGTCGAGTCGAGCCGCAGGCCGAGCTGAGCTGTCAGCCGGAAGCGAGAAACCTGGCTCACTCAATTGACGGAAGCTGCTCCCAGGGCGTAACGTGAACTTTGTCAGTTGACATCACGCTGGGCTCGCCCAGGCGACTTTTGCATGGCAGGGGCGCGCCGAGTCTTAAGCGGCCATCCATTCCCAAAAGCAGAAAGTTAAACGTAGATGTTCTAAGCATCTAGTCGGTTGCATTCGCAGCATTCAGACGCAGCGCCATTGAGCATTCGAGGAGGAAACGTGCAAAAGTCCCTCTACATCAACGCCGACAAGTGCACCGGCTGCCTGCAGTGCGAGATGGCGTGCAGCTACGAGAATTACGGTGTGTTCAATCCCGCGAAGTCGCGCATCAAGATCTTCGACTTCGAACACTCCGGGAGGAAGGTTCCCTATACGTGCACCCAATGCGATGAGGCCTGGTGCCTGCATGCGTGCCCGGTCGACGCTATCAAGATCGATCTCGCCACCGGCGCCAAGGTCGTGCTCGATGACGTGTGCGTGGGCTGCAAGGTATGCACGATCGCCTGTCCGTTCGGAACGATCAATTACGTGCAAGACACCGGGAAGGTGCAGAAGTGCGACCTTTGCGGTGGCGATCCCGCCTGCGCGGCGGCCTGCCCGACCGGTGCAATCACCTATGTCGACGCCGACTGGACCGGGCTCGAGCGCATGAAGCAGTGGGCAGCCAAAGTCGGCAACCAGCCGCACGCGTAAGGAGGACGATCATGTCTTGGACTGGAAAGATCTTGCGCGTCAATCTCACCAAGGGAACTTGCACCCCGGAGCCCCTCAACAAGCAATGGGCGCGTGACTACATCGGCCAACGCGGCCTGGCGACCAAGTACTTCACCGAGGAGGTCGATCCAAAGGTCGATCCACTGTCGCCCCAAAACAAGATCATCTGGGCCACGGGACCGCTTACCGGAACGATGGCCTCGACCGGCGGGCGCTATTCGGTCATCACCAAGGGAGCGCTGACCGGCGCGATCGCCTGTTCCAACTCCGGTGGCTACTGGGGTGCGGAGCTCAAGATGGCCGGCTGGGACATGATCATCTTCGAGGGCAAGGCGCCCAAGCCGGTCTATCTGCTCATCGAGAACGACTCTGCGCAATTGCTCGATGCCGGCTGGCTCTGGGGCAAGTCGGTGTGGGAAAGCGAGCCTGCGATCAAGGCGAAGCATCAGGACCCGCAGATCCGCGTCAGCTCGATCGGGCGCGCCGGCGAGACGGGTTGCCTCTACGCGGGGGTGATCAACGATCTGCATCGCGCCGCCGGACGCTCGGGGGTGGGCACGGTGATGGGCAGCAAGAATCTCAAAGCTATCGCGGTGCGCGGCACCAAGGGAGTCGGCAATATCCGCGATTTCAAAGCCTTCATGACGGCCGTCACGGCCGCCAAAAAGGTCTTGGCAGATCACGCGGTGACCGGGCAGGGCTTGCCCAAGTTCGGCACGCAAGTGCTGATGAACGTGATCAACGAAATCGGCGCCTTGCCCACGCGCAACCATCGCGATGTCCAGTTCGAAGGTGCGAAGGACATTTCGGCTGAAGCGATGCACACGCCGCGGAAGACCGACGGCAAGCCGAACCTCGTCACCAACCAGGCCTGCTTCGGGTGCACGATCGCGTGCGGCCGCATCTCCAAAATCGACGAGACCCATTTCACGGTCCAGAACCGTCCGCAGTACTGGGGGGCATCCGGTGGACTGGAATACGAGGCCGCGTGGGCGCTCGGTGCCGCGAACGGCGTCAACGATCTCGAAGCGCTCACCTATGCCAACTTCATCTGCAATGAAGATGGCTTTGACCCCATCTCCTTCGGCGCCACGATCGGCGCCGTGATGGAGCTCTACGAGATGGGCGTGCTGAAGAAGGAGCAGCTGGGCATCGAAGCTCCGTTCGGTTCAGCCAAGGCACTCACGTATTTCGCGGAGATCACCGGAAAAGGGGAGGGCTTCGGCAAGGAGATCGCGCAGGGCTCGAAGCGACTGACCGCGAAGTACGGCCATCCGGATCTGTCGATGAGCGTCAAGGGACAGGAGTTCCCCGCCTACGACTCGCGCGGCATCCAGGGCATGGGCCTTGCTTATGCGACGGCTAACCGCGGCGCCTGCCATTTGCGCGGTTACACGGTAGCGTCCGAGGTCCTCGGAATCCCGGTTAAGACCGATCCGCTCGTCACCGAGGGTAAGGCCGGTCTGGTCAAGGCCTTCCAGGACGCCACGGCTATCTTCGATTCGGCAGGCATCTGTCTGTTTACCAGCTTCGCGTGGACGCTTTCCGATGTCCAGCCGCAACTTGCTGCGGCGTGCACGGACGAGTTCACGCTCGAGGAGTTGGGCGTGATCGGCGAGCGCATCTGGAACATGGAGCGCGACTTCAACAATCGGGCCGGCTTCACTGCAAAGGACGACACGCTGCCGAAGCGATTGCTTACCGAGCCGGCGAAGATCGGGCCCGCTCGCGGGCTCGTCAATGGCCTGGACAAGATGCTCCCCGAGTACTACCAGCTTCGCGGCTGGGACGACAAGGGACAGCTGAAACCGGATACCCGGGCCCGTCTCGGTTTGTGAGCCGACGAGAAGCGCTCGGCATCGCTGATGTTCGAACTGGGGCGGTTCATTGTGGACCGCCCTTTTTGCTCGTGGAGAGACCCACGTGAAACACGTCATTCTCGGTAACGGACCCGCCGGTGTCATTGCGGCCGAAACGATTCGAAAGGTGCGAGCCGAAGACGACATCCTGGTCATTGGCGACGAGCCCGAACCGCCTTATTCGCGCATGGCGATTCCGTATCTGCTGATGGGAGACATCGGCGAGGAAGGGACCTACCTGCGCAAGGACAAGGACCACTTCGCGCGGCAACGCATTGAATTGCGTACGGGGCGGGCGCGTGCTGTCGATACGGACGCGCGCCAGGTGCGGCTCGATGACGGGACGCTTTTGCCGTTCGATCGCCTGCTGATCGCCACGGGTGCGACGCCCATTCGCCCGCCGATTCGCGGCATGGATCTACCTGGGGTTCATCCTTGCTGGACGCTCGCCGATGCACGAAAGATCATGGCGCTTGCCAAGCCGGACGCACGCGTGCTGCAAATGGGAGCGGGCTTCATCGGCTGCATCATCATGGAAGCGCTCGCCGCACGACACGTGCAGCTGACTGTCGTGGAAATGGGCGATCGCATGGTGCCCCGCATGATGGGCGAGGGCGCGGGCCAGATGATAAAGCGCTGGGTCGAGAACAAGGGAATAACGGTCTACACATCGACGCGGGTGGAAGCGATTCAGCCCGGTCCGCCCCTTACTGTGCGCCTGTCGAGCGGGCAGCATTTGCCGGTGGACCTGGTCATATCCGCGACGGGCGTCCAGCCGAATATCGGATTTCTCGAGGGCTCCGGCATCCTGTGCCTTCAGGGCGTTCTGACCGATGAACGCATGCAAACCAACATTGCGGGGGTCTACGCGGCGGGCGATTGCGCCGAAGCATTCGATGTGATTATCGGGAAAACGATCGTCAGTGCCATTCAGCCGAATGCTGCTGATCAGGCGCACATAGCCGGAATGAACATGGCCGGGAAACAAACACAGTTGGGTAGCGTCACGCAGATCAACGTGCTCGATACGCTGGGGCTGGTCTCGACTTCCTTCGGACGATGGGAAGGGGTGCCAGGCGGCGAGCACGCCGAGTTGACCGATGACGCCAACTTCCGGCACATTCGTCTCGAGTTCGAAGGCGATGTTCTGATCGGCTCGAATACGGTTGGTCTGACCGAGCATGTCGGTATTCTGCGTGGACTGACCCAATCGCGCACCAAGCTCGGCAAGTGGAAGGACCAACTGCTGCGCGACCCATTGCAGCTGCCACAAGCGTATCTTTCCAGCGCGCAGGCGCAGCATGTGAGGGGACTGAACGTCGTCTGAGCAACGACGAAGCAACGCTCGACTGTGGAGATTACCCTCAAGCTATTCGCAACGCTTGGCGACTACCTGCCGCACGAACTCAATGGTAGGGTGCGCGTGTACAACCAACTTGTGCTCGACGTCGCCGAAGCGACGACCGTGCAGGCAGTGATCGAGCAATTCCGGTTGCCCCCCGCGAAGGCGCACCTCGTATTGGTGAATGGCGTCTTCATCCCGCGGGGCGAGCGAGCTACCTGGCCGCTACACGCTGGAGACGAATTGGCCGTGTGGCCTCCGATCGCGGGCGGCTAGGCCGACATGTCGGACCCCTTTTATCTCAATCGCGAGATGGGCTGTACGCGCGCCGAGTTCATGGCGTGGCTGCCCGGGGCGACGCGTCAGGCTCCATTCCAGATCGAGGGCGGAGTAGTGACGGTCATCACACACGGTGGCAGCGTTCAGATCTCACTGGAAGAGAAGCCATCGCGGCGCATAATGCCGATTGCACTGCCCGTGCTTGGGGTCACGTTCTGTTTCCGCGGCCTAGACGAGCTGACACGCAACGATTTCCTCGCCTATTTTGACTTGTACACCAGGCGCGGCGGCGGCTAGCATGACGAACGCGTCGGCTTAGAAGCGCTGCGTCGTCTTGAATCCCCGAACGCCTACGTGGGCCGAGTCCTCCTACTGCTCCCGCAGGGTTGGACCGAAATGCGGCGTCTGCTTGTGAACAGGCCCTAGCTCGGCGGCAGGCGTTAACCAGGGCTTGCGGTCGGAGTGGCGGCTAGTGCAAGGGTGTCGCTGGCCGATCCTCGGCCTCTTCAGGCGGCTCCGCGTGCACGACGTGACCGGCGGCATTCGGAAACATCGGTGCTCCGCAATCGTCACAAAACTCGAGCGGGAAGCGGTGGCTGTGAAGTACCGCGCGCTGCACTCCAAACGTTCGCAGTGCCTTCTCGACCTCTTCAACCGCTTTCTCATCATCGTCGCCAAGCAGAGGCCAGACCACGCCTTCGATCACAGCGTCTTCGTCGCTCGACTTCGCCAGTCCGATCCGCAGCTCCGCTCCGGTGGCACCGTTGGCATCCTCGAAGATACCGGCCGCCGCCGTCAACGAAGCGGGCGCGAAATCGAACGCAAGCTTCAGAAAGGACACTGCGGCTTCGAGCGAGAACTCACGCAGCTCTCGGTCCGCATAGCGCAGGGCGGCGTGGAAGGCCCCCGGCGACAGGACTCGATAGCGGCAGCCGGTCAGCACTGGTTGCAGCACCGCTGCCGCCTGTTCGCGAAAAGCCGTGAGCGCAGCAAGTTTCGAGTCGGGATCCACGCCGAGTTCCTGCCAGTGAAACAGCGGGGTCCCGGTCGGAGCTGCAATCGCCGCGAGTACATAGCGAGTGTCAGCGAGCATTGCAATCGGCTCGCGCAGCTTTTTCGGGTCAATCCGCAGAAAGACGGATTCGGCCGCGGCATCGCCAAGCAGTTCGGTCAACTTGCGGACGTCCGTGAACGCTTCAGGCAGTTGGTCGATCGAGTACAGATGATCGGCCAGCGCGACGCGGGCGTCGCGGGCGACCAGATGCGCGGCCAGGTGGACCTGGAGGTTTTCGAGCACATTCGGCACCAGGGTCGTCGCAGGCAGGCGATAGCGCGACCAGGCGAGCAGAGGCAAGGCCAGCAGCAGGACGTCGTGCGGCTTGCCATCGATGACGATGGTCGTTGCCTCCGCGCAGCTTTCGGCGAGATCGGCCAGATCGTCATACGCGGCCTGGCTGGTGCGCGCCAGATCTTCGAGCGCAGCCTCGATCGCGTCGTCGCTGCGGCGCGCGAGTCGATCGTTAAGCAGCTCAAGCAGCCGGCGCTGCCAGAGCTGATCTTCGAGGCGGCTGCCCGATTCGGACAGGCGACGCGCGAGTTTGACCAGGGTTGTGGCATCGGCCGATTGACGGGCGCGAGTGCCGGCGCGGTTGCGGCGCATGGTGAACTCTGACTCTTCGTGGGTGAGGCCGAATTATCGCATCGGGATCGCCGGCGCTCGCCGGCTGAACGCTCGCGCCGGATGCGGGGTGTCGGGTCCGGGGCGAGTGCTACGGTCGCCGCATTGTGCCGAAGAAAGGCCACCAGCGCGTCGACATCGAGCACACCGCCGACACGATCGCTGCCTTCGCGCAATACGCTGAAGCTGTCGCCGCCATCGGCCAGAAAGTCGTTGACCGTGACGCGATACCGGACCGTGCTCTCGATCGGAGTGCCGTCAAGCCGCATCGAATCGGCGACCAGGCGGTTGCCGACTGCCCGTCGTGCGCTCCATGCATAACTCAAGCCGCGCGACGGCTGCAGCATGCGCGCGCGGTCGGAAGAGCTCCATTGCTGCTCGAGCAGCCGCCTGCATCTGAGCGCCGGTCAGCGTCAGCGTGACCAGGGTGTTGCCGAACGGCTGCACCGCATAGGCATCGGCAAAGCTGACGACACCGTCGGAGGTACCGCCGCAGATCGGCCCGGACGCCGCCCGGATTCGTGAAGGCGATCTGCGCGCCTTGGGCGCGGGTCGCGTCAAGCTGCGCGTCGGCGATCAGGCGGCCAAGGGCATGGTCGCCACCTGCGGAAGCACGGCGATCAAACGGCGCCGAGATGCGACCGATGGGTTGCATCGCCAGTGGAGCTGCGCGCTCGCGGTAGCGTGCGACGATGGCCGCGACCACCGGGTCCGGATCGGGAGCGGGGTAGGCGGCGGACGCCGGGCGAGCTTGACCGGCCGTTCGGTACTGGGAGGTTGCGTGCCCGTGTGCGCGATGAGACGACGTCACCGCTCGCGCGATCGATCTCGATGTCGACCACCGAAACCAGGCGGCCGTAGGATGCGCCCTGAATCACGATTCGACCATCGACGCTGCAGAGATACGCGCGATGCGTGTGGGCCGAGAGCACGATGCCAATGGCCGGATCGAGCGCGCGCACGATGTCGAAAATCGCGTCCGCGCGGATTGCGACAGTCGTCGAAGCCGCCATCGGCATCGCCGCCTTCGTGAATCAGCGCAACGATCGCGTGCACGCCCAGGCTTTGCAGCCGCTTCGCCTCGGCGTTCATCGCGGCTGCTTCCGGCAGGAAGCGCAGCTCCGCGACCCCGCCGGGAGTGACGATGCCGGGGGTGGACTGCGGTCACGGCGCCGATGAAGCCGACACGCACGCCATCGAATGTCTTGCACAAATGATCCAGCGAAATACGGCTGCGACGAATTGCGTTCCACGACGTTGGTCGCAATGAAGGCAAAGTTCGCGCCGGCGAAGGCTTCCCGCACCGGCGCAACTGATACGAGGCGACATTGTCCTGGGCGCAGCCGCCTCGCATCAGCCGCTGCAATTCGGCCGCGCCGCGATCGAATTCGTGGTTGCCGACCGCATTCAGGTCGAGGCCGATCGTGTTCATCACTTCGATCGTCGGCTCGTCGAGGAACAGACCCGAGGTCAGCGGCGAGGCGCCGACCAGATCGCCGGTTGAAACAACGACGCTGTGGGCCTGCTCGGCTCGCAATCGGGAGATCGTTGCGGCCAGCCAGGCCGCGCCACCGACCCGCAGAGGCAGAGTGCCGCCGGGCTGTCAGGATTCGGCACCGCAAGCAATAGGTCGCCCGCCTCGAGATGCCCGTGGAAGTCATTGATGGCAATGATGCGGACTGCAACCGTCTGCGCGCCAGCGGCGGACATCACCAGCAAGGTCGTGGCGAGTACGCAGGCACGAATACCTTGGCGCCGTGCTCGCAGCAAGGCTAGCAATCTGCAACTCATGGTGGCGAACCTGGGGCCAGCGATCAATGTGTGTCTGAGTGGCTGGCGGAACTGATGCCACCTGTAAGATTCGCGGCTGATCGAGCGCCTTCGACCAATGAGTTCTCAGCCGGCTGCCAACGACCTGCGCCACGACGCCGAAGTCATCGGCCTGGTCGGGCTGGCTCACGGCACATCGCACTTCTTTCACTTGATGCTGCCGCCGCTGTTTCCGTGGCTGATGGCAGATTTCAGTCTGAGTTACACCGAGGCAGGCTTGCTGATGACGACCTTCTTCATCGTCAGCGGGATCGGCCAGGCGCTGGCTGGATTCGTCGTCGATCGTATCGGTGCGCGCCCGGTGCTGTACTTCGGTATCACGACCCTGGCCTGCTCCGGCCTGCTGCTGGCCGTCTCCCAGACTTATTCCATGCTGATACTCACGGCTGCGGTGGCGGGCCTTGGCAACAGCATTTTCCATCCGGCCGATTTCACCTTACTCAATCACCGCGTCGCGCCGCCGCGGCTCGGCCATGCCTTCTCGGTGCACGGACTGAGCGGAAGTCTTGGCTGGGCCCTCGCGCCGGTGTTCATGGCCGGCATCGCCACTGCCAGCAACTGGCATGTCGCCGGGCTGGCTGCGTCGGCGGTGGGATTCACCGTGTTGGCGGTGCTGTGGATTCGTCGCGCAACGCTGGGTGAGGTCGCGCGCGAAGTCGTCGCTGCACACGACACGGCGCAGCCTGCAAAGACAGGCGCCCTGGATTTCCTGAGGACCAGGGCAGTCTGGTTCTGCTTTGCGTTTTTCTTCGTAACCACTGGGGCATTCGGGATTCTCCAGAGTTACGCGCCGGCGATCCTGGGCGAGGTGTATGGAATGGCCCTGACGCTTGCAACGGGAAGTCTGACCGCCTACCTGCTCGGGTCAGCCGCCGGCATTGCGACCGGCGGATTTGTCGCCGCGCGTGTTGCACGCAGTGAACAAGTGGTCGCAGCGGCTCTTGGCTGGGCGGCGTTGGTCGCGGTCGTTCTCGCACTTGGCCTGATTCCCGCTTGGTCGGTGCTGCCACTCATGGCAATCATGGGCTTTGGAGTAGGCATGGCTGGGCCCAGCCGCGATCTGCTTGTCCGCCGGGCGTCAACCAGCCATCTCGGGCGCAGCTCATTCGGTCGCGTTTATGGCTTTGTTTACTCGGGCGTCGACGTCGGGCTGGCAAGTGCTCCGGTGCTGGTCGGCCCCTTGCTTGATGCGGGTCATTTCCAGGCTGCACTGGTCGGCGTGGCGGTGCTCCAGTTGCTTGCGATCTCGGCGGCCTGGCGCGTAGCGCGGCCCGACCCCGCAGCACGCGTTGCGGTCGAACGCCCGTGAACGAAACCTCGATGTCCACCACGGACCTGTGCGATGCGCACGAGCGTTCTCGGCGCGCTGATTCGACCGGGCAATTGGCTTTACGCGGACCGAGACGGAGTCGTCGTCGCCGGCGCGCGCTGGGTTAAGGATCGCGCACGGCGGATTTTTCAGATACTGCCCGACGTTTCGGAATGCGAAAGTACAACTTTGCGTAGCAGCAATGGGGCTTTCGCAGGAGCAAATGCTGTTCCGAAATGCGAAATCAAAATTTCAAGTAACTGATTAATAAAGAAATAAATGTATGTCTTATAAATGTTACTGGAGTTGTTGCGCTGCATAATCACTCGTAGGATCTGCTGCATTGCCTGGTGGGGTTGCAGAGCAGGCTGGTCTGGAAATCAAACGTCGGGAGGAAAGATGTCGGCACGTGAACTCGAAGCGCAGCGCCTGCAGAAGGAGTGGAACGAGAACCCGCGCTGGAAGGGCATCAAGCGCGGCTACACCGCGGAAGACGTCGATCCGCCTGCGCGGGTCGGTGCAGGTCGAGCACACGCTCGCCAAGCGCGGCGCCGAAAAGCTGTGGCGATCTGATCAATGACGAAGCGTTCGTCAATTCGCTGGGCGCGCTGACCGGCAACCAGGCGATGCAGCAGGTCAAGGCCGGCCTGAAGGCGATCTATCTGTCGGGCTGGCAGGTCGCCGGGCGACGCGAACCTGGCCGGTGAGATGTATCCGGACCAGTCGCTTTATCCCGTGAATTCGGTTCCGGCAGTCGTTCGCCGCATCAACAACACCTTCGCGCGCGCGGACCAGATCCAGTGGATGGAGGGCAAGAATCCGAGCGATCGCTGGCTACGTCGACTACTTTGCGCCGATCGTCGCCGATGCCGAAGCCGGCTTCGGCGGCGTACTGAATGCCTTCGAACTGATGAAGTCGATGATCGAAGCCGGCGCTGCCGGCGTGCACTTCGAAGATCAGCTGGCGTCGGTGAAGAAGTGTGGTCACATGGGCGGCAAGGTGCTGGTGCCGACGCGCGAGGCCGTCGCCAAACTGGTCGCGGCGCGACTGGCTGCCGACGTGATGGGCGTGCCGACGCTGCTGGTGGCGCGCACCGATGCCGAGGCGGCTGACCTGGTGACGTCCGACGTTGACGAGAACGACCAGCCGTTCCTGACGGGCGAGCGCACCGTCGAAGGCTTCTTCAAGACCAAGCCGGGCCTCGGACAGGCGGTTTCGCGCGGCCTTGCGTACGCGCCGTACGCGGATCTCGTCTGGTGCGAGACCGGCAAGCCGGACCTGGCGTACGCGAAGGCGTTCGCCGAAGCGATCCACAAGCAGTTCCCGGGCAAGATGCTGGCGTACAACTGCTCGCCGTCGTTCAACTGGAAGAAGAACCTCGACGACGCGACGATCGCGAAGTTCCAGAACGGAACTCGGCGCGATGGGCTACAAGTTCCAGTTCATCACGCTGGCGGGCTTCCACTCGCTCAACTACTCGATGTTCAACCTGGCCTACGGCTACGCGCGCAATCAGATGAGCGCGTTCGTCGAGACTGCAGGAGGCCGAGTTCGCCGCCGCCGACAAGGGCTTCACCGCGGTCAAGCACCAGCGCGAGGTCGGCACCGGCTACTTCGACGCCGTGACGACGACGATCGAGCGTGAAGCGTCGACCGCCGCGCTGCAAGGGATCGACCGAGGACGAACAGTTCTTCGACAAGAAGCTCGACAAGAAAGCCGCGTAGTCCTGGCAACGCAGCCGAGGGCCGCGGGTCTTCCCGCGGCCCTTCTTGTTTGCCTGCGCCGACGTCGGTCGCGGAGTGGGGCTCACCTATACTCGGCGCGGTTGGATCCAGACACTCTTGGTCATCGAGGTAAGGGGGAGATCGATGCGTGCGGCCTTGTTCGATGTGTTCGGCACGCTGCTCGACGTGTACTCGGTCACGCGCCGCGCCGAGCAGACTGTTTCCCGGGTTACGGCGCGCGCCTGGCCTGCTCTGGCGCGAAAAGCAGCTCGAGTACTCGCGGCTGCGCGCGCTCGGCGGGCCGCTACGAGAGTTTCTCGCGGGTCACGCGCGACGCGCTCGAGTACTCGCTCGAGACCCTGAAGCTGCCCGGGGCCGAGCGCAGTGCAGGCGCTGCTGGACGAATACCGGCGGCTCGCACCGTTTGTCGATGTCGCGCCCGCACTTGCAGCGAATTGCACACAGGCCGGAGTTCGGCTGGGCGTGCTGTCCAACGGCGACTCCGAGATGCTCGAGACTGCGCTCGTCACCTCCGGCCTGCATCGCTACATTCGATCTCGTCCTGTCCGCCGACCAGGTGCGCACCTTCAAGACGTCGCCGTCGATCTACGCGCTGGGGCCGCGCGCGCTGAAAATGGCAGCCGCGCGGATATTCTGTTCGTCTCCACCAATTGCTGGGACGCCTGCGGAGCGGCCTGGTATGGGCTACACAAGCTTCTGGGTCAATCGACTCGGCGCTGCCGCTCGAACGCCTCGGAGTCGCGCCGCACGGAACTCGGCGTCGAGCCTCGCGGACGCGGCCGCAGTTCTGTCTGCGCAATCGAATCACGATGAACGAGGAGATGCACTGATATGAGCACTGTCCGACGCGGCGTTGCAATCAAGGCACCGCTGCAAGCCCGGCTTCGAGCGCATCCTCACGCCCGAAGCGCTGGCGCTGGTCGCGAAGCTGCATCGTCGCTTTCGAGCCGCGACGGCGCGAACTGTTGACAACGCGCGTCGAGCGTGCGCGCCGGCTCGACGCTGGCGAGCGGCCGGATTTTCTCGCCGAGACCAAGCCATGTCGCGAAGGGCGACTGGACGATCGCTCCGATGCCGGCTGACCTGCAGTGCCGACGCGTCGAGATCACCGGTCCGGTCGAGCGCAAGATGATCATCAACGCGCTGAACTCGGGTGCCGATGCGTACATGACCGACTTCGAGGACAGCAATGCGCCGAACTGGGACAACCAGATCACCGGTCAGATCAACCTGATCGAGGCGATTCGGCGCACGATCTCGCTGCGAGCAGGGCGGCAAGACATATCGCCTGAACGACAAGGCTCGCAGTCGCTGTTGTGCGGCCGCGCGGCTGGCATCTCGACGAGAAGCACGTGACGGTCGACGGCCAGCGCGTGTCGGGTGGCGTCTTCGACTTCGCGCTCTTCATGTTTCATAACGCCAAGGAGCTGATGGCGCGCGGCAGCGGCCCGTACTTCTATCTGCCGAAGCTGGAGTCGCACCTCGAGGCGCGACTCTGGAACGACATCTTCGTCGCGACGCAGAAGGAACTCGGCCTCCCGCAGGGCACGATCAAGGCGACGGTGCTGATCGAAACCATCGTGGCGGCGTTCGAGATGGACGAGATCCTGTACGAGCTGCGCGAACACTCGGCGGGCCTGAATGCCGGCCGCTGGGACTACATCTTCTCGTGCATCAAGAAGTTCAAGCTCGATCGCAACTTCTGCCTCGCCGATCGTGCCAAGGTGACGATGACGGCGCCGTTCATGCGCGCGTACGCGCTGCTGCTGCTGACGACCTGCCATCAGGCGCGATGCACCGGCGATCGGCGGCATGAGCGCGCTGATTCCGATCAAGAACGACCCGGCCAAGAACGAAGCGGCGATGGCCGGCGTGCGCCGCGACAAGCAGCGCGATGCGACCGACGTGGCTACGACGGCGGCTGGGTCGCGCATCCCGGGCCTGGTGCCGATCGCGATGGAGGAGTTCGTCAAGGTGCTCGGTGATCGCGCGAATCAGATCGACAAGAAGCGCGACGATGTCAAAGTCGACTGCGGCAGATCTGTTGAACTTCCGACCCGAGGCACCGATCACCGAGGCGGGCCTGCGCATGAATATCAACGTCGGCATTCACTACCTTGGGCTCGTGGCTCGCCGGCAACGGCTGCGTGCCGATTCACAACCTGATGGAAGACGCTGCCACGGCCGAGATCAGCCGCTCGCAGGTCTGGCAATGGATCCGCTCGCCCAAGGGCGTGCTCGACGACGGACGCAAGGTGACGGCCGACCTGGTGCGCGCGCTGATCCCCGAGGAACTGGCGAAGGTCAAGGCGATGGTCGGGCCCGACTCCGCCACCTACGACTCGCGCGGCGCAGATTTTCGAAAAGATGAGTACGCAGGAGGCGTTCGCGGAATTCCTGACGCTGCCGCTGTACGAAGAGATCGCCTGAATCTTCCGTTCGCACTCCAACTGCGGGCGAAGCGTATCGTTATCGACCTAGCCATCGTCTCCTGAAGGGAGAGAAGACCATGACCCTGTGCCCAATTGCCATCGCTGTCGGGTGCCGCAAGTGTCCGGCGTTTTCGTTCTGCCCGCTGAAGACCGTGATCGGGGATCAAGTCAAGGAAGACTCGTCTCCGAAGGCTGCGGATACGTCCAATAAGAAGACAGTCAAGAAGTAGACGCGCAGCGCAGCCGGTACAGCACATGCCGGCGCAGCGGATGTCCTTCCGGTACCCGCGGGTGGTCAAAGTCGCCCGCAGCATCACGCGTCATGCCGATCTGCTCCATTACACGACGCGAACGCTGATTGCTGACGGCCGTGAAAGAAACAATCTCTTCGAGCTTTAGCGTGCCAAAGCCGTAAGCGAGCGCCAGCCGTGCGGCCTCCGATGCATAACCTCGGCCCCAGTACTTTCGCGCCAATCGCCAGCCGATCTCGACGCAAGGCGTGAACGGTGTCTCGTACGAGGGAACGTTCAAGCCGACGAAGCCGGCACAGTTGCCGTCGATGTCGAGGCACCAATTGCCCCAGCCCCGTTCAGTGATGGCCGATTGCATGCGACCTATCAAGGCCGCGGATTCACTGACCGAAAGCGGCGCTACGAAATACTCCATCACTTCTGCATCGGCATTGAGGGCGCTGAAGGGTTCGAAGTCGCGCGCCTCCCATTGCCTCAGAGTCAGGCGGGGCGTTTGCAGCGCGACGGGGCGCGTCCCTGACATCGTCCGGAGGGCGGCGCCGCCTAGCTGAACGCGCTGAGGGGAAGGACCTCGACCGGTTCGCCGGCGAGCGATCTGGCCTGAGGTCCGATCGCGACCAGGGCATCTGCTTCGCAAACCGTACGCAGCATTGCCGAGCCCGCCTCAGCCGCCGATAAAGGACATCTCGACCTTCGGCTGATGAGCGGTGGCAGCGGTGCGGATCTCGGAATAGTGGTCACCGCGGCCGCTCCAGATGCGGCTAATGGCGCTCGTGATTGCCGCGTCGTCCATTGGGGGCGAGCTGCCGTCGCCGCGCAGAAGGCTGCGCAGGTCGTAGCCGTGATTCGCGAACAGGCACAGGTACAGGCGGCCGTCGGTCGACAAGCGCGCGCGCGTGCACTCGGCACAAAAGGCCTGGGTCACGCTGGCGATCACGCCGATTTCACCCCCGCCGTCGCGGTAGGACCAGCGCTCAGCCACCTCACCGGAGTAATTGGCGTCGATGGTCGTCAGCGGGAACTCTGAATTGATGCGCTGGATGATTTCGCCGGCCGGGACCACATCGTCCATGCGCCAGCCGTTGGAACTGCCAACATCCATGAACTCGATGAATCGCAGAATATGGCCGCTGCCCCTGAAGTGCCGGGCCATCGGCAGAATCTCCCCATCGTTGACGCCGCGCTTGACCACCATGTTGATCTTGATCGGCGCCAGCCCGGCATGCGTCGCAGCGTCAACGCCAGACAGCACCTCGGCCACGGGGAAATCGACATCGTTCATGCGCCTGAACACGGCGTCATCGAGCCCGTCGAGTGACACGGTGATGCGTCGCAGGCCGGCCGCGGCGAGTTCGCCCGCTTTGCGCGCAAGAATTGAACCGTTGGTAGTCAGAGCGATATCGAGCGGACGGCCGTCCGGTGTCGTCAGCTTGCTCAGCATCTCGATCAGTCTTGGCAGGTCCTTGCGCAGCAGCGGTTCGCCGCCCGTCAACCGGAGTTTCTCCACGCCGTGTGCGACGAAGATGCGTGCGAGCCTCGTGATCTCCTCGAAACTCAGCAGTTCGGCATGTGGCAGGAAGGAGTAGTCGCGATCGAAGACTTCCTTCGGCATGCAGTAGGTGCAGCGGAAGTTGCAGCGATCAGTGACCGAGATGCGCAGGTCACGCAACAACCGTCCGCGCCGGTCAATGACGTGGCCCGGCACTGCTTCGACTTCGGCCCCGTGCGTTGCTGCGCGTGGCGCTTGGCGAATATCGATCAGCGGGATAACGCGATCAGTCATGCGCGGGATGTTACCGGCGCGGGTGGGATCGCGCGGCCTGCCTCGTCGGCAGGCCGCACGCTTCAGGCGGGCGCGCGCGGCGCGTCCCCACGGCTTGTTTCAACCTGGATCAGCGGGCTGTCGTCGAGCGGAGGCAGTTTAGGGCGCTCCCGGAGTACGCGTACCGGGGCGGGCTCCGCCGCCATGCGGGCCTGGGTGAGCGCATGCTTGGCTGCTTCCGTCTGCACAAGTTGTAATCCAGCTGAAGCGAGTGCGCCCTGCAGTTCGTCGATCGACATGGACGGCCGGACGGCGCCTGGCGCAGCGCTTGCGTTGGCAACCGAGGTCTGCGCCGGCATGGTCACAGCCTGGACCTCGGCCTGACCCGCGGATTGCTCTGCCGCGCGTTCGAACGCAACGGGCTCGAACACAGGTGCCTCGGCCAGCGCGGGAGCAACCGCCTGCGATGCCAAATTATTCGAAAGTTCGACTGTCTGCTCTTCCGCTTCTCTGATCTCGATGGCCACCGAATCCTCAGTCGCAGCCTCGCGCGCATCGACGACTTCATCCTCGTCGGAAACATCGATCGGCGTCTGACTCGCTTCGATCCCGTTCGGGCCGGCGTTCACACCTGCCTCGTCGCCGCGTCCACCGCGGCCACGACGCCGGCGTCGACGGCGACCAGGTTTGTCATCTCCAGTCTCCGCGGCCGGTCCGGGAGCAGCGACGCCAGGTGTGACGATGATCGCGGCCGCCGTATCCAGCACCGGAGGCACCACGGCTTCCCGGGCCGGGCGATCGGGCCGCCGCTCGCGCTGGGGACGCTGCTCCAGAGCTCCTCCTTCGGCAGCGCGAATCTCTTTGCGATCGGGTGCACGTTCAGTTGGGCGTGCCGTGTCACTGCGTTTGTCGCCGCGTTGCTCTTCACGTCGGCCATCGCGTCGGCCATCACGTCGCTCGTCCTTGCGACCGTCACGCTGCTCGCCCTTGGATTCGCGTGGCCCGCGCTCATCGCGCGATCCTCGGCCGTCCCGCCGATCGCGATCGCCGCGACCCCGTCGGCCGTCACGTTCGCCGCGTTCGCGACGGGCGTCTTGCCGTTGCCCGTTGCCCGCTGCAACTCCTGCCGCCACCGGTGTCGCTTCGCTGGCAGGAGCGCCACTGAAGAAGGCAAGAATGCGTCCCCACAATCCAGGTTTGGCCGTCGCCTTGGCAAGTACGACGGCGGTTGAATGCTGCGCCGGGACGACGATCGGCGCCGGCGTCTCGGGAACGATGCCCTTGACGACGGCCTCCTGGCGCGGCTTGGCGCGCTCTTCCTCGCCCTTGCTGCCGAGGTATGGGGTGTCGGTGCTGGGAGCAAGCTCCGCGGCACGCTCGAAACTCGCCTTGACATCGTCGAGGCGCGGGTCGTCGTGCCGCAGCCGCTCGATGTGATAGTGGGGCGTTTCGATGAACTTGTTCGGAATCAGCACCACCGATACGCGCAGCCGTGCCTCGATCTTTGCAATGTCGCCGCGCTTCTCGTTGAGCAGGAAGGTGGCGACTTCGACCGGAACCTGGGCATGCACCGCGGCGGTGCTTTCCTTCATGGCTTCTTCCTGCAGGATGCGCAGGATATGCAGTGCCGAGCTTTCGGTGTCGCGGATCACGCCGACGCCGTTGCAGCGCGGGCAGGTGACGTGGCTGCCTTCGTTCAGCGCCGGACGCAGCCGCTGGCGAGAAAGCTCCATCAGGCCGAAGCGCGAAATCTTGCCCATCTGAACTCGGGCGCGGTCATAGTGCAGAGCGTCCTTGAGTCGATTTTCGACCGCCTTCTGATTCTTCGACTCTTCCATGTCGATGAAGTCGATGACGATCAGGCCGCCCAGGTCGCGCAGGCGCAGCTGGCGCGCCACTTCGTCGGCGGCCTCGAGATTGGTGCGTGTCGCGGTCTCCTCGATATCCGACCCCTTGGTCGCGCGCGCCGAGTTCACGTCGACGGCCACCAGCGCTTCGGTGTGGTCGACGACGATCGAGCCGCCCGAGGGCAGCGGCACCTGGCGCGAGTAGGCGGTCTCGATCTGGTGTTCGATCTGAAAGCGCGAGAACAGCGGAATGTCGTCCTTGTAACGCTTGACCCGCGCGACGTTGTCCGGCATCACATGCGCCATGAACTGGCGCGCCTGCTCGTAGATGTCGTCCGTGTCGACCAGGATCTCGCCGATCTCGGGATGGAAGTAGTCGCGAATCGCGCGAATCACCAGATTCGATTCCTCGACGATCAGGAACGGCGGCGGATTCGCGCGCTTCAGCCGCTGGCCATCCGGCCCGGTGCTCGTCGCGACATAGCTCGTCTTCTTGTGCCCGGCTTGCTCGGGGTCATCGACCGTGAGCTCGTATTGCGGCTGGGCAGCACCATCGACCGCGGACCAGAGCTTCAGCAGATAGTTGAGGTCCCACTGAAGTTCTTCGGCAGTGCGGCCGATGCCTGCGGTGCGCGCGATGATCGACATGCCGCCCGGCACGTCGAGCTGATCCATGGTTTCGCGCAACTCCTGCCGGTCCTCGCCTTCGATGCGGCGCGACACGCCGCCGCCGCGCGGATTGTTCGGCATCAGCACCAGGTAGCGCCCGGCGAGCGAAATGAAGGTGGTCAGCGCGGCGCCCTTGTTGCCGCGCTCCTCCTTCTCGACCTGGACGATCAGCTCCTGGCCTTCCTTGAGCGCGTCCTGGATGCGCGCGTTGCGAACGTCAACACCTTCGCGGAAGTAGGTGCGGGCGACCTCCTTGAACGGCAGAAAGCCGTGGCGCTCTTCGCCATAGTCGACGAAGCAGGCCTCGAGGCTGGGTTCAACCCGGGTAACCAGCGCCTTGTAGATATTGGACTTGCGCTGCTCGCGTCCGGCGGTTTCGATGTCGATATCGACCAGGCGCTGGCCATCGACAATGCCGACGCGCAGTTCCTCTGCGTGCGTCGCGTTAAACAGCATGCGTTTCATCAGCACTCCTTGCGCCTTCTAGGGGCGCTTTGCTGCTGAAACGACAGGCCGAGGCGGAAAGCGAAAATCAGGACAGGCGGGCCATAGGCCCGCCTTGGCCATCTCCAACCCTGCCGGCGCGCGCAAGGCTGCCCGCCCCAGGGGGAGGCAGCGTGCGAAGTGGCTTGGCTATTGGCATGGAGGTGGGTTACGTGATCTCGTTGTCATGCGCCACCATCTGGCGGCGCGCCCTGAATCGGTCTGCTCGTTCCAGCGAACCTGCCCGCGGCAGGCCCGCGCATCCGTGGCTCGGGCCAAAGGATGCGAATTCACCAGGCGGAAAGGCCGCCCCGAAAGCCGAAATTACCGTAATGGTCATCCGGCGCCAGCGCGCTGAAGGCAGTCGAAGCCACGTAGGCCACGGCTACAATCCTCGCGGTGTCGGGTTTCTCGGTTGCGGCGGCCGCCTCCGGCTACTTCTCGCCCGGCACGCATTCCTGCCGTCGCTCAGCCGTACGGCCACATTGGCGGAACGGCTTCCAAAAAACTTCGACGCCTCAAGTATATGCAAGATGCAGCCCGGCCGTAAATCCGGAAAGCGGGAAGCCGGGTCGCTTATCCCGAAGGCCATGACGACAGAGACAGCCGGCACGGTGGCCCCCGACCGGGTAAGCCACCTGGTCGTGGCCGCGGACCTGGCCGGACAACGGCTCGACAATTTTCTCCTGCGGCTGGCCAAGGGAGTTCCCAAGAGCCATGTATACCGAATCGTCCGCAGCGGCGAGGTACGGGTAAACAAGGCGCGCGCCTCAGCCGACTATCGACTTTGTCGCAGGCGACGAGATCCGGGTACCGCCGCTGCGGACCGCGCAACCCGCCGATGCGAAGCGAAAGGCGCCGCCGATCTCGGTGCCGATTCTCTATGAGGACGAAGACCTGATTGCGGTTGACAAACCAGCGGGCCTCGCCGCCCACGGCGGCAGCGGCGTTGCGCATGGATTGATCGAGCGGATCCGGGCGGCACGGCCCCAGCAGGCCTTCCTGGAGCTGGCCCATCGCCTCGATCGAGAAACGTCCGGTGTGCTGCTGCTGGCAAAGTCCCGCCGCGCACTCCTTTCCCTGCACGAACAGTTGCGGGAAGGCGAGGTCGACAAGCGCTACGCCGCACTCGTGGCGGGCGACTGGGTGAACGATCGGCAGCACGTGCGCTTGGCGTTAACCAAGTTCATCAACGCAGGGGGCGAACGGCGCGTTGCGGTTGACGACGAGGGCATGGCCTCGCACACGGTGTTCACGCTGCAGCGGCGCTATGGACAGTTCTCCTTGCTCGAAGCTGAACTGCGGACCGGTCGCACGCACCAGATTCGTGTGCATCTCGCTCACCTCGGCTTTCCCATTGTCGGCGATGACAAGTACGGCGACTTCGAACTGAATCGACGCGCGACGCGCGGCGAACTCGGTGCGCGATTTAACCGAATGTTTCTGCATGCGATGCGGACCCGGTTCAGACACCCCGCGGATGCGCGCGAGCTCTTGATCGAAGCTCCGTTGCCGCCCGAATGCGTCGAGTTCCTGCATAGCCTGGGCTAGCTCACACCGATGCGCCGTCGTTACGAGCTGGTGGTATTTGACTGGGACGGTACCGTGGTGGATTCGACCGCCATGATCGCGGTGTCGATCCAGAAGGCGGCGGCAGACCTTGATCTCGTCGTCCCGAGTTTTGCCCAGGCCAGTCATGTGATCGGCCTCGGGCTGGTCGATGCGCTGGCGCGTGCGGTGCCTGACCTGAATCCGGAGCGCGCCCCGGAATTTGCGGCGCGTTATCGACATCACTATCTCGCCGGCGAAAACGACATCGTGCTGTTCGAAGGGATGCGCGAGCTGCTCGACGAACTCCTGGCGGCCGACTTGAAGCTCGCGGTGGCCACTGGCAAGAGCCGGCGTGGTCTCGATCGCGCATTTGGTGCGACCGGTCTCGGGCCGCTGTTCCATGCCTCGCGCTGTGCTGATGAAACTCACCCGAAACCGCATCCGGCGATGCTGCTTGAACTCAGCAACGAACTTGCCGTTGCGCCGGGCGGGATGCTGATGATCGGCGACACAACCCACGATCTCGATATGGCGCACGCGGCCGGCGCGGATGGGGTCGGTGTCACCTATGGCGCCCACCCGCGTGCGCAGCTTGCAGAGCGTTCGCCGCGCGCTCTGCTGTCTACTCCGAAGGAGCTTCGCGCGTGGTTACAGGCGAATCGCTGATCGAGATCTGCGCCTCGGCCGATCTGGTTGATGGCGGCCACGGCGTGCGCTTCGAGATCAGCGATCGAAGCGAACGGGTACCGGCCTTTGCGGTCCGCCATCTAGGCAAGGCAGTCGGCTACCTGAACCGGTGTGCCCATGTGGCGATGGAACTGGACTGGCAACCGGGCGACTTTTTCGAGCCCGACGGCGAATTTCTGATTTGCGCTACCCACGGCGCCTTGTACGACCCAGCCACGGGCCAATGCCGAGGCGGTGCCTGCGTCGGCCACGGCAACCTGCGCAAGCTTGACCTGCGCGAACACGACGGCCGTGTCTACGTAAAGCTTGTCAGGTCCTAACTCGCCAGCAGGCAGAAAACGGCCGGGCGCTTGTCGAAGGGCGGGCGTTCCGCAACGCGCCAGTGCTCGACACTGCGACTGGCAGTGAACTCACCCGCACCGGTCAGATCAATCGCCACCGCGAGCCGAGTCTTCGCAGCACAGCTCGCAAGCACGGCATCGAACATGGCCGCCCCTCGATAGGGAGTCTCGATGAAGACCTGCGTTTCGCCGCGTCTTGATTCGCGTTCAAGTGCCGCGAGAGCCGCTGCCCGCTCGGCGGCCGGGATTGGCAGGTAGCCATGGAATCGAAACTGCTGTCCGTTCAAGCCAGATGCCATCAGTGCCAGCAGAATCGACGATGGCCCGACCAGGGGCCGCACGCGGATGCCGCGTGAATGAGCCACCGCAACCAATGCTGCGCCTGGATCCGCAATCGCCGGACACCCGGCCTCGGCGACGATCGCGCCCTCGCGTCCGCCCGCGATCGGGTCAAGCCAGGATGGAATCAAGGCAGGATCGGGCATGTGACCGATCTCGACGACAGTTAGGTCTCGCAACGGGCGCGGATGGCCGATCCGACGGAGAAATGCACGCGCACTCTTGGCGTTCTCGGCGAGAAAATAGTCGAGTCGGCAGGCGAGCGCCCGGGCCTCGGCTGTCAGGCCGAGTTCGGCCTCGGCGATCGGTGTCGGAAGCAGATACAGGGTGGCAGACACGGTTCAGCCTGGCAGAACGGCGATTCCCGCGCTTGCGAGCATGGCCGTCAGGCGGATCAGTGGCAGGCCGATCAAAGCGGTCGGATCGTCGGATTCCACGCGCTCCACCAGCGCGATACCGAGTGATTCGATCTTTGCGGCGCCGGCACAATCGTATGGTTGGTCGGCGCGCAGATAGGCATCGAGCGCGGCGCGCGACAGCGACCGGAAGTGAACTGCAGTGGCAATCGAGTCGGTCTGAATGTCAGTGGCGCGTGGCCCGGCAACCGCGAGCGCACTGTGAAACACGGCAATCCGGCCCTGCAGGCGCAAGAGTTGCTCGAGTGCGGACGCATGGGTGAGGGGCTTGCCGATCGCTTCGCCGTCAAGTTCGGCGACCTGATCCGAACCGATCACAATCGCATCCGGATGATGCGCTCTCACTGCGAGCGCCTTGGTTTGGGCAAGCCGTAGTGCGGTTGCGCGCGGAAGTTCACCCGATTGCGCCGTTTCATCGACACTCGGCGCCTGCACTTCGAACGTCAGTTGCAAGCGCGACAACAGTTCACGGCGGTAGCGCGAACTTGAGGCGAGTACGATGCGAGCCGCCATATCGGACGAAGTTTAGCGGCGACCACGCTTGCACCTGCCCTCATTTCTGACGACTTTCGATGAAGCCGGCCGACTCCGTGCAAATCGACACGTTCGAATTGGCTCGAAAGCGGATGCGCATGGAAGGTCGTGTACCGCTCGCCAAGTTGGCGCGTCTTGCGGGCGCCCTGGCCGATGCGGCGGGCGAAATCGATTACTCAATCGCGGGATGGATCGATACGCAGGGAAGGCCTGGCGCGCACTTGGGCCTGAAGGCCGATCTCGTGTTCGTTTGCCAGCGTTGCGGTGAAAACATGGCATGGCGACTGGAGAGACTGGTCGATTTTCGTTTCGTCCGCACCGAGGCCGAACTCGAAGAAGTAGCACTGGACGATGATGGGCTGGAAGCCATCGTTGCTTCACATTCGACTGATGTTCTGGCCTGGATCGAGGACGAGGCGATTCTTTCCCTGCCATTGATACCTCGGCACTCGACATGCCGGGCCCGATGGGAAGAGACCGGTACCGACCCGGGTGGATCAGTGCGGAGCAAGGTGGGCGCCTTTTCAAAGCTGTCCGGTTTGCGGGTCAAGGCCGGCAAATCAGGATCAGACGGCTAGTTCCGATGATGCCTGGCATCCAGTACAATCGCGCGCTTCATTTCAGTGGGGCTGTCCATGGCTGTCCAACAAAACAAGAAGTCTGCATCGAAGCGGGGAACGCATCGAGCGCACGATTTCCTGAGCAATCCGCCGACCGCGATCGAGCCATCGACGGGCGAAGTGCATCGCCGTCATCACGTCAGCCCGAACGGCTTTTACCGGGGCAAGAAGGTCGTCGCTACGAAGAGCGACGAATAGTCAGGCGTCGGCCGCTTCGGCAATCATCAGTTCGACAACCGGTAGTCCTGCGACCGGTACATCAACGACCGGCGTTTAAGCGACGCGGACCGGTAATTCGTGTCTGCGCATCTGCGCTGCCTGGGCAGGTCGCGTCCGGACCGCTAGGCTCAGTCCCGCATCTGCTTTCTGACTTCATTTTCTCGGGGCCCACGTCGGGCTCTGAACGGCTTCCCACTTTTTCATGACAGCACGGATCGCAATCGATTGCATGGGCGGAGATCACGGCCCGCCCGTGACCGTGCCGGCGGCACTGAAGTTCGCCGCCGCTCACTCTGACGCGCAACTTCTGCTGGTCGGGCGTCAGTCTGAACTCGAGGCTGTACTCAAGGGCGCCGGAAATGCCGGCAACCGCTGCGAACTGGTTCATGCGGACGAAATTGTCGAAATGCACGATGCCCCGGCGACGGCGCTAAGGAGCAAACGAGACTCGTCGATGCGCATCGCCATCAATCTGGTCAAGGATGGACGGGCCGATGTGGCGGTCAGTGCCGGCAATACCGGCGCTCTGATGGCGATCTCACGATATGTCCTGAAGACGCTCGACGGCATCGACCGTCCGGCAATAGCCGGCACGATTCCAAACGGCGCAGGAGGCGTCACGACGGTTCTCGATCTGGGCGCCAACGTCGACTGCAGCGCCGAGCACCTGTTTCAGTTTGCCGTTCTCGGTTCCTCCCTGGTGGCGGCGGTCGATGAAAAGGAACGGCCGACCGTCGGGCTGCTCAATATCGGCGAGGAGATGATCAAGGGCAACGACATCGTCAAGCAGGCGGGCGAATTGTTGAGGGCAAGCACGCTGAACTTCCAGGGCAACGTCGAAGGCAACGACATATTCAAGGGGACGACCGACGTCGTGATCTGCGACGGCTTCGTCGGCAATGTCGCCATCAAGGCGGCCGAGGGACTTGCGCAGATGATGGGCGGATTCATTCGCGAGGAATTCACACGCGATCCGCTCGCGCGCCTATCGGCGCTGGCGGCCTCTTCGGTGCTGAGGCGCTTCAAGCACCGGGTCGACCCGCGGCGCCACAACGGAGCAAGTCTGCTTGGCTTGCGCGGCCTCGTGCTCAAGAGTCACGGCTCCGCCGACATTCTGGCGTTTGAGTGTGCTTTGTCGCGCGGATACGAGGAAGCGCGCCATAAAGTGCTGGAACGCACTATTGCATCGATGCGACCCTACGCCGGACAGCTCGAGGCGCCGCGCGGCCGAGACGAGGCCGGCGAATTCGCGCAGGTAATTCCGCTGTCCCGGCCGTAATGGACCGAACATGAGTCACCGTGCGTCCCGCATCGTTGGCACCGGGTCTGCGCTGCCGGAGCGCGTTGTCAGCAATGAGGCCCTGGCCCGCGATCTTGCGCGGCACGGAGTTGAAACTTCGGATGAATGGATCGTGGCGCGCACGGGCATCCGGCAGCGCTACCTGGCCGAGCCCGGCGTTACCACAGTGGACCTCGGAGTGAGGGCGGCGGAGGAGGCGCTGACAAGCGCGAACCGGGACGCCGGATCGGTCGATCTGATCATCGTGGCGACGTCCACGCCCGATCAGATCTTTCCCAGTGTGGCTTGCCTGATCCAGGCGCGGCTGGGAGTGACGGGCTGCGCAGCTTTCGATGTGCAAGCGGTTTGCAGCGGCTTTGTCTACGCGCTTGTAGTCGCTGATTCGATGATTCGCTCCGGTACCGCACGCTGCGCGTTGGTTATCGGCGCGGAACTGTTCTCACGCATCCTCGACTGGAGTGACCGGACCACCTGCGTGCTGTTTGGCGATGGCGCCGGCGCCGTCGTGCTGGAGGCGTCGGATACTCCCGGCATCATCGCGTCGCGCCTGCATGCGGATGGTAGTCAGGCAGACATACTGTGTGCACCCGGCCGCCTTTCCAGCGGCGCCGTCGAGGGGCACCCGTTCCTGAAGATGCAGGGACAGGCCGTATTCAAGCTCGCGGTGACGTCGCTCGGGGCCTCGGCGCTGGAGGTATTGGAGGAAGCCGGCTTGCAGCCATCGAAACTTGACTGGCTGATTCCGCATCAGGCCAATATCCGGATCATCAACGCCATTGCCAAACGTCTGGAGTTGCCGATCGAGAGGGTCATAGTGACGGTCGATTTACACGGCAACACCTCGGCAGCCTCAGTGCCACTCGCGCTCGACGCCGCAGTGCGGGATGGCCGCATTCGAAGCGGCGATACCGTGCTGCTGCAGGGGGTCGGCGGTGGCTTCACCTGGGGGTCGGCGCTGCTGCGCTGGTAGACGATGAAAATTGCGTTCGTATTTCCCGGCCAGGGTTCGCAGACACTGGGCATGCTGTCGAGCTTTGACGAAGACCCGGCCGTGCAAGCCGTGCTGGAGCGCGCATCCGCGGCGCTTGGCCAGAACCTGGCGCAATTGATGGCTCAAGGGCCGGTGGAGGACCTGAACCTTACGGTCAACACCCAGCCTGCGATGCTGACCGCCGGCGCTGCGGTGTATGCGGCATGGCGGGCGCAAGGTGGACCGGTGCCCGAGATCGTGGCTGGCCACAGTCTCGGGGAGTACACCGCCCTTACCGTGGCGGGCGCGCTTGACCTCGAGGATGCCGTGAAGCTGGTGCGCGTGCGTGCGCGCGCGATGCAGGAGGCCGTACCGCTAGGGCAGGGCGGGATGGCCGCAATTCTCGGACTAAGTGATGAGGAGGTTCGCGCGGCTTGCAGCGACGCTGCGCAGGGAGAGGTGGTCGAGGCGGTGAATTTCAATGCGCCGGCCCAGGTCGTGATAGCCGGACACAAGTCGGCGGTCGAGCGAGCCTGCGAGGCTGCCAAGCGTCGTGGAGCGAAGCGCGCCGTGAACCTTCCGGTATCTGCGCCGTTTCACTCTTCGCTGATGCAGCCTGCCAGCGTGCGCCTGCGTGCCGCACTGGAACAGGTTTCGCTCCGTCGGCCGCAAATGCCGGTCGTCAACAATGTCGACGCTGCGATCGAAACCGAGCCGGCGCGGATCGTCGATGCCCTGGCGCGGCAGGCCGCTGCTCCGGTACGCTGGGTCGAGACCATTCAGTTCATGGCCGCACGCGGCGTGACTCACGTGGTCGAATGCGGACCCGGCAAAGTACTGTCGGGTCTGACTCGCCGGATCGAGCCCGCGCTAGAGAGCCTATCGATCAACGACCCTGCGAGTCTGCAAGAGGCGCTTGAAACGCTAGGCAAGTAGGGCGTCGGAGGAATGGAAATGAAGGTGTTCGACTCACAGTGCCTGGCGGACGAGGTGGTGCTGGTCACCGGTGCTTCGCGCGGAATCGGTCGCGCCATCGCGGACCAGCTAGCGCGCGCCGGAGCGGTCGTCGTCGGGACGGCGACCACTGAGGCCGGCGCACAGGCGATCAGCGCGCACATGGCGGAGCTGGGCGCGCGTGGACACGGCATGGTTTTCGATGTGCGCGACAGCGCGCGCACGGAAGGGCTGGTCGACTACATCGTCAAACGCGACGGCAAGCTATCAGTGCTGGTCAACAATGCGGGGATCACGCGCGATACGCTCGCCATGCGCATGAAGGACGATGACTGGGATGCGGTCATCGACACCAACCTGTCGGCCGTGTTTCGGCTTTCGCGTGCCGTTTTGCGCGGAATGATGAAGGCCAAGCACGGTCGTATCATCAATATCACTTCGGTCGTTGGAGCAAGCGGTAATGCGGGCCAGGCCAATTACGCGGCCGCCAAGGCGGGCGTCGCCGGCATGACGCGCGCACTGGCGCGCGAACTCGGCAGCCGCAACATCACGGTCAACAGCGTGGCGCCCGGTTTTATTGATACCGACATGACGCGATCGCTGAACGAGCAACAGACGCAGGCCCTGCTGGGACAGATTCCTCTCGGCCGTCTGGGTCATGCCGAGGATATCGGTGCAGCCGTTGTGTTTCTGGCCTCGCCTGCGGCGGCCTACATTTCCGGAGCCACCTTGCATATCAACGGCGGCATGTACATGAATTGACTCGAAACGCCGCGACCATGGGCCAATCGTGGGGCGAAACAAGGGCGAAGCAAGAGGGGTGCTCTGTTAGAATCCGCGCGCTTTTTTGCCCGGCCCGGAACTGCGCGCATACGCCCAGTCCATGCGCATAAAGCGCGGAATATCCATATAGAGGCAGGAGGAGTGGATGGAAAACATCGAACAACGCGTCAAGAAGATTGTGGCCGAGCAGCTCGGCGTCAATGAGGCCGACATCAAGATCGAATCTGCCTTTGTAGAAGACCTTGGCGCTGACTCACTCGATACGGTCGAGCTGGTGATGGCGCTCGAGGACGAGTTCGAATGCGAGATCCCGGATGAGGAAGCCGAGAAGATTCGCACCGTTCAGCAGGCGGTCGACTACATCAGTGCGCATCTGAAGAAAGACTAGCCTGGAGCAAGTGCGCATGGCGGGTCAACGCCGGGTGGTCGTTACCGGCCTGGGGGCGATCGGCCCTGTCGGTAACGACGTTCCGACCACCTGGGACAGCATTGTCGCCGGGCGCAGCGGCATCGGTCCGATCACGCGATTCGACGCTTCGAGCTTTCGCACCAAGATCGCCGGAGAGGTAAAGGGGTTTGACGCCGCTTCGATCATTCCTGCCAAGGAAGTGCGCCGCTTCGACACCTTCATTCACTACGGAACAGCAGCTGCAGTCGAAGCGCTGCGCGACTCCGGTATCGAAGTGACCGATGCCAACCGCGAACGCATCGGATGCAGCATCGGCTCCGGCATCGGCGGACTGCCGATGATCGAGGATAACCATGGCGAGTTCGTCAACCGCGGCGCGCGCCGCATCTCGCCGTTCATGATTCCGGGCTCGATCATCAACATGATCGGCGGCAATGTGTCGATCATGTACGGGCTCAAGGGTCCCAATATCGCGATAGTCACGGCCTGTTCGACCGGCCTTCATTCCATCGGCGACGCCGGCCGGCTGATCGAATACGGTGACGCCGACGTGATGGTTGCGGGCGGCGCGGAATCGACGATCTGTCCGCTGGGCATTGGCGGCTTCGCCTCGATGCAGGCGATGTCGATGCGCAATGAGGAACCAACTCTGGCGAGCCGGCCGTTTGACCGCGACCGTGACGGCTTCGTTCTGGGCGAGGGCGCCGGCGTGCTCATCCTCGAGGAATACGAACACGCGCGACGCCGCGGAGCCCGGATTTACTGCGAACTGGCCGGATTTGGCATGAGTGCGGACGCCTATCACATGACGGCGCCCGACACCGACGGCCCGCGCCGTTCGATGGTCATGGCGATGAAGCACGCTCGAATTGGCACCGGCGATGTGCAGTACCTGAATGCGCATGGCACTTCGACGCCACTTGGCGACATCAACGAGACCAAGGCCATCAAGCTGAGTTTCGGCGCCGATGCGGCCGGGCTGGTCGTCAACTCCACCAAGTCAATGACCGGGCACTTGCTGGGCGGTGCGGGGGGGATCGAGTCGGTGTTCACGGTCCTGGCGATTCACCACCAGATCTCGCCACCGACGATCAACATCGACAACCCCGACCCTCAGTGTGACCTTGACTACTGCGCCAACGCGGCAAGGTCGATGAAAATCGACGTTGCGATGAAGAACTCGTTCGGTTTCGGCGGCACGAACGGGACCCTGGTTTTCAAGCGCCTCTGAGATTCACGCACAGCCGAGATTCAAGCGCGAGTGATCCTTAACTGGACAGCGTTGCGGACCTCGGCGCGTGAACGTCGTTGGCGTCGGGGCGCGCTAGTCGCAGCGTTTGGCGTCATGGGCCTCTTGCTCTGGGCGACGATTGCGGGCGATCCGCGCCGCCCAGAGTTGCTTTGGTCCGCCCTGGCCCTCGCAACGGTGATGTTTGCCGTGGCGGCGTGGCGCGGCGACCGGGACCTTGCACGTGAGATCTGCATCGGTCGCGATGGCGTGATCCTTCTGCGCGACGCCACGATTCCGGGCGGACCGGTCGTGAGCCTGGAGTGCGTTTTTCGCGCACCTTGGTTGATAACCCTGGCACATGGCACCATGTTGCTGTCAATCTGGCCCGATACCTTGCCGTCGGATGAGTTCAGGCGGCTCTGGGTGTGCGTGCGCTGGGGGCGGTCCACAGGCAGGGCGAGCGCTTCGGCCGTCGACGGCGCGGCCGATTCCGGTAGAAACCGACCATGAGCCAGAACCTCAGCGGACGATCGAGCGGAGCACGGGGTGAGTGATCGCGACGTGGACCAGCAGCTGGTCGAGCGCGTTCAGCGCGGCGACAAGGCGGCGTTTGACCTGCTGGTTACCAAGTACCAACGCAAGATTTTCAGGCTCCTGTCCCGCCTGGTCCGGGACCCGGCCGAGATCGAAGACGTTGCCCAGGAGGCCTTTATCAAGGCCTATCGGGCACTGCCCAACTTCCGCGGCGACAGCGCCTTTTACACCTGGCTCTACCGGATTGCGATCAACACTGCCAAGAATTACCTGGTTGCGCTGGGCCGGCGGGCGCCGACCAGTACGGAAGCGGAAATCGAAGATGCGGAAACTTTTGACGACGGCGAGCGCCTAAGGGATCTGAACACTCCGGATTCGATGCTGGTGACCAAACAGGTCGGCGAGGCGGTAAACCGTGCGATTGATGGCCTGCCCGAGGACTTGCGGACTGCAATAGTGTTGCGAGAACTGGAAGGTCTCAGCTATGAAGAGATTGCCGAGACAATGAATTGTCCGATTGGCACGGTACGCTCGCGTATTTTCCGGGCGCGCGAGGCGATTGCTGAAGAGTTGCGGCCAGTGCTGGACTCTGCGGTGGATCGACGCTGGTAGATGGGGAAGCATATGCAAGGCAAGAAAGTGTCCGAGACGGCTGACCTGGGTCGCGCCGAGCAGATTTCCAGCCTGATCGATGGTGAGCTCGATCAGACTCTCACGCAGCAGCTGTTCACAACACTGTGCCAGGACCCGGACGCGCGCAAGGCCTGGATGCGCATGCATCTGGTGGCCGATGCGCTGCGTTCGAGTGAGGTTGCGGCCTGCCACTCTGAACACTTCTGCGCGCGCGTGTCAGCGGCCCTGCAAAACGAGGCAACGGTGCTAGCGCCGCGCGCGAAGGGCACCACTGGCCTAAAGCGCTACCTGATTCCGGGACTGGCGCTTGCGGCTTCGGTCGCTGCGATCACCTTTGTTGCCCTGCCTCTACTGGGTCCGGCTGCGCCGGAATCGGGCAAGAAGATTGCGGCGGCGAGCATCGCGCCTGCCGTAATTCTGCCAAGTGAGGACGTGGCGCGGCGCGCTGCGTCGACGGTCGCCAGCGCCCGTGCGCTCGATCCTTATCTGGCGGCGCACCGTGAGTTGACCGCGACTGGCGTTGCGCTTCCGCGCGCCACGCCGTATCTACGGCCGGCGGCCGAACTGGTCCAGGGCCGTTGATCGTGGTGCCAGTTCGTACGCCCAGCTTCGGCCGCCTGTTTCGAAACGCCCGCCATGCGGCTGCGCTGATAGCGCTGGCCGGCGCCATGGCTGGCACGAGCTTCGCGCAGGAGACTCGTCCGCGGGCCGCCGGGTCAGAGCGCAGCGCCCTGCAATGGCTGCAGGCGGCTCAGGGTGCCGCGGTGCGCCTCAATTATTCGGGCACAGTCGTGTACCAGTCCGGCGGCGAGATGCGGACCTCGCGCATTACCCATATGTTCGATGGCACCCGTTCCTATGAACGTGTGCAGACTCTTGACGGCAAGCCGCGCGAGTTCATCCGCATGCGCACGGAAAGCAATGATGAAGTGCAGTGTCTCTATCCTGAAGCGCGCCGCATCGTGATTGAGCACCGGGCCGCCGATGAGGCCTTTCCCGGCCTGGCGGGAGTGTCCGCCGAAGCCATCATCGAGCGCTACAAGCCGCAGATCGGAAAGGTTGAACGAGTGGCCGGAATCGAGTGCCGCCTGCTTGTGCTCGAACCCAAGGACGGCATGCGCTACGGCTACCGCTTGTGGATTGACCAGGCGAGCGGATTGCTGCTCCGGGCGCAAACACTGGGCGAACGCGGCGAAGTTCTGGAGCAGATTGCCTTCACCGATATCCGTATCGGTGAGCGAATCGATCGCACTCGGTTAAAGCCGGCCTGGCCAACGGCCGGTTGGACGATCGAGCGCAGCGACTATCGAAAGATCAATCCTGCCGAATCGGGCTGGTCGGTTCCGACCCCGAACGGGTTCCAGAAGACCAAGGAAGTCGGTCGTCGCCTGGGCAATTCGGATGCCATGCAGATCGTCTTCAGCGATGGACTGGCGACGATGTCGGTGTTCATCGAGGCATCGGGCGACGCCAAGCTTGCTGACCAGGTGCTGAGCGTGGGGCCGACATCGGCTTATGCACGCCGCGTCGCCGACGCCACCGTGACCGTGGTCGGCGAGGTGCCGCCCGCTGCGGTCCGTGCAGTGGCCTCTTCAGTGGAGTTTCGTGGCCCGCGCTGACGCGGTTCACGCTCTGTTTTTCAGTTTCAGTCTTCACAACAGGATCAGTAGACATGCTCAGGAAAACCTTTGCCGCACTCCTTACCGCAATGCTTGGATTGGGGTTGCCGCTGGTGGCGCCTGGCGCCGCGGCTCAGACCGTTGGGCCGCCTGATTTCGCCGACCTCGCCGAGCGCGCTGGACCCGCGGTGGTGAACATCCGGACCACGGCACGCATGGGTGCCGGCGCTGGCGCTGGACCACAGATGCCCGATCTCGACGAAAACGATCCGATGTTCGAGTTCTTCCGCCGCTTCTTTCCCAACCCGCCTCAGCAGGGGCCACGTCAGGGCCCGCCGGGGCCGGGGCCGGGGCCGGGGCAGGGTCAGGGTCCGCGGCGCGATGTTCCACGCGGTCTCGGATCGGGCTTCGTGATCTCGAGCGACGGCTATGTGCTGACCAATGCGCACGTCGTCGAAGGTGCTGACGACATCGTCGTGACGATGACCGACAAGCGTGAATTCAAGGGCAAGGTCATCGGTGTGGATCGCCGCACAGACGTGGCCCTGGTGAAAATCGAAGCGAGCGGCCTGCCAGCGGTCAAGGCCGGCGACCCGAACAAGCTGCGAGTCGGCGAATGGGTGATCGCAATCGGTTCGCCGTTCGGCCTCGAGAACACGGTCACGGCCGGCATCGTCAGCGCGAAGGCGCGCGAAACCGGCGAGTTCCTGCCCTTCATCCAGACCGACGTTGCGGTCAATCCCGGCAATTCGGGCGGCCCGTTAATCAATATGCGCGGTGAAGTGGTCGGCATCAATTCCCAGATATTCACTACCTCGGGCGGATACAACGGCATTTCATTCGCAATTCCGATCGACGAGGCCATGAACGTGCAGCAGCAGTTGCGCACCTCCGGTCGCGTGATTCGAGGTCGAATCGGCGTTGGAATCGAGCCGGTTTCCAAGGAAATCGCCGAAGCGATCGGCCTCGGCGCGCCGCGCGGGGCCCTGGTCAACACGGTGGAGAAGGACAGTCCGGCACAGAAGGCCGGCGTCGAGCCGGGCGACGTGATACTGCGTTTTGACAATCGCCAGATCGAGCGCTCGAGCGACCTGCCGCGCATCGTGGGAAGCACAAAGCCGGGCGCCGGGTCCACCATTACCGTGTTCAGGAAAGGCACTCAGAAGGAATTGAAGGTCACCGTTGCCGAGATGCAGCCTGACAAGCCGCGCGTTGCACGCGCCGGCGAAGCACCCAAGCCAGCAACTCCTGCGAACGCGCTCGGCCTGGTGGTGTCGGATCTGTCCGACGCAAAGCTCAAGGAACTGGGACTCAAGGGAGCGGTGCAGGTCGACGCGGTGGATGGCCTGGCGGCTGCCGCCGGCCTGCGCGCCGGCGACCTGATTGCCCAGTTGAACAACGCCGAAGTGCAGAACGCGCGTCAGTTCAACGAAGCTGTCTCCAAGCTGGATGCGAAGAAGGACGTGGCCGTGCTGGTGCGCCGCGGGGACGCCTCGCGCTTCATCCTGATCCGCCGCTGAACGCCAGGACGCGACGCGGTAAAACCGGGAATCTCGAACCCAGTGTGGGAAATCGCGGGCTCACTCTTGCGCGATGGCCCATGTGGTTGGGCCATCGAATTGCAGCGGATCAGTGAGTCGGCGTTGTGTCAGAGTCGATGTGTCGTCCAAGCTGCGGCGCAACTGCTGGAACTCTGCAGAGCGGCGCAGCGCCTGGTGTCCGGCCTCGACCAGGTGATGCACCTGGTCGGGGTCGATGGTGAAGGCCGTCGGAACCGTGAGGATCTCTGTCGCGCAGCGCGGCGTCCTCGACATCGTGCAGGCTGACGCTGATGACGTGCAGTTCGCATCGGCGGCAAACGGGCTGCCCAGCGTGCCGCGCTGTTCGGCGAGCTCGCGGCGCCACCGCTCCCGGTCGTCGCTCATGATGGCAAGGGTGACCTGCGTGATCTGTCCGCCGGCACCGAACAGCAGCGTGTCCACCACCTGGCGCGGTCGTCGGCACACGATCGCTGTGGTCGATTCGCTCGCCGAGGTCCCGCTCCGAGTTCACGGCGATGAGGACGACGTTGCGGATCGAGCCCGGCGCCGCGTCTCGAAGGCGGCCGACGAGCGATCCGCCGGCGACCAGCCGATCCAGCAGTCTGCGGATGCCGAGGTTGTCGTTCAGGCCGCCGTCGACGAGGTGGATGTATGGGCGCTTCTCGGCATCGAGGTAGCTCTGCGCGCTGGGCACGCAGCAGTCGCGTGCGAAAATTGTCTTGGGCCGCATCGGCCACCGCCGCGCTCGGCCGAGTCGCACGTTCCGGCGTAGTTGCGCAGCGTCATGGGCGTCAGGACGAGCGGCACGGCCGACGAGGCCGCGACGGCAAAGGACAGCGGCACGCTCGCCAGGTCCGAGCACATGAGGGCGAATTGTTCCGCGGTGAACTCGAAGGGCGCGCCGGTCGTCAAGTCGGTGGCAGTGACGACGAGGTCCGGACCGCGCGTGCGGGCTCGTCAGATCGCCGAAAGTGCGTCCCCGGTAAAGCGTGTCGAGCCGGTCGGCCAGCACGTTGCTGCGGCCGTACCAGGGCGAGGACAGGCGGAACAGGCGCCCCGGCGACAGGGCGAGCTGGACCAGGTCGCCCTCGAAGTCGTTCAGCAGGAACTCCGACTCGAAGCGGGTCAGCGATTCGTCGCCAAAGGTGGCGTAGTGGGCGGCCAAGATGCTGCCGCCGGAGACCCCGCTGATCAGCGTCACTTCGTCGAGCAGGGTGGTGGGCCGGCCCTGCAGCGTGAACGCCGTGGCCTTCAGTTCCTGCAGTACGCCGAGCCCGAAGGCAGCCGCACGCGCCCCGCCGCCGGACAGGGCGACAGCGGCGACGACGGGCCGCTCGACGGCACGAGAGGTCGGCAGGCCGGCGTCCGGCGCTGCGCCGGCGGGTTCTGCCATGGACGGAACGAGGAGCAGCCGGCCAGCAGCAGCGCCGCCAGGATGAGGGCCAGTCGCGCGTTCAGCCGGTTCATCCGTGCGCCTCGCATTCCTCACAACTCGAAGCCCAGACTCGGCTGGAAGGCGATGTCGGGCGTGCTGTTGAAGTTGACACCTTCTCGAGTTCCGCTTCCTCGCCTTCGTAAGGGACGACTTCGATGTCGAGGGATTGCTCGTCGTTCTTCCGGCCCGCCGGCGCGCGCTTGGCGTGAGGCTGCATCGCGTGTAGTACGGTCCACCATTCCGATGGGAACTCGTGGAGCGCCGACGGATGCTCCAGCGTCAGGGATGCAGGTTCGGGCCCGCGGCGAAGTTGGTGGGTATTCCTTGTGGCCGGCATTGGAACGCTCGTCGATGTGTACGACTGCAGGCTAGAGCGACGCGAGCACGAAGTCGTCAGCGAAGCGTCGCTATTCGGTCGAGATTGCGTCAGTCCGAATGCCGGCAGAGGTCTGCTCGAGCCTTATAGCGGCATAACTCGAAGCTCGGAACTGACTTGAAGTTCGGACTCGGTCGCCGCAAGAAGGTCGAAACGTCCACGCCGATGGGCATGCGATGAATGAGACCGACCGCCAGCACCTGAACGACTGGCTCGTCAGCCACATTGGCGCTCCGTACGACCTCGCCCATGCCTGGGCGCTTGAGCTCCGCTTTCTCAAGCTGCCCGCACTACCTGCCATAGAAGCCGGCAGGGCCGTAGGAATGGCCGGGCGTGACTCTGATATCGGTGCTCACGCGCACCGTGCGCGAAACAAGTACGGCGTCCACGCCGGCGCTGCGTACCGTCATCTCGATGTCCGGCGGCGGGACCGGGCCAAGCTCCGGCAGCAGCTTGTACGACGGTTGGGACTGGATGCCGCGCGCGGCAAACTGCGCGACGATCGCATCCTCGTAGATCCGTCGCACGGTGCTGTCCCGGTTGATTCCGATCACGAGCACGTTGTTCGCGGGCGCCCGTCTGCCGGCTTCGGGATTGACCCAGGCACCGTTCATCTGGGTGTACGACGTGCAGCCCGCGAAAGTGGCGGCTGCCACAGCGGCAAGCGAGATGAAAA
This sequence comes from uncultured beta proteobacterium, assembly GCA_963735955.1. Taxonomy (GTDB): domain Bacteria; phylum Pseudomonadota; class Gammaproteobacteria; order Burkholderiales; family Burkholderiaceae_F; genus CAVTND01. Next base: position 2,956 of record CAVTND010000006.1, on the reverse strand, counting down.
GGACGCGCGCCGCGCGCGCCCAGATGCACTGCGAATTTATTCGCTTGCGTTCCTTCTTAGCTTCCAAACGCGACTCGTGCAAAATCCATACATGCAGACTAGCGGCCGCCGTGCGCCAAGTCCTCGTCAAGCGGTCGGAATTTGGCGGCTCGCCGGGCCGGTTGGGCCGCGGTCCGCTGCAATGAGGCCGCAATAACATGGATCGATTGCTCAAGCGCTATGGCATTGCCTTGGCGCTGGCCAGCGTCGCCTTGGAGAGGCCAGGGCGATTGCCAAGGAGGCTTACATCTACGGCTAGCCGATGGTCGACGATCTTGGTGCGTTTCCCTCTGTTGTCGCTGGTGATCGTTCTGATCGCCGCCTCCAGCTCGCATAGGGCAACGGCGCAGACGACGCCGGCGGCGCCGTGGATCGTTCAGGAACTGTGGGCGTTCAAGGACGGCGCGCCTGAATCTCCGACCGCGCTCGCGCAAACCGCTGATGGTTACCTGTGGGTGGGCGCCTCGGCCGGCCTGTTTCGCTTCGACGGGACGCGCTTCGAGCTGTTTCGCGCGGCATCCGGTGAGCCACTGCAGTCGACCTTTGTCTCCGCGTTGAGCGCAGCAGATGATGGCCTGTGGGTCGGCTATTGGTTCGGAGGTTTCAGTCTCCATAAAGAACGGGCGCGTCCGGAATTTCGTCGATGCGACGGGCACCGTGACCGGATTCGCCCGCGACAAGCAGGGCGTTGTCTGGGCCGGCAGCTCGAATCGGCACGGGAACCAGCGGGCTATGGCGCTTTGATGGCTCGTCATGGCAGAACGTCGGCGAGCAATGGAAGTTTCCCGCACAGCCGGTCGCGCAGCTGGGGTTCGATCGTGAGGGCAACCTCTGGGTTCTGACAGGGCGGCGCAGCCCGGAGGTTCCCAAGGAGCTTCATGTGCTGCCTGCCGGTGAACGCGCGTTCCGGAAAGCCGGCGGTGAGCTATTCGTCACGAGCTTCACGTGGGATGCTGACCACAAGGTGGTGACCAGCCGCGATGCACGTGCACCCGGTAGGCGGCTCGTTCATCGCGTCGGAAAGTCCGTCGCCCCGCCATCCGATCCTGAGAAGACGTTCTTACCAGGTCCTCGATCGCGCCAATGGCGTCTGGGTGTTCTCGTTGGACGCAGGCGTCCTTCGCCACCCCGCTGGCGATCCGCTCACCACCATCATCGAACAAGGCCGCGCCCGACAACTCCGAGACTCTACAAGGTCGACGCCAGCCACGGCGCGACGCTTGTCGATCGCGAAGGAAGCCTCTGGATGGGAGACGCGATCGGGGATACATCGCCTGTCCTACAGCCCGCTGGTTCGGCAGAACGTTGCCCGCAGCCGCGACCGAGTTTCGTTGTTCATGGTCGCGCCCGGCGAAGGCGGCGCGATGTGGATCACCGCCGCGGACGGGCGAGGAAAGTCGGCTCTCTACCGCGTCCGGGACGGCAAGGTCGAGTCGGAGCGGTCGCTTCCGGGGGTCTCGAGTTTCGCGTACCGCGCACCGGATGGCACGCACTGGTTCGCGGGCGAAGGCGGGCTGTGGCATCTCGTCGACGATCGTTTTTCGCGCGTCGACCTGCCTGCCGAATGGGCTGCACTGGCCCGGTTCCTCGTGTCACCATGACGCACGACGGATCGGGCGGCTACTGGGTATCCGTCAGCGGCGTGGGTCTCTACCGGCTCAAGGATGGCACCTGGACAAGATATCGGCCGGCCCCCACTTGCCGCCAGACAGAGGCCCGCAAGTTGTGTCCGGGTTCCGGTGTGCTGGTGACATATACGGACCATGCGAACCGCATCTGGCTCGGTTGCACCAAGGGGCAATTGGCGGTGATCGACGGCGAGACGGAAACGAGCTTCGGGGCGAACGAGGGAGTCCAGGTCGGCAACGTTACGGCCATCCATGGTCGCGGCTCGGCCATCTGGATCGGCGGCGAATTCGGTCTGCAGCAGTACGACGAAGGGCGTTTCCATACCATTCAGGGCCTGGACCCGGAGGCGCTGCGCGGTATTTCCGGCATCGTGGAAACGGCCGATGGCGACCTGTGGCTCAACGGCCTCGGCGGCATCGTGCACATCGGCCGCGCGGAAATTGCGCAGGCGATCAAGGACCCTTCGTATCGCGTCAGCAGCGAGCGCTTCGACCGCCGCTCCGGCCTGCCGGGTTTGCCGTCGCAAGTGCGGCGGATGCCTACTGCGATCGAAGGCACCGATGGGCGGCTATGGTTCAGCGTAGACGGCGGCGTCGTCTGGCTCGATCCAAAGCGCCGTTCAGCAAGGCTGCCGGCGCCACCGGTTTCGATCCAGTCGGTATCGGCGGATAGCGAGCGCTACGAACTGGACCAGCCGCTGCGGTTTCCCGCGGGCACTTCCAACGTCCAGATCGGCTACGCCGCCGTCAGTCTGCTGCGCCCGGACTCGATCCGCTTCCGCTACCGACTGCAAGGTGTCGACGACAACTGGCGTGATGCCGGCACGCTGACCTCGGTCAGCTATCGCAGCCTTCCCCCCGGCGCCTATCGCTTTGAAGTCGACGCGAGCGATGCCAACGGCATCTGGTCGGGCAAGACGGCGACTACGCAGTTCACAATCTTGCCGGCGTATTACCAGACCAATTGGTTTCGCGGCTCTGTGCGCTGGCGTCTTCCTGGCAATGTTGTGGATGGCCTATCGGTTGCGTGTCCGGCACTTGCAGCGACGGTTCGAGATGACGCTGCTCGCCGAGAAGAAGCTGCGCGAAAAGGACGATGCGCTGGAGACGACGCGCACGGAGCTCGCCCGCGTGTCGCGCCTGACGACGCTGGGCGAGCTGACCACCTCGATTGCCCACGAGGTGAGCCAGCCCCTGGGCGCGATGGTCGCGAGCGCCGGGGCCTGTGCGCGCTGGCTGGCAGCGGACCCGCCCGTGATAGCGGAAGTGCGCTCGGGGCTCGACACGCT
>CAVTND010000005.1:0-61939 GCA_963735955.1 uncultured beta proteobacterium | reverse complement strand
TCGACATCGACCATGGCGACGTGACGTCGAGCAATCCGGCGGACGTCGATCCCTACGCATGGGCAGAAGCGTTCCCGAAGCAGTCGCCGATCATTCACATCAAGCAGTCTACCATGAACAAGGGCGGACACTGGCCGTTCACGGCCGCCTACAACAAGGATGGCCGCATAACTACCCGCAGAAGCTGCTTGATACCGTGCGGCGGGGCGGCGGAAATCGACAATGAAATCTGCCTTGAATTTTCCTTCAGGGAGAGGGAGCCGGTCGATCACCAGGCTGTCGCGATGATCCGCAAGTCGGTGGATTTCTGGGCGCCCTACATCGATGCCGGCCGCGAGGATTTGAAGCCTCGAGCCTGAATGAAAACGCCGGGGGCCGAAACCGGGCGCCGATGATGGTCGCTAAAACACGCATCGAAGGAGAAAACGGAAATGGCCCCTTATTGGGTCGGCACAAGCTGGAAGATGAACAAGACGCTGGCGGAGGCGTTGCAGTTCGCCAATGCGTTGGCGGTATTCGTGCCGGATTTCGGTCAGGCGATACAGCCCTTTGTCATTCCACCGTTCACCGCCGTGCGCGAGGTCAAGGCTGCACTGGCCATGACCCGCGTGAAAGTTGGGGCACGAAACATGCACTGGGCCGATGCCGGCGCCTGGACAGGGGAGGTGTCTCCACTGATGCTGAAAGATTGTGGACTGGACCTGATCGAACTCGGCCATAGCGAGCGTCGCGAGCATTTCGGCGAAACGAATGCCACCGTGGGATTGAAAACGGCGGCCGCAGTCAGGCACGGTTTCGTGCGCCTGATTTGCGTCGGCGAGACCCTGACTGAGCGCGAAGACGGGCGCGCCGAAGCGGTCTTGACCGCCCAGGTCCTGGGTGCGCTGCAAGGCCTGAAAGGCGATGAGCTGGCGGCGGAAATCCTCTTTGCCTACGAGCCTGTCTGGGCGATCGGTGAGAAGGGCATCCCCGCAAGTGCCGACTATGCCGACCGGCAGCAGGCCCTGATCAAGCAAGTCGCTGGAAGCCGGCTGCCTGACACCCCACCTGTACTTTACGGCGGCAGCGTCAATCCTGGCAACGCCACCGAATTGATCGGCCAGCCGCATGTCGACGGCCTGTTCATCGGCCGCTCGGCTTGGCAAGCGGAAGGCTATATCGACATCCTGAAAAAGGCGTCGGCCGCCATCTTGCCCTAACCGTTACGATACGAAAGCAAAGGAGTTCATTGTCATGAAAATCGCTCTCGGAGCGGACAGCGCAGGCAAACCGCTGCTCGATGTCATCGCCAAGCATCTCGCCTCCAAACCTGAGCTGGAGGTCGTAGACCTGAGCCAGGCCGGATACTACGCCGACATCGCCGCCAAGGTCGGCCACGAGATTCTGGACGGCAACTACGACCGAGCCATCCTGTTCTGCGGCACCGGCATAGGCGTCAGCATATCCGCCAACAAGGTCCCAGGCATTCGCGCCGCGCTCACCCACGACACCTATTCGGCAGAGCGGGCTGCAAAATCGAACAACGCCCAGATCATCACCATGGGCGCGCGCGTGATCGGTCCCGAACTGGCAAAATCAATCGCCGACGCATGGCTGGCTTCGGAGTTCGATCCGACCGGTCCCTCTGCCGGAAACGTTCAGGCCATAGACAAGCTCGACAGCAAGCGCTGACAGGCGCGACGAGACCAGCCATAGATCACGGTCTAGCCAGTCAAGGCGACCCGCATCGCCTCGATCACCGTAACGGCGGACGCGGCCCCCGGATCCATGTGACCAAGCGAGCGCTCGCCAAGGCGGCACCCAGGCCCTTGGTGGCTATCATCGCCTTGGTAGCTTCCGCACCAGTCCTTGCGGCCGCAGCTGCGGCCGCGAGACTGTCCGCTAGCCCTTTGCCGACAGCCAGGGCTTCGCCTGCCGCCTGCGCAGCCGGCGCCCAGGCATCCATCATCGTCTTTTCGCCGGGCTCGGCCTTGCCTCGATCCTGAATGCCTTTGGCCATGGCTTGGAACATGGCGACTGTGTCTGCTTCGTCTAGCGTCGTCTTGCCCTTGACGGTCGCCGCGCCGCGCATGAAAGCAGTGGCGTAGAGTGGACCCGGAGTTGCGCCGACGGCATTCAGGAACGACTTTGCCGCCGTGTTCAGCAAGGTGGTCGGATCGGTCGCCGCGACGTCCAATGCCCCCACCGCGTCGCGTGCCGCGGAAAATCCAAGCTCCATCGCGATGCCGTGATCCGCATCGCCGATGATGCCGTCAAGCGCGCACAGCCGGTCCTTGTCGGCCCCGATACTGCGTCCGCGATGGCCACGAACATCCCGGCAAGGCGGGCGGTTCTCGATTTTCGTCGATCTCTTTGTCCCTTGCTCTGCAGCTTTATCCGGCGCGAAACATGGCGCAGTCGCAAGGGTGGTCCAGCATCGTCTGCCCAGTTCGCCGTCAAGCCGGTGCAGTGTGATCGAGGCGCCGGCCATCTCGAGCGAGGTGCAATAGTTGCCGACCCAGGTGGCATGGACATCGACACCGATATCAGCCAGACGCTGTGACAGGCGCCGGTTCATGATGTAGAGCTCCATCAGCGGCGTGGATCCGAGGGAATTGACAAGGACGGCGACGCGGTCGCCGCGCGACGGCGCCATTTCCTGCAGGATATGGTCGAGCATCTCGTCGGTGACCTCGTCGGCGGTTTTGAGTGGGCCACGCGCGACGCCGGGCTCGCCATGGATGCCCATGCCGATCTCCATCTCGTCATCGCCGATCTCGAAGTTCGGCCGCCTTGTTTGCGGCAGCGAGCAGGGGGAAAGTGCGACGCCCATGGTGAAGGTATGGTCGTTGGCTTTCCTGGCGATACGCTCGCATTCGCTTAGGGCAAGCATGCGGTCGCAAGCAGCACCGGCCGCCTTGAAGATAAAGAAATTGCCGGCGACCCCTCGACGCTTGTGCCGTTCCGCGCGTGGCGCGGAAGCGACGTCGTCGGTGCTCAGGACCGTGCGCACTTCGATGTCGTCCATCGCCGCCATTTCGGCCGCCATGTCGAAGTTCATGACGTCGCCGGCATAGTTGCCATACATGAAAAGCACGCCGACGCCGCCGCTCGCCGCTTTGGCGCATCCGAGGATCGGGTCCGGAGGAGGGGACGCAAAGACGTTTCCTATCGCCGCCGCGTCGGCAAGCCCTTTGCCGACAAAGCCGAGGAACGTCGGCTCGTGGCCGGTGCCGCCGCCGATCACCAGTCCAACCTTGCCAGGCCGCGGGCCATCCTTGGACACTATGGAGCGCGGGCTGCCGGGAACGGCCCGAAGATGCCTCGGATGAGCCGCGAGAATCCCGGCAAGCATCTCGTCGACCGCCTTGCTTCCGTCATTGATAAGCTTCTTCGTTTTCAACAATTGTCCTCCCACGAATGCAAGTCGACCATGCCACTCAGATCGTCAAGGAAAAGACGCGATGCGCAGCCAGCTGGCGCCATTCCAGAGTGCGCAACAAATCGGCGTCACAGGGGGGGCTCCATTCAGCCTGTGCAAGTTCTGTGATTTTCACGAGAAATGGAGTCTGGCTAAGCAAAAAACACAATCAAAACAGCAAACTCTGACAGCCAATTCGTGGGCTGAAGAAAGGAAATCGAGATCCGGCAGGTCAACACCCATATCCAATCGGAGTCTAGGACACAGACCCATAAAGGGGATTCCCAAAGCGTGGGATGAGTAATTCAACCTTTTTGCGATGAGGAGGTTGATATGGCACGCTTTGATCTGACGGATTTCGAGTGGTCGATTATCGAGCCGCTATTGCCGAACAAGGTGCGTGGCGTGGCGCGGGTTGATGACCGACGAGTTTTGAACGGCATCTTCTGGCGGCTTCGGACTGGGGCGCCCTGGGCTGACATTCCGAGCCGCTACGGGCCGCACACGACGTGCGTCAATCGCTTCAACCGCTGGCGTCGGGCGGGTGTCTGGGACCGGCTTCTGGATGCCGTTTCAAAGGCTTATGACGGCGACATCCAAATGATTAACTCGTCTTCGATCCGTGTCCATCAGCATGGCGCAAACGCCCAAAAAAAGATGGCCGATCCCGTTGCATGGGTCGCTCGCGCGGCGGCCTGACGACCAAGATCCATGCGCTGGTTGACGCCGAAGGACTGCCGATCGCCCTCAAGCTGAGCGAGGGACAAGCCCATGACGGGCGCAGCGCCCGGGAGATGTTGGACAAACTGGGCGAGGGCCAAATCCTGCTCGCCGACCGCGCCTATGACGCAGACGAATTGCGCATCAGCCTCAAGCAACGCGGCGCTTGGGGCAACATCAAGCCGATGCCGAACCGCAAAAACATCCCGGCATTCAACCCATGGCTCTATCGCTTCCGAAACCGCGTCGAACGCTTCTTCAACAAACTCAAACACTTCCGCGCAGTCGCCACACGATACGACAAACGCGATGACAACTTCCTTGCAAGCGTCAAACTCGCATCTTTTCGAATCTGGTGCCGATTTAATAAGTCTGCGACCTAGAGCTTCGCATGTGTTAAAGAGCCTTCTACGTCCTGGGCGACCCCGCTCGCCTCAATATGTCAAGCAGCTGCACGGTCGTCGTTGGGAATATTGCCTCGTATGCGACTACCATCACCTTGCAAACTCCCAGGCTAAACCCTATGCGGCCGCGGCCTGTCATAGTCTCGTCGATGATTTTCTGAACCGTTTGTTCCAGTCCCCTTTCCCCTATGTCCAAAATAGCAAAGGAATCGAATTCCATAAAAAGGCCGAGGTGAGTGGACAACCTGAGCAGAGTTTCCACCACCGAGGAAATCGAGAATTTCGCCCTCCGTTCTTGTGCGCACGTTCGGTGGCAATCGACCACGCGCGCTCTGGCGCACCCTTGGATTTGGATGAAAAAGGTCGGCGATGATGGTGTCGTGCTGTGTTGGTGCGCGCGAGTCTACACTATCGATGCACAGCCAGAGTTTCTTTGCGCAGCGATCGCAGCGCGCCGGGTGAGCCATTCGCCACCAAGTCAACAACCTTCCGCAGTCAGGACATTTCTCAATCAGGTAATCGCGGTTAACGGGGTCGATGGCCAGCGGAGTTATCGTCCACACCAGCCTGTGGTAGGATCGTGTCCCGTGGCGTGGTGTAGCTGACGGCTTTGGTCGCCGTGCTCTCCGGCATGGGCCGGGATGATCAGCGTGCCACGGCTGGCAGGCTGATGAGGGGATCATCGCTCATCTGTGCGATCGTTTCCAGCGTCATGTATCTGGCGCGCTGCACGGCCCATTCGTCGTTCTGTTCGAGCAGGATCGCGCCGACGAGGCGGACGATGGCGTCGTCGTTGGGGAAGATGCCGACGACGTCGGTGCGGCGCTTGATCTCGCCGTTGAGACGCTCGATCGGATTCGTCGAGTGCAGCTTGGCGCGATGCTCCTTCGGGAAGGTCATGTAGGCGAGCACGTCGGGTTCGGCGTCGTCCATGATGGTCGCGAGCTTCGGCACCTTCGGCCGGATCTGGTCGGCGACGGCGCGCCATTGGACGCTTGCGGCCTCGGGCGTCTCCTGGGCGAAGGCGGTGGCGATGAAGGCGGAGACGACGCGGCGGCCGCTCTTGCCGGCATGCGCCAGCACGTTCCGCATGAAGTGGACGCGGCAGCGCTGCCAGGTCGCCGACAGAACCTTGGTGACGGCGGCCTTGATGCCTTCATGGGCATCGGAGACGACGAGCTTGACGCCGCGCAGGCCGCGCCGGGTCAGCTTGCGCAGGAACTCCGTCCAGATCGGCTCGGCCTCCGAGGTGCCGATCTCCATGCCCAGAACCTCGCGCCGGCCGTCGGCGTTGACGCCGACGGCGATGATGACGGCGACCGAGACGATGCGGCCGCCGCGGCGGACCTTCAGGTAGGTGGCGTCGATCCACAGATAGGGCCAGTCGCCTTCGATCGGCCGTTCGAGGAAGGCCTTCACCTTGCCGTCGATCTCCTCGCACAGCCGCGAGACCTGGCTCTTGGAGATGCCGCTCATGCCCATGGCCTTGACCAGGTCGTCGACCGAGCGCGTCGAGATGCCCTGCACGTAGGCCTCCTGGATGACGGCGGTCAGCGCCTTCTCGGCCATGCGGCGCGGTTCCAGGAAGCCCGGGAAGTAGCTGCCCTTCCGGAGCTTGGGGATGCGCAGCTCGACCGTGCCGGCTCGCGTCTCCCAGTCGCGGTCGCGGTAGCCGTTGCGCTGGGCCAGTCCGCAGCGGGTTCTTCTCGCCATAGCCGGCGCCGGTGGCCGCGCCCACCTCCAGCTCCATCAGCCGCTCGGCGGCAAAGCCGATCATCTCGCGCAGCAGATCGGCGTCCGGGGTCTTCTCCACGAGCGTGCGCAGGTTCATCATGTCGTCGGTCATCGGTGGTCCTTCCGAATCAGGTTGGTGTCAGCAACCCGACCCTACCGGAAAGCATCGATGACCACCGCAAAGCCGCTCGCTCGCTACAGCGCTGTTGAGGGCGCGCTCGCGAGCGGCTTCGCTACCGCCGAGCTACACCACCCGAGGGGACACGACCTGTGGTGGTAGGGATCACGCCCCTGTTTCGCATCGGCGGCCAGCGTTCTTGGCGATAGCCTCCGAACGGAGCCCGAAGCATGCTCGGCCGCAACCACGAATGGGCCGATGGAGACAGTTGGACTGCCCGAGTTTCGCACCACGCGGCACGGAAGCAGGTCGGCCACTGGCAGACCTGCAATTTCAGCTATCGCTGCAGCCGCTGAGGGATTGGATAGGGATGATGCCGCTGAATATTGCCCGCCAAAGATGTAAGCTGCTTCCTGATCCCAATTCGGTGACAATGAATGCGCTACAAGCATGCCGAAAGATGGGAGACTTTCACCGACGCGCGGCCTGAGCTTTAGGTTCCGCGTGAGCGGGATGTAGATGTCAGTCTCCACGATTGGCCTCACGTGTGGCCTCTGCCTTTGCATATTGCCGCAAACGCATTTGGACTTGTGTATGGTGCCATAATTCCAACCCAACAGCGTAGAAGGGCCAAGTGCAGGGGATCTGGGTAAGGTTTTTCCGGATAGGATTGTACTTGATCGCATGACCAAGATCATCTGGAGGGATCATCAGGTCGACGCAGCCGGAAGCCGATTATCGAGCGATTTCACCCATCTCGCTATTATTGTAAAAGAGGTTCTTGAACCTGACGCCGTGGGTCTCGTCGGCCCGCACGTTCTCTATCCGGAGGGTGAAGAAGCTCTCGAATTGGAGCGGCGTGAAGTCGAAATGCGTGCGGAGTTCGATTCGACGGATCACCTCTTTCTCAAGCTCACGCAGTTTCCCCATACCACGTTTCATCGCTTCAGCGGGTGCCATTCCATGCAGACCAGCATGCGGCCGCTGGTGATACACATCCTCAGCCCATCGCCACAGGATGTTGTGGTTTGGGATGTCGTTCATGTCGGGGATCCCTTTCTTTCGTTGCCCATAGAGGTTCCTTGCGCATGGTAGCCTACGCCAATCACTGCACCCTGCTGCGAAGCTCGGCGACAATCTCGTCCCAGTCGTCGCCCGCTGCGACCGGCTCGGCATAATAGGGGTCCTTCGGATCGAGCTTGAGAAGCTCGAACCACGTCCTGCCGTCCGACTGTTGGACTTGCAACTCGTGGCCGAAGCCGCGCAGGGCGATGACGAGATCGTCGCCGCTCTCAACCGAAACCGGAACCATCCCGGGAACGTGATATTTTTGAGCCATCAGAGTTACCTCCACACCTCGCCGAGAGTGCAACCCGGGCGCGGACCACACGAGCCACTGCTTCGTGCAGCTATCGCTGCCTCCGCCGACAGCGCCGCTCCGTTACGACAAGAGGTGGAAATTTGGCCGGGCGATTACATTGGTTTCAGTCGCCAAAGTCTTGCGCTTAGCGGCCAAGCCAATCGATTTTCCGGGCCGGTTGGCTAGTCGAGCGGCTTGCTGGGGGCGCTCACTGGCGGCAAAGCGCTAGAATTTTTGTCTCGCCCAGAACGCCCGGTTTTTGGTCTCGATAAAATCGAGGATCACGATCGCAACGCGGACATATTGGGCGCGGATGACCATGAACGGCAGCAGCCCAGGCCGTATTGGCGTGTGGCCCCAGCCTCGGGGCTTGGGCGACCGTGGCGTCCTGCCAGCTTCGCTTCAGCCAAGTGAGCATGTCGCGCCTCTACGCCGGCCGAGGAATGACATCCACAAGGAAGCGGGTGGCGGTGGCCGGGACGCCCTTGCGGCGGGCGATCTCGCGGAACGCGGCATTAGCATTGGCGGTGCGAATGGTGTTCGGCGCGACCGCGTGGTCGTCACGACGACGAAATTCGACGTCGCCTTCGCCGGCGGCCTTGATCTCACGGGCAAGGCAGGCAATTCGGGCGTGTCCCTGGCAAGCGCCGTGTCGACAGCCGCGTGCGTATTGCTCGGCTTTGTGGGCGCTGGTGCCGGCTTTGCCGGCTGCGCGGCCTGCGGCCGCGGTTTCTGCTTTGCCGCGGCGATGGCGGCGCGGGCGCGCACGGCGCTTTCCTTGTCGAATTCCGAGACCGGGCCGGTATCTGCGCCATCGAGGTCGACGCGATGGCCCCCCACCACGACTGACTGGTGATAGGCATCGCGGCTCGCGATGAGGCCAATGAGCTTGGCGAGTTTCTTGTGCTGCTCTTCCGAATAGCCATGAGTTTCGGCCCAATCCGGAAGTCGTTCACGGGTGTCGAGCGCGAACGGGCAGGTTTTGCCGGCGAAGTAGGAAGCGACCGGCATCGGCAGTTCCAGGCCGGCGCCGGTGAGCTCGGCGGCAAGCTTTTTGAGATAGTTGGGCATGTCTGGCGTTCACCCCCCTAGGCGAGCAATTAGTTGAAGTCTGTCGCGGCGATCCAGTCTGGCGGTTCGACTTTCACGGAACGCGCTTGAGCGCTTGCAGTTGCGCGATCCACCGATCGATAGTCGCGAACGATATCACGTTTCAGGCGATCGCAATTCGATTCTACGCCGAGTGGCAGATGCGGCCTTATTTCGATGCAGCTCTGGAGCACGATTGTGATGGTCGAAGACCTGCACGGTGCGCTTCGACAACAACAAATACTCGGTGCTCTCGACGGCCGTCGGCCGGCCGGTCGAGATTTAGGCCGATGCCGATCGCATCGTCATTCGAAAGGATGGCGTGGTTGTTGCCGAATGGGAACGAGCAAGTAGCGCCATCTCCGGACTTACGGGTTCGCCATCAGGATTGTCGCGTATCGGACCCATAGCCGTCGCTTCAGCGACGGCCGCTTTTTACGCACAGCGGGGATTTAGCTCTCTTTCGTCTGGTCGGTCGCATAGGCCGACGCGCTGGACTTCACCGGCTGCCTGACCGGCTTGACTGCTGAGACAGGTCTCCCGCAAGGCGTCGTGCTTGGCCAATTCCGGGAAACGGTTGAGGCTCAGCTTGAGCGATGGCGCGACCTGATCCGCTCCGCCACCAGGTTCTGCAGACACCAGAGGTTCCGGTCTTGAATGCCGATCTGCTCTAGATGACTGACCGTGTTCCGGAGGTACTCTGCTCCCGACCCTCGATGCCCGACGGCCACCGATAGAATGTCCGCGATGTGATCGAGCTCTAGTCGACCAGCATAGCGAGACTCTTTGCGGTTCACCACGAAGCCGAGCGCTTTGATTGGGCCTTCAGGCGTACGAGTAGGCAACCACCGCGGAAGATTGATCCACGGCTTCGTCATGATCTCACGCCTCAAGAGCTTGCCTAGGTCGCAAACTCATTAAATCGGCACCAGATTCGAAAAGATGCGAGTTTGACGCTTGCAAGGAAGTTGTCATCGCGTTTGTCGTATCGTGTGGCGACTGCGCGGAAGTGTTTGAGTTTGTTGAAGAAGCGTTCGACGCGGTTTCGGAAGCGATAGAGCCATGGGTTGAATGCCGGGATGTTTTTGCGGTTCGGCATCGGCTTGATGTTGCCCCAAGCGCCGCGTTGCTTGAGGCTGATGCGCAATTCGTCTGCGTCATAGGCGCGGTCGGCGAGCAGGATTTGGCCCTCGCCCAGTTTGTCCAACATCTCCCGGGCGCTGCGCCCGTCATGGGCTTGTCCCTCGCTCAGCTTGAGGGCGATCGGCAGTCCTTCGGCGTCAACCAGCGCATGGATCTTGGTCGTCAGGCCGCCGCGCGAGCGACCCATGCAACGGGATCGGCCATCTTTTTTTGGGCGTTTGCGCCATGCTGATGGACACGGATCGAAGACGAGTCAATCATTTGGATGTCGCCGTCATAAGCCTTTGAAACGGCATCCAGAAGCCGGTCCCAGACACCCGCCCGACGCCAGCGGTTGAAGCGATTGACGCACGTCGTGTGCGGCCCGTAGCGGCTCGGAATGTCAGCCCAGGGCGCCCCAGTCCGAAGCCGCCAGAAGATGCCGTTCAAAACTCGTCGGTCATCAACCCGCGCCACGCCACGCACCTTGTTCGGCAATAGCGGCTCGATAATCGACCACTCGAAATCCGTCAGATCAAAGCGTGCCATATCAACCTCCTCATCGCAAAAAGGTTAAATCACTCATCCCACGCTTTGGGAATCCCCTTTATGGGTCTGTGTCCTAGGCTCTCGCGATGCTCACCTGGATGTATTCGAAAGACCACTCCGTGGCATTGTCCGCCTCTATCAAGAGCCATCATCAAGCCGGGCTTGTCTAGCGTACCGCGACCGCGCTTCACCCAGAAGCAGAAGGAGCGATGCCATCCGTGCACAACTGCGCGACGGCTTTCGACCGTCTCGCAGGCTGGGTCCCACAACAGCGAACCATACGCAAAGAGCCAGAGACCGGTCGACGACGCTTGAGCCAGCACGTTTTCAATCAACGAGGCATAGTCATCATGATTTATCTCGGCTGTGCCCGGGATCGGCCCGGCATCAACTATCACTTGCGCCAGGGACGCCACGAGGCCTGCGGTGAGCGCCATCTGGCGATCAGCCTGCATGTGTCCCCTCCGTGCATTCACACCGCACTTTCCTTCCGGTATCTTGCCGAGGTTCGGCCAAAGACCCGAGGCACACCGGCCTCAATTAAGCTCGTCACAAGGCGTTCCGTCGCCGACCTGCTGTTCACTCGGCAATTGTATCGTTGACTTCGTTCGAGTTATGCGGGAAAAGTCGGCGCGCCGACGCTATATCAAGCACCAATGATCGTCCGCTGTCGACCCGATAGGACCCCTATGGTCGTTCCATGGAAAGGCAGCAACGGGTCAAACTTCATCGTACGCCTTCTGCGAACGAGGGTCCGCAACGGGCCGAAGTTGCCATTCGGCTCGTCGATGGGAACGAACAGGTAGCGCCATCTCCGGACCTACGGATAGCCATCGGGGCTGTCGCCTATCGGACCCGTTGCGGACCATCGCCGCTAGCAAGACAGCTCGGGCCGCACTGTGTTAAGTTGAAATCAAGAACAAGTGGGGATCGGGTTCGCAATCACGGCATGGGGGGACGGCATGCTACTGGCGCGGATTTCCAAGGAACTTGAGACTGCCGAGCCGAACTGCCCCGTCATTAGCCCTCATCAGCCCGAATACGACCTGCTGCGTAAGGTATGGAATGGCACGGTAGATCGGCGACCTGCCGCGATTGTCCGCCCGAGAACGGCCGCCCAAGTGGCAAAGGCCGTGCAGCTTGCGGCTGAATACGGTGCTCTGCTGGCAGTCAGGTGCGGTGGCCACAGCTTCCCCGGCTTGTCGACCTGCGATGGCGGAATCGTTCTCGATCTGTCGGCAATGAACCATGTCGTCATTGACCCCGTGTCCCGCACGGCCGAAGTCGAGGGCGGTGCATTGCTTGGGCATCTGGATGTGGCAGGTGCCGCTGCCGGACTTGTAACGCCTGCTGGTGTCGTTTCGCACACTGGGGTTGCGGGGCTCACGTTGGGCGGCGGCATGGGATGGTTGAGCCGGCGCTTTGGTCTGACGATCGACAATCTGCTGAGCGTGGACCTCGTCACTGCCGAGGGTCGCGCGTTGCATACGAATTCGGACATTGAGCCTGAACTGTTCTGGGGCGTTCGCGGGGGCGGCGGCAATTTCGGAGTGGTAACGAAGTTTCGCTTCAAGATGCACCCTCTTGGACCGGTCCTGGTCGGCCGCTGGAGCTATCCGCGTCAGGCATTCGACACTGTTCTGAGGGGCTATCGTGATCTTGCAGCCAAAGCTCCGCGTGAACTGACGACAGCCTTCACGATGACATCGACAACCATGTCTGTGAGCGCTTTCTGGTCCGGATCGGCGGAAAACGCCAGCGTGGTCATTCAACCCTATGGATCATTGGAACGGCCCGATGCCAGCATGGTCGGCGGTCAGACATATCTCGAATTGCAAAGCCGCAACGACTCGCACTTTGCGTGGGGCCGGCGCTACTACGCCAAGGGCGGATTCCTTGGCGACATCGACGATCAGGTCATCGACTGCCTCCTGGATTCAATCGCGACTGCGCCAACGCCGGATTCGGAGTTCTACGTGCTGCAACTTGGAGGCGCGATTAGCGATGTTGACGAGGCTGCCACGGCCTATTCGGGGCGGGCCGCGAAGTTTTACTGGATTGCCGAGCCGGTTTGGGACAACGCCATCGACGATACCCGTTGCATCGCATGGGGACGAAAGGCAGGCGGCCGCCTGGCGGCGATGTCTCAGGCCGGCAATTATCTGAATGAGCAGGCGGATACCGGCAAGGATGTCTCGTATGACGCCTACGGCGCAGAAAAATACAACCGCCTTGCGGCGCTTAAAGCCCGCTTCGATCCTTCAAATCTTTTCCGGCTGAACCAGAATATTGAACCGAAGCCTTCACTCGTTGCGCCTCGGTAAGTCCTGCTTCCCACCCGATCCGGACCTCTATGGTCGTTCAGTGGAAAGGCAACATCGGGTCAGATCGCGTAATGCGACGCTCGCAACTGAACGACCGCAAAGGCATGTAGTGTCACCATTCGTCTCGTCGATGGGAACGAGCAAGTAGCGCCGATATCGTTGAAAAAGTCGGCTGTGTCTCGGCCCACGACATCGACTGATGTTGGGTCGTGAGCAGACGTCTTCCGCCTCACGCCGGCGTCGGCATTGGCATCGGGATCAACTTGGCGAGTTTCCGGAGATTCTGGGCGGCGGCTGCCAGGTGGAACTCGTCTCGGGCACCGTTTGGTCCTCGTAGTCGCAGACGATCCAGCTTCAGAATGCGCTTGAGGTGGGCAAACAGCATCTCGACCTTCTTCCGCTCGCGACGCGAGGTGACATAGGCGTCGGTCGCGGCGATATCGCGGGCCATGTCGCGCGCACCCTCGTGGACGGAGCGCAGGATCTTGCGAGCTGGGGTGTTCGGACAGCATTGCGGCTTGAGAGCGCAGGCATCGCAGTCAAGCTTGCTGGCGCGGTAGCGCATGAAGCCCTCGTCGTCGACACCGTCGCGGGGTGAAGTGAAGCGCCGACGATACTGCCTGAGCTCCTTTCCGCCTGGACAGGTGTAGAGATCGCGCTTGCGATCATAGTTGAACTCGGCTCGCTCGAAGGTCCCATCGCGACGCTCCGACTTGTCGAAGACAGGGATATGCGGCTCGATCCCGCGCTCGTGCACCAGCCAGCCCAGCATCTCGGCCGAACCGTACGCGCTGTCGGCGGCCAGGCGTTCCGGGTAGAGGCCGAAGCGATCCTGAGCGCGATCGATCATGGTGCGTGCCGCACCGACTTCCGCCTGACGGATGGCACGGCTTGCCTCGACCTCCACGATGACGGCGTGTTCCATGTCGATCAGATAGTTGGTGGCATAGGCAAAGAAGGCATGCCCCTTCATCGCTCCCGTCCACTGCGCCGCCGGGTCGGACCTTGACACGAACTTCGGCTTCACCTCGCTTGCCGCCCCCCACGCGGCATCGTCCAGCGTGTCGAGATACTCCTGTACCGAGCGGCGTGTTGCCGCCATCGCTTCCCAGTCGACGGGCTCCGATCCCTCGGCCGAGCGCTGCTTGTTCGCGTCCGCCCTGATGAGGCTGGCATCGACGGCGAAGCCCTCGTTGCCGACGAGACCTTCCTCCATGCAGCGGCGCACCGTCGTCTCGAACAACTCGCGCAGCAGATCGCTGTCGCGGAAGCGGCCGTGACGGTTCTTGGAGAAAGTGGAATGGTCCGGGACGTCACCTTCCAGGTCGAGCCGGCAAAACCAGCGATAGGCAAGATTGAGATGCACCTCCTCGCAGAGGCGTCGCTCGGAACGGATGCCGAAGCAGTAGCCGACGATCAGCATTCGGATCATCAGCTCCGGATCAATCGAGGGCCGGCCGGTCTCGCTGTAGAATGGCCGCAAATGCGAGCGCAGATCGGACAGGTCGACGAACCGGTCAATCGAGCGAAGCAGATGGTCTGAGGGCACGTGACGTTCGATGCTGAACTCATAGAACAGCGCTTCCTGCATCACCGTCCGTTCGCCCATCATCGACTTAATCTCCCTTCACCAAGGAGACTGAATCAGTGCTTCAGAACTGCTTCAAGCCGGAGTTTTTCAACACAATCGACCCAAAGCCGATTTTCGTCGACTAATCTTGATATTCAATAGTGGGCATAGCGAACAGCGGCACGAAGGATCAACTTGTGGAATCGGGACAACTGACCTTGCCCCCGACGGTGTCGTGCCGCAGCACTGCCCTCAGGCGTTCCTTGTCCCGGGCAGGCTGACGTTCGATCTCCCGCTCCGCCGCTTCGATGCCGCCTAGAGCCGCCAGTGCAACGATCAGGTTGCTGTTGTCAGGGCGTTGTTCGAGCAGCATGGTCCGGATGACGGGCAAGATCGTGGCGGCATCCGCCGGTGCCCGGCAGGCGGCGTCAATGCGTCGATGCGGATCGTCATGTCCGCGGAACCCAAGCCTGCCAGCACTGCGGGCGTCGCATCTGCGCCAAGTCCGACAGCCGCGACAAGCAGCGGCGAGGTGTTGCGTGACAGGCGGTCCCGCACGATCGCAAGCAGCGCCGCCGAGTGCGCCGCCAGGAAGGCCTTGTCCTGGCTCTGCACCAGTAGCGCCAGTTGCCGGTCCTGGTCGTAGTATGGGTCACTCACCGGCCATGCCAACCGTGTCAGGATCGGTTCGGCCAGCAGCGCCACCATGTCTGGACGGCCGCGCCACAGCACATTCAAACCGCCGATCCGCGACATCCGGCGGTCGAAGCCGAACGGTCTTCATCGTCCGGGTCGACCTTGCCGGACCAGAACCTTTCCGTCCATTGGTTTACCGCATCCTGCAGGTCACGATCGAAGCGATCCGCGCCGGGCTGGGCCAGGATCGACAACACCATGGTCCTGTCGGGTTGCAGCGGCCCGTCGGCAAGGGAGATCATCGCCTGGACCGGCATGTTGTCCCGTCGTTTCCCATCGGGGACGAGCGAGAAGCCGAGTTCGTCCATCAACGCCAGCAAGAGGTTGCGGGTTGACGGTGCGGTGGTCCTTCGCGATGCCAGTCCCGCTGACCGACGTCAGCAACCCGGCATAGGGAAAGATCATGAAGGGTGCTGACGCGCTGCTGATCTTCACTTCAGTGGTGCGCAGGAGAGGAATGTTCTCTCCCTGTCGTCTCTCCGAGACTTCCACCCGCCGGGCCAGTTTGACCGTGGTCAATGAGAATGTGGGGACCGAACGGTAGGCGAGTTCCCGCTCGCTGATACTGATGCCATCGGTCATGCCGATACCGCGCGCCGGGGTGATGCAGAGGCCGGCAATCCTGGCCTTTGTCGTCGATCGAAGAACATTGGCATGGCGGCTGTCGAAGGCTGTGGGACACCTCGCCATTGCCGAGAGCGAATAGCTGACCACGATCGGCGACTTGCCGAACAGGGCATGGGCGATGACGGTGACGGTTGATGACCTGACGCGTCAGCAGCAGGTGCTGGCAGATCTCGTCGCAGGCCGCGTGCTCGACACGATCGTCGCCCTTGCGGACGAAGGCCACCTGGTCGCGGATCAGCTCGATCCGCTCCGGCCTGCGCGGCAAGGGCTTGCGGAAGTCCTCGGCGGTCAGTTCGAGCAGGGTCCGCTCAGCGCGTGGTGCGGCGATCCTGGCGGGTATGATGGCGAGCGCCGCTGCCGCGATGACGCTGACGAGCGCCGCAAGCGACCAGTGAACGCCACTCCTGTGCACCAACAGTCCTGGCCTCATCGCCGTGACGTAGAGCCAGATCGAGGGGATCAGCACTCCGAGCCCAAGGGTCAGAATGCCGACAAGGATCGCCAGCGGCGGCCATGCAACCATCAAGGCGGTTACTGCAGTCAAGGCCGCATATGCAATAAAGAGGGGGCGGGCGACAATCATCCCGCAGAAATATGCATGCGTTCATTAATTGTTCGCCAAGTCCAGGCCTGAAATTCTAATTGAACGTGGGTTGTGCTTAAGCCCAAAACTGGGCTTCGAACGATGGTCCGCGTTGGAGTGGCGCGATGAATGTCTGACAATGGCGCATTAGCATGCCCGAACAGCGGTGTTCGGCATTTCAAGCTCCTGTGCTGGTTCGTTGCGTAGTCTGGCCGTTAGGCGGGTTATTCCCCCCAAGCGTCGGACGACTTGGCAAAGGCCATGCCGCGCGCTTCCATTTCGGCTTCGCAATTGCTGATGGTCTTGACGTGTTCGAGGTACAGCGAAAGCTGCCAAGGAAGGCGCTTGCGGCACTGCTCAACGTAATCAGGGTGATGTACGCGGATGGTCGGTGTCAGCATTTCGGCAGCCGACTTCCTGGCTGGAAATGCGCCAGGCGTGAGGTCGAGAGAAATCAGAGCGGTCATCTGCTTTGCCTTTGCGGATAACGTTTACCGTTGTAAATAACGATAATCGTTACATCTGGTTAAGTCAAACGAAATTCGTTATGGTGTTGTGAAATCGTTATAGGTGAGAAGTGATGGCACCAGAGCAATGCCGGGCCGCACGCGGTCTAGCGAACATCTCCCAGGAGGATCTGGCGAGGGCCGCAAAGGTTGGCTTGTCGACTGTCAGAAACTTCGAGGCCGGCCGATCGGTCCCGGTTCAGAAATTTGGCTGCGATGGTGAAGGCCCTCGAAGATGTTGGCGTGGTATTCATCCCCGAGAATGGCGGAGGCTCTGGAGTGAGGCTGGCAAAGCCAAAGGGCACCTAATCAATCCGGATATGCCCACCGTTCTCATTCAAGAATGGAACGCGATAGCGAGACCCTCTCGATTCGAGACACAATTCGGAAATGTTCCGGAAAAAACGGGGAAATTATTCAGGCGCATATTCAGGGTCTCTAAATTTCACAGTCTCTAATATGCTACAGAAGCACCGCCCCGGTTTCGATGCTCCCGTGTTCGTCGCAAACGGCAATTCCGGCCCGCCACATGCGGTCAGGTCGCCGCTTCAAGCCTTGGAGCAACTGCGCAACGGGTGGCCAAGGAAGGATGGTGTTATGTATCGGCATGCGCGGCACGCCTGTGTTTTGGCCATCGCGGGTTCCCTCGATTCGAGGGTGGCTCGAAAGGCGTTTGCGCATGCGGCCAGGGAAGCTGGCATTCTGGTCGAGAGGAAATGAGAGACCAGGGGGCGCGTCATTGCCCGAGCGTTACTGGCAAGTGAAGAAAGTCGAATATGCGCCAACTACGGAAACTCCTGCGTAGCGCATGTTTGGCCGAAGCAAGTTCGTTCTATGGGGTGGGGAGTTCCTCCATCCAGAGAAAAGTTGCTGTGCGTTTCGATAGTTATGACCAGCGTTCTCGGCACATGCTGCACTGAGGCCGGCAGCCTTCGCTTGGGCTGTTCTCTGGTGGAAGCCATCATGGCTCAGCTTGTTTTTGGCCGCTTGGTACTGGCTATGTTGCCTCGCCAAAGCCTGCAACGTGCCATGAGCGGTTAGCGGAGAAAGGCCACGCCTCACCCTGTAGGAATTGATCAGGGCAAGCGTCTCAGGGCCGAAATCGCCTGCCGCAACTGCGGGCTGTGTCGTACTTGCACAGCCCGAAACCAGGAGCACAATTGCGACTGTCGTTGCGATATTCATTCTCGGATTTTTCCCACGATGACCACGCCAGTTTCAGAATTAGCCTGCGTTGTGCAGTCTGACGTTTTCGGGAGCGTCGATCGCCGGCCTTCTAGCGTACAGATGAAACGTTGTTCGCGGCGACCGGCTGCGGACCGGTATTCATCTCTCTAAGCTCGGTCATGAATTGTTGCGGCCGAAGCCAGATACCAGGGGTCTTGAAGCCCATGAAACGCGCAATGTCCGCAGCAAAGGCATTGCAGTTGTAGACAGACGCTTGCCAGATAGGCGAACTGGCTTGCATCTTGCGTATGTGCGCAACGACCTTCGTGTACTGTGCCTTGTTCAGCATGACCCGCCAGCTAGCCGATCTATATGGCTCTTCCAGATCACCGTCGCTCCACCCGGTTTCGGCGGCCACTGGCACGAAATGACCCAGAACGTAGGGAACCGCACTCAGCGACTTCGGATGAAGGCCAGCGACTTCGGGAGCGACCATTTCACCGGCTTCGTTCATGCGTCCGAAAACGACGTAGGAATGGCCGTAGCTCAGGGCATAACGAGATCGGAACTCGATGAAGTATTGGTCGTCTTTCTCTTCAGAAGCAGATGCGGCCGGGACGGCTTCAGTCGCAACAGTTTCGGGGGCGATAGCTTCGGCCAGAGGTGCCAACGGCGCGGCGTTCAGCGGGCCAAGGCCATAACCGACGGAGACGAAAGGTGGCCTGGGGCTTGTATCCTCCGATTGGCATCCAGCCGACACAAGTGCCAGCAGAAGTAAGAAATGAAGTCGGACGTCTGCGAGTGTCATCCTAGGTGTCCTAACTCCGGTCAGTGCGAACCATGTCTAATCTTCAGATCCAGCGAAACGCCGGGCTTCTGCTCAACTAGGTGCTCGATTAAGGCTGGCGACGCCAAGCGTGGCAACCACTGCAGTCAACATCTTACTCATCAAGCAAATCCTTTCCCCAGGGGCGGAATAGCCCATAGAAGCGCCACAAAAAACAATGCAGCCCCGCTAAGCTAGCTGCAAACTAGACCATGACCAGTGCAGAAATGACACAGTTGGCGCCCGGTTTGCCGCGCCGTCCGGCGTATCTCAGACGATCAAGAAACCAGCACCGGCGTGCCCAAAGGCGTGCGGTCGTAGAGGTCAATGATGTTGTCATTGGTCAAGCGGATGCACCCGTTCGACACCGCTGTGCCAATCAGCCACGGCTCGTTTGTACCGTGTATTCGGAACGCGGTGTCGCGCGCGCCCTGGTAGAGATAAAGCGCACGCGCGCCAAGCGGGTTGTTCGGACCGCCTGGAACCCCGTCTGCATACTGCACCAAGCGCGGCTTGCGCTGCATCATGTCGGTAGTGGGTTGCCACGGCGGCCATTCCGCCTTTCGGCCAACGGTCGCGCTGCCCATGAACGTAAGGCCTTCCTCGCCCACGGCAACGCCGTAGCGCGTTGCCCAACCTTCCTCCTCGACCGCATAGAGAAACCGATCGGCTATACTCACGACGATCGTGCCGGAGCTTTCGCCTCCGTCGTACTGCACACGCTGGCGCAGGAAACGAGGATCAGGGACCGGTCGCTCTGGGTTGGCAAGCGACATGGCGCCGGTCACTTGCGTTGACATGGCGCCGGTTGCCTGCGTGCATCCCGAAAGCATGAGTGCCAGGCCACCCAGCACCAGCCCCCGGCGCGGAATCTCAGTGTCGCTCATTTCCGTCCTCGCAGGGCATCAATAGGTGATGGTGTAACCAGGCTTCTGCTGGCTGTTCTACCGCGCAGCGTGGGTTTACCCTAGCGGGCGTCACTCTTCGTCTATGACCGTGATAATTCGGTCGTCATACAGAGACCGTCGCCCGCTTGGCGGAGACCCGCCGTTCAGTCAAACCCCCAGACCTTGAGGTTGGCCGTCTTGGCATCGTTGAGGATCTTGTAGTTGACCGTCACCGCCGTGAGGCGCCCTTTGCGTCCTGGAGCTTCCTTCGCAGCCGTTTGTCCTCCCGATTTCAGGACTCCGAGATCCGAGATTGCTTCGTCTCGGCGATTGTCCCAGTGGAGGACGACTTTCCTGATCTCCACATCAGCACCCTCGGCAGAGAGCTTCACCCATTTGACGTCCTTCTCCCATCGATTCCCTTGGCTGGTAATGTTGGCGCTTGGATCGGCGGTCTTGATTGTCTGCTCGCCCATTACGAACCACTTGTCAGCAGCTCTCGCGCTTCCTGCAGCGCCCATGAGGACGACGGGCGCGACCATGAAAAAGGCAGTAAGAGGATCTTGGTCTTCATCTTCGTTTCCCTTCTGATCCCCGGTCAGGCCAAGGATCGCTGTCCGCCCACCGCCCGCGCGAATGATAAGCTCGCTTGCGGCTCTCCGCGCTTCTGAGATAGCAAAGCGTTTGCGTCAGGTCATGTTGGCCATTGGTGAGGGGTGGGGGTGATCGTTCGGGCCGCCGCAACCTTAACCGAAGGCGCTGGCGTTGGCCGCTGGCTCCGGCTAACGGGGCCTCTTGCGTTTCAGGATTGTGTCACAAAAACTGCCGGTGGTCGCGCATGTCGATCGCCTAGCCGCAGGCCGGGCAGAATATGAAGTGCTCGGCCTTCGAGACGTACCCCAGATCTGCTATTAGAAAAAGTAACGCATGCGCTTGAAGTATGTTTCCCCTTTGATGCGGACTTTGGTCGAGGAGCCTCCCGAAAGCGGCGCGGCAGTCGCCGCTGCTAGCCAAGGGGCGCGTGGCCGGCAATGGGGCCAGTGTGCTTTGGCACCGGACGACGGATGCCCACATCGCCGGGCTCGGTCTTGCCAATGCTCGCCAATAGCGGCAGTCTCAGGCTCTGACTGGCTGGTCATCGGGTGCATGGCAGTTACCTTGGATGCTTTCATCGGGCGGCGCGGAAATCCTAGACGGACTGATCGCGACCGATGGAGGCCGCATAGAAGCATCGGACACATCGAGGATGAAGCGGCTGGTCAATATCTGGATCGCCGCCGCCCTCATTCTTTTGATCTCAATTGGCGAGACTGCCGCTCAGCCCAAGTCTGGCGAGGCTGCCGCTCAGCCGAAAAGAATTCTCTTCCTTCATTCGTTTGGCCCGAATTTCGAGCAGGGCGTCGCATGGAGCAGAGAGATCCGCAATCAACTGAACCGACAGTCGCCCTGGCCGCTGGACATTCAGGAACAATCCCTCGTCACGGCTCGGGATGGCGACGACGCTGCTGAGGTCAAATTTGTTGAATATCTCGCGGCGCTCTACGCTCAACGACCGCCCGATTTGATCGTCGCTATTGGTGGACCCGCAGCTCGCTTCGTCCAGCAACACAGGGCAGACCTGTTTCCGACAACGCCGATGCTGCTCGCGGCAGTCGAAGTGCGTCGGGTTGAACCATCCATGTTGTCCGAGCAAGACGCCGTGGCTGGGGTGCGGTTCGATCAAGTCGCTGCTTTTCGAAAACATTCTGCGGCTGTTGCCGGAGACGAAGACCATCGCGATGATAATCGGAAACTCCCCGCCCGAGCGATTTTGGGTTGGCGAGCTGCAACGGATACTGGGTCCGCTGCTCGAGAACAAGGTCGAATCTGACTCTTTTACAACGAGCGACCGTTCGAGGAGATCCTGAAGGAGGTCGCGAGTTTGCCGCCCCACAGTGCAATCTTTTTTCAGCAGCTAAAGGTGGACGGCGCAGGTGCCGTCTATGGAGACAAGGAGCCATTGAAGCGCATCTATGAGGTCGCCAACGCTCCCATTTTTACGTTCGACGAGTCCTACTTTAACGGTGAGATTGTTGGCGGCCCGATGTTTTCACCGGCCGAGGGTGCCCGACCGACTGCTGCTGTTGCCGTCCGGATGTTGGGAGGAGAGAAGGCAGGTGGCATCAAGGTTCCTCCGATCGAATTCTCAGCACCGAAATACGATTGGCGACAGCTTCAGCGCTGGAACATCAGCGAAAGCCGCCTGCCGCCGGGGAGCCAAATCCTGTTTCGGGAGCCCACGGCGTGGGAACGGTATTCCTGGCAAATTGCCTCTATCGCTGCGGTTATTCTGCTACAGGCCGGGCTCATCACGCTCCTGCTGCGTGAGCATCGTCGGCGTCAATTTGCCGAAGTGCAGTCCCGGCAGCGCATGGCCGAGCTTGCCCATGTCAACCGCTTCTCGACCGCTGGCGAACTGACAGCCTCCATTGCCCACGAAATAAACCAGCCGCTCGGCGCTATTCTGGCCAGCGCCGAAGCCGCAGAAATTATCCTGAAATCATCGAGCCCCGATATCGCTGAACTCGGGGAAATCGTGAGCGATATTTTGCATGAGGACCAGCGCGCCACCGAAGTCATCCAGAGGATGCGCAGCCTCCTGAAAAAGGCACCCTTCGAACTGAAAAGTCTCGACCTCAACGACCTCGCGCGGGAAACCGTCGAATTTCTTTCGAAGCTGGCAATCGGGCGAAAGGTCGAACTCCGCAGCGTGATCACACCGGAAGCGCTTCCGATCCTCGGCGACCGCATTCAACTTCAACAAGTCATTCTGAACCTTGTCGTGAACGGGATCGACGCGATGAACGAGACGCCGAGCGAAAATCGCATCATCAGCATCCGGACTTCGCGCGTCGAAGAATTTGCCGAACTGTCCGTGTCTGATCGCGGACCGGGCATTCCCGAAGACAAATTGGAAGCGGTCTTCGAACCGTTTTTCACCACCAAGGCGGAAGGCATGGGCATGGGGCTGTCCATCACGCGCACCATTATCGAGGCGCACGATGGGCTGATATGTGCGAAAAATCGGGATCACGGCGGTGCGTCGTTCCGGATTAGACTTCCTCTTGTCCGATAGTTGGTGATGCCTCGCGCGTCCAATTCGAGTCCGCAATCTGCATCAAAGCGCACATCTGGCGACGGCCATGAATTTATGGTGGCTCTGGTGCGTTAGAGTTTGCCCGCGCTTTAACGCCGTGCCGGATCGATAGCCCATTCTAAGGGCGAACAAGAGCAACCAACCGTGTTGGTTGGTTCAACCCTCTGCGGTGGTGCTGCCTCGACCGAGGCGATTAGAGTTCCGTCGGGGTGAACCTCCCAGACGAGCTCGGCATCCTCATCTTCCATGGCCGGGTCAACTGACAGGCATTGTGCGTAGAGCTGCTCGAATTGCCCGGTGAAGGCTCCGAGCGAGTCCGGAAGTTGCTGATCGCAACCCTCCTTCGTTTCGAAGATGGAAACAGGGGCGGGCAGTTCACGGCATTGGGAAAGATCGTCCGAACAACCGACGATCAGAAGCAAGGCGGCTATGTCTTCAACGGGCGGGGAGACGTCCTGGTCTGCCAACGGTGCAGTCACGTCCTGATCCGCCAGCGGTACAGTCATCAGCACCAGCACAGCCAAGGCAAGAAATTGGCTTGATAAGCGGAGTAGCTTCGGTAAGACAGCGATCTTCATGGCTGATTTCCCTCCACCTGACGTAGGGGCAGCAGCTATCATCCTTCGAATTTCGGATCGGCGATATTGGCCCTAGGGCCATTGGACGTGCGGACAGTAGCTTCCGACGCGGCATCGTCCTATCTCAAGGGCAAAACTCAATGCGTATGGGTTTGGCGTGTGCATACCGCAAGTCATATTGACTGGAAGGAATTGTGCCAAACTGGATCCCCTTCATAGCGATCTTTGGGATTGTGGCCGGCCTGGTGGTTGGTGCGTATCTGCTCGCCGGTCTGGCTGGTTTCCTGCCCTAAGAACGATCAGTGTCTTAAGCGAACCCCGGATTTTTCTGGATTGATGAAACGCATCCTAGGTCGGTCCCGAACCGAAAGCGGCCGTTTTTCCTGTGATCGGGAATGTCATGCTTGGGTCCAGTTCGCGACCTCGGTCCCAGGAAATTGAACGTCAGCTATCTTTATTACGGAGACAAAAGGTGACGGTCCGCTCTCGGCCCACTGCGGTCATTCGATGCCTTGTGCTAAGGGGCCGGTCATGACCGAGGTCGTGTGGAAACGCGATTGCGTGACAGCCGATGATGGGCATTGATCACGGGTGCAGCGATTGGCGCGCACCGGTGGACGGACGTGGTCAGGCGATGATGGCCTTGATCAGCGGTTTGACGCCGAAGATGTTGATCATGCGCTTCATGTTGTAGGCGAGCACCTGCAAGCTCATCTCGGTTTTGACCTTTTCGAGGGTCCTGGTCAGGAAATGGGTACTGCCCATCCACGCCTTGAGCGTTCCGAACGGGTGCTCGACGGTCTGCCGGCGGATGGTCATGGCGTCCGGCATGCGATCGAGCCTGTCCTGCATCTTGTCGAGGACGCCTTCGTGTTCCCAGCGCTTCAGGCGCTTGTGCTTGTCGGGCGTGCATCTGGGTTTGAGCGCGCAGGCCGAACAGGCCGTGAGATTGCGATAGTGATCGATATTGTCCTGGCGGTCCGAACGCACCTTTCCTCTGGTCAGGTGCTTGCCGGCCGGACAGGTGTAGCGGTCATTCCCGGCGTCGTAGATGAAGTCGGCCACGGTGAAGAGGCCGCGCTTTGCGTTGCCGGATGTCTGTGTCTTGGGAATGCAGGGCAGAATGCCAGTGCCCTCGCAGGCCAGCACCTCGTCGCCACTGTAATAGCCGCGGTCGGCCAGCACCGTGATCTCTTCGCACCCCGTAGCGTCCAGCGCCTTTTGCCCCATCGAGGTCAGTTGCGCCCGGTCGCTGCCAATATTGGTGACCTCGTGCGCCACGATCAGATGGTGCTCGGCATCGACGGCCATCTGGACATTGTAGCCGACGATGCCGGTGCCCTTGCCGCTGGTCGCCATCGACCGGGCGTCGGGATCGGTCAGGGAGACCTGTTTGTCAGGCGCGGCCTCGACCTGCTTGCCCATCTCCCTGAGGGACTGCATCTGCCGCCGCAGGCCCTCGATCTTCTCCTTGAGGCGCACCGTCTTGGCCTCGGCGACATCATCGTCCTGCCGGTCCGCACGGTCGAGCGCCACCAGATAGCGCGCGATGCTGGCCTCGACCTGCTCGATGCGCTTGGCGACCTTGGTCACCGTGAAGTTCTTGTCGCGGGTGTTGACGGCTTTGAACTTGCTCCCGTCGATGGCCACGACAGCCCGGGTGAACAGACTGAACTGGCGACACAGCACGACGAACTGGGCGCAGGCCGCGCGGATCGCCGGCCCATTGTCGCGGCGGAAGTCGGCGATCGTCTTGAAGTCCGGCATCAACCGGCCGGTCAGCCACATCAGTTCGACATTGCGCTGCGTCTCCCGCTCGAGCCGCCGGCTCGACTGGATGCGGTTGAGATAGCCGTAGAGATAGATCTTCAGCAGCGTCGCGGGATGATAGGCAGGCCGCCCGGTCGCTTCCGGCACGACCCCGGCAAAGCCCACGGCGCCGAGATCGAGTTCGTCGATGAAGACTTCGATGACCCGGACAGGATTGTCCTGCGTCACGTAATCGTCCAGGCACTCGGGAAGCAGTGTCGCTTGCCGGCGATCCTCGCCCTCGACAAATCGCTTCATCCCGACTCCCTCGCTGATCGGGAATCACTCTATCAAATCAACGCGTTTCCACACAGCCTCGACCCGAAGCCGACCTTCAGCTTCGTTGCCCTGAACGGCAGCAATGGGTGCGGATATTGCCGTTCTGTTTCGTTGACGGGATGAACAAAGTGGCGGCATTGAGGCAACTCTAGGGGTGCAAATGGCCGCTATCCAGATCGCCACGATGAATGCAGCCGCGTGCGTCGGAGGTGCAAAGACACGCGAGGTCTACGAAGGTTACTCAGCGCAGCCTGAACCGTCTTGCCCGCACCTTCGCAGCCCAAGTCAGGCTTTGAAGCGCTATCGCAGCAAGGGCGAGCAGCGCGTCATTGTCGAGCGCGTAACGGTCGAGAAAGGGCGGACAGGCCATCGTCGGCAACGTTGCTCATGGGGGGAGGGGTAGGCATGAAAACTCCCACCAACCCCATGCAAAGCGCCCACGCGTCGCCGAGATGCCGCGCCAAGAGCAGGCGCAGCGGCGTGCAGTGCCGGGCGCCGGCAGTTCGGGGTAGTAAGGTCTGTCGGATGCATGGGGCCCGTGGCGGTGCACCTGAAGGCAAGCGGAACGGCAACTATCGCAACGGTTCCAGAACGAAACGCACAATGGCTGCCATGATGGCCGTCCAGGCAATGGCGCGACTCTGCCGGCAGACGCTCGATTCCATGTGACGCCGCCAGGGAGCCTTACGCTGCGGCATCATCCAAAATGTGGACTTGAGCGGAAACGGGGTGTCTGCCACCTTTGGTCAGGAAAACCTCGGGGGGTGCCATTGAAAACAATGGTCTTGGCGGCAGTTCTTGCCGTCACCGGCTGCACCACTGGTGTGCGCCAGTTCATCGAGATGCCTTCCGACAGCCGCTGCTGAACTGGCCTCCACGATGGTCCGAAACCTGCGAACAAGGCTGAAAAATCTCTCGCAAGAATGGCTGCTCGGGATATCGACACGCGGTTTTGCGCCGGCGCCGAGGCCGGATGCAGTCCACTATGCGACCATCAGCTATTCTGACACGCGCGAGGTGTTGCGGCGCCTTGATCTGCAACCAACCGATACCTTTGTCGACGTTGGTGCCGGCAAGGGGCGAGTGCTCTGCCTTGCGGCCCAGCATAGGGTGCGACAGGTGATCGGGATCGAATATTCTTCGGAACTCGTCAGCATCGCGAGGCGCAACGTAAGCCATATGCGAGGCAAGCAGTCGCCCGTGGAGGTCCACTTAGGGGCAGCGGAAGATTTCGATTACTCTGCGGCATCGGTACTCTATTTCTACAATCCATTTGAGGCGAACGTCCTTGACGTTGTGCTCCACAAGCTGAGCGTCGATCGGGCTGGAAAACCGCTGCGCCTCGCATTTGTATTAGAAACGGCGGAGCAGCGGGCCGTATTCCTCAAGCACGAGTGGCTGAAGTGCTATGTCCGCTGGGACGACGGTGTCGGATAACCTGTCGCGCTGTACCGGACGACGCAAACTTGAAATCGTCGCGGTGGGCAGGACGTTTTTTCAGCCTGCCTTCAGCAAGTCCAACCAGCCCTGCAATCGGAGGTTGACGAAGCTGCGGTCCGGAATGCGGCGACGAAGCCATTGCCAAGACGCACGATGATTTCTGCAAGATGACCAAGCAACTGGGCGGCGCTAACTAACTAGGCGCGCTACCATAGTCTGGCAAGGGAATGGCGGGTAAGATTGGCCCGCCATTTTTTGTAGGGCTGGGGGGTCAGTGCACGCCCGATCTATCGGCCCCATGAAGCCGGGTTTGGCACTCGGCCAGAAGCAGCGCTGCCATCCTTTGCGCCGGGGTTCAAACGCTTGTCCTGCTGATGGCCTCGCACAGCCATCGTTAGATCTTCCATAAGCGCCCGTCTTTGAAATGATATTCTCTTTAACCAGGCGGATGGCAAGTATCTGCACCAGCGCCCATGCCGCTTCTCCCGAAACCGCGTCAATATTCGGACGGCTATTTTGACCCATGGTCTCCTCCGATTGTTGAACAGGAGAAGCATACAGGGTTATTCGGCTTTCGTCTTCTCGCCCTTAGGGACAATGGCGGCGGCGTCGGCCACCGGGTGGGTGGTACTCCGGTGGTACTCCCGGATCCGCTAACTAACTATGCAGACTAATTAGAGCGTGCTAATTGACTCGTGGGTTTGCGGGTACGTTCATGCGCTTGAACTTTATTTCCCCCTTGATGCCGAGGTTGGTCGAGAACAAGGCTCGTGGCAATGTGGCGGACAAGTTGTCCGTCAAGAAGCACCGAGCCGATTTCGATCTGCCCGTGTTAGCCGCTATCGGTGAAACCGGTCAGTCAGTAGCAGTGGGGTCCGCGCTTCAAGCACTGGAATTACTATCGCGATGGCCGAAGAGAGACGGCGCAATGTATCGACATGCGCACCATGCCTGCGTTCTGGCCATCGCAGGTTCCCTCGATGCGCGGGTGGCTCGCAAGGCGTTTGCGCATGCGGCTAGGGAGGCCGGCATTCTGGTGGAGAAGCATCCCCCGGCTGCTCCTGGACGGAAGCTGACGAAACCGGGCTGTCGCATTGCTCTAGCGGGCATCGGCTGTTAGTTTTTCGATTTCAATCCAGTCATGCTTGAGCAGCGCAAGGAGATTGCGGCGTTGATTGCGGAAGCGCGGCGGGTAAATGCTGAGATAGGTTGAACAGCGACACAGTATGACGGCGGCGTGGCCGAACGAGGTTTCCCGTCTTTCGCCTCAATCACGAAGTCCGCACCGAAAAGCCAGGGCGCAACGATATGCGGCGGCGAGTTGGAACATTAGCTATCTCTAATGGTTAATCTAAGTGGAAGGCACCTACTGGCAGGTGTCTGTTGAAGATCGGGGTGGGAAATCCTTTGATCGGCCCGTTCCGGTGTGGGCTTTTTCCTGGCCAAAACCTGACCTCTTCGGAGCAGGTTGGCGGCGCACGCCGGCAAGGCAAGCGGGGAGCTGCAGAGCTTCGGCATCCCTATGGTTTCTCTTGCGTCTTCAGCGGCTGACAATATGTGGACTGATAGGTATGCCGTCCCGGAAACGTATCAAACGCACCACGCTTAACGCTGCCGATCTCGCTCTGTGCAAACGAGTTTTCGAGCAGGTTTGTGCTGACGAACAGATCGACAAATCGAGCCTACTCGCCGGAATCATAGCGCTGACGGTTATGGCGATTTTTTACAATTTTCACACCGAAGAAGACAAGCTGCTCGATGAAGTCAGGTCTTTTCGGGCAAAGGTCAGGGGACAATCCACAAGGTCCCGATGCGGGCGTGCGAGCTCATGAGCGCACGCGGAACGAGGTTTTTGCACTAAACGCCGAACCAAACGGTCATTGCTATGAGACCATGGCTCGCCAACCTGGGAGCGATCGGAGCCGGTCAATTCGCAGCGTGACGCAGGCGACGGGCCATCTGCAACAAGTCGCCTTTACCCAAAATGCCATCCAGCATACGCAGGAGTTCGCGCACGGTCTCCGATTTGCAGGAATAATAAATCGTCTGTCCGTCGCGGCGGGTCTCGACAAGATTGAGCGCTCGCAGCTTGGTCAGATGCTGTGACAGGGCGGAATGGCTGAGCGAGACTTTCTCAGCCATGGCGCCGACCGACATTTCACCCTCGATCAGATAGCTCATGATTAGCAGGCGCTTCTCATTCCCCATCAGCGACAGAAACGCGGCCACGGAGCCGGCGTTGGCGATTAGGCTGTTCGAGACCATAGATCTGCCACGCCTCCCTGATGCCCGGTCCACCGCACTAGTAATAGAGACATGAGCGTCCGCGCCGTTAATAGTGGCGACGGCGCGATAGTGAAAATCAAGCAGCGCCCGATCAGAAGGGCCGGCGAGTTAGTGCACGCCCGATCTATCGGCCCCATGAAGTCGGGTTTGGCACTCGGAGTAGCACTGCCATCCTTTGTGCCGGGTTCAACCTCTGTCCTGCTGATGGTCCCGCATAGCCATCGTTAGGTCTTCCAGAAGCGCCCTCTTCGAAACGATCTTCTCTTTGACCAGGCGCATCGCAAGTATCTGCACCAGCGCCCATGCCGCTTCTCCCGAAACCGCGTCAATATTCGGATGACTATCCTGACCCATGGTCTCCTCCAATTGTTAAACAGGAGAAGCATACAGGGTCATTTGGCCTTCGTCTCTCCGTCCCTAGGGACAATGGCGGAGGCGTGGCCACCGGGTGGGCGATACCCCGGTGGTACGCCCGGACCTGCTATATGCAAACTAATTAGAGCGTGCTAATTGACTTGCGGGTTTGCGGGTACGTTCATGCGCTTGAACTTTATTTCCCCTTTGATGCCGACGTTGGTCGAGAACAAGGCTCGTGGCAATGTGACGGACAAGTTGTCCGTCAAGAGGAACAATCTCTTAGCGACCGCAGTTCTAGATCGGCTTGGGTAACCCTCACCAAGCAGCGTCAAACGACATCGCCCGTCTCGGCCGAAGCCGAGGCGGGCTTTCTTGGGGGCGGGGAGACTAATGTGGGGATTACGTACAGATCGGTTCAGGAACAGCTTCGCGCGGCTGGCATCGTGTTGAGCAAGAAGGGCGGCGTGCATCGAATGAACCACTTCAGCGGTCTCGAAGACACCGCGCTCTACACGGCCAGCCTGGAAGAAGCGCTAGCCCTTGGTCTCAGAATGGCGAGGCCTCAGCGGAGATAGAGCGCAATCCGATTGTTTTGAATTTCCAAAGTGACGGGCGTGGTCCCTGGTATCAGCTTTGATACGCAACGAGCATCCCGCCAGGAAGCCCTAGCCTCCATCTCTGGACTTCGGCGAAGCTCTCCGCGACTGCCTTCGTTCGGAACAGGCACGCTCACGTAAATCCATGCTTGATCAACCACATGCGTGTACTCGGCATCGGCAGCGTTGACCTGCTCAATACGATCAAGCAAGCCGTGAAGCAGATCCAAGGTTTGGGTACGGCCGATTCGCTTCGTGAAATTGTGCCGCGATAACTCGCGCCCCTTCTCGCTCAGCTGGTACCAGAGCCTCCCCTTGTCATCAGAGTCGGTCGTCGGCTCGACATAGTCTTCAGCCAAGAGGTTAGGCCACAGGGCCTCTGCGTCGCGCTCGGCGCGTCGTCTCGTCTCGGCCGTGTAGTAGCGAAGGTGGGGGTAATATCCATCCTTCGTTTTGTAGGACGGGTCGCTTACTAGCAAGCTGTCAGCCAGCGCGGCGGCAGAAACTGGGCGTCATCGA
This sequence comes from uncultured beta proteobacterium, assembly GCA_963735955.1. GTDB lineage: Bacteria > Pseudomonadota > Gammaproteobacteria > Burkholderiales > Burkholderiaceae_F > CAVTND01. The sequence continues at coordinate 31,257 of CAVTND010000005.1, read as the reverse complement.
AATGGCGCACAATGTCACGGATCAGCTTGGCTGCCCGTCCACAGATTATCGCATCACTCTCTCAGCCAAAAAGAAATCCCCATGGGCTAGATCCTATTTTTGTTGCCGCCGGGGAGGGGAGCAAATCACCATCGACGCGCCGGCACAAGGACCCGCAAGCCGTGCGGGTCGCTTCCCCGCTGTAGGACAACGGCCGGCCGAAACGCGCGCTGGTGGCCTCCTCAGGCATCCTGCCAGAAGCATACATAAGCCGCGATGGTACCTGCCACCAATTGGCCCAAGCTATTTATCTGGTTGAGCTGCATTGGCACGATGAACAACTCCATTGCGAGGGCGGCCACCGTCAGGATCGCGAACATTACAAAAACAGCTCTTCGTGAATACCCGCGCAGAACACTGTCACACCCCCCCTTCGCTGCCGCCATCCCGGCGACAGAGCCAGTGGTCGCGGCGAAAAACTGGATAATGCCGGGTCGTATCACGGTCATGGACCACTGGATCAGAAAAATCAGAACACCCGTCACGGTGGCCACTACCAGATAAACGACCAGCGCCAGCACCATCGCCACAGATGTCTGAAGCGCCAAGGGACCCTTCGAGGTTTGCACGACTTCCACGATTGATTCCCCCTATGATAGCTTTGCTCGATAGGCCGTAAATCCGAACAAGCCAGCAGCAGCGACATTGAGCACCGCCCAAAGTTCGCGTGGCAAATGGACAGGCAGGAACGGATTGAAGACCAGTGCGGCGCCAAACAGAGCCCATGCCAAGTTCTGATTTTCAACGCCCGATCGACGCACCATGACGCCGCAGTAGATCCCAGCGATGAAAACTACGATGCGGAGCAATTGATAATAGCCGTATGGCCATGGGGCGACCGCCAACAGCGATGCAATAGCAACGCAAACACAGACCATACCGACCGGCGCCGGAAACCCGAAGGCACTGACCGCCGCCAGTCGTTGTAGCTCCTCGCTTTGCCAGGCTCCCTCGGCGCTGACGACTCCTTCGGCGAGCGGCTTCATGCCGACTGCGTTCACGCCCATCTTGCACAGCGAGCGCACGATAGCCGTCGCGACCAGCGTCTGCCCGGCGCCCGAGTCTGTACCCAAGACGATGAAAGAACGAATGGAAGACGGCATGCCCTGCCCGGGCCTGGCACGACGCGATCGGTCAGTAAGGCTGGGGCGCGTGTGCGTAGATCGCCAGCCGCCGCGAGCCTGCGAAGATGTCGCTGGGTTTCAGGCCGTAGACCTGACGGATCGAGTGGCTGAAATGCGTCGAGTCGGGGTAACCAGTGTCCAGCGCCACATGGGCCAGGTTGAGGTCGCGGTTCACGTAGTGCAGCAGGCTGCGTGCACGCTTCCAGGTGCGGAAGCTGCGGAAAGGCGCGCCGACCTCCTGCTTGAACAGATGAAGGAAGCGCGAGAACGACAGGTGCACTGAACGCGCACAGTCCTCGGCGGCCATCGGCACCGAAGGATCGCGCTTGATGTTGTCGATCACGCGCCGGATGCGCGCATCCACACGGCACGATGCCAGTGCGTCGCCAAAGAAGACCTCGTCGAAATCCATCGCCATCAAGTCCAGTTCGCGCCCGCCCACGTAGAGCTCGCTTTGCCGGCGGCGCACGTGCTCGACGAACCACGGCGCATCCACCGCGCCGCAGCCCTGAAGGTGCCCGGGCAGTGCTGCCAAGTCCACGGTCTCGGCTTCGATCTGCAGCACGTTGATGAGCCGGGCCTCGGCGATGACCTGGTGCGGCACGTACGGCGGCACCACCGCCAGCTCGGTGGTCTGCCAGTCGCCGCCCTCGATGCGGATGCGAATCGAGCCCTGGTGCGCGACATAAACATTGACGCTGCCCATCGTGCGCATCGACGGGGCGCCGATCAGCCCGACGTAAAGCACCCGGTCCGGAGTAATCCACATGAAGCGTTTGGACGGGGCGCCCGAAGGTCTCACGATCGAAGGACGGGCGCTCGTGGCGAACAGCTGCATGCCTTGTCTCCTGGGTGGTACGCACGCCGACGAGTCTTGTCCTTTGCTCGTTCTGCGTCCGTCTGTCAGTGTCCAGAGCTTAGGCGGGTGCCTGATGAGAGTCTTGTGTCAGCTTGCTGCCAGGCGCGCCAATTCCCTAGGGTTTTCCCTGAACAACGAGCACGACAACCGACGGTCAAACAAGTGCCGGCCGGCCCTATGGATACTTGCGCAACTCGAGCTTGCCCAGCTGCTCGCGGTGCACCTCGTCGGGCCCGTCGGCCAGACGCAGCACGCGCGACATCGCGTACGCATGGGCCAATCCGAAGTCGTTGCTGGTGCCACCGCCGCCGTGCGCCTGGATAGCCCAGTCGATCACCCGGGCCGCCATGTTCGGCACCGCCACCTTGATCATCGCGATCTCGGTCCTGGCTGCCTTATTGCCCACCGTGTCCATGCGATAAGCGGCGTTCAACGTCAGCAGCCGTGCCTGCTCGATCAGGATGCGCGATTCGGCAATGCGCTCCAGCGTCACGCCCTGCTGCGCCACCGGCTTGCCGAAGGCCACGCGCTGCTTCGCGCGCCGGCACATGCGTTCCAACGCACGCTCGGCCAGGCCGATCTGGCGCATGCAGTGGTGGATGCGCCCGGGCCCGAGGCGGCCCTGCGCGATCTCGAAGCCACGGCCTTCGCCGAGCAGCATGTTCGACGCCGGCACGCGCACGTTCTGGAACTGCACCTCCGAGGCGCGGTCGGGCATGCCGTAGTAGCCGAACACCGGCAGCGGGCGCAGCACCTTGACACCGGGCGTGTCCATCGGCACCAGGATCATCGACTGCTGCTTGTGCCGGTCGGCGTTGTCCGGGTCGGTCTTGCCCATGAAGATGGCGATCTTGCAGCGCGGGTCGGTGGCGTTGGTGGTGTACCACTTGAGGCCGTTGATGACGTACTGGTCGCCGTCGCGCACGATCGAACTCTCGATGTTGGTGGCGTCGCTGGAGGCCACTTTCGGCTCGGTCATCGCGAAGCAGGAGCGGATCTCGCCGGCCAGCAGCGGCTTGAGCCAGCGCTGCTGGTGCTCGGGGGTGCCGTAGCGCGCCAGCACCTCCATGTTGCCGGTGTCGGGTGCACTGCAGTTGAAGACCTCGGGCGCCAGGAAACTGCGGCCCATGATCTCGCACAGTGGGGCGTATTCCAGGTTGGTCAAGCCGGCGCCGTGTTCCGACTCCGGCAGGAACAGGTTCCACAGGCCGGCGGCACGCGCCTTGGGCTTGAGCTCCTCGATCACCGGATGCACCTTCCACGGACCCAGCGCCTCCGCCTGCTCGACATGGCGCTGCTCGTTGGGGTAGATATGCTCGTCCATGAACGCCGTCAGGCGCTTCTGCAGTTGCTGGACCTTGGGGCTGGGGTCGAACGGCATGGTCGGGCTCCTTCGCGAGAGTGGTTGAAAGTGGTGCGGCGGCTGTTCAGTGTGCACCCAGGCGCTCGCGCGCCATGCGCCAGGCGAGCTCGGCGATGGGCCGCGCCTTGGCGCCGGTCTCGCGCGCGCTGGCGCTGGCCGCGGTGCCCTCCTCCACCCGCTTGGCGATGCCCTGCAAGATGGCGGCCAGGCGGAACAGGTTGTAGATCAGGTACACGTCCCAGACCTCGGGCGCCGCCGGCGGCCGGTTCGTGCGTTCACAGTAGCGCCGCAGGTACTCGTCCGCTTCGGGGATCCCCAGCGCGGCCAGGTCGGCTCCGGCCATGCCGCGAAACTCGTCGGCCTTCAGGTGCCAGGTGAGCATGTGGTAGCTGAAGTCGGCCAGCGGGTCGCCGAGGGTGCTGAGCTCCCAGTCGAGCACTGCCAGGACGCGCGCTTCGCTCGGGTGCACGATCAGGTTGTCCAGCCGCAGGTCGCCATGCACGATGGCCGTGGTCTCGCCGGTCGGGATGCGCACGGGCAGCCAATCGATCAGACGGTCCATGGCCTCGATCGGCTGCGTCTGCGAGGCTCGGTACTGCTTGCTCCAGCGGGCGATCTGCCGCGCCAGATAGTCGCCGGGCTTGCCGTAGTCGGCCAGGCCCACGGCCGCCGGATCGATGCGGTGCAGCGCGGCGACCACCCGGTTCATGTCGTCGTACAGCGCGCCGCGTTCCGTGACCGACATGTCGGGCAGCGTCGGGTCCCAGAGGATGCGCCCGCCGACGAAACCCATCACGTAGAACGGCGTGCCGATCACCGACGCGTCCTCGCACAGGCACACGCTAGGCGCCACCGGCACCTCGCTGCCCTGCAGCGCGGCGATCACCCGGTACTCGCGCTCGACGGCGTGCGCCGACGGCAGCAACGGACCGCCTGGCTTCTTGCGCAATACGTAGCGCTTCTCGTCCGTGCTCAGCAGAAAGGTCGGATTCGACTGTCCGCCCTTAAATCGCTGCACCGCCAGCGGGCCACGGAAGCCCTGCACCTGCGCTTGCAGGTAGCGCTGCAGCGCTGCGACGTCGATGCGGTCCCGGTCGTCGGCCGACATATTGTCGGGAGTCGGTGCGTTCATGGTCAGGCAGGCTGCAGTGGATCGTGCGGCGCTTCGCCTCTGAGCAGGTCGCGCAGCCGAAGCTCGACACCGGAGATCGCCTTGGGATGCGTGAACACGTAGAAGCGCCGCTGGATCACCGCCTCCAGCGTGAGGCGCGCCACCTCCGCAGCGTTCACGCGACCCGACTTCATCGCCGCGCGTGTGCGCTCCATGATCGCGGCGTTGTCGGGGTTGGCGTCGGCCAGTTCGGACGGCCGATGACGGCCGGAGTCGGCAATGCCGGTGTCCACATACGCGGGGCACAGCACCGACACGCCGACCGGCTTGCCGGTGGCCGCCAGTTCGTGATGCAGGCACTCGGACAAAGCCACCACCGCGTGTTTGCTCGCCGCATAGACCGACAGCTCGGGTGGGCACACCAGGCCGGCCAGCGACGCGGTGTTGACCACCCAGGCCGACTCGCCGCGTTCCAGCATGTCGGGCACGAAGCTGCGGATGCCATGGGCCACGCCCATGACGTTGACGCCGAAGACCCAGGCCCAGTCCTGCGGCGTGGCCTTCCAGGCCGGACCGGCGGCGATGACGCCGGCGTTGTTGCACAGCAGGTGGATCGCGCCAAAGCGCGCCCGCGCGGCCTGGGCCAGGCGCTCGACCTCGTCGGCGTTCGACACGTCGCAGCGGGCGACGAAGGCGCGGTCCGCCGGCAGCCCGCACAGCGACAGCGTCTCGTCCAGCCCCGCGCGGTCGACATCGGTCAGTGCAAGCTGCATGTCGGACGCAGCGCCCAGCCGCGCCAGTTCGCGGCCAAAGCCGCTGGCCGCGCCGGTGATCACGGCCGTGCGGCCATGCAATGGAGTCAAGTCGATGTTCATGGTCGTCGGTTTTGCACGCGGTTCAAGAGCCCGCGAAGTGCTCGAGTCCCCCACAGCGTAGAGGCCACCTTGCCGGCGGTCTTGCGCCAGGTGGCTGTCGACCACGGCGTTCGCGTCGCTACCCGCATCGAGCTTGCTGCGAGGGCAGCCAGAACACGCAAGACCCGATCGGCAACGCTGCACAGAATCCGACCCAACGCTTGCTCATCTGACCCTCACCCCCGTTCGGAGACACCGATGAAATCACGCTTTCTGCTCGCCTTGTGCACTGCCTCGGCGGTGATCGGGCTGGCACCCACCTTCGCCGTCGCGCAGAACACCAAGCCAATCAAGATCGCGCTGATCGCCAGCAAGACCGGGCCCAGCGAACAGTACGCCCGCGACACCGAGCGCGGCCTGCGCATCGGCCTCGATGTGCTGACCCAGGGCACGATGACGGTACTGGGCCGCAAGATCGAGCTCATCGTCAAGGACGACCAGTTCAAGCCCGACCTGTCGAAGGCCATGCTGACCGAGGCCTTCGGCGACGACAAGGCCGACATCGCGGTCGGCACCTCGTGGTCGGGCGGCGCGCTGTCGATGGCGCCGGTGGCGCCGAGAGTACAAGAAGATCCTGATGATCGAGCCGGCGATCGCCGATTCGCTGACCGGCACCGCTGGAACCGCTACCTGTTCCGCGCCAGCCGCAACTCGTTCCAGGACGCGCTGGCCACCGCGGCCGGGCTGAAGGACGGCGACAGCCGTGGCCTTCCTCGCGCCCGACTACGTCTACGGCAAGGACGCGCGTGGCGGCCGTCAAGGACGCGATGGCGCGACCAAGAGCAAGGCAACATCGCGCACGAGGAGTTCATCCCGCTGTCGACGACCGACTTCACCGCATCGATGCAGCGCATCCTCGACGAAGCTCAAAGGCGCCAGCGGCAAGAAGTACATCATCGTCATCTGGGGTGCACCGAACCCGCTGCGCAAGCTGTCCGAACTGAAGCCCGCGGGCCAGGACATCGAGTTCCTGTCGATCGGTGGCGCCAACCACGAGAACATCAAGCCCTGGGCCGGACTGCCGGTGACCGGCGGCATCTATTACTTCTACACCTTCCCGAAGAACCCGATGAACGACTGCCTTTGTCGCCGAGCACCAGCAAGCGCTTCAAGGTACCGCCGGACCTGTTCTCCGCAGGTGGCTTCGTCACCGCCGCGGCGATCATCGCCGGCCTCAAGAAGGCCGGCACCGCCGACACCGAGAAGCTGATCGCCGCGATGGAAGGCATGGAGTTCGACACGCCCAAGGGCAAGATGACTTTCCGCAAGGAAGACCACCAGGCGATGCAGGCGCAGTACCAGTTCCGCGTGAAGAAGACACCCGGGCACGGCGAGTGGGACCTGCTCGACCTGGTGCGCGAGATCCCGGCCTCTGAGATGCCGGTGCCGCTGCAGCGTGAAGGTGCCGTAGATCGCCAACGGCGAGGCCATCGGCATGACCGCGATGCTGGCGTCCCCGGGGCTGACGATCCACTTCGGCGGCCACGTCGCGGTCAACGACGTCACGGCCGCAGTTCCATGCCGGCACGCTGACCGCGATCGTCGGCCCGAACGGCGCCGGCAAGACGACCTACTTCAACCTGCTGTCCGGGCAGTTGAAGGCCAGCGCGGGCCAGGTGCTGCTGGCCGGGCGCGACATCACGCGGCTCGGCGCGGCGGCGCGCACCGACCTCGGCATCGGCCGCGCCTTCCAGCTGACGAACCTGTTCCCCGAGCTGTCGGTGCTCGAGAACGTGCGCCTGGCGGTGCAGAGCCGCGAGCGCGCCGGCTTCAACATGCTGGCGCGCTGGCGCAGCCGCAGCGACCTGATCGACCAGGCGCAGCACTACCTCGACGCGCGTCGGGACTCGCGGCGCGCGCTTCGGACCTGGCCGCAAGCCTGCCGCACGGCGACAAGCGCAAGCTCGAGGTGGCGCTGCTGACCGCGCTGGAGCCCAAGGTGTTGATGTTCGACGAGCCGACCGCCGGCATGAGTGTCGACGACGTGCCGGTGATCCTGGACCTGATCCAGCGCCTGAAGAACCGCGGCGACCGCACCATCCTGCTCGTCGAGCACAAGCTCGACGTCATCCGCTCGCTGGCCGACCGCATCATCGTGCTGCACAACGGGCAGCTCGTCGCCGACGGCACGCCCGCCTACGTGATGGCCTCGGCGGTCGTCCAGGAGGCCTACCTCGGCAGCAGCGCCGCCGAGGACGCCAGCGGCCGAACTCACGGCACCCCTCCCCGGCCCCTCCCCGCCAAACGAGGAGGGCTCCCAGCATGAACAACGAACTGCTGCACCTGCAGGGTGTGCACACGCACATCGGCGAGTACCACATCCTGCAGGGCGTCGACCTGGTGGTGCCGCGCGCGCGGCGTCACCGTGCTGCTGGGTCGCAACGGCGCCGGCAAGACGACGACGCTGCGCACCATCATGGGCCTGTGGCAGGCCAGTGCCGGCCGTGTCGACTTCGACGGCCACGACATCACGCGGGCCGCCACACCCGAGATCTCGCGCCGCGGCATTGCCTACGTGCCCGAGGACATGGGCATCTTCGCCAACCTGACGGTGCAGGAGAACGTGCGCCTGGCGGCGATCGGCGGTCGCATCGACGAGGCGCGGCTGCGAGTGGATCTTCGGGCTCTTCCCGGCGCTGCAGCGCTTCTGGCTGCGCCCGGGCGGTACGCTGTCCGGCGGGCAGAAGCAGATGCTGGCGATCGCGCGCGCGATCATCGAGCCGCGCAAGCTGCTGCTCATCGACGAGCCGACCAAGGGTTGGCGCCGGCCATCGTGCACAACCTGGCCGAGGCGCTGCTGCGAGCTGAAGGCGCACGACACGACGATCCTGCTGGTCGAGCAGAACTTCCACTTCGTGCGCTCGCTCGGCGACCATGTGGCGGTGATGGACGACGGCCGCGTCGTGCACGCCGGCAGCGATGGCGCAGCTGGCCGACGACGAAGCCCTGCAAGTCGCCTGCTCGGCCTGCACACCGCGGCCGCCTGAGGCCGCCGCCACCGATTGACGAAGGCCCATGAACGCCGCCTCCCCCACCCTTGCCGCGGCGCCACCCGCCGCCGACGCGGACGACCTGGCCGCGAGCGCCGCGCCGATCGTGCAACTGGACGCGCTGCATTCGCGCCGCGGCGACCTGATCCCGCCGTTGCTGATCGCTGCTCATCGCGCTGCTGGCGCTGCCGCTGGTCGGCAGCTGCCGACCTGGGTCACGCTGACCGCTGGCCGGCCTGGCGATGGGCATGATGCTGTTCATCATGGCCAGCGGCCTGACGCTGGTGTTCGGCCTGATGGACGTGATGAACCTCGGCCACGCCGCCTTCGTCGCGGTCGGCGCCTACGTCGCCACCTCGCTCGGTCGCGCTGCTCTCCGGGCTGCTCGAAGTCCGATTCCGGTGCCGAGGTCAGCGGCGGCCATGCTGCTCGTCGCACTGGCGCTGCGATGGTCGCGACCGCCGCTGCTCGGCCTGGGTCTTCGAGCGCCTTTTCGTGCGGCCGGTCTACGGCGACCACCTGAAGCAGATCCTCATCACCATCGGCGCGATGATCATCATCGAGCAGCTGCTGCTCGTGCTGTGGGGCGCGCACCAGATGACGCTGCCGCTGCCCGAGGCCGCTGCGCGGCTCGCTGCTGCTTCGGCGAGGTCGGCGATCGAGCGCTACCGGCGTCGTCGCCGTGGTGCTGGGCCTGCTGGTCTACGTCGGCCTGATGCTGCTGCTTCAGCCGCACGCGCGTCGGCCTGCTGATCCGTGCCGGCGTCGAGAACCGCGAGATGGTCGCAGGCGCTGGGCTACCGCATCCAGCGCGTCTTCGTCGGCGTGTTCGTCGCCGGCGCCGCGCTGGCCGGCCTGGGCGGCGCGATGTGGGGCTTCTACCGCGAGCAGTTCACCGTCGCGATCGGCGCCGACCTGCTGGTGCAGATGCTGATCATCGTCATCATCGGCGGCCTCGGATCGGTGCGCCGGCTGCTTCGTCGGTGCGATGCTGACTCGCGCTCACGCAGAACTACGTCAGCTTCCTCGTGCCCGACTTTGCGCTGGTGTCGAACATCGGTCGTGATGATCGCGGTGCTGCTGTGGCGGCCGCGCGGCCTCTATCCGGCCGGCCGCTGATGGAGCGACTCGCCATGATCAAGACGCTGGCCTCGCAGCTGTTCTCCGACGACTTCCCGCGCAGCCGGGTACTGACGCCTGCTGCTGCTGCTGATCGCTCGGCTACCTCGCTGACCGCGCCCTTCCTGTTCCCCGGCGCGCGCTCGCTGAACGTGGCGGTGACGATCTGCGTCTTCGTGGTGCTGGTCGGCTCCTTCGACCTGCTGCTCGGCTACTGCGGCATGGTCTCCTTCGCGCACGCCATGTTCTACGGCATCGGCGCCTACGGCGTGGCGATCGCGCTGCACAAGCTCGGGCCGACCTGGCCGGCGCTGGCGGTCGGTGCGCGTCGCGGCGCTGGCGATGTCGGCCGTGCTGGCGGTGCTGATCGCGCTGGTCTCGCTGCGCGTCAAGGCGATCTTCTACACGATGACCACGCTGGCCGTGGCCGCCGCCTTCGGCGCGCTGGTGACGCGGCTGAGCTCGCTGACCGGCGGCGACGACGGCCGCAACTTCAGCGTGCCCGAATTGCTGACGCCGGGTTTCGAGCTGTTCGAGAACGAGATCCTCGGCACTGACGATCAACGGCAAGGTGCTGGCCTACTACCTGGTGCTGGTTGGCGCGCTGGCGCTGTTCCTGCTGATGCTGCGCGTCGTCAACTCGCGTTTCGGCCGCGTGCTCGAAGCGTTGCGCGAGAACGAGTTCCGCGCCGAAGCCATCGGCTACCGCACCCTGGCCTACCGGCTGGCGATCAGCACGCTGTCGGCGCTGATCGCCACCGCCGCCGGCATGCTGATGGCGCTGTGGCTGCGCTACGTCGGTCCGCAGACCAGCGTCGGCTTCAACGTCATGCTGAACATCCTGCTGATGGCCGTGATCGGCGGCCTGGGCACGGTCTACGGTGCGGTACTCGGTGTCGTGCTGTTCACCGTGGCCGAGAACTACCTGCAGGTGTTGCTCAAGGCGGTGAGCAGCGGGCTCGACGCCGTACCGTTGCTCGCGCACCTGTTCGAACCCGACCGCTGGCTGCTGTGGTTCGGCCTGGTCTTCGTGCTGGCGGTGTATTTCTTTCCCAGCGGCATCGTCGGCAAGCTGCGCGAGCGCGCCGCGCGCAGACTCAGAGGCTGAGAGTTTTTCGAGCGTGCCCGAGCAGCGCGTCAAAAGGCGCCCGATCTAGGCGCAAAGCGCAGCCATAGCTCGGGCTATGGCGAGCATTTGCAACGACGAGCGGGCGTCTTTTGGCGTGATGAGCGGGCATGATCGAAAGACTCTCAGCCTCTCAGGCCGGCGTAGGCGACTCGCGCAACTGGTACTTGAGGATCTTGCCGGTCGGGTTTCGCGGCAGCGCCGGCACCAGGCGCAGCATGCGCGGGATCTTGTAGCGCGCCAGTTTGTCTGCGGCAAAGGCCTGCAGCGCCTCCAGCGTCAGCGCCTGCCCGGGCTTGAGTGCGACCACCGCGACCACCGTCTCGCCCCACTTCTCGTCGGGAGCGCCGACGACAGCGACCTCGGCCACCGCCGGGTGGCCGGTCGAGCACGCTCTCCACCTCGGCCGGATAGATGTTCTCGCCGCCGCTGATGATCATGTCCTTGACACGGTCGCAGACATAGTAGAAGCCGTCGGCGTCGAAGTAGCCGACATCGCCGGTGCGGAACCAGCCGTCCTCGGACAGCGCCGCGCGCGTCGCCTCGGGCTGGTTCCAGTATCCGCGCGTGACGTTCGGCCCGCGCACGCAGATCTCGCCGCGGCCCAGCGGTTCGGTGACTTCGCGGCCTTCGCCATCGATCAGCTTGATCTGCGTCAGCAGCGCGGTGTGGCCGACCGAGCCGATCTTCGCCGCGGCATGCTCGGCTGTCAGCACCGAGACCAGCGCCGCGGTCTCGGTGAGGCCATAGCCCTGTTGGATGGCGATGCCACGCGCGTTGTAGGTGTGCAGCAGCGGCTCGGGGCATGGCGCGCCGCCGCACATGATCAGGCGCAAGGTCTGCAACGGCGCCGTCGCGAACTCGGGCTGCTGGCTGATGAACAGCAGCATGGCCGGCACCGCGAACAGGATGCTGACGCGCATCGCCACGATGTCCTCGAGCGCCCGCGCCGGGTCGAACTGGCGGTGCAGCAGCACATGCCCGCCCTTAAGCAGCGTGGTCATCGTCAGCACGTTGAGCCCGCCGATGTGGAAGATCGGCGCAAACACCAGCAGCACGTCGTCGGCCAGCACGTCCACCGAATAGAGCTCGCCAACATGGTTCCACCAGAAGTTGCCATGCGTGAGCATCGCGCCCTTCGGCCGTCCGGTGGTGCCCGAGGTGTACATGATCATCGCCACGTCGTCGGCGGCCGGCGCCGCCGGCGTGGCACGGCTCGGGTTCGCGGAACGCAGCGCATCGGCCAGCGCCGGCCAGCGCAGCGCATCGGCCGAAACCCCCTCGGCGCACCAGTAGCGCTGGCAGCACAGCAGGTCGCGCACGCTGTCGATCACCGCCTGGTGCGCCGAGCCAACCACCAGCGTGTGCACGCCGGCATCGGTGACGATGTATTCCAGCTCGGCGCCGGTGAGGCGGAAGTTCAGCGGCACGAAGACCGCGCCGAGCCGGGCGCTGGCAAACAGCGTCACCAGGAACATCGGGTGGTTGAAACCCAGGTAGGCCACGCGCATGCCGGGGCGCAGGCCGCCCTCGTGCAGCACGCTGGCCATGCGCTCGACATCGTCCAGCAGCTCGGTGTAGCTCCAGGTGCGGCCCTCGAAGCTGAGCGCCTTGCGCTGCCCGGCGCGGCTCGCGCGGGCCGTGAACCATTGCGCCATGCCGATGGCCGGCGGCGGCGCCATCACGCCGCCAAAAGCAGATGAGTGCAGGTCGAGCGGGGTCGCGGGCATCGGTACGTCTCCTTGAGGTTGCCAAGCGTAATTCAGCCACACGCTACGCGCGTACGCGGTGGCGCGTCTTGTGGGAACTGGCTGGCAACGGACTGCATCGCAGCCGATCGGCGCCGGGCCCGTTCGATCGACGGAACCCAATGCCGCGGCACAGCCAATTGGCGCAAGACCGCGCAGCGGACGCTGCGTACGCTGCAACGGCCGCACGAGCCAGACGGAGATCACGCGCATGACCGAAACGCCCACCGACAATCCGACGCCGCTGCAGCTGAACCTGGTCGAGCGCGTGAACGTCGGCGACATCATCGCGCGCACGGCCGATGTCCACCCGCAGGCCATTGCGCTGGTCGACGGGGCGCGCCGGCTCAGCTACGCCGAGTTCGAACGCCAGGTCACGCAGCTCGGCCATGCGCTGCTGAGCCTGGGCCTGCAGCAACAGGACGTCGTCGGCGTGATGTCGCGCAACAACCTCGAACTGTTGCTCACCTACATTGCCTGTGCGCGCGCGGGTTTGATCTGCGCACCGGTGAACCTGGGACTGCGCGCCACCGAGATCGCCTGGTGTCTGCGCGACGCGCGCGCCAAGGTGCTGATCACAGAACGTACCTTGGGCACGCAGGCCGAGGGCGTGCTGGGCGAACCATTGCCCGATCTGGCGCACCGCTTCTGGATCGAAGCCGACCCCGCCGCCGCGGCGCCGACGGCTTCGAAGCGCTGCTGGCGCGCGGTGCCACCGAGCCGCTCGACATCTTGATAGACGACCGCGACGTGGTGCAGCTGCTCTATACCAGCGGCACCACCGCCAACCCCAAGGGTGTGCTGACCAGCCATCTGGCGGTGACGATGGCCGCGCTGTCGAACGCCATCGCCCACCAGTGCACGGTTGGCTATAGCGCGCTGATCACGCTGCCCCTGTTCCACTGTGCGATGCTGAACTCGATCGTCATGCCCTTGCTCGTCACCGGCGGGCGCGCCGTGCTCGTGAAGAGCTTCGAGGCGCCGGCAGCGGCCGAGCTGTTCGACCAGGAAAGCATCAACCTCGTCGTGCTGCTGCCGATGATGTACGGCCAGCTGCTCGACGATCCGAAGCTGCAGTCGCGGCGCTTCAAGTCAATGCGCCGCGCGATGTACGCGATGGCGCCGCTGGCACAGGAAAGACTGCAGGCGATCCACGACATGTTCCCGAACGCCGACGTGGTGCTGGGTTCGGGCCAGACCGAATTCACACCCGCCACCTGCATGCAGCGGCCGGAACACCAGTGGATCAAGGCCGCCACCTGGGGCACGGCCACGGCGATGACACGCGTGGCGATCATGGACGAGCAGGGCCGCCTGCTGCCGCGCGGCGAGACCGGCGAACTGGTCTACCGAGGCCCGCAGGTGATGAACGGCTACCTGAACCAGCCGGAAGTCAGCCGCCAGGCGCTGCGCCATGGCTGGTTCCATAGCGGCGACGTCGCGCACATCGACGACGACGGCGCCATCTGGTTCAAGGACCGCTTCAAGGACGTGATCAAGACCGGTGGCGAGAACGTCGCGTCGATCGAGGTCGAGCGCTGCCTGCTCGGTCACCCCGACGTGGCCGAGGCCGCGGTGATCGGTGCGCCGCACCCGCGCTGGGGTGAGGCCATCACCGCCGTGGTCATCCGCCGGCCGGGTGCCACGGTCGACGAGGCCGGCCTCATCGCCCATTGCCGCGAGCGGCTGTCCGGCTTCAAGGTGCCGAAGGGCATCGTCTTCGTCACCGAGGTCCCGCGCACGGGCACCGGCAAGGTCCAGAAACATCTGATCCGCGGCGAGCTCGGCTCGCTCTACACAAAATGACTGCACAACGTCGAGTCCGCATCGGCGGCGCCTCGGGCTTCTGGGGCGACAGCAGGGTCGGCGCGCCGCAGCTGGTGGCTCGCGGCGTCGATCGACTACCTGGTGTTCGACTACCTCGCCGAGACGACGATGGCGATCCTGGCCGCCGCGCGCGCGCAAGAAGCCCGAGCTCGGCTACGCCACCGACTTCGTCGACATCGCGATGCAGCCGGTGCTGCGCGAGGTGATGCGCCGCGGCATCAAGGTGATCAGCAACGCCGGCGGCATCAACCCGCACGGCTGCGCCGAGGCGCTGCAGGCGCTGGCCGCGACCAGGGCCTGGCGCCTGCGGATCGCGCGTCGTCGAGGGCGACGACGTGCAGCGCGCTGATGCCGCGCGCTGCGCGCCGGCCGGCGCGCGCGACATGTTCACGCGGCGAGCCGCTGCCGGAGCAGGTGCTGAGCGCCAACGCCTACCTCGGGCGCGCTGCCGATCGCGCGGCGCGCTGGCCGCCGGCGCCGACATCGTCATCACCGGCCGCTGCGTCGACAGCGCGGTGACGCTGGGCGCGCTGATGCACGAGTTCGGCTGGCGCGCCGGACGACTTCGACCGCCTCGCCGCGCGGCAGCCTCGCCGGCCACATCATCGAATGCGGCTGCCAGGCCACCGGCGGCCTGTTCACCGACTGGGAGCAGGTGCCCGACTGGGCGACATCGGCTATCCGATCGTCGAGTGCCAGGCCGACGGCAGCTTCGTCGTGACCAAGCCGCCCGGCACCGGCGGCCTGGTCCGCCGCGCGTGCGTCGCCGAGCAGATGCTCTACGAGATCGGCGACCCGGCGCCTACCTGCTGCCCGACGTGAGCTGCGACTTCCGCGAGGTGCGCATCGAGCAGCTGGCGAGCCGACCGCGTGCGCGTGCCAGCGGCGCGCGCGGCCGTGCCCCGACGCCGCACCTACAAGGTCTCGGCGACCGCGCTGCGACGGCTGTCGCTGCGCCGGCACGCTGGTCATCGTCGGCATCGACGCGGCGGCGAAGGCGCGGCGCACCGGCGAGGCGATCCTCGAGCGCACGCGCGCGCTCCTCGCGCAGCGCGGGCTGCGCCGACTTCAGCGCGACGCACATCGAGGTGCTCGGCGCCGAGTCGCTGCTACGGCCCGCACGCGCGCACCGGCGCGTCGCGCGAGGTGATGATGCGCGTGGTCGGTCGACCACCCGCAGAAGGAGGCGCTCGAGATCTTCGCGCGCGAGATCGCGCCGGCCGGCACCTCGTGGTCGCCGGGCACGACCGGTGCCGGCCGGCGGCCGGCCGTCGCTGTCGCCGCTGATCCAGCCGTTCGCGTTCCTGCTCGACAAGGGCGCAGTGCCGGTGCACCGTGCGCGTCGACGGCGAGCGCGCTGCCGGTCGACGGTGCCCGCCGGCCAGGCCGACGCGCGCCGCGCCCGCATGCCCACGCCCGTTGCGGTGGACCGACCCGCCAGGCGACCCGACAGGTCGAGGTGCCGCTGATCCAGCTGGCCTGGGCGCGCAGCGGCGACAAGGGCAACATCTCGAACATCGGCGTCATCGCGCGCCGGCCCGAATGGCTGCCGCTGCTGTGGAGCCGCTCACGCCCGAGGCGGTGAAGCGCCTGACTTCGCGCACCTGGTGCGGGGCGCGGTCGAGCGCTTCCACCTGCCCGGCATCGCGGCGATGAACCTGCTGCTGCACGACGCGCTGGACGGCGGCGGCCCGGCCTCGGCCGCGCTTCGACCCGCTGGGCAAGGGCAACGGCGCAGATCCTGCTCGACATGCCGGTGCGCGTGCCGGCTTCGCTGGCGGCGTTGCTGTAGCGCGGGCCCACAGCCGGTCGGATCGCCGCGCGCGCCGCCCCCGCCACGGAGAAGAACCCGTCGTCTTCGTCGGTGTTCGATCATCAAAGTTGCAGCAGGGTCCGACGACGTCCCACGACGCGATCTCGAAGCCGAGCGCGTCGAGTGCTGCGCCTGACCTATCCTCGCCCATCAGCGGCCGCAAAATTGGTGCGGCGCCAAACCGGTGTCGAAGCCGCCCAACCATGTCCCTCCCGACCTTGGCCCCCGGTGCCCGCATGACGAGCTTGTCCGTGCTCGGCAACCTGGGCGGCGCGGTGCTCACGTTCCTCTACTTTCGCGATGTCGACCCGACGGCCGTCAGCGGCGGCGTGGCGACGACAGGCGCCGAGATTCGCCTATCTTCGTGCTTGCCTTCGGGCTGCTGTCTGTCGTCGGCAGGCACCTCGCGAAGCGCTGGCTGGCGCCGCTGACGCGGGCGGGCACGTGCTACCGCCCGGCCCGTCCGGCGACACCGCGCGCCGGCGCGCGCTGCTGCTGCCGGCCTTCGTGGCGCTGACGAGCGGCAGGCGGCTGGGTGGCCGCGGCCTTCATCTGGGGCGTCTTCTGGCCGCTGCTGGCGGGTGATTTCGAGCTCGGGCGGGCGCTGCGCCAGATGTTCGGCATCACCTTCGTCGCCGGCCCGTTCGTCACGGCGATCGTCTTCTTCGGCAGCGAACGCCTGATGCGCGACGAGCTGCCGCGCCTGTTCCCGAGAGGCGAGCTGAGCGCGGTGCGGGTGCCGCGGCTGCGCGTGCGCACGCGCATGCTGGCGGCCTTCCTGCTGCTCGGCCTGCTGCCGCTGGCCGTGCTGTCGGTGGCGGCGCTGACGCGTGCCGACGCGCTGCGCGCGGCCGACGCGGCCACGGCGGCGGCGATCATCCACAACCTGAATCTCGTCGTCGTCGTGCTCGCGCTCGGCGGGCTGGTGGTCTCGGTCGGCCTGGCGCTGCTGGTCGCGGCCAGCGTGGCGCAACCACTGCGCGAGGTGCAGGCCGCGATGGCTCAGGTGCAGCGCGGCGGGCTCGACGCGCGCTGCACGGTGGTCTCGAACGACGAGATCGGCGCCGTGGCCGAGGGCTTCAACCGCATGGTCCAGGGCCTGCGCGAACGCGAGGCGATCCGCGAGACCTTCGGCAAGTACGTCAGCCCCGAGGTGCGCGACGAGATCCTCGCCGGCCGGGTGAGCGGAGCCGGCGTGCAGCGCGAAGTGACGATCCTGTTCGCCGACCTGCGCGACTTCACGCCCTGGGTCGAGGCCAGCCCGCCGGCCGAGGTGGTGGCCGACCTGAACGCCTATTTCACCGAGATGGACGCTCGCGATCCGCGCCCACGGCGGCCTGGTGCTGCAGTTCATCGGCGACGAGATCGAGGCCGTGTTCGGAGCGCCGATCGCAGACCCGCGCCATGCCGATGCCGCCGTGGCCGCGGCACGCGAGATGGGACAGCGCCTCGACGCCTGGAACAGCGCGCGCCGCGCGGCCGGCAAGGCCGAGCTGCGCCACGGCATCGGCATCCACACCGGCACCGTGATCGCCGGCAACATCGGCAGCAGCGAGCGCATGTCGTACGCGCTGGTCGGCGACGCGGTCAACCTGGCGTCGCGCATCCAGGCGCTGAACAAGGACTTCGGCACGCAGATGCTGGTCAGCGGAGCGACGCGAGCCAGGCTCTCGTCGCCTGTCGGGCTCGAATCGCTGCCGGCGGTGCATGTCAAGGGGCGCAGCGCGGAGGTGGCGGTGTTCGCGCTGAGGTGAGGCGGCGGCGCTGAACGTCGTCGCGACCGTCAGCCCTGGCAGCGGCAGGACCGCGCGTGCCAAGGCGTCAGCTTGATCGGCATCGAGCAGGTCGTCGACGGTCAGCTTTGCCACAAGGATCATTGCGGTGCGTGCTTCTGCTACGGGTCGAGCTTTGCCGGCCATGCATACGATCTCGGCGCCTGCAATCCGTCACCTATGTTGATAATTCCGGACGGCTGACGTTTGCTGATGGCGGTGCTGGCCTGCTGCCCTTGGGCATCGACAGCGCGATGGCCCGCACAATGCGCCTGTTCGCCCCACGGAGGGAAGATCGCTTGCAGAGGTGATCCCCATGCCGAAGCTCCTCTGGGTCGCGCTGCCGCTTCTGCTTGCGGCAGCGGTACTCGCCGTGCAAGTTCTGCGCGGCCGTGCACCGTCGCGCCACGCGATCAACGTCGCCGCCAGCGTGCTGCTGCTCGTGCTACGTGGCGGCCACGGCCGGCCTGGGCATCTTCTGGGTCGCCAACCAGCAGTTGCCGGTGTTCGACTGGCACTACCTGTTCGGCTACGGCACGGTACTGCTGGTGTCGCTGCACCTCGCCTTCAACTTCCCGGTGGTGTGGCGATTCTTTGCGCGGCGAAGGATGACGGCCACCGACGCGACGCCGACTCGCTCCCAGGGTCCGCCGCGCGAAGCCCGGCGCGGCGTGCTCGGCGCGCTCGGAGTGATCGCAGCCACCGGCGCAGCCTTCACGCTGGGCCTGCGCAATGGTCGAAGAGAACTGAAGATCGAAATGCCGCGCGGCCGCGACTCGCCGGCTGGCACCACGGCGTCCGATCCTGCAACGCCGGCGCTCGCACTCGTCGAGCGCTTCCACGCCTTCTCGTCGCACTCGCGTGCCGGCGTGTTGACGCGCGCACCGGCCGTCGACTGGGGCGAGCCGCCTGCGCCGTTCAAGCGCGATGCCGGCGCCCCCAGGATGCGCCTGCCGGCACCCGGGCGACGCACGTCACACCCTTCGATCTTGGGGCCCTCGCCGACATCCTCTGGCACACCTCGGGCGTGACCGAGACGCGCGGCGGCCTGCACTTGCGCGCTTCACCCTCGTCGGGTGCGCTGTTCTCCACCGAGTTGTATGTGGCCGCGCTCGCGCTGCCCGGTCTCGCGCCCGGTCTGTGGCACTACGACCCGCAGTCGCATGCACTGGCGCGACTGCGCAATGTGGCGGCCGGCGCGCTGCTGCCAGGGGCCATCGCCGACGACGCCTTGCGCGACGCACCGGCCCTGGTCGTGGCCACCGCGGTCTTCCGGCGCACGGGCCGCAAGTACGGTGACCGCAGCTACCGCTACGTGCTCGCCGATCTCGGACACGCGTTGGAGAACCTGCGGATCGCGGCCGGCGGGCTTGGCGTGGGCACGCGCTTCGTTGCCGCGTTCGATGAGTCGCGAACGGCGCAGGCGCTGGGGGTGGACGAGGCGGAGGAAGGGGTGTTGGCGGTGGTCGCGCTGGGTGCGCCGGCAACAGCGGCTGAGCCGAGTGCATCGACGCCAACGAGGGCGGCGGCGACACCTGGCGAAGCATCGCGGTGGCTCGCAGCTTCAGCCCGCCGCGTCCGGCGCAGCGCTCGGTGTGACGGCCGCCGTGCACGCCGCGACCTCGCTGCGCGTGGCCTCTGCGCCATCGCCGGCATTGGCTGCGACGCCAGTCCACCGCCCCTTGGTGCAGGCGCTCACCGCGCTGCCGCCCACAGCGCCCGTCGCGCCGGATTGGTTGGCGGTGATCGCGAAGCGCCGCTCGGTGCGTCGCTACACGAAAACGCCGCTGCCGCTACAGGTGCTGGCCGACGTGCTGGCGCGCATGAGTGCACGTCACGGCCCGGTGTTGTCAGCTGCCGTGCGCGTGAACCTGGTGGCGCATGACGTGCGCCGGCCTCGCGCCCGGCGCCTATCGCTACGAGCCCGAGCGTCACGCGCTCGTACCACGCCGCGTGCCGTCGGCCACGCGCGCCGCCGCCCGCGCCGCCGCCCTCGACCAGGACGTTGTCGCCGAGGCCGCAGTGGTGTTCGTCCTGTCGATCGACCGCGCGGTGTTCGCGGCCGATCCGCTCGGGCCGGCGCGGGGTTATCGGCACGCGTTCCTCGAGGCGGGGCTCGTCGGCGAGCGTGTGTACCTGGAGGCCGGGGCACGTGGCCTCGGCGCATGTGCGGTGGGCGCCTTCTACGACGACGAGGCGGCGGCCCTGGTCGGTGTGGACCCCGCGCACGAATGGGTCGTGCACTTCGCGGCTCTGGGGGTAAGAGCGTAGGCGTCCGCTTGCCGACCAGTCTCGTCTTGGCGATGACCGCTGTGGATCGCGGCTTGACGTCATGAAGCTGAAGGCCACCAACATCACGATCCGTGGCCATTTGCCGTCGTTCAGCGCGGGCAGCTTCCCGGCGAACTGAAGATCATCGTGGCGATTCGGCCCACCCGCCGATAGCGTGGACGCGGTCTGCATGTTGCGCGATCTTCCACATTCTTGCGATCGAGCCTAGACTTGTGTCAGACCCTCTCCGCGCCCTCGATCCGCATCACGACCCCGAGCCTCGTGATCGCCTAGATCCGTTCGAGTGCCAAACCTCACATGACGACGATCGTATACGTGGGCGAAGACAAGGCGATGCCGGTCGCCGATCCCGCCATGACCATCCTCGACGTCTCGATCGCGCACAAGATCCCGCACGTTCGCGCATGCGGGGGACACGGGCGCTGCACGACTTGTCGCGTCCGCATCTGTGACGGCATCCAGAACGTCTCGGCGCGGACGCCGCGCGAGGTCGAGGTGGCCGACGCGCTTCGCTGGGATGGGTTCACGCGCCTGGCGTGTCAGACGCGCGTCAGCGGCGACGTGACCCTCGAACGGCTGATCAAGAGCCCCGCGGACGTGTCGTGCCTGCAGGTGGAAGAAGCGTCGATCGCGCCGTCGCAGGAGCGCACGCTCGCGGTCCTCTTCTGCGACATCCGCGACTTCACGCCCTTTGTCGAAGCGCACCTCGCCTACGACGTGGTGCACATCCTCAATCGCTTCTTCAAGGCGGTCGGCGACGCGATCCTGATCAACAACGGTGTCATCTATCAGTATGTCGGCGACCAGATCGTCGGGCTGTTCGGTGTGGGCGGCGATCCGCCCGAGAAGAGCTGTCTCGACACGATTCGAGCCGGCTTGGGCATGCTCGCAGCGCTGAACGATCTCAATGCGGAGCTGTCGGGCGAATTCGGAACGACGCTCGAGATCGGCATCGGGGCGCATTTCGGCCCGCTCATCGTCGGCATGATGGGGCATCCGGATCATCGACAGTTCACGGTGGTCGGTGATGCGATGAACGTCGCCAGCCGCATCGAAGATGCGAACAAGACGCTGGGTACGAGATTCCTGATGTCGGAGGCTCTGTTCAATCAAGTCCCGCAGGCGCCCGTGGAGGTGCGCAGAGCGCAAGCCGTATTGAAGGGCAAGCACGGCGCGTTCCAGCTCGTGGAAGTGATCGGCTTTGCCGCGCCGGACTCCGCCTTGCTGGTGCAGTCGACCATCGGCGTTCTCCTGCAACACCAGAAGCGGTTCACGCAGGACCTCTACCGACGCTTGTTCGCGCTGGCTCCTGCGGCCGAAGGGCTCTTCCGTGGCGACATGGAGAGCCAGGGCCAGATGCTCTCCCACATGATGCAATTTCTCGTGCACGCGATGAGCCGCCCCGAGATCATGACGCTCGGCCTGCGAGATCTCGGACGGCGACATGATGGCTACGGCGTCGCGGCCGAGTACTACCCGGCCTTTCGCCAGGCGTTTCTCGAGTCGGCACGTGGGGTGCTCGGTGAGAGGCACACACCGCAGGTCGAGAAGGCCTGGGCGGACACGATCGACATGATCATCGAGTCGATGCGCGGGCCGGTCGCGGCCTGAGACCTCGGTGCGATCCCATGGTCGCCGAAACGCCAATATCGCCGTGGGCGCTGGATGTCCATCATTGACAATGTTCGATAGGCGAAAAACTGCAACTGCTAGCCAGCAAGGTGGCTCGCTCGTAGATGCCGCGCTTTGCCCGCCGCCCGCTTGCAGCTGCGGACATCTTCGAGATATGAGACCCATCGCCGAAGACAGGCCATCGAAGCGTCCCGTCGGACGCTATGTCATCTGCTATGAGCCCATCGTCGCCGGAGTCAACATCGAGCGGCTGCTGCACGGGGCCAGGAACATCAACGCTGTGTGCGGCGGCGAGCCGTTGTAGTCCGCGATGGCTTGCCGATGCGCCGTCGCCTCAGCGCCCCACCCAGCGCGGCTCGCGCTTCTCGATGAAGGCACGCGGCCCCTCCCTGTAGTCCTCGCTGCGCACGACGCGATCGCGCGAGGCCTGGACCAGCGTGCGCGCATCGGCCTCGCTCAGCTCGCCGGCGCGGCGCGCGACGTGCAGGCTCTCGCGCACCGCCAGCGGCGCGTTGCGGTTGATGCGCTGCGCCAGCGCCACCGCTTCGGCGATCAGCCGGTCGGCCGGCACGATGCGGTTTCACCAGCCCGTGCATCTCCGCACGCCGCACGTCGAGCGGGTCGCCCGTCATCACCAGTTCCAGCGCCAGATGGCGCGGCAGCGCACGCGGCAGCCGGATCAAGCCACCGGCCGCCGCGATCAGCCCGCGCGACACCTCGGGCAGCCCGAAGACAGCATGCTCGGCCGCGACCACCAACTCGCAGGCGAGCACGATCTCGCAACCCCCGGCCAGTGCCTTGCCATTGACGGCGGCGATCCACGGCTTGCGCCGCTGCGCGTAAACGAAGCCGGCGAAGCCGCCCTGCGCGGTGAAGAGTTCGTCGCCGCGTCCCGCCGCCACCTCCTTCAGGTCGGCGCCGGCGCAGAACACGCCGTCGCCCGCGCCGGTGAGCACCACCGCCCCGATGTCCGGGTCGGCCTCGGTCTCGACGACGACGGCCTCCAGCGCCCGGGCCAGAGCGCCGTTGACGGCGTTGCGCACCTCGGGCCGGTTCAGCGTCGCCAGGGCGATGTGGTCGGCGAGGCGTTCGTAACGCACCGGCCCGAAGTCAGGGTCGGACATCACCGTCTCTCGTCAGAGCACTTCGAACAGCGCCGGCGGCGCCCATGCCGCCGCCGACGCACATCGTCACCACGACGTACTTCACGCCGCGGCGCTTGCCTTCGATCAGCGCGTGGCCGACGAGGCGCGCGCCGGTCATGCCGTAGGGGTGACCGATCGAGATGCCGCCGCCATCGACGTTGTAGCTCGTCGGGGTCGATGCCCGAGCTGGTCGCGGCAATACAGCGCCTGGCAGGCGAAGGCTTCGTTCAGTTCCCACAGGCCGATGTCGTCGACCTTCAGGCCATGCTGCTTCAGCAGCTTGGGGATCGCGTAGACCGGGCCGATGCCCATCTCTTCGGGCGCACAGCCGGCCACCGCCATGCCGCGATAGAGGCCCAGCGGCTGCAGGCCGCGCTGCTCGGCCAGCGCGCGCTCCATCAGCACGCAGGCCGACGCGCCGTCGGACAGCTGGCTGGCGTTGCCGGCGGT
This sequence comes from uncultured beta proteobacterium, assembly GCA_963735955.1. Lineage (GTDB taxonomy): Bacteria > Pseudomonadota > Gammaproteobacteria > Burkholderiales > Burkholderiaceae_F > CAVTND01. Next base: position 7,933 of record CAVTND010000005.1, on the reverse strand, counting down.
GACCACGCCGCCCTCGATCACCGGCTTCAGCGCCTGCAGGCCTTCGAGCGTGGTGTCGGGACGATTGCCTTCGTCGCGTGGCCAGCGTCACTCGCTTGTAGCGACGACGTCCTGCGTGTCCTTGTCGACCACCGCCATCGTCGTCGTGATCGGCACGATCTCGGCATCGAAGCCGGCCCGCTGCTTGCGCCTGCGCCGGTGCGGCGCTGCGACTCGAGCGAGTAGCGGTCCTGCGCGTCGCGCGAGATCGCGTACTTCTTGGCGACGAACTCGGCGGTCTGCAGCATCGGCATGTAGGCATGCGGTGCGCGCGCGCGAGCACGTTGGGGTCCTTCTCGCTGTGCCACCCATTCCATGTACGGCGTCTGCACCGCGGAGATGTTCTCCTGCCCGCCCGCCACCACCACGTCCATGCCGTCGACCATCACCTGCTTGGCCGCGGTGGCGACGGCCATCAGGCCCGACGCGCACTGGCGATCCATCGTCTGGGCCGCGACGCGTCAACGGCAGCCCGGCCGCGAGCGCAGCGTTGCGCGCCAGGTTCATGCCGGCGGTGCCGGCGCTCAGCACGCGTGCCGATGACCACGTCCTCGATCTCGTCGCCGGATCGACGCCGGCGCGCTGCACGGCGTGGGCGATCGCGTGGCCGATCAGCGTCGGCGACTTGGTGTGGTTGAAGGCGCCGCTGAAGGCGCGGCCGATGCGGCGTGCGTGCGGTGGAGACGATGACGGCTTCTCTCATGGTGGCTCCGATGCAGTGGGTGATGGGGTGCGGCTTCAGCGCGGCGCGGTCCAACCGGCCAGCGGCCGGCCTGCGGCGACGAGCTCGGTCAACAGGCGCGCCGGCGTCCAGTAGCCGAAGGCGTTGCCGCGCTGCGCGGCGTAGTGCGCCAGGCGTTCGGCGATCTTCGGCAGGCCGATCTGGTCGGCCATGAACATCGGGCCGCCACGGTGGTCGGGGAAGCCGTAGCCGGCGACCCAGACGACATCGATGTCGCCGGGACGGTAGGCGATGCCTTCACTCGAGGATCTTCAGCGCCCTCGTTGATCAGCGGGTAGAGCAGCGCTCGACGATCTCGTCGTCGCTGATGCGCACTGCGGCGCGTGATGCCGTGCTGCTTGCGCCAGCGCCGGCGGCGATGGCCGTCAACGCCGGGTCGGGCAGCGGCGTGCGGCCTTCGTAGCGGTAGTAGCCGGCGCCGGTCTTCTGGCCGAAGCGGCCGAGCTCGAACAGCTGCGCACCAGCGCGCGATAGCTCGGCATCCGGCGGCAGCCCGCCGGCCTTGCCGTATTCGATCACCGTCTTGGCGCCGACATCGACGCCGGCCATGTCGAGCATGCGGCACGGCCCCATCGCCATGCCCGAGCGCCTCGACGGCGCCGTCGATCTGCTTGCGGCTCGGCGCCTTCCATCAGCAGGAACTCGGCCTCGCGCATGTAGACCTCGGCCATGCGGTTGCCGATGAAGCCGTAGCAGACGCCCGAGACCACCGCCACCTTGCCGATCGTGGCGGCCAGCTTCATCACGCGTGGCCAGCACCTCGGGCGCGGTGTCGCGCGCCGCGCACCACTTCGAGCAGGCGCATCACGTTGGCCGGGCTGAAGAAATGCATGCCCAGCACATCGGCGGCCGGCCGGTGGCCTGCGGCCAGCACGTCGACATCGAGCGTCGAGGTGTTGGTGGCGATGATCGCGCCGGGCTTGCACAGTCGCGCCGAGCTTCGCGCAGACCTGCTTCTTCAGCGCCAGGTCCTCGAACACCGCCTCGATGACGAGGTCGCAGTCGGCGAGCGACGCGTAGTCCAGCGATCCGCTGAGCAGGCCCATGCGCTGCTGCACCTGCTCGGACGTCAGCTTGCCCTTGGCAGCGCTAGCCTCGTAGTTCTTGCGCACCAGGCCTAAGCCGCGCTGCAGCGCCGCGTCGCCGACCTCGACGATCACGGCCGGGATGCCGGCGTTGGCGAAGTTCATCGCGATGCCGCCGCCCATCGTGCCGGCGCCGACGATGCCGACGCGCTTCACCGGCCGCAACGCAGTGTCGCGCGGCAGGCCGGGGATCTTGGCGGCCTCGCGCTCGGCGAAGAACAGGTGGCGCAGCGCCTTCGACGACGGCGAATGCACCAGTGCCCGAACTCGGCGCGCCTCCACCGCCTCGCCCTCGGCGAACGGCTTTTGTGCGGCGGCGCGCACGCAGCGCACGATCGCGGCCAGCGCTGGATAGGCCGATTTCTGCGCGGCGTCGGCCGCGGCCTTCGTGAAAATCTCGTCAGCCGCCGGCGGCACCGGAAGTACGCTGGTGCGCCTCGGCACGTAGCCCGCCGCGAGCAGCGCCTGCGCGGCAGCGATGCCGATCTCGCGCGGCTCGCCATCCTTCAGTTCGTCGACCAGCCCGGCCTCGCATCGCCTGCTGCGCGCCGATCACGCGGCCGGTGGTGATCAGGTCCAGCGCCAGCGGCGCGCCCACCAGGCGAGGCAGGCGCTGCGTGCCCAGCGAACCGGGCAGCAGGCCGATCTTCACCTCGGGCAGGCCGAGCCGCGCGCTGGGTTGAGCGACGCGGTGGTGGCAGGCCAGCGCCAGTTCCAAACCGCCGCCCAGCGCGGTACCGTGCACCGCGGCCACCACCGGGCGCCGGCTGGCCTCGATGCGTGCCAGCAGCGCGTTGTAGGGCGCGGCGCTGAAGGCCGGGTCTTCGAACGCGGCGATGTCGCCGCCGGCGACGAAGGTGCGGCCGGCGCAGTACAGCACCAACGCATCGACATCGTCGGCCGCTTCGAACTCTGCGATCGAGTCGCGCAGCGCAGCGACGGTCTGCGGCGACAGCGCGTTGACCGGCGGGTTGTCGATGCACAGCGCTCCGATGCGGCCCTGGCGGGCGAAGGTGGCGGGACGGTTCATGGTGACAGCCTCGGGTTTTCGAGTGCGGGCCAGCGCCGGCACAACGCCGGCGCCGAAGTTCAGACGGTGCTGCCCTGGATCACCGAACCGAAGCGCTCCCACTGCTTGCCGTTCCAGCGCTGCAGCTGCATCTGCTCGAGCGGGCGATGGTCGGTGGGGCTGGTATTGACCTTGATGCCGGGCAGCATCAGCGGGTTCTCCAGTTCCTTCAGGTTGTTGGCCTGGGTCATGATGCTCTTACGCGAGAAGTCGCCCTTGCACTGCTCGAGCACGCGGTGCATGACCATCGCGATCATGTAGCCGTAGGCGTTGTAGAACTCGTTCGGATTGCCTTCGGGGAAATGCTTGGCCATGAAGGCCTTGTAGGCCTTGACGCCGGCGTCGTTCTCCCAGGCGGTATCGGTCACGTCCTTCAGGTAGACCGAGGTGATCACGCCCATCGAACGGTCCTCGCCGGCCGGCTTGATGGTCGAAGATACCGACGACACGCCGCTGGTGATGAAGTGCATCGGCTTCCAGCCCAGTTCGGACACCTTGCGGATCGACATCGCGCCGAACTTGCCGGTGACGCCGGAGATCAGCACCTCGGCGCCGCTGTCCTTCAGCTCGATCAGCTGCGAATCGACCGTCGGGTCGGTGACCTCGTAGGACGCCGCCTTGACCACGCTGTCGTACTGCGCGCCGAGCACGTCCTTGGCGCCGGCCACGAAGTCGCGGCCGAGGTCGTCGTTCTGGTAGAGGATGGCGATCCTCGCCTTCGGGTTCTGCTGCAGCGCGTACTTGACGAAGATCTGCGACTCGGTGCGCGCGCTCGGCGCGAACGGCAGGGTCCATGGGTAGGTCTTGAAGTCGCCCCACTTGTCGCCGTTGACCGACAGGAACAGGTGCGGCACGCCCTTGTCGTTGACGTACTTGACGATCGCCGAGTTCGGCCCGGTGCCCAGCTGCGAAAACAGGAAGGCCACCTCCTCCTCCTCGACCAGGCGGCGCGTCTGCTCCAGCGTCTTGGCCGGGTTGAAGCCATCGTCGAGGATGATGTAGTTGATCTTGCGCCCGGCGATGCCGCCCTGCTCGTTGAGCATCTTGAAGTAGGCCGCCTGCGACTTGTTGATCGTGCCCAGCGCCGACACCGGGCCGCTGAGCGAGGTGGTGGTGCCGATCTTCAGTTCGGTGACGGTGACGCCGGGCGTGGCCTGCGCGAACACGGCCCGGGGCGAGAAGGCCGCGGTGGCGGCAGCGGCGGCGGTGCCGGCAAGGATCAAGCGGCGGTTGCGTGAAATCATGTTCGTCTCCTGTGATAAGAATGGTCTGTTGGGGTGGCTCGGGTCTGCATGGTCACACGCAGCCGCGGCGATCTGGTTCATGGTTCGAATCATTGGTTCGGGTCTGCCTCCTTTCGCTCAGCCGCTGCGGCGCCAGCCCTTGCGTATGCCGTGGATCCGGCGCTCCGGGTCAGCGGCCTTTCGCTGCACCCACTGCGCCACCTGCGGGTGCGTCAGGATCAGGAAGCGCTCGTCCGCCAGCCCCTGCACGACGATGTCGGCCACCGTCTCGGGTGGCATCGGCGCCTCGCCTGCATTCATCAGCTTCTGCCGCTCGACGCTCTCGGCGCGCAGCAGCGGCGTGTCGACTGCACCGGGACACAGGCAGCTGATGCCGACGCCTTCGCCGCCGTGCTGGATGGTGAGCCACTCGGCAAACGCGACCGCGGCATGCTTGGTCACGGCATAGGGCGCGTCGGGCTGCGACAGCAGCCCGGCGGCGGACGCCGTGATCAGCAGCCAGCCTTTGGGTTCAGCGGCCGCGCGCTCGTGCCAACGCGGCAACAGCACGCGCGCGGCATGCACATGCGCCATCACATGCACATCCCACAGCCGCTGCCAGGTGGCGGCGTCGGGCTCGCGGCCCCCGGGCACGCCCAAGCCCGCGTTGGCGCAGAACAGGCCGATCGGGCCGTGCCGCCTTTCGACCGAGTCAATCAACGCTTCGGTGGCCGCGGCATCGGCCACGTCCAGTCGGTATGCGTGCCCGACGCTATGGCCTGACGCATCGCGGCAGCCTTCGGCCACCGCCCTTGCCGCGTCCAGCGCCAGGTCGGCCACGATCACCGCCCTCGCACCCTCTGCGGCGAAGCGGCGCGCCATCGCGGCGCCGATGCCGCTGCCGGCGCCGGTGACCACGACCGTGCGGCCTTCGACCTTCACCGCACCGCCTCGCCGCGCCCGAGCGCGGTGCTGAGCACGATCTTGCCGAGCACACGGCGCGCGGCCACGTCCTGCAGCGCAGCAGCGGCTTCCTCGATCGGCCGGCGCTGGCTGATCGGCGGCTTGATGCGCCCGGCGGCCAGCCATTGCATCAGCTCCTGCAGCAACTGTTGCGCGCGCTCGGGCTGTTCGTCGCTGAAGCGGCCGTAGAACACGCCGACGATCGAGCAGCCCTTGAGCAGCGGCAGGTTCAGCGGCGGGCGCGGGATGTCGCCGGCCGTGAAGCCGATCACCAGCAGCCGCCCCTGCCAGGCCATGCAGCGCAGCGCGGCTTCGGTGTAGGCGCCGCCGACCGGGTCGTAGACCACGTCGACACCACGGCCGCCGGTGATCTGCTTTAGGCGTTCGCGCAGGTCCTCCCTGGCTGTAGTCGATGCCCTCGTCGGCGCCGTACTGCTTGCACAGCGCCAGCTTCTCCGCGCTGGACGCGGCGGCGATGACGCGCGCGCCCATCAGCTTGCCCAGCTCCACCGCCGACAAGCCCGTGCCGCCGGCCGCGCCCAGCACCAGCAGCGTCTCGCCCGGCTTCAGCTGCGCGCGCTCTTTCAGAGCGTAGTGCGTGGTGCCGTAGGTGATGACCAGCGAGGCCGCGGCGTCCATCGCCACGCCGTCGGCCAGGCGCACCAGCTTGCGCGCGGGCACCACCACCTCGTCGGCAAAGCCGCCCCAGCCGCACACGGCGATGACGCGCTCGCCGAGCCTGTACCCCTCGACGCCCTGCCCCAGCGCCTTGATCGTGCCGGCGACCTCGCCGCCCGGCGAAAACGGCAGCGGCGGTTTGAACTGGTACTTGTTCTCGATGATCAGCGTGTCGGGGAAGTTGACCGAGGCCGCATGCACGGCCACCACCACCTCGCCGGGGCCGGGCTGCAGCGAAGCAATGTCCGCCACCACCAGCTTCTCCGGCCCGCCATGCTCCCTGCACAGTACCGCCCTCATGGCTTGATCCCCGCTTCGGTTCAGAAGATGGTCACACTGACGCCACCGTCGACGACCAGGCTGGCGCCGGTGACGAAAGCCGCCGCCGGCGAGCACAGGTACAACACCGCATGACCGATGTCCTCGGGTTCGCCCAGGCGGCCGAGCGGCGTCTTCGCGATCACCCGGGTCTGCGTCGCCTCGTCGTACTTGTCGGCCAGCTTGGTCTTGATCAGCCCCGGCAGCACGGTGTTGACGCGGATGCCGGCCTCGCCGTATTCCATCGCGAAGGACCGGCTCATGCCGATCAGCGCGGTCTTCAACGTCGAGTACAGCGCCAGCCCCTTGTCCGGGTGCAGTGCGGCTACCGAGGCCAGGTTGACGATGCAACCGCCGCCACGCGGCCGCATCAGCTTCACGGCTTCAGCCGACAGGTACCAGTAGCCACGCAGATCCACCTCGACCGTCTTCGTGAACAGCCCCAGGTCGGTGTCGGCGATGCTGCGCAGCGGGCTCAGCACCGCGTTGTTGACCAGCAAGTCCAGGCCGCCGTGTCGCTGCTTCAGGTGCGCGGCCATGCCGGCGATGTCCTCCATGCGGCCGATGTGGCAGGCCTGGCCTTCGGCGCTGAGGCCCTCGGCGCGCAGCTCGGCCGCCACGCGCTCGCAGTCGGCCTGCTTGCGGCTGCTGACGACCACATGGGCACCGGCGCGCGCCAGCACCCGCGCGGTGGCCTCGCCGATGCCCATCGTCGAGCCGGTGACCAGCGCGACCTGGCCGCTCAGGTCGAAGGGGTTCTTCATGGGCTGGGTTCTCCTCGCAGCAGTTGCAGCCCGGTGCGGGCAAAGACGTCGAGCGTATTGCCGAAGTGCAGCGCGCTCTCGGCCACCGCCGTACCCAGTTCGGCGCGCCGCTTCAACCCGGCCGCGATGGCGGCCTGGCGGAACATCGCGAAGGCCTGGACGACGCGCAGTTCGACCGGCGTGCGTGGTGGGAGGCCGCTGGCGCCGAAGTAGCGATCCGCCTGTTCGTCCACACTCGGGATGCCAAGTGCGCTGCGGTCGACGCCGGCCAGCCCGGGCAACAGATAGTCCGACGGCAGCGCCTGCACGGCGAGGAACTGCCCCAGGTCGGCCAGCGGGTGGCCCAAGGTCGACAGCTCCCAGTCGAGCACCGCGGCGATGCGCGCCGTGCCGGGCTCGAACATCAGGTTGTCCAGCCGCGAGTCACCGTGCAGCAGCACCGGTGCCGCGTCGTCGGCCGGCAAGTCGCGCTCGAGCGCGGTGATGAGTTCGTCCATCGTCGGCTCGCCTTCGGGCAGCGCGCTGCGGTACTGCTGTGTCCAGCGGTGCAGCTGGCGTTGGAGTAGTGGCCGGTGCGGCCGAAGTCGCGCAATTCCAGCGCACTCGATGTCCACCGCATGCACCGTGGCCAGCATGTCGATGGCCGCGGCATAGAGCTCAGCCCGACGCTGCGGCGACAGGCCCGGCATGCGTGGATCGCGGTGCACTTCGCCGGGCACGAAATCCATCAGGTAGAAAGGTACGCCGATGACCTCCGGATCCTCGCAGTGCACGTGCATGGTGGCCGGCACGGGACTGCGGCGCAGCGCCTGCAACACCCGCACCTCGCGGTCGAGTCGTCGCGCTTTCAGCAGCACCCCCGCCGGCTGCGTGCGCAGCACGTAGGCGCCACTTGCCGCCTGCAGCCGCCAGATCGGGTTCGAGTTGCCGCCGACGATGCGCTCGGCGTGCTGCAGCGCGCGAAAGCCGGGCACGCGCTGCTCCAGCCAGCGGCCCAGCCGCGGCAGGTCCGGTGGCGGTGCGGCGACGACGCTCACACCGCCTTCACCACC